>CP167917.1:0-661567 GCA_041504365.1 Dryocola sp. LX212 | reverse complement strand
GGGCGCAGCGCGATAATGCAGGACGAGGACGACGCTTAGCAAAATGGGGAGCCAAAGCTCTCCATTTAAAACTGGCAAAAAAGGTGGATGACGCTATCGGTACAAACCGGGCACATGGGTAACACTTTAGACCGGCCACATGGGTAACAGTTATAAACGGTATAGCAGAGGAGACTCACTATGCCCTGGACTGAGACCCAACCCATGCAACGTCTTGATTTCATCCGTGCCTGCCAGACGGGCACGGAACCTTTCTCGGCCCTGTGCCGCCGTTTTGGTATCAGCCGCAAAACCGGCTACAAGTGGCTGCAGCGATTTGACCCCGATGACCCGATCTCCCTTTTTGATAAATCCCGTGCCCGCCTCACGCATCCTGACAGACTCCTGCCTGACATTATTCAGCAGCTCATCGATATCCGGCTGACACATCCCGACTGGGGCGCGAAAAAGGTGCGCGGCTGGCTGATTAATCACCGCGTGCCGTTCCCTGTTCCTGCCGCCAGTACCATCGGGGATATCCTTCAGCGTGAGGGGCTGATTACTCCCCGTGTCCACCGTCGTCGTACGCCCGGCAACCGCCAGGCGATGACCTCCATTGAGACGGTTAACCAGGTCTGGAGCGCGGACTTCAAGGGCAAGTTCCGGCTTCTCAGCCGGGCCTACTGCCATCCGTTCACCCTGACCGACAACCACAGCCGTTACCTGCTGGCCTGCCAGGGCACCTTCAGGGAAAGCGAGTCCTTTGTCCGTGGTTGTCTGGAGCAAGCCTTCCTGGAATACGGCCTGCCCGAAGTTCTGAAAACGGATAACGGCCAGCCGTTTGCCGGAACCGGCATCGCGGGGCTGAGTCGTCTTGCTGTCTGGCTGATTAAGCTTGGCATCCGTCCGGAGCGTATTCGTCGGGGACATCCGGAGGAAAACGGACGCCATGAACGCATGCACCGCTCTCTCAAATACAGCCTGGGCTTCGATAACCGGCATTCGACTCTGGAAGCCCAGCAGGCGTGGTTCGACCATTACCGGGAGGAGTTTAACCGGGAACGGCCACATGAGGCACTGGGCGGGCTGACCCCCGGTGGCATCTGGGTGCCGTCGCCCCGGCAATGGGACGGAAAAACGCCGGAGGTGAGTTATCCGGAGGGTGCACGAATTTATCGGGTCGGACCGAAAGGCGTTATACACATCGGTAAACGTGTGTTCCTGAATCAGGCGCTACGGGGGGAATATGTGATGCTGGAGGAACGGGAAGATGGGGTGGATGTCATTATATTTAACCGGATGGACCTTGCTTACTACGACAGACGTAAGCAAAGTATCATCCGGATAGATTAGCCTGAATGTGTTACCTATGTGGCCGGTCTGATCTGTAACCTATGTGACCGGTCGTACACTATCGCTTATCCACCCTACGCCTACACTTCTTTGGCATCGATACGCAGCTCGCGCGGCACTTCAAACACGATGTTTTCTTCGCGTCCGGTCAGCTCGCGGGTTTCGCTGCCGCCAAGCTCACGCAGGCGGGCTAACACGTTTTGTACCAGCACATCCGGGGCGGACGCGCCGGCGGTAACGCCAACGCATTTCGCGCCTGTCACCCACTCTTCCTGAATGTCCGTCGCGTCGTCAATCAGATACGCCGCTTTCCCCATGCGCTGGGCAAGCTCTGCCAGGCGGTTGGAGTTAGAAGAGTTCTTCGAGCCGACCACCAGCACCACGTCCGCCTCGTCCGCCAGGGCACGCACGGCTTCCTGACGGTTAGTCGTGGCGTAGCAGATATCGTCTTTGCGCGGCCCGATGATCTGCGGGAAACGGTTACGCAGCGCGTCAATCACTTCCGAAGTGTCATCGACCGACAGAGTGGTCTGGGTCATAAACGACAGCTTGCCTTCGTTTTTGACGTTCAGCCTGCTGACGTCCTCCGGCGACTCCACCAGGTACATGCCCCCTTTCGGGTTGCTGTACTGGCCCATGGTGCCTTCCACTTCCGGGTGGCCGGCGTGGCCAATCAGAATGGACTCTTCACCACGGCGGCTGGCGCGCGCCACTTCCATATGCACTTTGGTGACCAGCGGGCAGGTCGCATCGAATACCGTTAAATCACGGCCTTTGGCTTCGTTGCGCACCGCCTGGGAAACGCCGTGCGCCGAAAAGATCAGGATCGCGCCGTCCGGCACTTCGCTGATTTGCTCGATGAAAATCGCCCCGCGCTCGCGCAGGCTGTCCACCACGTAGCGGTTATGCACCACTTCATGACGAACGTAAATTGGCGCGCCGTAGATAGCCAGCGCGTTTTCCACAATGCTGATAGCGCGGTCGACCCCGGCACAGAAGCCGCGTGGGTTAGCCAACAGGATCTGCATTCAACGCCTCCAGTACCGGGTTAACTTCCAGTACTTCGATATCAAAATGAAGGGTTTGCCCGGCGAGAGGATGGTTAAAGTCCACGGTGATGGAATCCCCGTTGACTTCGCGCACCACGCCCGGCATCTCGCTGCCATCCATTGCGGTAAAGAGCATAATCGCACCCGGCTCCGGCTCCCCCGCGTCGACGAATTCACGACGGGAGAAATACTGGATCATGTCCGGGCTTGGAATACCAAACGCGGATTCCGGGGCCAGCGAAAACGCCTTTTTGTCGCCAGCCTTCAGGCCGACAAGCTGGTCTTCCATACCCGGCGACAGGGTTTCATCGCCAAGGGTGAAGAGCGCCGGTTTGCCGTTGTTACGGGTGGACTCGGCGGTGGAACCATCTTCGAGTTTCAGCGTGAAATGCACCAAAACGCGGCTGTTAGCTTGTACAGATTCAGACATGCAGTAGAGCCTATTATTGTGGCGGGGGCGCTAACGCCTGCCCGCCCTACAAATCGAACGGCACGCGGGCCGGATTATGCCGCTTTCTTCTTCCCGTCAGAGACGAAGAACCCTTCCAGCACAATCAGCGCCGCGCCGATACAGATTGCCGTATCGGCCAGGTTGAAGGTGGCAAAGTGCCAGTCGCCGACGTAGAAGTCGATCATGTCGACCACGAAGCCGTGCCAGAGCCTGTCGAACAGGTTGCCGAGCGCGCCGCCGATGATCAAAGCATAGGCGATATTGTTCAGCTTCTGGGTGGCTTTCGCGCGGTACATCAGCACCGCCAGCACCACGGAGATACCCACCGCAATGCCCGCGAAGAACCAGCGCTGCCAGCCGCCTTTATCCGCCAGGAAACTAAACGCCGCGCCGTAGTTACGGGCGTAGTGCAGGTTCAGCGACGGGAACAGCGAGACGGTGTCCCCCAGCATGAAATGCTGGAGGATCAGGTACTTGCTGCCCAGATCGATGATTAGCACCACGACCACCAGCCACAGCCAGCGCAGGCCGGTAGAAAGAATCGGTTTACTCATCAGGCGAACTTACGCTTTTCGCCGTCACCGGCTACGTTGCTGACACAGCGGCCGCAAATTTCTGCGTGTTCCGCTACCTGACCGACGTCGGTAGTGTAATGCCAGCAGCGCGGGCACTTCTCACCGTCGGCTTTACGCAAGGCGACTTTCAGGCCTTTAAGGATTTCGCTCGGCTGAGCGTCTTCCGTTGCCTGCGCATAATCGGCAACTTGCGCACCGGAGGTCAACAGGACAAATCGCAATTCATCGCCCAGGGCGTTGAGCTTCGCTGCCAGATCGCTGTCCGCGTACAGGGTGACTGCCGCTTCCAGAGACCCACCAACGCGTTTGTCGGCGCGAGCCTGCTCAATGACCTTGTTCACTTCGCCGCGCACGGTCAGCAGGGTATCCCAGTAGTCGTTGTTCATCTCTTCGGCGTTATCCAGGCCAAACAGACCTTCGTACCACTCGCCGGTGAAGACGTACTGCTCGCGTTTACCCGGCAGGAAGCCCCAGATTTCGTCGGCGGTGAAGGACATGATCGGTGCCATCCAGCGAACCAGCGCTTCTGCAATGTGATACAGAGCGGTCTGGCAGCTGCGGCGCGCCACGCTGTCCGGCTTCGCGGTGTACTGACGATCTTTGATGATGTCGAGATAGAACGAGCCCATTTCAACGGAGCAGAAGCGCATCAGGCGCTGCACAACTTCGTGGAAATCGTAGTTTTCGTAGGAGGCCAGGATATCCGCCTGTGCTTCCTGCGCGCAGCCTACCGCCCAACGGTCCAGCTTCACCATCTCTTCGGGTTTCACCATGTCGGTTTCCGGATTAAAGCCGTTCAGGTTAGCCAGCAGGAAGCGAGCAGTGTTACGGATGCGACGATATGCATCGGCAGCACGCTTGAGGATTTCGTCGGAAACCGCCATTTCGCCGGTGTAGTCGGTAGATGCCACCCACAGGCGCAGGATGTCCGCGCCCAGCTTGTTCATCACGTCCTGCGGAGAAACGGTGTTGCCGATGGATTTGGACATCTTACGGCCCTGACCATCTACGGTGAAGCCGTGGGTCAGCACCTGGCGGTAAGGCGCTTTGCCTTTCATCGCCGTGGAGATCATCAGGGAGGACATGAACCAGCCGCGGTGCTGATCCGACCCTTCCAGATACATGTCCGCCGCGTGGCCGTTGAACTCAGGGCGCACGTCCACAACGGATGAGTGCGTTGAGCCGGAGTCGAACCACACGTCCAGGGTGTCCGGCACTTTGGTGTAGTTGTCTGCGTCGTCACCCATGATGTCGCGCGGATCTAAATCCCACCACGCCTGGATGCCGTCTTGTTCTACGCGCTTCGCAACTTCTTCCATCAGTTCCAGCGTACGCGGGTGAAGCTCTTCCGTCTCTTTATGCACGAACAGGGACATTGGCACGCCCCAGGTGCGCTGACGGGAGATACACCAGTCCGGACGGTTAGCAACCATGGATTCAATGCGCGCCTGGCCCCAGTCCGGGATCCACTGCACGCCTTTAATCTCTTTCAGGGACTGCTCGCGCAGGCCTTTCTGATCCATGCTCACAAACCACTGCGGCGTGGCACGGAAGATGATCGGGGTTTTGTGACGCCAGCAGTGCGGGTAGCTGTGCAGCAGTTTTTCAACGTGCAGCAGAGCGCCTTTATCGCGCAGGATGTTGACGATCAGATCGTTGGCTTTGAAGACCTGGACGCCGTCCAGCCCTTCATAGGTGCCAGGCAGGTAGCAGCCGTCCGGCCCAACCGGGTTGGCAATTTCCAGACCGTATTTCTGGCTGATCACGTAGTCGTCAGGACCGTGGCCGCCTGCGGTATGAACCGCACCGGTACCCGCATCCAGGGTAACGTGGTCGCCAAGAATCACTGGCACATCGTAAGCAAGGAACGGATGCTTAAAGCGCATCAGCTCAAGCTCAGCACCTTTTGTTTCGCCCAGCACTGTCCAGTCGCTGATTGCCGCGCTTTTCATCACGCTTTCAAGCAAATCTTTGGCGACGATCAGCGCCTGGCCATCAACCTGCACCAGCACGTACTCGAAGTCAGCGTTCAAAGAGACCGCACGGTTAGAAGGCAGGGTCCACGGGGTGGTTGTCCAGATAACAAGAGAAACCGGGCCGGTCACCACAGCCGCACCAAACTTCGCCTTTACCGCGTCGGCATCGACCGCATGGAAACTAACAAAGATGGAAGGAGACGTTTTGTCGTAGTACTCAACTTCCGCCTCAGCCAGCGCTGAACGACAGTCGACGCACCAGTGGACTGGCTTAGCACCTTTATGCAGGTGGCCGTTACCGATGATTTTGCTGAGCGCACGGATGATGTTCGCTTCGGTATTGAAATCCATGGTCAGGTACGGACGTGACCAGTCACCCAGCACGCCTAAGCGGATGAAGTCTTCGCGCTGGCCGTCAACCTGCTCGGCCGCATACTTACGGCACGCCGCACGGAATTCCGCCGCAGACACTTTCTCGCCCGGCTTGCCGATCAGCTGTTCTACTTTCAGCTCGATTGGCAGACCGTGACAGTCCCAGCCCGGCACATACGGCGAGTCAAAACCGGAAAGCCCTTTGGACTTAACGATAATATCTTTCAGAATCTTGTTTACGGAGTGACCAATATGAATGCTGCCGTTCGCGTAAGGAGGGCCATCGTGCAAAATAAAGGACTTCTTGCCTTTTTTTGCAGTACGGATGATGCCGTACAGGTCATCATCGTTCCAGCGCGCCAGCATGCCCGGTTCGCGTTTAGCGAGATCGCCACGCATCGGGAACCCTGTTTCCGGCAAGTTCAGGGTAGATTTAAAGTCACTCATTAGATTCTCGGTTCCGTAGTTAGCTTGCTCAGGTATTAGAGCCAAAAAATTCGCGGGCGGTTACTACATCGTTAGCGATCTGCGCTTTCAGTTCATCGAGCGAAGCGAAGCGCTGTTCATTGCGTATTTTTTTACGCAGCACCACATCTATATGGTGTCCATACAGGTCCATTGCAACATCCAGCAAATGAACTTCTAACTGCTGGCGCATCCCCGCCACCGTAGGGCGGGTGCCGATATTGGCAACGCCAGGAAGCAGCTTGTCGCCGAGACCCGCCACTTCTACCGCGTACACCCCTTTTACCGGGGATACCTGACGGCGCAGCGGTATATTCGCCGTCGGAAAACCGATGGTGCGGCCCAGCTCGTCGCCGTGGACAACGCGTCCGGAGATAATAAACGGATGCCCAAGCAGGCTTTTAGCAAGCTCGAGTTTGTCATCAGCTAAGGCCTGGCGGACCGCCGTGCTGCTGATGCGTACGCCACCTTCGCAAAAAGTCTGCGTGCTGGTGACGTTAAAGCCGTATTCCAGGCCTGCCTTCTGTAATAACAAGAAATCCCCCTGGCGACCAGCACCAAAGCGGAAATCATCCCCGACGGCGAGAAACTTCACCCCGAGGCGGTTAACCAGCAGGTCGCTAACAAAGTTTTGGGCCGTTAGTGCGGCAAAGCGGCGGTCAAAACGCACGCAAAGCACGTAGTCCACGCCGCACTCCGCCAGGTAGCGCAATTTTTCACGCAGACGGGTTAAGCGTGCAGGCGCCTGGCCTGCGGCAAAAAGCTCCAGCGGCTGAGGCTCGAAAATCATCACCATGACCGGAAGGTTGCGCGTACGCCCCTCCTCACACAGCCCTTGTAGCAGAGACTTGTGGCCTCGATGCACGCCATCGAAATTACCAATGGTGAGGACACACCCGTGGTGATTCTGGCGTAAATTATGTATGCCGCGTATCAGCTTCATGGCTGGCTCAAAACAGTGGAAATCGGCGGATTATATCAACTACCGCGATGAACGTTAACCAGCGATTGTCCGTTTGACATAAAGCTTTAAGGTTTTCATTACGCTGGGGGACGCTTTTGCGTCGCTTAGCCGTTATTGATGGATTTTTGTTAGCTAAAGGCTGTATTCGCAGGCCCGATGCTGGTAGAATCCGCGCCATCACAACGTAAGAGGTGTCGTAAAGTTAACGGCGCTTATTTGCACAAATCCATTGACAAAAGAAGGCTAACCGGGCATATTCCTCGGCCTTTGAATTGTCCACATAGATCATATTTGGGAGTTGGACCTTGGCTAATATCAAATCAGCTAAGAAACGTGCTGTACAGTCTGAAAAGGCTCGTAAGCACAACGCAAGCCGTCGCTCTATGATGCGTACTTTCCTCAAGAAAGTATACGCAGCGATTGAAACTGGCGACAAAGCTGCTGCACAGAAAGCATTTAACGAAATGCAACCAATCGTGGATCGTCAGGCTAGCAAAGGTCTGATCCACAAAAACAAAGCTGCGCGTCATAAGGCTAACCTTACTGCGCAAATCAACAAACTGGCTTAATCGCCTTTCTGTTGTCAGCTTAAAAAAAACCGGCTCATGCCGGTTTTTTTATGCCTGAAATCCGGTGCTATTTAAACAGCGCCGAGTAATCTCTTTTGCAGACTCGCTGCACCGCGGGGTGCTGAATCATGCGCTCTGCGAAAATCGCGTGGTACTCTTCCATCACACTCTCAATGCGCCCAATCTCAATGATGTTGTCGTCTTTATAGATATCCTGACCGTACAGCGTCGGAGCAACGAATATCGCATTGTGCGCCGCACCAAACGCTTTCATCAGGGCCGCATCGTCAAACTCTCCCAGAATCTCGACCTTCAGCCCCTGGGTGTTAATCCAGTTGAGGATTTTACGCCCCAGCATTGAGCGACGGCCGGGTATTAACAGGCGCCTTGTTTCAAGGCAGGCCGGAAACGGCTGCTCGGGCAAGGGCTCCTGAGTCCAGAAGCTGATGCCGCACTCGCCAATTTTGACCGAGAAAAGCCCTTCCTGCTGCGTGGAGTCAATCGGGCAGTCCGAGATAATCATATCCAGCTTATGCTGGCTGAGCTGCTCGAGCAGCATTTCGTGTGTGGATTCAAAACAGCGTAGGTGGATCTGTTCGTCTTCAACGACGGCGGCATCCAGCACGCCGCTAACCAGCCTTTTCGAGAGCGCGTCCGCAATACCTACGTCGAACAACAGGCTAGACTCTTTGCGGTAGTTCACGATATCCAGCATCTCCTGGCTTAGCGTAAACATGCGGTCCGCGTAGCGAAAGACCAGCTGGCCCAGCTCCGAGGGCTCCAGGCCCCGACCTTTTCGTTTGAACAGCTTGCCGTCCAGACGCTCTTCCAGCGCTTTGATTTGCCCGGTGATGGTCTGCGGCGTCAGGTACAGCGCTTCCGCTGCCCCCACCACCGAACCCTCTTTGCAGACGTGCCAGAAATAATAGAGATGGTTGTAATTGATGTGCGACATGGCGCTTTCACTCCCTGAGAGATTGTCCTTTAGCTGGCAGCGGGAGCTGTCAGCGGTGAAATGAAATCTGGTTACGCCGCCGGTGAAAAACGGCTTCTCAGCATAGTGTATCCGACCACGGCGGAAAGCAACGAGCCGATTAGGATGCCCAGCTTCGCCCAGGTGATGAGCTCAGGATCGACGCTGCTGAAGGCCAGGGACGCAATAAAGATCGACATGGTAAAGCCAATGCCACACAGCACACCCACGGCAAGAATATCCTTGAAGGTCGTTCCCTCCGGCAGGCTGGCAAGCTTAAGCTTCAGGGCCAGCCAGCAGAACAGGCTAATCCCCAGCGGCTTGCCGATAAACAGACCGGCAATAATCCCCATCGGCAGCAGCGACGTCAGCCCTTCCAGCGTGACCCCCTGTAAAGAGACGCCGGCGTTGGCAAAGGCAAACAGCGGCAGGATCAGGAACGCGACCCACGGATGCAGTATGTGCTCCAGCTCCCTTGCCGGGGAGTGTCCGTCTTTCTCTTTAAGCGGGATCAGGAAGCCGATAATCACCCCGGCAAGCGTTGCGTGCACGCCGGATTTAAGCACGGCGGTCCACAGTACCACGCCAACCAGGATATAAATTCCCGTACGGCGCACGTTGAAAAGATTCAACAAGGCCATAACCGCAATTGCCCCCGCCGCAACCGCCAGCGACAGCAGCGAAAGATCGTTGGTATAAAACAGCGCAATGATGACGATGGCACCCAGATCATCAATAATAGCCAGTGCCATCAGGAACACTTTGAGCGCGACGGGCACCCGGTTGCCGAGCAGCGCAAGAATACCCAGCGCGAAGGCAATATCCGTTGCTGCCGGGATTGCCCAACCTTCACGGGTCACCGGATCCTGAAAGTTGAAGATCAGATAGATGGCGGCGGGGATTACCATGCCACCCAGCGCCGCGATCATCGGGAAAGCGGCCTGGCGGCGGCTGGCCAGCGAGCCTTCCACCATTTCCCGCTTCACCTCCAGGCCAATCATCAGAAAGAAGATGGCCATCAGGGCGTCGTTCACCCACAGCAGCATGTTCTTATTAATGTCCAGCGCGCCAATGCGCACCTCGACGGGCGTGGCAAGAAACGCCTGGTACAGGCTGCTGGTGGCATCCATGTTCGCCAGAAGCATTGCCAGAGATGCAGCGATAATCAGCAAAATGCCGCCAGCAGCGTCATTCCTGAAAAAGTTATGCAGTGTTTTCGTCATTGTTCCCTCCCTTTGTTCGGCAGCCAGCCAGTGAAGCCACCAATGTGGGCGCGAGGATAACAGCATCGATACATCGTTAAAAGCAGATTAAATAGCGCAGTTAAATCGAAAAATCCGATCAATAACAATTTAGCGCTCATCCTTCCAGGAAAAAAAAACCTGAATCAGCATCAGCCGATTCAGGTTTTAAGCGTAGCAGTCCTGCGGGATGATTTATTTGGTTAAATCATCAAAGAACTTTTTCACGCCGTCGAAGAAGCTTTTGGAACGCGGGCTGTTATGCTCGCCGGTCGGTCCACCAAAGCTTTCTTCCAGATCGCGGAGCAGCTGTTTCTGTTTTTCGTTCAGGCTAACCGGTGTTTCGACAACCACACGGCACAACAGGTCGCCCTGTGCTCCACCCCGTACGGATTTCACACCTTTGCCACGCATCCTGAACAGCTTGCCGGTCTGGGTTTCACCCGGAACTTTCAGCTTCACGCGGCCATCAAGCGTCGGCACTTCAATTTCACCGCCCAGCGCTGCCATCGCAAAGTTGATTGGCACTTCGCAGTAAAGGTTGTTGCCTTCACGCTCGAAGATTGGGTGCTGCTTCACCTGCACCTGAACGTACAGATCGCCTGCTGGCGCACCGTGTTCACCTGCTTCACCTTCACCGGTCAGACGAATGCGATCGCCGGTATCCACGCCAGCCGGGATTTTCACCGACAGGGTTTTGGTTTTCTCTACGCGGCCATGGCCATGACAGGTGTTGCACGGATCTTTAATAATTGAACCGCGGCCCTGGCAGTGCGGGCAGCTCTGCTGCACGGTAAAGAAGCCCTGACGCATCTGCACCTGCCCTGCACCGTGGCAGGTTGGACAGGTTTGCGGCTTCGAGCCGGATTTTGCGCCGCTGCCGTGGCAAACGTCACACTCTTCCAGCGTCGGGATGCGGATCTCTTTGGTTACGCCGCGAACGGCTTCTTCCAGAGAAAGATCCATGTTGTAGCGCAGGTCAGCACCGCGTGAAGCACGCTGACGGCGACCGCCGCCAAAGATATCGCCAAACACATCGCCAAAGATATCGCTGAAGTCAGCACCGCCGCCGCCAAAGCCACCGCCGCCACCCATACCGCCCTGCTCGAACGCGGCGTGACCGTACTGGTCATATGCGGCACGTTTTTGCTCGTCGGTGAGAATTTCGTAGGCTTCTTTGATCTCTTTAAACTTACCTTCGGCCTCTTTGTCACCCTGGTTACGGTCCGGGTGGAATTTCATCGCCAGGCGCTTGTAAGCTTTTTTGATTTCACGCTCGTCTGCGGATTTCGAGACGCCTAAAACCTCGTAATAGTCTTTCTTCGCCATGTTTTTATCTGCCCCTAACATGCGGACACGGGCGGAGAGGAAACCCTCTACGCCCGTGTCAGTGTTTTACCCAATCAAAGGGCGATTATTTTTTGTCTTTAACTTCTTCGAACTCGGCGTCAACCACGTCGTCTTCTTTGCCAGCGTTGGTTGCATCAGCCGCGTTCCCCGCCTGCTGCTCAGCGTGTTGTGCCTGAGCCAGCTCCATCAGCTTCTGGGAAACCTGAGCCAGTTCCTGCATCTTCGCTTCGATATCTGCTTTGTCTTCGCCTTTCAGGGAACCTTCCAGCGCGGTCAGAGCAGATTCGATGGCAGTTTTGTCATCAGCTGGCAGTTTATCGCCTGCTTCTTCAACCTGCTTGCGAGTGCTGTGCACCAGGTGATCTGCCTGGTTACGGGTCTGGACCAGCTCTTCGAACTTACGGTCAGCATCGGCGTTAGCTTCTGCTTCACGCACCATTTTCTGGATCTCTTCTTCGTTCAGACCAGAAGAGGCCTTGATAGTGATCTTCTGCTCTTTACCGCTGTTTTTGTCCTTCGCGGAAACGTGCAGGATGCCATCAGCATCGATATCGAAGGTGACTTCGATCTGCGGCATGCCGCGCGGTGCCGGGCTGATCCCGTCCAGGTTAAACTGGCCCAGATCTTTGTTATCCGCAGCACGTTTACGTTCACCCTGCAGCACATGGATGGTTACCGCAGACTGGTTGTCTTCAGCGGTAGAGAACACCTGGCTGTGCTTGGTCGGGATAGTGGTGTTTTTGTTGATAAGCGCAGTCATCACGCCGCCCATGGTTTCGATACCCAAAGACAGTGGGGTAACGTCCAGTAGCAGTACGTCTTTCACTTCGCCAGTCAGAACACCGCCCTGAACGGCTGCGCCAACGGCAACGGCTTCGTCCGGGTTAACGTCTTTACGTGGCTCTTTACCAAAGAACTCAGCAACTTTTTTCTGCACCATTGGCATACGGGTCTGACCGCCAACCAGCAGCACGTCCTGGATGTCGGATACGGACAGGCCAGCATCCTGCAGCGCAACTTTCAGTGGCTCGATAGAACGGTTGACCAGGTCTTCGACCAGGGATTCCAGTTTTGCACGAGTCACTTTAATGTTCATGTGTTTAGGACCCGTCGCGTCTGCTGTGACGTACGGCAGGTTCACGTCGGTCTGCTGCGCAGAAGAGAGTTCGATCTTCGCTTTTTCAGCAGCTTCTTTCAGACGCTGCATCGCCAGCGGATCGTTACGCAGATCGATACCCTGATCTTTCTTGAACTCTTCTACCAGGTAGTTGATCAGACGGCTGTCGAAGTCTTCACCACCCAGGTGGGTATCCCCGTTGGTAGCCAGTACTTCAAAGGTCTTCTCACCATCAACTTCGTCGATTTCGATAATAGAGATATCGAAGGTACCGCCACCCAGGTCGTAAACGGCGATGGTGCGGTTGCCAACTTCTTTATCCAGACCGTAGGCCAGCGCCGCTGCGGTTGGTTCGTTGATGATACGTTTCACTTCCAGACCTGCGATACGGCCAGCGTCTTTGGTTGCCTGACGCTGAGCATCGTTGAAGTAGGCAGGTACGGTGATAACCGCTTCGGTTACCGGTTCACCCAGGTAATCTTCGGCCGTCTTCTTCATTTTCTTCAGCACTTCAGCAGAGATCTGCGGCGGTGCCATTTTCTGACCTTTCACGTCAATCCATGCGTCGCCGTTGTCAGCGCCGATGATTTTGTACGGCATGATGGCTTCATCACGCTGCACTTCTTCGTCCTGGAAACGACGGCCAATCAGGCGCTTGATCGCGAACAGGGTGTTCTGCGGGTTAGTCACTGCCTGACGCTTAGCCGGCTGACCAACCAGAGTTTCGCCATCCTGGGTATAAGCAATAATGGAAGGTGTGGTGCGGTCGCCCTCGGCGTTCTCCAGCACACGTGCAGTGGTACCATCCATAACTGCTACACAAGAGTTGGTTGTACCCAGGTCGATACCAATAATTTTACCCATCTAAACGTCTCCACTTAAAATTTGTTCGTCATGTGGTTGTGAACCTGTTATGCGGGCAAACAAGAGTGTTTCAACTGCCCAAACGTGTTTTTTTACAGGTCCGCCAACTGCGGTTGCATACAAGATGGGGTCGGCTGGCCCGCCATCAAGGGGCAACGCAAAAAAAATTTTCATCTTCACACCTGTTTAGATCATGGACTCCACCCCTGCCCCCCATTATGATGCCGCGCCCCGCTGCCCTTTCACGGCTGTTGGGCCATTTACTAATAAACTTTTACAGACGAATTTTTCAGAGGAACTATGGGCAACACTAAGTTGGCTAATCCAGCTCCCCTGGGCTTAATGGGCTTCGGCATGACCACCATTTTGCTCAACTTGACCAACAGCGGGCTATTTGGTTTTGATATCACGATCCTGAGCATGGGGATCTTCTACGGTGGCATCGCGCAAATCTTTGCTGGCCTGCTTGAGTACAAAAAGGGAAATACCTTTGGCCTGACCGCATTCACCTCTTACGGTGCATTCTGGTTATCTCTGGTTGCTATCTTCCTGATGCCTAAAATGGGCCTGGGCGATGCGGCGAATGCGCATTTCCTGGGGGCCTATCTCGGCCTGTGGGGCGTGTTCACGCTGTTCATGTTCATCGCCACGCTGAAGGGTTCACGCATGCAGCAGTTTATTTTCTGCAGCCTGACCGTCCTGTTTGCCCTGCTGTCTATCGGCCACTTTGCCGATAGCGAAAGCATCATCCATGTAGCGGGCTGGGTTGGCCTGGTATGTGGCGCAAGCGCCATTTACACTGCGATGGGCGAAGTGATCAACGAACAGTTTGGCCGCACCGTGCTGCCGCTGGGCGAAAAGCACTGATTCTCGCCACCTGAAAGAAACAAAAATGCGGAGCCAGGCTCCGCATTTTTTTATGAATGCTGCAGCGGTCTTTCCACTACCCCATCCTCATGATTCAAATCTTTTCGCAGCCAGATACCTACCGCCAGCCCAACCAACGCCAGCGCCAGCACGTACCAGGCAGGAGCCATCGGAGAGACGCCCATTAGCATGGTGACGAGGATTGGCGTCAGCCCGCCAAAGATCGCGTAGGAGACATTGTAGGAAAATGAGATACCGGTAAACCGGACCTCCGCCGGGAACGCCCGCACCAGGACAAACGGCACTGCGCCCACTACACCCACGCTCAGGCCGACCAGCCCATATAAGAAGAACAAATATTCCGGGTGACTGGCCATCTGGTGATAGAACATCCAGCTGCATACCGCCAGCAGCAGGCTGCCGAAGATAAAGGTTCTGCTGGCACCGATGCGGTCGACAACCAGCCCCGCCACAACGCAGCCTACGCACAGCATAATAGTGGCGATGCTATTGGCCTGTAACGTAAGCGCTGGAGCGATACCCAGCTGTTTTTGCAGCCAGGTCGGCGACATCAGGATCACCACGACAATACCCGCCGACAGCAGCCAGGTCAGAAGCATTGAAATGACGACGGCCTTTTTATGCTTCATTACCACCGATTTCAAGGGCAGCTCTTCCGCCAGCGCCTTGCGATTCTGCATCTCGATAAAGATCGGCGTTTCCTGCAGCCAGCGGCGCAGGTACATCGCTACCAGCCCGAAAATCCCGCCAAGCAAGAACGGAATACGCCAGCCACCGTTATGAATGGCCTCCGGCGTCATCACCATATTGATAATCGTGGCCACCACCGATCCCAGCAAAATACCTACTGTCAGCCCAGCGGTCAGCGTTCCGCAGGCAATGCCGATGCGGTTATAAGGTACGTGCTCAGCGACGAAAACCCATGCGCCCGGCACTTCACCACCAATGGCGGCACCTTGCAGCACACGCATAAGAAGAAGCAGGATGGGAGCTGCGATGCCCAGCGTGGCGTAAGTCGGCAACAGGCCAATGGCGAGCGTCGGCAGCGCCATCAGCAGGATGCTCAGGGTGAACATCTTCTTGCGGCCAACCAGATCGCCAAAGTGCGCCATCACGATGCCGCCCAGCGGACGGGCAAGGTAACCGGCGGCAAAAATGCCAAAGGTCTGCACCTGGCGCAGCCACTCGGGAATATCAGCCGGGAAGAACAGCGCGCCGACGACGGTGGCAAAAAAGACGAAAATAATAAAATCGTAGAATTCAAGGGCGCCGCCCAAAGCGGCAAGCGTCAGGGTTTTGTAGTCCTGACGGTTCAGAGGTCTTGTCTGTTGTTGTATTGACATAGTAAACCGTGCGTATAAATGAAGCGTAAGGGTGAGTGACCGTTTTGCTGTAAAGCAAAGCTTACTATAACGGCTAACCCTCAACACTCCACAGGCACTGCATCTTATGTCACAAACGGCCTATCTTCAGGATTTTGTCTCGCGACGCGCGCTCTTCGGGCGAAATGCTGCTACAACCTGGCCATCGGTTTCGATATAAGGGCCGCCCAGCAGCTGTACACAATACGGTACACTCGCAAAAATCCCCGCTACCACAACCTTACCGTTTTCGTCTTTCACCCCTTCCAGCGTCTCCTGTATCGACTTCGGTTGGCCCGGCAGGTTAAGAATCAGCGCCTGCTTGCGGATGACGCCAACCTGGCGGGAAAGAATCGCCGTTGGCACATAGTGCAGGCTTATCTGGCGCATCTGCTCGCCAAAGCCCGGTATCAGGCGATCGGCAACAGCAAGGGTAGCATCCGGTGTCACGTCGCGGCGCGACGGCCCGGTACCGCCGGTGGTCAGCACCAGATGGCAGGCCATTTCATCCACCAGCTCGCACAGCGTCTGTTCGATGATCGGCTGCTCGTCGGGAATAAGGCGGGTTTCAATCTGAAACGGGGTGGTAAGGGTGCGCTCCAGCCACTCAACGAGCGACGGAATGCCTTTGTCCTGATAAACACCGCTGGAAGCGCGGTCAGAGATGGAAACTAAGCCAATGCGTAAGGTATTCATATCGATTCCGGGAATTCAGTAAACTTGAGCGGAATGATACACGGCAGGGGGATTTGCAGACAGGGTATAACGTTAAAAAGCGTGACCGGGATGCCCGGCCACGCCAATGATTACAGCAGGTCGCCGATCATTTTTTCCAGCTTTTCCTGGTCTACAGCAAACTTACGGATACCGTCAGCCAGTTTATCAACGGCCATTGGATCCTGGTTGTGCTGCCACAGGAACTGGGATTCAGTAATACGTTCCGGACGCGCTTTCACTTCGCCGGTGTAGCTAAGCTTGCGCTCAACCGCGCCTTCGCTTTCGGCCAGCTCTTTAAGCAGTGCCGGCGCGATAGTCAGACGGTCGCAGCCTGCCAGCTCAAGGATTTCGCCAACGTTACGGAAGCTTGCACCCATCACTACGGTCTCGTAGCCATGCTGTTTGTAGTACTGATAAATCTCAGCCACGGACACCACGCCTGGGTCTTCCTGCGGTGCGTACTCTTTCTGGTCGGTGTTAGCTTTGTACCAGTCGAGGATACGGCCAACAAACGGAGAGATCAGGAACACGCCAGCTTCAGCACAGGCACGGGCCTGGGCGAAGGAGAACAGCAGGGTCAGGTTACAGTTGATGCCTTCTTTTTCCAGCTGCTCGGCGGCACGGATGCCCTGCCAGGTAGAAGCCAGTTTGATCAGGATACGGTCGTTGCTGATGCCCGCGTCGTTATAGAGTTTGATCAGGCGTTTTGCTTTGGTGATGCTGGCTTCGGTGTCGTAAGACAGACGAGCATCAACTTCGGTAGAGATGCGACCAGGGATCAGCTTGAGGATTTCCAGACCAATGTTTACCGCCAGTTTATCCGTGGCGTCCACAACCTGCTGAGCACGATCGCTGCTCTGCTCACGCGCCCACGTTACCGCATCGTCAATCAGTTTACGGTACTCAGGGATTTGTGCTGCGTTCAGAATCAGAGATGGGTTGGTCGTTGCATCCTGCGGCTGGTACAGCTTCATTGCCGCGATATCCCCGGTGTCAGCAACCACTGTGGTCAGCTGACGCAGGGAGGTCAATTTATCCGTCATGATAGTGTTTCTCGTCAGGTGTAGCTTGTTAGGGAGATGTAACCGGTCTTACCTGATGATATCACGACGCAACTCAGGTGCAACCGTGGCAATCGTCCATCCGGAAGGTAAGATAAACATGATAAACTTCCTATAATATTCGCCTGCGATGTAATGGACTACGGGTCGGAATCGCCCCCCGGCCACTTTCGTGAAACATTGACAAGAGGGACGTTAATGATCGGTTTTCTGCATTTTATCAACGAGATACTTTGGGGCTCGCTGTTGATTTACCTGCTGATCGGCACAGGTATCTGGTTTACCCTCCGCTGCAGTTTCGTGCAGTTCCGCTATTTCACCCAGTTTCGCGCCCTGCTCGCGCCTGGAAAAAGCGCCGACAAAACCGGAATTTCGCCACTCCAGGCGCTGTTTACCAGCCTTGCTGCCCGCGTCGGCAGCGGAAACCTCTCCGGGGTGGCTTTGGCGCTGACCATCGGCGGCCCCGGCGCCATCTTCTGGATGTGGGTAATCGCCCTCGTCGGCATGGCAACTTCCTATGCCGAATGCTCTCTCGCCCAACTCTATAAAACCCGCGACAGCGAAGGCCACTATCGCGGTGGGCCAGCCTGGTATATGGAACGGGGACTGGGCATGCGCTGGATGGGCGTCCTGTTCTCACTATTTTTAATGATCGCCTTTGGCCTGATTTTCAACGCGGTGCAGGCAAACGCTATCGCAAATGCGGTTCATTTTGCTTTTAACGTGCCGAGAGAGTGGATAGGCATTTTGCTAATCTTCCTGACTGGCGGCGTGATATGGGGGGGAATGCGCGGAGCAGCGAAGCTTTCCCAATATCTGGTGCCTTTTATGGGGCTAATCTGGGTAATGATGGCGCTCTACGTCGTCGTGCTGCATATCGACCGTATTCCGGACGTCATTACGCTGGTGATAAAAAGCGCTTTCGGCTGGCGCGAAGCGGCCTCTGGCACGGTGGCCTATACGTTAAGTCAGGCTATTACTACCGGCTTCCAACGCGGTATGTTCTCAAACGAAGCGGGTATGGGTTCAACCCCGAATGCCGCCGCGGCTGCTTCAGCGTGGCCCCCTCACCCAGCCGCGCAGGGTCTGGTACAAATGTTCGGCGTCTTTACTGATACGATTGTTATCTGTACAGCCACTGCAGCCATCGTACTGGTTTCCGGCATGCTGGACAGCACAAAGAGCGGCATGGATGGTATCCAACTTGTCCAGATGGCGTTAAGCAGCATGGTAGGCAGCTGGGCCACAGCGTTTATTGCTTTTATCATCTTCCTGTTCGGCTTTACCTCCATCGTTGCCAACTACGCCTACGCGGAAAACAACCTGCTGTTTCTGCAGAAAAAAAGTGCCGTTTCGCAGATATCTTTCCGCTGCCTGGCGCTGATTATGGTGCTCTTCGGTACGCTTTCACCGCTGCCGCTGGTCTGGCAGCTCGCCGATGTGGCAATGGCGCTAATGGCGATAACCAACCTCAGCGCTATCCTGCTGCTCTCCCCGGTGGTGCGGGAATTAACTGCGGACTACCTACGCCAACAGCGGCTGGGCCTCACGCCCGTGTTTAACCCCGACCGTTTCCCGGAAATAAAAAGCCAGCTGGAACCGGGCGTGTGGGACGGGCAGAAGGAAAAGCAAAGCGGCAGTTAATCACAACCATTGGCGGATACTTTCAGGAAATTTGCTACAGTAGCCCGCAAAGACCTGTAAGGATCCAACATGCTAATCGTCATTTCACCTGCCAAAACTCTTGATTATCAAAGCGATCTACCAACCGACCGCTATACTCAGCCGGAGCTGCTGGAGCATTCCCAGCAGCTCATCGGTATTGCTCGCGGGCTCAGCGCGCCGCAAATTGCCTCGCTGATGCATATCAGCGACAAGCTGGCATCCCTTAATGAGACCCGCTTCCACGAATGGCATCCGGATTTCACCCCGCGCAACGCACGTCAGGCGATTTTGGCTTTTAAAGGCGATGTCTATGCCGGACTGCAGGCAGAAACATTTAGCGATGCGGAATTTGATTTTGCCCAGCAGCATTTACGCATGCTGTCCGGCCTGTACGGCGTACTGCGCCCGCTGGATTTGATGCAGCCGTATCGGCTGGAGATGGGTATTCGCCTGGAAAACCCGAAGGGCAAAGATCTGTATCAGTTCTGGGGCGAAACGATTACCGATAAGCTGAACGAGACGCTGGCGGCACAGGGGGATAACATCCTGATAAACCTGGCGTCTGACGAATATTTTAAATCGGTGAAGCCGAAGAAGCTTAATGCGGAGATTATCAAACCTGTCTTCCTCGACGAGAAAAACGGCAAGTTTAAAGTGATCAGCTTCTACGCCAAGAAAGCACGCGGTTTAATGAGCCGCTACATCATTGAAAATCGCCTCACAAAGCCTGAGCAGCTTAAAGCGTTTAATACGGACGGCTACGTATACGACGAAGCGGCATCAATGAAAAACGAACTGGTGTTTAAACGCCACGAACAGTGACACGTTCCCAGGGTGGATAAGCGTCAGCGTCATCCACCAAATTTTCTTGTTATGTAGACTGGCAATGCCGGATAGCGCAAAGCTTATCCGGCCTGCAAATTAGTGATGCTTGTGCTGGCCGTAGTGGTTACCGTTGTCATGATGTTCATGGCGATCGTCATGCCGATGGTCATCATGATGGTCCGGACGACCGTGTGGACGCCAGTGATTGTCATGCCACTCATAGTGATTTCCCCACCAGCCATGATCGCGCCACTGGCCGCCATCCCAGTAGTTCCCACGATTATCCTGATCACCAATCTGCAGCTTCACCGCCGGAACCAGCGTGATTTCGGAAGCCTGTACGGCCAGAGGAGTCACCACCAGAATCGATAACGCCAGAACGATAGATTTCAACATAAGTTACTCCTTACAACTGTTCCCGATATGGGCTGTTGGGAACAGCTTATGCCGAACGGCACAGGGTGATAATACTGTGCAATCCTAATATCTAAGTGCCCGCATTTTATGGGAATTCCTCCGTTTTCCCTCCACTTTACCTGCGTAATTCCTCCATAATTCAGTCGTAAAAAAGCCACCCTGTTGGGTGGCCGAAATCGCAGGGTGGATGAGCGCCAGCGCCATCCACCGGTATGCCGTTAAGCCTTTGCCATCATCAGCTTACGCAGAGCAGCGAAGTCCGCAGGCAGGTTGTGCGACAGCAGCGGCAAGTCGGCACGCGATGCTAATTCTTCCGGCAGCGCCAGCGGCTCTCCAAGGATCTCTTCCACGCTCTCTTTGAACTTCGCCGGATGTGCCGTCCCCAGGAACAGGCCATATTCGCCAGGCTGAAGCCGATCGCGAAGCGCACGGTAGGCTATCGCCGCATGCGGTTCAGAGACATAGCCCACGGCTTTCAGCTCGTGCATAGTCGCTTTCGTGGTTTCATCGGTGACAGCGGCATAGCCCAGGTCCGTCAGACGCCAGATTTTGCGGCGGAACAGCTCTTCCACGCGCGGCCAGTTGTTCGGCTGGCTGACGTCCATTGCGTTAGAGAGCGTGGCAACGGTAGTTTTCGGCGACCATTTACCGTCGGCCAGGAAACGCGGAACGGTATCGTTGGCATTGGTGGCGGCGATAAAGCGCTTGATCGGCAGGCCAAGGGATTTTGCCAGCAGACCAGCAGTGAGATCGCCGAAGTTACCGCTAGGGACAGAGACCACCAGCTGATTACGGGCTTCCTGCGGCAGCTGCGCTACGGCTTCAAAGTAGTAGCAAATCTGCGCCAGCAGACGGCTGATATTAATCGAATTGGCTGAGTTTAGCCCCAACGCCACCTTCAGTTCTTCATCGTCGAAGGCCTGTTTAACCAGTGCCTGACACGCATCGAAATCGCCGTCGATTGCCACGGTTTCAATATTGCCACCCAGGGTACAGAACAGTTTTTCCTGCAGCGGACTGATTTTGCCGCGCGGATAAAGAATCACGACGCGCACATTCTTCAGGCCATAAAAGGCATGTGCTACAGCGGCGCCGGTATCACCCGATGTTGCAGTCAGAATAGTAACAGGCTTGTCACCGCTGATGTGCGTCAGCATTTGCGCCATAAAGCGTCCGCCGAAATCCTTAAACGCAAGCGTAGGGCCGTGGAACAGTTCGAGGCAGCCGATATCCGGTTCGACGCTTTTCACCGGCGCAGGGAAGGTGAAAGCCGCGCGCACGCGCTGTTCCAGCTGTTCCTGCGGGATCTCATCACCGATGAAAGCAGACAGGATTTTGCTGCTGCGGGATACGAAATCCATTTTTAGCATTTCGTCGATTTCGGTCAGCTCAAACTCCGGCAAATCGTGCGGGAAAAACAGCCCCTGTTGTTTGCCTAAGCCCTGGGTAATCGCCTGGGCAAAGTTGACCTGCTCGTTATGATCTTTAAGGTTATACAGTTTCATGCGTTATCCCAAAACTCGTGCGCCAGCCGTATCCAGACGGCAGATATGTACAAAACCTTCCTGGTTTTGCAAATAGTGTTGGCCTAACCAGTCGGCCACGCGCTGTGCGGTATCGGTGTTATCACACAGCGCAAATAAGGTTGGGCCGGAGCCCGAAATGCCGCTTGCCAGCGCGCCGATATCGGCTACTGCCTGACGCGCTTCGTTAAAGCGTGGCAGCAGTTTTGCGCGATAGGGTTCGGCAATGACGTCACGCATCAGCTTCGCCGCCAGCAGCGGCTGGCGGGTATGGCAGGCGTGAATGAAGCCCGCCAGATGACGACCGTGGCTGATACAGTCCTGACGACGATACTGTGCAGGAAGAATGGCGCGCGCTTCCGCAGTCGACACCTTGATGCCCGGATAGGCCAGCACCCATAGCCATTCGTCAAAGCCCGGTACGGGCTGGCTGATAATGCCGTCCTCTTCGATCATCAGCTGCATGCCGCCAAGGTAGCACGGCGCAACGTTGTCATAATGCACGCTGCCGGAAATACGCCCTTCCAGCTCGCCCATCAGCGTGAGCATTTTAGTTTCGTTCAGTGGCCTGCCGCAGAACTCGTTCATCGCCATTAAACCTGCCACCACGGAGCAGGCGCTGGATCCCAACCCCGAGCCAATCGGCATGCTTTTTTCCAGCGTCATCGCCACAGGAATGGTTTTACCAATTTCCTGGCAGAAGCGTTCCCAGCATTGATAGACGATGTTCTCACGCGGTTCGGACGGCAGCTTGCTGGCAAATCGCCCGACGTTGTTCAGGCTGAAGGAATCTGCCGCTTCGACCGTAACGTAATCCCCTAAAAGAGACCCATCAACGGGCGTAACGGCGGCCCCGAGCACGTCAAAGCCGACGCTCATGTTGGCACTGGAAGCCGGTGCAAATACTTTAACCATCTTAAACTCCTAACTTCCATGACAGGGTGCGAAGCAAGTCCGCAAAGACACCGGCAGCAGTGACGTCGTTGCCCGCGCCGTAGCCGCGCAGCACAAGGGGCAGCGGCTGATAATAGTGGCTGTAGAAGGCCAGGGCATTCTCACCGTTTTTCACTTTATACAGTGGATCGTTACCGTCCACGGCGTCAATTTTAACTTTGCAGCTGCCGTCTTCTTCAATTGCCCCGACAAGGCGCAGCACTTTACCCTCGTCGCGGGCTTTCGCGACGCGGGCCGCAAACTCATCATCCAGCTGCGGCAAGCGGGCCATGAAAGATTCCACATCGCCCGTTGAATCGAAGGATCCCGGCAGCAGCGGCTCGATGATGATGTCGGAAAGCTCAAGATTTCGGCCCGTTTCGCGAGCCAGGATCAGCAGCTTGCGCGCCACGTCCATGCCGGACAGATCGTCACGCGGATCGGGTTCGGTATAACCCAGCTCACGAGCAACGCGGGTGGCTTCAGACAGGCTCATACCTTCATCCAGCTTGCCGAAGATAAACGACAGCGAACCGGACAAAATACCGGAGAAGCGTTGCAGCTCATCCCCTGCGTTGAGCAGATTTTGCAGGTTTTCGATAACCGGCAGGCCCGCGCCTACGTTGGTGTCATAAAGGAATTTACGACGGGATTTCGCCGCCGCATTGCGCATCTGATGGTAGTAATTCATCGTAGAGGTGTTCGCCTTTTTATTTGGCGTCACCACGTGGAACCCTTCGCTAAGAAAGTCAGCGTACTGATCGGCAACCGCCTGGCTGGAAGTACAGTCGACGATAACCGGGTTCAGCAGGTGGTACTCTTTCGCCAGGCGAATCAGGCGGCCCAGGTTAAAGGGCTCTTTGGCTTCCGCCAGCTCTGCCTGCCAGTTTTCCAGATCGAGGCCGTGAACGTTGGTCAGCAGCGCTCTGGAGTTCGCCACGCCGCATACGCGCAGGTCGATGTGCTTTTGCTTAAGCCAGGTCTGCTGACGCTTAACCTGCTCGAGCAGTGCCGCCCCCACGCCGCCGACGCCAATCAGGAACAGCTCGATAACCTGGTCGGTATTAAACAGCATCTGATGAGTGACGCGCACGCCGGTCACAGCATCGTCATTACTGACCACAACGGAGATAGAACGCTCGGACGAGCCTTGCGCAATGGCTACGATGTTGATATTTGCGCGGGCCAGCGCCGCAAAGAATTTAGCGGAAATGCCGCGCAGGGTGCGCATGCCGTCGCCGACTACGGAAATAATGGCCAGATGCTCCATGATGGCCAGCGGCTCCAGCAGGCCTTCCTTCAGCTCAAGGTAGAACTCTTCTTCCATCGCACGGCGGGCACGATGGCAGTCGCCCTGCGGCACGCAGAAGCTGATGCTGTATTCAGAGGAGGACTGGGTGATCAGCACAACGGAGATCCCCGCTCCGGACATGGCTGCAAAAACACGAGCCGCCATGCCTACCATTCCCTTCATGCCGGGGCCGGAGACATTAAACATCGCCATATTATTTAGGTTGGTGATGCCCTTCACCGGCAGGCCGTCCTCGTCGCCTTCTGCACCAATCAGGGTACCGGGCGCCTGCGGGTTACCGGTATTTTTGATGAGGCAAGGGATCTGGAACTGGGCGATGGGGGTAATAGTGCGGGGATGAAGAACTTTAGCGCCGAAGTAGGAAAGCTCCATGGCTTCCTGATACGACATCGACCTTAGCAGCCTGGCGTCGGGCACCTGGCGCGGGTCGCAGGTGTAAACGCCGTCGACATCGGTCCAGATTTCACAACAGTCTGCCCGCAGACAGGCGGCCAGCACCGCGGCAGAGTAATCGGAGCCGTTACGGCCCAGCACGACCAGTTCACCTTTATCGTTACCGGCGGTGAAACCTGCCATTAACACCATGTGATCGGCGGGAATACGGCTGGCGGCAATGCGGCGGGTGGACTCAGTGATATCTACGGTAGAGTCGAGGTAATGCCCAACGGCGAGGAGTTTTTCAACGGGATCGATAACGGTCACTTTATGGCCGCGTGCTTCCAGCAGGCCCGCCATGATGGCGATTGAGAGCTTTTCGCCCCGGCAGATGATGGTCGCGTTGATGCTGTCCGGGCATTGCCCCAGCAGGCTGATGCCGTGCAGGACATGTTTAAGCTGGGCAAACTCCTGAGCAACAAAGGCTTTCAGCTGCGCCAGCGGGAAGCCCGCCTGTACATCAGCAAGGCCGTTAAGCAGCTCGCTGAAAATACGCTCCGCGTCGTTGATATTCGGCAGTGCGTCCTGGCCACCAATGGTTTTCTCAATCATCGCCACAAGGTGGTTAGTAATTTTTGCCGGGGCAGACAGCACCGTTGCCACCTGACTCTGTTTGGCATTACTTTCCAGAATATCGGCAACGCGAAGAAAACGCTCCGCATTTGCCACCGAAGTACCGCCGAATTTCAACACTCGCATAAGATATTACCCTTTGATTTTTAGTCGAAAAAAAAGCCCGCACTGTTCAGGTGCGGGCTTTTTTCGTTATTCCTGTATGCGTCAGCCCGCACCGTTACCTGTGGTAATGGTGGTTGTAATAATTGTGGTCATCGGGCTGATGCGGATCATGGATGTTGTGTGCTCTTCATTTGATTTACCTATATTGGTTAAAGTATCCGCCTGGTGAAGTCAATTTATTTTTATTTTTGTCACCTGAAGTTACTATCCCGGACCGCGCTAAGAATGTGCTACGCAAAGCGCTTTTACACTACCAGAACCGGGGTTCCACCCCGACTTTCACTGGCAGATTACTTATTGTCGGAATTATCCACTGGCAGATTTATTTCGATGTCGTGCAGCAATCGGTGCAGCATTGCGGTGTCCCGCTGGGTTAAACGCCCCAGGCGCTGCTGCAGCCAGTCGGCCATTTTCTGGTCATCGTCCACATGCAGACGAGCGGTCAGGGCCGAAACGCGCTGGCGTAAAGCGCTCAATTGTTGAGCATCCGCCTCTTTTATCTCCACCACGGGGAGCTGCATCAGCGAAGAAAGCTGATAGCAATACACCATCACCGCCTGGCCTAAGTTCAGCGAGGGATAATCCGCCGCCATCGGCGCGCCGGTAAGCACGTCGGCCAGTTCCAGCTCTTCGTTGGTCAGGCCGGAATCTTCACGCCCGAAAACCAGCGCGGCCTTGCCCACCCATTCGCGCTTCTCTTCCAGCATCGGCACCAGCTCCTGCGGCGTGGCGTAATAATGGAATCTGGCTCGACTGCGGGCGGTGGTGGCAATGGTAAAATTCACGTCGTGGAGCGCGCCGGCAAGCGTAGGGAAATGCTGTACGTTATCAAGGATATCCCCAGCCCCATGAGCAACCCAGCGCGCTTCAGGTTTCAAATGAGCATCACTTGCAACGATACGGAGCTCAGAAAACCCCATAGTTTTCATCGCGCGGGCGGCAGCACCGATATTTTCGGCTCTCGCCGGGGAGACCAGAATGATGGGAAATTGCATAAACACTCTCTTAAAAAATCCGATTAGGCTCATAACCGGTACAAAAAAATGATAATGCGCGTCACAAATTTACTTTAATGCAACATGCGTTATGGAAATATAAGTTATAAAAACAGAAATGATTTGCATATGTATTCAGCAAACCAACAACTAAAAAGCATTCACTATAGTTATATGTAACTGTTTAGTCTCGCGAAACTCAGCAGGAATATCATAAGTAAATTGGATGGTGTAAATTCACAGCAGGTTTCACGTAACTCCCTTGTTTATTAAAAAATTGTGACGCCAGATAACAATTCGCTACGATGATTTCATCAAACTGTTAACGTGCTACAATTGGAATTGATATATGTCAACGAAGCGTAGTTTTATCAGAT
The DNA here is from genome assembly GCA_041504365.1 of Dryocola sp. LX212. Taxonomy (NCBI): domain Bacteria; kingdom Pseudomonadati; phylum Pseudomonadota; class Gammaproteobacteria; order Enterobacterales; family Enterobacteriaceae; genus Dryocola; species Dryocola sp. LX212. The sequence continues at coordinate 635,022 of CP167917.1, read as the reverse complement.
GTCTAAAGCGGTCGTGCCTGTTATGTTGCTGTTAAAATGGTTAGGATAACAGCCGTTTTTGACACCGTCGGGTCCAGAGGGAATGCACCCACGACCAAGCTAATGATGTTGTTGACGTTGATGGAAAGTGCATCAAGAACGCAATTACGTACTTTAGTCATGTTTAGCCCGACATGTTAATTTATGGCATGTGGCAGGTCAGGGACTTTTGTACTTCCTGTTTCGATTTAGTTGGCAATTTAGGTAGCAAACATGCAGACCCCGCACATTCTTATCGTCGAAGACGAGTTAGTAACACGCAACACGTTAAAAAGCATTTTCGAAGCTGAAGGCTACGATGTCTTTGAAGCGACTGATGGCGCAGAAATGCATCAAATCCTGTCAGACAATGACATTAACCTGGTCATTATGGACATCAACCTGCCGGGCAAAAATGGCCTGCTGCTGGCCCGAGAGCTGCGTGAGCAGGCTAACGTGGCGCTGATGTTCCTGACTGGCCGCGACAACGAAGTGGATAAGATCCTCGGTCTTGAAATCGGCGCTGATGATTACATCACCAAGCCATTCAACCCGCGTGAACTGACCATCCGTGCGCGCAATCTGCTGTCCCGCACCATGAACCTGGGTGCGATCGGTGAAGAACGCCGCTCTGTTGAAAGCTACAAGTTCAACGGTTGGGAGCTGGATATTAACAGCCGTTCTCTGGTCAGCCCGAACGGTGAGCAGTATAAGCTGCCGCGCAGTGAATTCCGCGCCATGCTGCACTTCTGCGAAAACCCGGGCAAGATTCAGTCACGCGCCGAGCTGCTGAAGAAAATGACCGGCCGCGAGCTGAAGCCGCACGATCGTACCGTTGACGTGACCATCCGCCGCATTCGTAAACATTTCGAATCCACGCCGGACACCCCAGAAATTATTGCAACCATCCACGGTGAAGGTTACCGTTTCTGCGGCGACCTGCAGGAATAATTTCCGGTTAACAACGGTTTTTTCATGAGAAAGGGCGGATAATCCGCCCTTTCTCTTTTGTCCTTTTAGTCCTATTTCCACAGCCTGAAGCGGTCCGCATCCGCTGCCGTGGTTTTCTCAAAGCCTTTCTTACTAACGCTGTACCAGTCTAAGTTGCGGGTGAGCAGCATGATAGCCGACAGCGCTGCTAACAGAATTCCCGTACCCAGCAGCAGAGCGCTGTCTTCGGACTGGAGCAGCTGCCAGAGGATCGCCTCAAGCAGCAGTAGCCCCGACGTAAACATCAGGCTAATCTTCCAGCCGTTCAACACCGCCTTCATATAAAAACCATTGATGCCCGCGCAGACCAGACTTGCCAGCAGCCATGCCGCGTTGAAACCGATATGTTCGGAGAGCGCTAATAGCACAAGATAGAACATAACCAGCGACAGCCCCACCAGCAGATACTGCATCGGGTGAACGCGCAGCCCGGTCAGCGTTTCCAGCAGGAAAAAGCTCATAAACGTCAGGCCAATCAGCAGGATGGCATACTTTACGGCCCGATCAGTGAGCTGATATTGATCGACGGGATTAGCGACCGTCACGCTGAATGCGGGAAGCTGCTCCACCGCGATCCGGCTTCCCTCAGCAAAGCTCAGGTTCAGGTTGTTGGCAAACCAGGTGCTCTGCCAGCCGGCGGAAAATCCTTTCGGCGTAAGCACGCGCTCCTGCGGCAGGAAATCCCCCACGAAGTTCGGATGCGGCCAGCTGCTGGTTAATCCAAACTGGCTATTGCGCCCAAGCGGCACGACCGCGAGCTGTTTCGTCCCCATCAGCCCGAGAGTAAAGCGCAGATTAAGCTTGTCGCTATCAAGCAGCGCCAGGGGAACTTCGGCGTGCAGCCCTTGTTCAAGTCCCCGCAGATTGCCGCCTGGCTCAAGCGGGAAGGCTTTGCCGTTTATTTCAAGTTCACCGACTTTACCAATGCCGCGGGAGTCGCCCACCGACAGCACAACGTAAGGCTTACCCGTATGCGTTTCCACGCCTTCACTGTTGCCCTCCAGCATCTCTCGGTTAAACGTGGCGCTGAACGTCAGATCGGTCCGCCAGATCTGTCCTTCATAAATCCCAATGCGGCGCGGCTCAACGGCCTGCTTTCCCGACACGACCAAGTTTTCCGGCAGATAATAGCGGATGAAGCGGCGCTCTTTCTTGACCTCTTTGTTATCTTCCAGCACGGTTGTCAGCTCCGTCACCGGGATAGCGATCAGCGGCCCCACCAGCGTTTGCGGCCCACTGGTGCTCTGGCGTAAAGACTGCTCGACGTCATCCCGATAGCTGCTGCGCTCGGCAATCAGCGAGCTGAGCATGCTCAGCGGGATTAACAGCAGCAGCATACAGCCCACCAGCGTCATAACTTTCCAGAACAGCGTAGATTTCATCATAGTCCCCTCCATTTTTGATATGGCGAGGTTAGCGGGCGTATGTGGGGGATAAATGAAGTTATGTGAAGGGACGGTGAAGTGGGTGAATTATTTTTCCGGCAGCGCCAGGCGGGCCTGCGCCCCGCCCTCCGGGCGATTAACGAGCGATACAGTTCCGCGATGCAGGCGGGCCACTTCCTGAACGAAGGCCAGCCCCAGCCCGCTGCTCTTCTGCCCGTTGCTGCGCGGCAGGGAATAGAAGCGTTCAAATACGCGATCCTGCGCATAATCCGGGATCCCGCTGCCATTATCCGCAACCGTAATCACCGTTTGTCCGGAAAGCTGTTTTGCTGAAAGCGTTATCTCTCCTCCGGCAGGCGTGAAATCCAGCGCGTTATCAAGCAGGTTGCCGATTGCCTGCTCAAGCAGCGCCGCATCGCCCCACAGAAGGAAGTCATTCGACTCTACGTGTAAAGCGACCTGCCTGCTGCTGGCGGTAGCCTCACGCTGCTCGCAGAGCGTTTTAAACAGCAGAGCGCTATCAACGGCCTGCAGCACAATTTCGGCACGGCTTTCAAGTTTGGCCTGCTGCAGCAGATTATCTACCAGCCGCTGCATGCGGAGATTTTGCTGGAGGATACTGGCAGAGAATTTTTCTACGACGGGCGGTGGCGGCCCCTCTCGTAGAATTTCCGCCGCGCCCCGAATGGCGGCCAGGGGGCTTTTTAGCTCGTGGGTAAGAGCATGCACATATTGTTCGATGTAGCTCTTTCCTTCGAGCTTTAGCCGCATGCTTTCCAGAGCGAGCGCCAGCCTGCGCAGCTCGCTGCTGCCGGGCTTTGGCAGCGGCAGAGGATGTTCATCGGTAACGGAATCCGCGTAGCGCACCAGCCCGCCGATTGAACGGTTGATCCACAGCACAACCCCGAGGCCAATCAGCAGGGCGATCCCCAGCAGCGCCACGCCAGCCCCCAGTATGCGGCGCTCGCTGCGGCGGATAACCGGCTCCATTGCGCTGTTTGGTTTGCCGACGCTGAGCACGCCAAGCAGCGCGCTGCCGTCGCGAACGGGGGCCGCGACGTACATGACGGTGCTCTCAGGGTTGTTGGCATCCTGCGGTGAACTGCGCGCGCCGTATTTTCCCTGCAGCGTCAGCCAGACATCGTTCCAGCGCGAGTAGTCCTGCCCGACAGCCGCCCCGCTGGAGTCGAATAAAACGATACCTTTGGCATCCGTCAGATAGACCCGGTACTCGTTTCTGGTTTTGGTGATGCCGCTGATGCTGGCCTGAAAAGGCTGCTGGTTGAGGCGGGAAAAAGCCTGCGCCAGCTGCCCGTGCCGTGGGTTGCCGGCTTTGATGTCGGCCTGAGCAAATTCGGCCAGCAGCGTGGCGGTGTCGATTAGCGTCCCTTCGGTGGCGCGCCGCACGCCGGGTTTCACCTCCTGAACGAATATCGATACCACAAACCAGGCGGCAATCGCGACGATCAGAAAGTAGCCCAGCAGCAGACGCATGCCGATACGCATTATCCGGCTCCCAGACTGTAGCCCAGCCCCCGGAGCGTACTGATGGGGGAAAGAGCGGGATTGATAGCCCGCAGCTTGGCGCGCAGGGTTTTAATATGGGTATCGACGGTTCTGTCGACGCTCTCTTCGGCGTTGCTCCACACCAGCTCCATCAGCTGCTGGCGCGAAAATACCCTGCCCGGCGACAGCAGAAACGTTTTCAGCAGCAGATATTCATAGCGCGTCAGCTGCAAAGGCTGCTGACACCAGCTTACCTGCGCCGCCATTTCGTTCAGTTCAAACTGGCCGACGCGCAGCACGCCGCCGGTCTGGTTCTGCTGCTGTTTTTGCAGACGGCGCAGCACGGTGCGGACCCTGGCGCAAACCTCCCGAGGGGAGAAAGGCTTAGCGATGTAATCATCCGCACCGATTTCCAGGCCAATCAGCCTGTCCACCTCTTCGCTACGCGCCGTCAGAAACAGCAGCGGCAGCTGTGGATGCTCTGTTATCAGGCGTCTGCAAAGCTCAAAGCCGTTAATATCCGGCAGGCCAACATCAAGAATGGCGAGGTCCGGTCGCGCCCGGCGTGCCGCATCAAGGACAGGCAGGCCTCGGTCAAAACTGCGGACGATAAAGCCTTCCTGCTCGAGGGTGTAAATGAGCGTATCGGCGATGCTGGCTTCATCCTCAACCAGCCAGATAGTGGCCTGGCTCATCTGCTATCTCCAGGGGATGATCGGCACGGCGCTCAGCGCGTTCTTCGGTGAACCGTCGACCACTTTGTCTGAATAGGCCAGATACGCCAGCGTGTTGCGTTTTTCATCGTAGAAACGCACAACCTGAAGCTTTTTGAATACCAGTGAGGTGCGTTTCTGGAACACCACTTCACCGTCTTTTTTACCCTGTTTGATTTTATCGCTCAGTTCAACCGGGCCAACCTGCTGGCATGAAATAGCCGCATCTGAAGTATCTTCAGCCAGCCCTAAGCCGCCTTTGATGCCGCCAGTTTTGGCACGGCTGATATAACAGGTGACGTTTTTAACATCCGGATCGTCAAAGGCTTCAACGACAATTTTGTGGTCCGGGCCAAACATTTTAAACACGGTATCCACTGAACCGATCTGCTCGGCAAAAGCACCGTGAGAAAGCATAAGCAAAGCACCTGCCGCCGCGAAAACTTTATATTTCATATTGTTACCATTAATGAAGATTACTCTGATTGATTATTCAGGCTTAGAAGAAAAAATCGTTTAATATCACATTATTAACAAATTTCTCCGCTCAGCGCGCTGATTTTGGCACAACTTGTTAAAAAAAACTCTGAATGTCTCAGGAGCAAAAAGTGCTATTATCCGACCATAATTACAGCACTTGCTGATCAGGATGAGGAAATTATATGGATCAGGCTGGGATCATTCGCGATCTGCTTACCTGGCTGGAAAGCCATTTGGATCAGCCCCTTGCTTTAGACAATGTTGCGGCAAAGGCAGGCTATTCCAAGTGGCATCTACAAAGGATGTTCAAAGAAGTTACGGGACATGCCATCGGCGCTTATATTCGCGCTCGTCGTTTGTCTAAATCTGCCGTGGCTCTGCGCCTTACGGCACGCCCTATTCTTGATATCGCGCTGCAGTACCGTTTTGACTCGCAGCAGACATTTACACGCGCTTTTAAAAAACAGTTTACGCAGACGCCAGCGCTGTATCGCCGCGCACCAGACTGGAGTGCGTTCGGCATGCGCCCACCGCTGCGCTTAGGCGAGTTTACGCCGCCGCTGGCAACCTTCGTCACCCTGCCAGAAACGCATCTGGTCGGCGTCACGCAGAGCTATAGCTGCACCCTGGAGCAAATTTCTGATTTCCGTAACGAAATGCGCATTCAGTTCTGGACGCATTTCCTTGGCAACGCGCCTACGCTGCCGCGCGTGCTATACGGCCTGCATGAGCCACGCCCGAGCATTGAGAAAGATGATGAGCAGGAGGTGTTCTATACCACCGCACTGACGCCTGAAATGGCTAACGGGTTCCTGCCTGATTCGCATCCGGTGACGCTGGAAGGCGGTGATTACGTTCAGTTTGATTACGAAGGGCCGGGTACCGGGCTGCAGGACTTTATCCTGACCATCTACGGCACCTGTATGCCATCGCTCAACCTGACCCGTCGTAAGGGCCAGGATATTGAACGTTTCTTCCCGCAGGATGAAGCCAGAACGCAGGACAGGCCGATGCAAATCCGCTGCGAGTACCTGATCCCGGTTCGTCGTTAACGCTGCAGCTCGTCTAACGCAGGGGCGTCCAGATGCGAGATGTCCCCTGCCGTTTCAACCACCCAGCCGGGCGCAAGCCACGGGCTTTCCTGATGATCGACCCGCGAGATAGAGCAGTTGCGCAGCCGCAGGCGACGTTCCGCCCATGCCGGTAAGCCCAGAATCGTACTCACCAGACAGCCCAGCGCCATCCCGTGGCTCACCAGCAGAGGACGGCTGCCCGCAGGCAGTTCGCGGCAGGCGTTAAGCGCCGCATGCATGCGTTCGCTCATCTCCAGCATCGACTCACCTTCAGGAATACGCCCGTCCGGCGTGCCGTTGACCAGCAGCCGACGCCAGCCCTCTTCTTCCTCGCTCAGCGTGTCCAGATGGCGGCGTTCAAGCACGCCCATGTCCAGCTCACGCAGTCGCTCGTCGAGCGTGATATCACATCCACAGGCATCAGCAATGATCTCAGCTGTACGACGCGTACGGCCCAGATCGCTGGCAATGACGTGAGTAATGCCAAGGGCTTTTACACGCTCAGCCACCTGCCAGGCCTGGCGCTCCCCTTTTTCAGTCAGCGCGCTGTCTGACTGGCCCTGAATGCGGCGCTCCGCATTCCACTGCGTTTCACCATGGCGAACAAGGTATACCTGTAACATGCGTTTTATCCGTTATACTGCGGCAACAAAAATGCTAATGAGTTTCAGTGATTATGTACCATGTCGTGTGCGCTACAACCAATCCTTCCAAAATTCAGGCGATTCTGCAGGCCTTCCACGAGATCTTTGGGGAAGGATCCTGCCATATAGAGTCCGTCGTCGTCGATAGCGGCGTGCCTGAACAACCGTTCGGAAGCATTGAAACGCGAACTGGCGCACGTCAGCGCATTATGAACTCCCGCCAGGTTCGCCAGGAGGCCGATTTTTGGGTCGCTATCGAGGCGGGGATAGATGAGGGCAGCACCTTTAGCTGGGTGGTCATCGAAAATCAGAATCAGCGCGGGGAAGCCCGTTCGGCAACGCTGCCGCTACCGGAAGTCATTCTGGAGAAGGTTAAAGCAGGCGAAGCCCTGGGGCCGGTAATGTCTGAATACACGGGTATTGAGGAGATAGGGCGTAAAGAGGGGGCGATTGGCATATTTACCGCCGGTAAGCTCACGCGCAGCAGCGTTTATTACCAGGCGGTGGTTCTGGCGTTAAGCCCGTTTCACAATGCGATTTATCGCGCCTGAAGCAGCACCTGCTCAAGCCATTTGGTTAGTTCCGGCGGGGCAGATTTCAGGCTGTTTGAGCCGCGGGTAATCGTCGCGATGCCCGCGCCCAGCTCATTTTTCAGCTCGCGCTGGCTCATCTCGCCCCGCAGAAGCTCTTCAATAATTCTTACACGTGTCCCCAGCGCGGTGCGTTCATCCGGCGTCAAAAATAGCGCCAGCAGCGGCAGGTGCAGCTGCTTATCAAACGAACTTTGCAGCAGCTCCACGAAGCGGAGCCACTCCTGATTACTTTGTTCGGCCTGTTCCGCCGAGTACTGGGAGAGCTGGGTCATGTCAGGCCACCATACTATTTAACTAGTACAGCAGCATAACATAATCTCCCGCAAATCAATAACGACGCTGCCACTCGGCATCCGTCAGCAACGGCGCGGTTTTCCCCATGAAATACTTGTAGTACGCGTCATATGCCAGCACGTTCTTCACATATCCACGCGTTTCGGAGAACGGAATGCTTTCCACGAAGGCCACTGCGTCTATGCGTCCGGCGCTGCTGCCAAGCCAGGTTCTGACACGTCCAGGTCCAGCGTTGTAAGCCGCAGAGGCAAAAATACGGTTGTTCTCAAACTGCTGGGAGACGTACTGCAGGTAGCTGGTGCCGATATTGATATTGGTTTCCGGATCGAGCAGCTGGCTGCTACTTGTGTAGCCCGGAATATTGAACATTTTCACGGTATGGGTCGCCGTACCCGGCATGATTTGCATTAACCCGCTGGCCCCCACGGGCGATCGCACTTTCGGATTCCAGGCGCTCTCCTGGCGGGCTATTGCCATGGCGTAGCTCTGGGAGATATCTTTGCCGCTCACGTAGCGGGCAAAGGTCTCTTTATAGGCCAGCGGGAAGCGCTCTTCCAGGTGATTCCACAGCTTGCCGGCGATGGTTGCCTGGACGCTCAGATCCCACCAGTTCTGATCGAACGCGTAGCGCGCCAGACCTTCCTGTTCAGACTTGCTGCGGCTGGTGACCAGGTTCGCCCACTCGCTGCGTGCCGTGTTATCCAGACTCCAGTACATCAGCTCACGCACACGCGCCATTTCCGGCCCCTGCACCAGCGCCTGATTGACCGCCACGGCTTTGTCTACGCGCAAGGGGTACTCTTCCCCCAGACGCTGGGCCGCGATCATCGGATAGAACCCGCGCTGTTGCATCAGGGAGTGAAGGATCTCTTTAGCTTCCGCTTCACGACCGCGCTCCAGCAAAAGATCTGCCTGCCAGTAACGCCACTCGTCTTTCTCTTTCGCATCCATTGGCAGGCGCGCAAGCCAGGTATTTAATCCGGCGCGATCCCCAGCCCCCAGCGCAATACGTACGCGCCTTTCCACAAGCGTAGTGGACTGGGAACGCATGATCACATCGTCGCGCCAGCTGGCCTGTTCAGCGGTAATATCGTTGCCCATCAGACGCCAGGCGACCGTCTCTTTCAGTTCCTGCGCCTGCTCGTCGTTAAGCTGCTGGGCCTGTACCAATGACGGGATCATCAGGCGGGCATTTTCCACGTCCTGGCGGGCGATGCGCGTGAAGGCAACAGCCGCAGCCTGACGCGTAAAGTCTGTCGCCCCAACGGTGCGCGCGAACGTCAATACCGTATTGGGATCGTTTTGCAGACTAATGATCGAACTGGCAATTGTCTGATAGTCCGCAGGCATCTGGTTCGCCAGGCTGGTGACCAGCGAGGTATTCCCCTCTCTCATCGCCAATCGGATGCGCTCCAGATAAGCAAGCGGATCCTGGGTGCCGGACGAGCGCCAGGCGGAGAACAGGCGATCGCAGCTTGAAGGTAAATTCTTGCCGCTCAACCACAGCGCTTTCGCCCCGCTCCAGGCGGCGTCTGCCTGGCCGGTATTCCACTTCGCGTAGTAGTAGTTACATTTTGACTCTGTGGTGCCCGGAGGCTCCGGGCTGAACGCCAGCAGGCCTCGCCAGTCTTCACGACGCGCCAGCTCATTTACAAAGCGGGATTTCAGCGAACGCGCTGGCGGTAAGGTTGGGTTTGCCTGGATGAACTGGCTGACGGCCACCGTCGGCTCATTCATTAAATCATCGGTGAGCTGCCGGTATTCGAGGTAAGGATAGAGCGGATAGTCGCGCAGGGTGGGCATCAGCTGCTGCACCACGTCCATTTGCTTGTTGTCCCATGCCTGTTTGATCTGTGCATAACGGCTACGCTGTTCGTCGAGCGAATCCGCCCGGGCCACACCGGCTAATGTTGCCAGGCAAACGCCTGCTGCAAGCATGCGCCATACGACTTGTCTGGTCTTCCCCACAAGTACTCCTCGTCAGTTTGCTGGCGGCATCATGCCGCCGCGATATGTTCATGCTAACCAGGGGGCGCAGGATGCGCCACGCCGAAAGCTGATATTTTGCGATTAACTGCGTTTTGACCGTCCGGCTTAACACAACCCGCGCGCCCTGCTGGGATTAGCAGCTGAAAACGGCTACACTTCGCCTCTGAAAAGCATCATCTTACATCACGAAAAAGAGGCGAAGTCGCACTGTGGCTCAATTCGTTTATACCATGCATCGTGTCGGCAAAGTTGTTCCGCCGAAACGCCATATTCTTAAAAATATCTCGCTCAGCTTCTTCCCCGGCGCCAAAATCGGCGTACTGGGTCTGAACGGTGCGGGTAAATCTACTCTGCTGCGCATCATGGCCGGCATTGACACCGACATTGAAGGCGAAGCCCGCCCGCAGCCAGGCCTGAAAATTGGCTATCTGCCTCAGGAACCGCAGCTCAACCTTGAGCACACGGTCCGCGAGTCCGTTGAAGAAGCCGTTGCCGAAGTGGTTAACGCGCTGAAAGGACTGGATGAGGTCTACGCGAAGTATGCCGAACCGGATGCCGACTTCGATAAGCTGGCCGCCCAGCAGGGTAAATTTGAAGAGATTATCCAGGCGCACGACGGCCATAACCTGAACGTGCAGCTTGAGCGCGCCGCCGACGCCCTGCGTCTGCCAGACTGGGATGCGAAGATCGCCAACCTGTCCGGTGGTGAACGCCGCCGCGTGGCGCTGTGCCGACTGCTGCTCGAAAAACCAGACATGCTGCTGCTCGACGAACCAACGAACCACCTGGATGCCGAATCCGTGGCCTGGCTGGAACGCTTCCTGCACGACTTCGAAGGCACCGTTGTGGCGATCACCCACGACCGTTACTTCCTGGACAACGTAGCGGGCTGGATCCTGGAGCTGGACCGCGGCGAAGGTATCCCGTGGGAAGGCAACTACTCCTCCTGGCTTGAGCAGAAAGACCAGCGTCTGGCTCAGGAAGCCTCTCAGGAAGCGGCCCGCCGCAAATCCATTGAGAAAGAGCTTGAGTGGGTACGTCAGGGCGCTAAGGGCCGTCAGTCGAAAGGCAAGGCGCGTCTGGCTCGCTTTGAGGAACTTAACAGCACCGAATACCAGAAACGTAACGAAACCAACGAACTGTTTATTCCACCGGGCGCACGTCTGGGCGATAAGGTCGTTGAGGTTACCAACCTGCGTAAATCCTACAGTGACCGTCTGCTGATCGAAGACCTGTCCTTCTCCGTACCGAAAGGGGCGATTGTCGGCATCATCGGTCCGAACGGCGCGGGTAAATCTACCCTGTTCCGTATGATGTCCGGTCAGGAACAGCCTGACAGCGGCACCATCGAACTGGGCGAAACCGTCAAGCTGGCGTCGGTTGATCAGTTCCGTGATGCCATGGACAACAGCAAAACCGTGTGGGAAGAAGTCTCCGGCGGCCAGGATATCATGCGTATCGGCAACACCGAGATGCCAAGCCGCGCCTACGTGGGCCGCTTTAACTTCAAAGGCGTTGACCAGGGCAAGCGCGTGGGCGAACTGTCCGGCGGTGAGCGAGGTCGTCTGCACCTGGCGAAGCTGTTACAGGTTGGCGGCAACATGCTGCTGCTCGATGAACCCACCAACGACCTGGATATCGAAACCCTGCGCGCGTTAGAAAACGCCCTGCTGGAGTTCCCGGGCTGCGCAATGGTCATCTCCCACGACCGCTGGTTCCTTGACCGTATCGCCACCCACATTCTGGATTACCAGGATGAAGGCAAAGTTGAATTCTTCGAAGGCAACTTTACCGAATACGAAGAGTACAAAAAACGCACCCTGGGTGCGGATGCGCTGGAGCCTAAGCGTATTAAGTACAAGCGTATTACTAAGTGATAACAGCGGGGCGCATAGAGCGCCCCGTTGTTAAGACGAGAAACGGGTTCATGAGTTGTTCGCCCGGCTTATAAAATCGCCGGGCGACAATCATTATCGTGTTTCATCAAACTGCAGCAGACGTCCAGTATTTCCCAACACCATCAGTGTGCTCAAATTATGCAGCAAGGCGGCGATAAGCGCCCCCGCGCCGCCTAACCAACCGAGCGCCGCCGCAGCGACAATCAGGATGGTCCAGCCCAGGCCTATAAACACATTGATCATCAGCGTTTTTCTGCACTTACGGCTCAACCGAATAGCCGTTGAGATACGCCGTAGATCGCTTCCCGTCAGCACCACGTCGGCAGAGACCAGCGCAATATCCGCCCCGTTTGCGCCCATTGCCATACCGACCGCCCCTGCTTTAAGCGCCAGAGCATCGTTGATGCCATCCCCGACAACAAGAGGCCGCCAACCCTCGCGAACTGCTTTTTGTACTTCTTGCAGTTTGGTTGCAGGCAAGGCCTGGGCGACTACGTCCTTGATACCCAACATTTGCGCAATACCGTTGGCCGCCTGAAGGCGATCTCCCGTAAGCAGAAGCTGTTTATCAATGCCTATCGAGGATAATTCCCTCAGCGCATCTGGCGCTTCAGGGCGTAGGGTATCCGCCAACAATAACCATCCCAGGAATTCACCATTGAGTGCCACACCGACAATGGGTCCTTGATGATCAGGTTGGGGCAACGTGGCGACAGCGTATTCCGTAAACAAATCGGCGCGCCCCAGCAGGGCCAGGCCTTGCTCAGTCCGTGCCACGATCCCAAGCCCTTGCCTCTCTTCAACATCTTGTACAACTAGCCCGTTACCGGCAGTAGCATATTCCGCGAGGGCGTGACTAACAGGATGACTGCTGGTAGCCCCCAGGGTTGCGGCGAGCTGCAAAACACATTCATATTCACACCCCGTCATCAGCACCGCGTCGGCCAAACGTAAACGACCTTGAGTCAGGGTGCCTGTTTTATCAATAATCAACGCATCGACATCCGCCAGTTCTTCAAGGAAGGCGGCGTTACGAATCAATATACCGTGACGAGCAGCGACAGCGATCCCGGCCATGGCGGTGGCCGGGGCGGAGAGCACCAGAGCACACGGGCAGGCCGCAACCAGAACCGCTAGCATCGCCTGGCTGTCGTAGGTTAAGAACCAGGTACTGGCAGCGATGAGCAGCACCAGTACCAGGTAATGCGAAGCGTAGCGTTCAAGTAAACGCGTAATCGGCGGCTTGGCCTGCTCTGCATCCTTCATGAGAGCAATGACTTTACCCAGCGTTGATTGCTCCCCGGAATGTGTCACCTCCATCCGCAGCAAACCGTTGAGATTAATTGATCCACCAAAAATCAGGCTGCCCGGTCCAGCTTCCTGTGGCACTGACTCTCCGGTGATGGACGCGACGTCAAGGCTTGCATAGCCACTGAGGATTTTACCGTCAGCCGGAACATTATCCCCGGCGCGAATTTCAACAATATCACCCGGCCCTACAACGCTGCTGTCTACCTCTTCCAGCCCCCCATCAGCGCGTACCCGGCGCGCCTTGCTGCGTGTAAGTTTTGTCAGGCCGGCAATCGCCTGCCGGGTCCCCATCACGCTGCGTTCTTCAAGAATATGACCAAAAATCATTAGTACAGGTAAGAGTGCGGCAGTAATTAAGTCCCCCAGAGCCCACGCGCCAAGCATAGCCAGTACTATTAATAAATCCGTTACGCCATGTAGATCCGGGTGGCGCAGACTATGCCAACCTGCACGGAAGACGGGAACTGCGACAATTAGCCACGCAACCCCCGCCAGCAGATCGCTGATAGCAGGCTGCTGTGGGGCAAGTGAACGCCATAATAAACTTAGTAATATCAGGCCAATAGTGGTCATTGCCAGCGTAAGTTGCAAGGTCATTTTACGCCGCTCTTCCGGCGTAAGAAGAGCCTGACTGAAGTTAGGATGAATATGTCCGTGACTACATTGATGACTCATGGGATCCCCCCAAACCATTGTCCTGAAGCTGGTTGATCAACCTGTTGGGTTGGACCAGGTAAAATAAGCTTACTTTTATCGTCTGGCGTAACGGTAATAACCTGTCCGGCATGGGACAGTACCGCCGCGATCTTTTCTCGCCAGATCCTCGAAAGCATACCGGCATCGGTACCTGTCGCTCTGGCCTGTGCCAACTTGACGATCGTCTGGGTCGCCACTTCGGCTCGGGCATGCATTTCACTGCTGCTGGCTTTAGCTTGCTGAATGACCCGATCGGCCTGCTGCTGTGCTTTCTGCATACTCAGAGTGGCATCATTTTGCGCCTGGGCAATATTCTGTTCCGCGCGCTGGCTTGCAGTCAGTACAGCGTTAAAGGCATCAACGGCATTATCAGGTAGCGAGGAGGCGATATCGACACGTTCAATCGTAATGCCCGGATCGTTATCACCCCCTTTCAGCTTCTCGATATCGCCCGCAATCATCTGTTTCAAATCGCTGCGCAGCCGTGAGCGCTCCTGGGCCGCCTGGCTGTCGTTGCGCAGCGTTTCCGGTCGAGCGACCAAAATAGTATCCAGATCGCGTCCAGCGCTTACCAGCGTGGCGGCTCGTAGCGCCAGCCGGTCAATCATCGCATCAATATGAGATTGCTGAAGCACATACCGTAGCGGTGAATTGATTCGGTAGAAAATCTGCATATTTAATTGGACAACGCCTGAATCTCCCGTCAACAAATAGCCTGCACCGGCGCCGGCATCACTGGTGTACTGATCGCCGGTAAGCTGCTTGAGCTGCTCTTGTCGCTTCAAGGGAGATACGTCGTGTTGCAATATACGCGCAGGGCCAGGGATTATTTCGACCCTATCCACGGGTTTTGGCCATGCGAATAGCATTCCCGAGTTTTCAACTTTTATCGGCTTGCCGAACCGAAAAACCACCGCCTGGGTATCCGGAGTTATTTGATGAAAACTGGAAAATACCCACACCAGAGCCGCCAGGATCGTCGCACCGTAGAGACTAAAAAATGCAATCCGGTATGCCTGCCCCCAAGGGGATGTCGCTAAGGGCTGTTTTCTCATGGATTCGCCTTTTCAGCATTGTCAGGTTTCTGCACCAGCGCCTTAAACGGGGCAGCATCGGTGCTAAGCACAATGCGCGTGCTTTTATTAACGACATCATTAAGCGTATCTAGCGAACGCAGTAAATTGTATAGCTCAGGGTCAAGCGCGTAGGCTTTGGCATAGATAGCTGCGGAGTCCTGCTGCGCCTGTGCAGTAATGGTTGCTGCTTTAATTGAGGCATTGGCCTCGGTTATACGTGCATCCCTGTCAGCTTTCGAATGAATTTCTGCTGCCTGACGATTGCCTTCGGCAGTACGCTCGGTGGCAATGGTTTCTCGTTCCGCGCGCATTCTGTCAACGGTGGCATTCAGCGTAACCGCTGGCAAGGTCAGGCGCTCAATTCCGACATCAATCAACTCTATGCCATAGCTGTTAAGCAGTTGGGTTTTCAATTGCGCCTTAATTTGCTGTTCCAACTGAGGAATTTTGACCTTTGAACCGTCAGTGTTGACGATTTCGGACAGGGCATAATTACTGGTGGTGGTTTCCAGTGAGGAACCAATAAATGTCCGAATCTGCCGGGCGGCTTCATCCGGCTGGTTTTGAACAGCCCGTAGAAAACGCAAGACGTGCTGCTGTTCTGGGCTGACTTTCCAGATAGCCCAGGCCTGCACAATCACCCGCAGACCATCGCGAGTACCGACATCCTGCAATCCACTGGATGTTGAACGACTACGTAAATCGACTTCGACCGGCGTTTCAAATGGGGCTGGCAAACGCCATGCCAGGCCTGGAGACAATATAACGCGAGCCGGGCTGCCAAAGCGGGTGATGATAGTGGCATTACCGGCATGCACTTGAACCAGGCAGGCGGTCAGAAACGCCAGTAACACCAGCAAGGCAGCGATGCTATAACGCAGCCAACGTTTTACAGGCGCGATGCGCGATGGGCGCCTCACTTCGGGAGTTAATCCAACTTTTCCGACGGTTGCGGCGGTGGATATAGTACGGATTTTCATTGTTCAGGCTGACCTTATTCTTTCAGTGCTATCGTGAAGGTTGAGAAAATTGACGCAGGTCGAGCATCGGCTCGTTCGTTGCAGTCAGCTGGCTGTCAATGATCAGTAACGGCGTGCCGGACAACGCTCTGCTGTAGGTCTGGTAGCGCCGCTCGTTCAGATAGGCATCAGGATTGATTTTCCAGGCATTATGTTCAGCGCTATAGCGCGTCATTGCATTGTTAGCCTTAGCCTGCAATTCATTCGCGGATGCTTCAGCTGAATTAATGGCCGTTGTCGCTTTACGCTGCGCGTCATTTGCTAAAGAGAACGAATATCCCTTTTCACGGGCTATTTGTGCACTTGCCGCGATTTGTGCTGCCTGAACCCCATGGTAGGCGTTGGCTGCTCCCGCCGGAGGGTGAATTGATTCAACCCGTGTATACAATAATTCCACCCCGGAATTGAGCCGATTAAGACGTTTTTGAATTTCTTGATTCAGTGCAACGGACATGGTGGCACGCTGCTCATTGAGCAAAGAATCCAGCTGTTGATGCGCAAAATACTGGGTCAACACCTGTCGGGCGATACGCTGTATCGTAGTGGGAAGATCGTCAGTCTGGTAAAGGCTATTCATGGCGTCAGCATCTTTCATACCCACACGCCAGATTATTCGAATATCCATATTCACGATCTGGAAACTCTGCTTATCTCCCAAAGCACTGGCGATAACCTGAGCCTGGTCCGTGGTATGGGTATTATCCCATAATCGCCAGCTTTCCTGAGGCGCAGGACCTTCAATAGGATCGGTTATTTTAAAAGCGGCTTCCTCTTGTGTGGGCGCGTTATCACTCAGCTGTAGCTCATGAACAGCACCGTAATCTACCGGGATGACCCGCCCAAAAGGCCACGGCAACCCCACATGCAACCCTGAGGATAAGACAGCAACAGGACGGCCGAAACGTTCATATACACCTCGCTGGTTGGCAGAGACCTCATTCAGACAGCTGGCTAACCAGCCTGTAATAGCGATCCCGCAAACAACGGGCAATAGGATCTTGCCCATCAACCTGAAAGCTTGAATTTGGCCGACATCCACTCCGAAATGTTGCATGATTTTTTTTCGCAGCATCAATAGAGGATGAAGCGGCCAGCGATATTGTTCAGCAATAAAACTTTGCGTCACAAAAACTGGCTTTCGGTTGTTGGTCGGCATTACACAGGCTGCAGCTATCGTGCGTAGAAGAAACTCAGCGGCAATGAGCAGGACAATACCGTCAGCGATAACCATCACCCAGTATGCCAACGTTGCGGAAAACATGGAGACGAACAGCGCCAGCATGACCAGAAGACAGATGCTCAGTAATGCCCGGAGAAGCCCGACGGCAGCCATCTGTTCTGACCATTGACGGATTCGGCGAAAACTGAGCATGCGCTCACACACCAGCAATATGAAACAGAGTGCCAATAATAAAGATACGGCCAGAATGTGCCCATTTTCTGGCGCTATAAAGGAAGTGGATGCAGAAAAATTCCCTGCTACCACTTTGATAGCCAGTAGTGTAGTTAATGCGGTTAACCCGAGCTGAGTGAGATGCGTTAACCAGCTTACCGTTCTGGCAGAAAGCAGGAATTTCCAGCGTAGAAATTTTCTTTCTTTGTCTTCGCGAGTATTCGTCTCACTGCTGTTTGCAATGCATTTTTCTGACGTAAACTGCCACAATATGTTTTCAATGACGATACATGTCAGAAGTAATGAGGCGAGTATTGGACGCCCATAATTTCCCCATATATTTTGGCTCTCCGTCAGCTCGAGGGTAAACCAGGCAATACCCGCCCCCCCCAGCAACACACACACAATAGCTCTGCACCACAGTAAACGCGATCGTAAACGGGATTCCAGAGCAGAGTTTTCACTTTTTAAGTCGGGCACCATTAGCTCCAGCGACATGACAGAATAAAAAACCTGCAAAACAGGTGATTGGGCACACACCGCTAAATGTTATAACATACCAACCATGCATTAAGCTATGCGATGTACACATTTGGATAATATTTATTTGTTATTTTATTAATTCTAAATCTTTTAGATTAAAAAGGAGGAGGTTGTGTGCGCACCGCTGAGAACAATATGTTGAAAAACGTGGATTTCACTAACTCGATGTTTTACAGGGAAAATAATAAATACAAGTATAAATGATTCAAAGCCTGCTTTCAGGCAAGCAAAAAGTTAATTAAAAATAAATAACACAAATAGATTATGATTTAAAACCAGAATGCACCGTTAGTGAGTGAGTAAGTCGTCTTTTTTGATACAGGGTCGTTAAATTTCACATCACCTCTATCCATTTTTCTCGAGCGGGGATTCCGCTTTCAGCACGATATGGTCCAGCGTCGCATGGGATAAGAACAATAAAATTTTAATGGGCATTGAAAAATCGGGGTTGTCAGAGACAAGGTAGTCAGCCTCTCGGCAAGCGCCATCCCTGTAGCGATAGCACTCAGGCTTATACTCTAAGGCCACATAATGTATATAAAAACAACACCAACCAGATGGTAAACTTTTATGCTCTGTATTAATGCGTTTGATGGGCCTCCCCCGTTTCTCAACTAGTTTAGAGGGCCGTCTATCTGATGAGGCGCAAAGCGCGCCCCATTTTATTATCACCCCCTGAGCTACCCCTGCCCGCCCAGCATCTCTTTCACCAGATCCACGCAGCGTAAGAAACGCGAATCATAGTCTGAATCTTCGACGTGTACGTAGCTGATGTTGTTCTCTTCCAGCATGGATACCAGCAGGTTCTGGAACGATTTCCTGTCCGCGTCGCTGCCCAGGCTGCGCAACCCGTCCGCCACCCACGGCGTATTGTTTTCCAGCAGGATCACCAGGTCGAAACGGTACTCGTCGATCAGGGCCTGGACGAACGGATGTTCACGCCCTTCATATTTCTTGCAGAATGCCTGAGTAGTGACAAAGTCCGTATCGATAAAGGCGACCTTGTTGGCGTACTTAATTGCAAAATCAATGTACTGCGCGTGGCCGAGGGCAATTTTATCGTAGTCTGAATACTGCAGCGCCATCTCATCGCCGCCAAGATGAGAGAAGACGTAATCACGCCCGAACTCCCACGCGCTGGTGGTATTGAAGATGTTGGCAAGCTTATTCACCATCCACGACTTGCCGCTCGACTCGCCGCCCAACACCGCCACCGTACGCACAAAGAACGGCTTAACTTCTGTGGGGATGTACTCCCAGTAGCGAAACGGGTTTTCTCGGATCTGTCCGCCGCTGATGTTCATGAAAGTACGCTGCGGATCGATAAGTACGGTTTCAATACCGAGGTGTTCAGTGAATTGCGGCGCATCGCTCTCTTCGGAGGTATAGATGCGGTCGGCGTTAATGCCGTTGCTTTCCATAAAGGCTTTGATGCCGCGGCTCCAGACGTCCCAGCCGTGCGGGTACGGCTCCATTCTCTCTTCGTTAAATGAATGAATACGGATGTTTTTCTGGTATTTAAATGTCTGCAGCAGCCAACGCAGGCGGTCACCCGTGGTCGGCTGCTGGGACATGGCGCTGTCTTCAAACAGGGCGCGATCGCGGGTTTCGTCGTAGCCCATAATAATATGCAGCTCATCGACCTGGCTTGCCGCACGCTGGATCAGGTAGATATGCCCGGTGTGCAGCGGATAGAATTTGCCGAACACCACGCCGACCGTTTTCTCCCGGCGCGGGAACTCCAGCCCCAGGAAACGGTGTAATGCTTCCAGCTTCTGGGCACTCGGGCTTTTGATTTTGGCGTTCAGCAGCTGGCTGAGGTAGCCCTTAGTCATGTCACAGGCTTCCGCCACCTGCTGCAACGTAACGCTCTGCTGACGAATTGCGGTCTTCAGGTATTCGAAAGACGACATGCTCCCTGCTCCTGCAAAATAGGATTAATAATCAATGATATTGCTGACAAAGAAGGAAAAAGCGTGGTTTTTCCTTCTTTGTGGTTAGCAGCCGAAAACCAATGAATTGATTTTCCTGGTTATTTTTGGTGAGAAAGTTTCGACACTCAATCGTATTAAATTTGTCATCAGTGTGAATTATAAATCGTCGAACACCGACAGCGCATCCGAGAGTTTTTTCACGCCGAAAACCTGCATCCCTTCCGGCAATTTTTTCGGCACGTTGGCCTGCGGGACAATCGCGCGTTTGAAGCCATGTTTCGCCGCTTCGGAGATACGTTCCTGCCCGCTTGGCACCGGGCGAATTTCACCGGCCAGGCCAACTTCACCGAAGACCACTAAATCCTGCGGCAGCGCTCTGTTACGCAGGCTGGAGACCATCGCCAGCAGCAGGGCTAAATCCGCGCTGGTTTCGGTGACCTTCACGCCGCCTACGACGTTAACGAACACATCCTGATCCGCCATCTGCAACCCGCCGTGGCGATGCAGCACGGCAAGCAGGATTGCCAGACGGTTTTGTTCCAGCCCCACTGCTACGCGGCGCGGGTTTGACATCATGGACTGATCCACCAGCGCCTGGATTTCAACCAGCAGCGGGCGCGTACCTTCCCAGACCACCATCACCGAGCTGCCCGGAGTGATCTCTTCGCCCCGGCTTAAAAAGATTGCGGACGGGTTGCTGACCTCGCGTAAACCTTGTTCCGTCATCGCAAACACGCCCAGCTCGTTCACCGCACCGAAACGGTTTTTATGGCTGCGCAAGGTACGGAAGCGGGAGTCCGCGTCGCCATCCAGCATGACCGAACAGTCTATACAGTGCTCAAGCACTTTTGGCCCGGCCAGGGAACCGTCTTTAGTGACGTGGCCGACCATAATAATCGCCACGCCGCGCGTCTTGGCAAAGCGGGTCAGATAAGCGGCAGATTCACGCACCTGCGCCACACTGCCGGGAGAGGACTGCACATCCGCCATATGCATGACCTGGATGGAGTCGATGACCATTAGCTTCGGCGCTTCTTCTTCAGCAATCATGCAGATCTGCTCGATGCCGGTTTCCGAAAGCATATTCAGGTTAGCGGTTGGCAAACCCAGACGATGGGCGCGCATGGCGACCTGTTGCAAGGACTCTTCGCCGGTGACATATAGCGTTTTCATCTGTTCGCTGAGTTTGCACAGGGTTTGCAGCAGCAGGGTAGATTTACCGGCGCCAGGGTTACCGCCAATCAGAATGGCGCTGCCCGGCACCACGCCGCCGCCCAGCACGCGGTCGAACTCTTTAAAACCGGTGGAGAAACGCGGCAGCTCTTCCAGGCTGATATCTGAAAGCTTCTGCACTTTGCTGACGCCCGCGCTGCCCGCATAGCCGGACAGGCGCTCGTTGCGCGCAACGGTTGGCGAGGCGGCGATGCGCACTTCGGTGATGGTATTCCAGGCATGACAGGCGCTGCACTGCCCCTGCCAGCGCGGATAATCCGCACCGCATTCGTTACAAACGAATGCGCGTTTTGGAGCTTTCGCCACCTTAATATCCTCTTATCTTTCTTCCTGAATCAGGCTGCCGGAGAGAATGCAGAAGACGCCCATCAGGTCGGCATGACGAATGGTGACCTCTGTTTTTTCATTCACCTTCGGCTTGGCATGAAAAGCAATGCCCAGCCCGGCGGCCTGAATCATCGGTAAATCATTGGCCCCGTCGCCAATCGCAACGGTCTGCTCGACGGGGATCTCGTATTTGGTTGCCAGACGTTTTAACGTCTCGGCTTTGAACTTAGCATCGACGATCTGGCCGATCACTTCGCCAGTCAGCTTACCGTCGCAGATTTCCAATTCGTTAGCCACGACGGTGGTCAGATGCAGCTTGTCACGCAGGTATTCCGCGAAGAAGGTGAAGCCACCGGAGGCTATTGCCACCTTCCAGCCCAGGGATTCCAGCTTCAGCACCAGCGACGTCAGCCCCGGCATCAGCGGCAGCTCATCGCGTACCTGGCGTAATATAGAAGCGTTAGCACCTTTCAGGGTTGCCACGCGCTGTTTCAGGCTGGCGGTAAAATCCAGCTCGCCGCGCATGGCGCGCTCGGTAACTTCCGCCACCATTTCGCCCGTACCGGCGAGCTTCGCGATTTCATCAATACATTCGATTTGAATTGCGGTGGAGTCCATATCCATCACCAGCAGGCCAGGCGTGCGCAGGTGAGGGATTTTGCCCAGCGGCGCAACGTCCAGCCCGGCTTCGTGGGCAAGTTTTGTTGCCCTTGGTGTCAGGGAGCCTGCCAGACGAATAACCTGATAATCTTCCACACACCAGGCCGTCACGATAACCATCGCGGCGCCCAGCTTGCGCTGATAGCGGTTCAGACATGCTTTGTCGAGGTTCCGGCCATACAGGAGCCAGCCGCTGCGGCCAGCACGGTAATCCAGCGGCATCACTTCATCGCCGCTGAGGGACAGCGGCAATCCTGGCCAGAGAGCAACATCGTTCGGCAGATCGCACCAGGTCAGACTATTTGGCATTACGGCTCCTGAATAAGTTTATTATACCCTTTAGCATTCGAATTTCAGGCAGGCAGCAAGGGAGCTTATCCTCAGGAGCTTACTGAAGTAAGTGACTGGGGTAAGGGAGTGCAGCCAACACCCCTGCAATTTGAAGGATGGAGGGTATCCAGAACAAACAACGCATGAGGCTACCCTGTCCACGCCGCTTCTGGCAACATTAAAGTAAGCAATTTATCGAAGGTGCAAAATGGCTCGGGCAAAAATGAAATTCAGGCTCCATCGTGCGGTGATTGTGCTTATCTGTCTCGCACTTTTGGTCGCCTTAATGCAGGGAGCGTCGTGGTTCAGCCAGGGCCATCAGCAGGCCCGTAACGTGCAGCTTGAAGAGCTGGCACGTACGCTGGCGCGCCAGGTCAGTTATACTTTGATTCCGCTGATGAAATCAGAAAATCCCGATGAAAAGCGCATCAATACCCTGCTGACTTTACTAACCCATGACAGCCGGGTGCTGGATGCCGCCGTCTATAACGACGAAGGCGATCAGGTTGCTCGCGCGGGCGAAGGGGTTGGCGTACGGGATCGACTGGCGCTGGACGGTAAAAAAGCAGGCGGCTATTTTAATCAGCAAATCGTTGAGCCTATCGTTGATAAGGACAGCCCAATTGGCTACCTGCGTATTACGCTGGATACCCACAGCCTGCCAACCGAGGCTAAACAGGTCGATAACACCACCAATATTCTGCGCCTGATGATGCTTCTTGCGCTGGCGATTGGCATCGTCCTCACACGCACGTTGTTACAGGGTAAACGTACCCGCTGGCAGCAGTCCCCCTTCCTGCTGACTGCCAATACCGAAGTGAAAGAAGATGAAGAAAAGGGATCCTGATATGTCGACGCTACGCCTGCTGATTTCTGATTCATACGATCCCTGGTTTAACCTGGCCGTTGAAGAGTGTATTTTCCGCCAGATGCCCGCCACTCAACGGGTGCTGTTCCTGTGGCGCAATGCCGATACGGTGGTGATTGGCCGCGCGCAAAACCCGTGGAAAGAGTGCAACACCAGACGTATGGAAGAAGATAACGTGCGGCTGGCAAGGCGCAGCAGCGGCGGCGGTGCGGTCTTCCACGATCTGGGCAATACCTGCTTTACTTTTATGGCCGGGAAGCCGGAATACGACAAAAGCGTCTCCACGGCGATTGTCGTCAACGCGCTGAACTCGCTTGGCATCAAAGCGGCGGCCTCCGGGCGGAACGATCTGGAAGTGTCAACGCCTGACGGCGCGCGCAAAGTATCAGGGTCGGCTTATAAAGAGACGATGGATCGCGGTTTTCACCACGGCACGCTGCTGCTCAGTGCCGATTTAAGCCGCCTGGCGAACTACCTGAACCCGGACAAGAAAAAGCTCCAGGCTAAAGGGATTACTTCCGTGCGCGGGCGGGTTGCCAACCTCAGCGATTTACTGCCGGGCGTGACCCACGAACAAATCAGCGATGCGGTACGCGAGGCTTTCTTTACTTATTATGGTGAACGCGTAGAAGCCGAACACATCTCGCCAGATGCGCTGCCGGACCTGCCGGGCTTTACGGAGACCTTCGCCAGGCAAAGCAGCTGGGAGTGGAACTTCGGCCAGGCGCCCGCGTTCAGCCACATGCTGGATCAGCGTTTCACCTGGGGCGGCATCGAGCTGCACTTCGACATAGAGAAAGGCCACATAACCCGTACGCAGATTTTCACCGACAGCCTGAATCCCGCCCCTCTGGAAGCCCTCGCTGCCCGCCTGCAAGGCTGTCTGTACCGCAGCGACATGCTGCAAGAGCAGTGCGAAACGCTGATCGTAGATTTCCCCGAGCAGGAGATGGAGCTGCGGGAGGTCAGCGCGTGGATTGCTCAGACGGTGCGCTGATTTCCCGCCAGCTCCGCCCTCTTTTCCCAGGCGCGAGAAATAGACTTAAGAATAAATATTGAAAACAACAAAGGCGCCCTCAGGCGCCTTTTTCACTAAGAGCAAAACTTACTCTTTGTCACCCAGCAGCACGGATTCAAGGGCAATCTTGATCATGTCGTTGAAGGTGGTCTGACGCTCGGCGGCGGTGGTCTGCTCGTGCGTGCGGATATGGTCGGAGACGGTGCAGATGGTCAGCGCTTTTGCGCCGTATTCTGCCGCCACGCCGTAGATACCGGCCGCTTCCATTTCCACGCCCAGGATACCGTATTTTTCCATCACGTCGAACATCTGCGGATCCGGAGTGTAGAACAAATCGGCAGAGAAGATGTTGCCCACGCGAGCGTCAACACCCAGCGCCTTCGCTGCGTCAACCGCGTTACGCACCATGTCGAAGTCGGCGATAGCTGCAAAGTCATGGTCTTTGAAACGCAGGCGGTTCACTTTGGAATCCGTACATGCGCCCATACCGATAACCACATCGCGCAGTTTCACATCAGCACGTACCGCGCCGCAGGAGCCCACGCGGATGATTTTCTTTACGCCGAAATCGGTGATCAGCTCTTTGGTGTAGATAGAGCAGGATGGGATGCCCATGCCGTGGCCCATCACGGACACTTTACGGCCTTTATAGGTTCCGGTGTAACCCAGCATGCCGCGCACGTTGTTCACTTCGCGTACGTCGTCGAAGAAAGTCTCCGCAATGTGTTTTGCACGCAGCGGGTCGCCCGGCATCAGCACGACGTCTGCGAAATCACCCATCTCTGCGTTAATGTGTGGCGTTGCCATTATTCTGTCCTTTTAATTTATTTTTGCCTGACGGCGGCTGTGCGTTATCAGGCCTGCAAACGGTTTCACGTAGGCCGGATAAACGTAGCGCCATCCGGCAACGCTTATCACAGCATGTTTTTGCCGTAGTCCATGTCGGACAGGCCAAAGTATTTCGCCACGGTCTGACCGATATCCGCGAAGGTTTCACGGTGGCCAAGAGAGCCGGCTTTTACTTTCGGGCCGTAAACCAGTACCGGGATGTGCTCACGGGTATGGTCGGTGCCTTTCCAGGTCGGGTCGCAGCCGTGGTCCGCGGTGAGGATCAGGATATCGTCCTCTTTCAGCAGGTCCATCAGCTCCGGCAGGCGGCGGTCGAACAGCTCCAGACCACCGGCATAACCGGCAACATCGCGGCGGTGGCCCCAGGAAGAGTCAAAATCAACGAAGTTGGTGAAGACGATGGTGTCGTCCCCTGCTTCTTTCATCTCTTTGACGGTGGCGTCGAACAGCGCGTCCAGACCGGTCGCCTTCACTTTCTTGGTGATGCCGACGTTAGCGTAGATATCCGCGATTTTACCCACGGAAACCACCTGCCCGTTTTGCTCTTCGACCAGTTTTTTCAGTACGGTTGGCGCCGGTGGCTCAACGGCCAGGTCGTGACGGTTACCGGTACGCTGGAAGTTGCCCGGCTTGTCGCCGATAAACGGACGAGCGATAACGCGGCCGATGTTGTAGCCGCCTTCGGTCAGCTCAACACGTGCGATTTCACACAGCTCGTAAAGCTTATCCAGACCGAAGGTCTCTTCGTGGCAGGCAATCTGGAATACGGAGTCGGCGGAGGTATAGAAAATCGGCTTGCCGGTTTTCATGTGCTCTTCGCCCAGCTCGTCCAGGATCACGGTGCCGGAGGAGTGGCAGTTACCGAGATAGCCCGGCAGGTTAGCGCGCTCAACCAGCTTGTCGAGCAGCGCCTGCGGGAAGCTGTTCTGCACGTCGGAGAAGTATCCCCAGTCGAACAGCACGGGTACGCCCGCAATTTCCCAGTGGCCTGACGGAGTATCTTTACCGGATGAGAGCTCATGCGCCCAGCCGTAAGCACCGATAACTTCTGCGTCACCGTCCATGCCCGCCGGGATTTTACCGGTAGAGCCTTCAGCGGCTTTAACCAGGCCCAGACGAGTCAGGTTAGGCAGGTTCAGCGGCCCTTTACGACCGTTATCCGCTTCGCCTTTAGCACAGGCTTCCGCGATGTGCCCGAATGTATCAGAACCGACGTCGCCGAAGCGGTCAGCGTCTTCTGTAGCACCGATGCCGAAGGAGTCCAGCACCATAATAAATGCACGTTTCATATTATTCTCCGTACCTTGTGCTCTGTAAAAAAGCGATCGGATCAGTATACCGCTATTGGGTGATTCGGCGATAGACTTCTGGCGTTTCTGTCGGCTGGGTATCGTTAACTTTGATTGCCGCTTTCACGGCGCGCGCTGCTTCCTGCCACTGCGCTTCGCTTGCCGCATGGATCACTGCCAGCGGACGAGTGGTATCTACGCTATCCCCCAGGCGAGCCATGTCGGTGAAGCCGACGCTGTAATCAATATTATCGGATGCCTGACGACGGCCACCGCCCATGGAAACCACCGCCATGCCTAACGCACGGGTGTCCATTTCGCCGACAAAACCGGTGCGGTCCGCATAAACGGCTTTGCTGAGCACGGCGGTTGGCAGGTATTTCGCATAGTTTTCCACGAAGTCGGCTGGGCCTTTCTGAGCGGCAACCATGCGGCCAAAGACTTCCGCCGCTTTGCCGTTATCCAACACGGATTGCAGCTTAGCGCGGGCTTCAGTATCGTCTTTGGCAAGCTTGCCGGAAATCAGCATTTCTACGCACAGCGCCATGGTCACTTCATGCAGACGCGGATTAACGTATTCGCCAGTCAGGAACTGGACGGCTTCACGTACTTCTACTGCGTTACCCGCGCTGGATGCCAGCACCTGGTTCATGTCGGTCAACAGCGCCGTGGTTTTGACACCCGAACCGTTGGCAACGCCGACAATCGCTTCCGCCAGCAGTTCAGAGAGTTCGTAAGTTGGCATGAATGCGCCGCTGCCCACCTTCACGTCCATCACCAGCGCGTCCAGACCTTCGGCCAGCTTTTTCGCAAGAATGGAAGCGGTGATCAACGGAATGGAATCTACGGTCGCGGTAATGTCACGCGTGGCGTAGAAACGCTTGTCCGCAGGGGCCAGCGAGTTAGTCTGGCCGATAATCGCCACGCCGACATTTTTAATGATGTCGCGGAAGCGATTATCGTCCGGGAAAATATCAAAGCCGGGGATCGCTTCGAGCTTGTCGAGCGTGCCGCCGGTGTGGCCAAGACCACGGCCAGAAATCATCGGAATGAAGCCGCCGCAGGCCGCGACCATCGGGCCGAGCATCAGGGAGGTCACGTCGCCCACGCCGCCGGTGGAGTGTTTATCAACGATCGGGCCGCCCAGATCCAGACTCTTCCAGTCCAGCACCGTCCCGGAATCACGCATGGCCATGGTCAGCGACACGCGCTCCGGCATGGTCATGTCATGGAAGAAGATGGTCATTGCCAGCGCGGCAATCTGCCCTTCGGAAATGGTATTGTCGCGAATGCCGTTAATAAAGAAACGAATCTCTTCGTCGCTTAACATCAGACCGTCACGTTTTTTACGAATAATTTCTTGAGCGAGGAACAAGGTAACCCCCTGAGGTGAGCAGGTAAAAGCGGCGATCGGACAGATCGCCGTCAGAAGTGATTAGTAGCCGCTGGCGCTTTTGCCGTCGCCATGGCCCAGCGCTTTTAACAGGCTGGCCAGCAGGCTGGAGGCGCCGAAACGATAGTGACGGGAGTCAGCCCAGTCGGCGCCAAACAGATCGTCCGCGATAGACAGGAACAGTGCAGCATCTTCAGCGCTACGCACGCCGCCAGCCGGTTTGAAACCAACGGTTTTTTCAACGCCCATATCACGGATAACTTCCATCATGATGCGCGCGCTTTCAGGCGTGGCGTTCACCGGCACTTTACCGGTAGAAGTCTTGATGAAATCTGCACCAGCTTTGATTGAGATTTCAGACGCTTTACGAATAAGCCGCTCTTCTTTCAACTCGCCGGTTTCGATGATCACTTTCAGCCAGACGTTGGCCGCTGCACAAGCTTCTTTACAGGCTTTCACCAGGTCAAAACCAACCTGTTCATTGCCGGCAATCAGCGCGCGGTACGGGAAAACGACGTCCACTTCGTCTGCGCCGTAGGCGATAGCAGCGCGGGTTTCCGCCAGCGCGATGCCGATATCATCGTTGCCGTGTGGGAAGTTGGTCACGGTGGCGATACGGATATCCGGCGTGCCCTGCTCATTCAGCGTCTTACGCGCAATCGGAATAAAACGTGGGTAGATGCAGATAGCCGCAGTGTTGCCTACTGGCGTTTTCGCCTGATGGCACAGGGCGATGACTTTTTCATTGGTGTCATCGTCGTTCAGGGTGGTGAGGTCCATCAGTTTCAGCGCGCGCAGGCTGCTTGCAGTTAAATCGGTCATAACACTCTCCGTAAAAAAACAATGTTAAAATTATAACACTGACAGGACAGGTTAAATTGCGTCGTAATTCACAAAAAACAAAGTAACCATTTCAATACTGCGCCAGATCTTGCCATAACAGGCAAAAACTGGCGGGTAATGAACCCGCCATCATTCGGTTGAATGTTAGAATTATAACATTACTGATGTTTTTATTACAGCGCGAGGAATACACCTGCAATCGTAGCGCTCATCAGGTTTGAAAGCGTACCCGCCGCCACGGCCTTCAGGCCAAGCTGAGCAATTTCATGGCGGCGATTTGGCGCCATGCTGCCCAGGCCACCAATCAAAATGGCTATTGAAGAAAGGTTAGCAAATCCACACAGCGCGAAGGAGATAATTGCTTTGGTGTGGTCAGAAAGTACCTGCAAACCAGCTGCCGCAACGGTTGCGTCATCTTTGAGATACTCGCCGAAGTTCAGGTAAGCCACGAACTCGTTGATGATCAGCTTCTGGCCGATAAACGAGCCGGCAACGTTCGCTTCGCTCCACGGCACGCCGATGATCCACGCCAGCGGCGAGAACACCCAGCCCAGAATCAGCTCCATTGAAAGCTGCGGATAGTTAAACCAGCCGCCAATCCCGGAGAGCATCCCGTTCAGCAAGGCAATCAGAGCAACGAATGCCAACAGCATTGCACCGACGTTCAGCGCCAGCTGCATACCGGAAGCCGCGCCGGAAGCAGCAGCGTCCAGCACGTTGGCCGGGCGATCCGGATCGTTTTTCATCGATTCCAGCTCGGGCGCATCGTTTGGCACTTCTGTCTCAGGCAGGATCAGCTTGGCGAACAGCAGGCCTCCCGGGGCCGCCATGAACGATGCGGCAATCAGGTATTCCAGCGGCACGCCCATCTGCGCGTAGCCCGCAAGCACGGAGCCCGCCACGGAAGCGAGACCACCACACATCACCGCAAACAGCTCGGAGCGGGTCATGGTCGCAATGTAAGGACGCACAACCAGCGGCGCTTCAGTCTGCCCGACGAAAATATTCGCAGTTGCAGAGAGGGATTCGGTGCGGGAAGTCTTTAGCACCTTACGCAGGCCGCCGCCAAGGACGCGGATAACCAGCTGCATGATGCCGAGATAGTAGAGCACCGCAATCAGAGAGGAGAAGAAGACGATGATCGGCAATACGCGCAGCGCGAAAACAAATCCGCCGCCGCCGAACACTTCAAACATCTTGTCAGAGACCAGCCCGCCAAACAGGAATGAGATCCCCGCGTTGCCGTAAGCAATGACGTTCGCCACTCCTTCGGACATGGCTAGCAGGACTTTACGTCCGACAGGTACATAGAGGATCAGCGCACCGATACCCACCTGAATAATCCATGCGCCGAGAACGGTACGCAGATTAATGGCTTTACGGTTGCTGGAAAGAAGAACAGCGATCAGCAGCAGAACTATCATGCCGACCAGACCCATGAGGATTTGCATACATATTCCCTGTGCATAGTAGAAAACAGGAAAAGCCATAAGGGCTTTCCCCCAACGCGCGGATTATAGCGGCAGAATCAGGGCAGGTTGCCATGGCCATCACGTATTTCTACAAATGTAAGCAAACGATTGTCTTATATAGTGACGTGGATCACATCAATTTACTGAATAGTTACCAGAGAAATAATTTGTCTGCATTGTAAATCAGCGCTCTGGCAATGTCGGAGGGGGGTTCGCAGCGCAGTTCGCAGAGTGCGTTAAACACATCAGCGACGCGTTCGGGACGATTAGGCTGGCCCTGGAAACCATTAAGCGGCATATCCGGCGCATCCGTTTCCAGCAGCAAAGACGAGAGGGGCAGCTGGGCCATCACGTCCCGTGTTTTGCTCGCTCTTGGATAGGTTATGGTCCCGCCCACGCCAATGTAATAGCCCAGATCGATGAACCGTTGCGCCTGCTGCAGGCTGCCCGCGAAGCCGTGCACAACGCCGGTACGGGGCAAAGCATGGCGCTTTAGATGCATGGCGAGTTTGTCGTGGGTACGGCGCGAATGGAGAATAACCGGCAGACCGTAGCGCTTTGCCAGTTTTAGCTGCGCGTCGAGGATCGTCTGCTGACGGTCAAACAACGGATCGTCCATATAGAGATCCAGCCCGATCTCCCCTATGGCTACCAGCTTATCCGGCTGCTGCTGCAGGTGATGTTCTAGCAGCGTAAGGGACGCCTCGTTATGCTTATGGATGACGATGGGGTGCAGCCCAACTGCGGCATAGAGCGCAGAATGCTGCGCGGCCAACGTCAGTACCGTAGCGAAACGTCCGGCTTCGATCGCCGGAACGACGATCTTCTCCACCCCGGCCCTTTTTGCCGTCTCCAGGCTATCAGCCTCCCTGCCGGTAAAGGGAGGGAAATCGAAATGGCAGTGGGTATCGTAGAATCTGTTCGTCACGCGCTGTCCTCGCTGGTAAACGAAGCGTCGTTGGCCTCCGTAGCGCCGATGACGGGCTTTATCAACGGCTCATTGGCGACGGCTGCAGGCGGCACCACCAGCGGCCCCGTCGTGACGATGCGCGGACGATGGCGCTTGATGGGTGGCTTATCGGCCAGCAGCCTGCCGACGGTGGCCAGGAAGTACCTGCCACACATACGCCCGGTTTTATAGTCGGCGTTCAGCGACGGCAGACGGCTGCCAAGGGCGATACTCTGCAATGGTTTCGGCGGAAAGATCTCA
Organism: Dryocola sp. LX212; assembly: GCA_041504365.1. Classification (NCBI taxonomy): domain Bacteria; kingdom Pseudomonadati; phylum Pseudomonadota; class Gammaproteobacteria; order Enterobacterales; family Enterobacteriaceae; genus Dryocola; species Dryocola sp. LX212. Next base: position 603,975 of record CP167917.1, on the reverse strand, counting down.
AAGATGCGCAGTTTACCCGGCGGCTTTTCAATAAAGCTCTGGATCTCGCGATAGCTGGCTTCGTGGTGCTGCACCAGATTCAGCAGCGGCTGCAGGCTGCTGTCACCCAGCCAGCGTTCCATACGTTTAAACCACTGCGGGGTGTAATACATCTGGGAAGGTACGGTGCGGATCACCACCAGCGTCTCTGCGCCAAGGCGAACGGCCTCCCGCACCGGGATCGCATCGCTTATCCCGCCGTCCTGGTAGCTAATGCCATCGATATCTACGCCCGTACGGTAAAAACCAGGTATGGCGCTGGAAGCTTTGATGATGTTAAGCCAGGTCTCATCCGTCGGCGAAAAATACCCCGGCGTATAGTCATCGCTGCGGCAGGCGCACATATAAAATTGTTTGCCCGTCTCGAAAAGCTTGTCCGCATGGGACATGGAAAGCGGAATTTTTGCCGCTGTCGCTTCAACGAGCCAGTCCAGATCGATAAGGTTACCCCCGCGCACGAAGCGCAGCGGATCGAAGAAATCTCGGGTTGTGGTAAAGCGGGTGATGACGCGGCGAGCATATCCGGGCTGGTTACAGACGTAGGCGGAAAGGTTTTGCGCACCGGCAGAGGTACCAAGGAAAAAATCGAACGGGTTAAATTCCGCCCGCATGAATTCATCCAGAACCCCGGCGGTGAATATCCCACGCTGCCCTCCACCCTCACAAATGATGGCAAGCTTGCCGGGACTAAACGGTTTTGACGCAAGCGGCGCGATATTGCCGAGCGTAACGGGTATACGTAGTCCCACCCTGCTTTCCTTTTCTAACCTTCATCTTTCAAGCTGCAGGGGTGTTGGCTGCACTCCTTCCCCCCAGTCACTTACTTTAGTAAGCTCCTGGGGACTCACTCCCTTGCCGCCTACCTGCAACTCGAAATTTAAAGGTTATAAATTATTATTTGGCCTTTTGAAAAACTTATCTGACAAAATGCGAGAGCCAGTCAATTGACTGGCTCTCTGGTCGGTCTCTAACTGTTATAGCACGCTATGGGCGTCTGCGGCCCATAAACAGGCTGACCAGGAACAGAATAATACCTACCACGAAGACGATTTTTGCAGCACCTGCTGCGGTACCAGCAAGGCCACCAAAGCCCAACGCTGCTGCAATCAACGCGATAACCAGAAAAATAATGCCCCAACGAAACATAAGCCTCTCCTTAAACCATAGTGAACTCTAATCGCTTCTTAATGGGTGCCCTTCAGGCTTTCCCACTGGCGATGTATGAGTAGCGGTAGTGCTGACTGCTTCCCCCGGACACCCCCGAGGGAAAGAGTTTTTGGTATGCTGTAATTACTGAACTTTCAGGTCGTTTTTAACGCTTTTTACGCCATCAACGGCCTTGGCAATGCTCTCAGCACGCTCGGACTGAGCGTTAGATTTCACATGGCCTGAAAGCTGAACAACACCATCGGTGGTTTCTACTTTCACGTTACGAGACGGAACGATGTCGTCTGCTAACAGTTTAGCTTTGATTTCGCTTGTGGTTGCGGTATCGCCCGCATAACCGCTTACGGATTTGTCTTTGCCATCGCGTACATGAAGTTTATCGCTCACGGAAGAGACGCCTTCCACGCCTTTGGCAACGGTAACCGCCTGCTCGGCCTGGGCCTGGCTTTCAACGAAGCCGCTCAGCGTCACCACTTTCTTATCGGTCTTCACCGAAATATCGGTGCTTTTAATGTTCTCATCATCAACCAGCGCCGCTTTCACTTTCGCAGTGATGGAGCTGTCGTCCATGAAGTTACCGACCTGATTCATTGAGCTATCGATTTTTTTCCCTGCGCTATCAGCCGTTGATTCAGTTTTGTTCATCATGGTGTCTTCCGCAAGGGCCGTGCCGCTTGCCAGAACAGAACCCAGAACTACTGCCAGCAGAGTTTTCGAAATCTTAGTCGTAGTCATCGATTTATTCCTGTAGGTTTGCTCATAATTTGAGCTCTAAGCCACAACGTGGCAGCTTTGCTGAAAAGGCCCGTCTGGCCTAAGCTTGCTCTCAGTCAGCGGCTTTGTTGATTACCAAACTTATTGGCTACTGCCGTGTTCGATATCTCGCCCTTTATGAGTTAAAGCAGTTATTAATATCGCAATAGAAAAATTAACCTTAAAAACATCCCGCCATATTGCTTATCTGAGGGATATTTATCGGTGTAACTTGTCATCACAATGTTAAATATAGACAACAATCGCAAAATTGCATGGTCTGAACGGCTGAAAAAGCGGCAAACGAGGGCGAAAGAGGGGTAATTAAGAGTATTCCGTAAGGGGTTAATAAGACTGGAAAAGTAGCGGGACGCGGCGGCTGCCGCGCCCTGCGAGGGGATCAGTGCTCGCGTGTTTTGCGGAACACAACTTCCGGGTAACGATCCTGCGTCAGGTTGAGGTTAACCATCGTCGGCGCGATATAGGCCAGATTATCGCCACCATCTAACGCCAGCTGCATTTCGTTTTTACGTTTGAACTCTTCAAACTTCTTCACATCAGTGCTTTCAACCCAGCGGGCGGTAGAGACGTTCACCGATTCGTAAATCGCCTCCACGTTGTATTCACTCTTAAGACGAGCCACAACCACGTCGAACTGCAGCACGCCAACCGCACCTACGATCAGATCGTTATTGGCGATTGGGCGGAAGACCTGTACCGCGCCCTCTTCGGAAAGCTGAACCAGGCCCTTAAGCAGCTGCTTCTGTTTCAAAGGATCGCGCAAACGGATGCGGCGGAACAGTTCAGGAGCGAAGTTCGGGATGCCGGTGAATTTCATCATCTCGCCCTGGGTGAAGGTATCGCCAATCTGGATGGTGCCGTGGTTGTGCAGGCCGATGATATCGCCCGGATAGGCTTCTTCTACATGGGAACGGTCCCCCGCCATAAAGGTCAGCGCGTCAGAGATGACCACGTCTTTACCGGTACGAACCTGGCGCAGCTTCATACCCTTTTCGTATTTGCCGGACACCACGCGCATAAAGGCCACGCGGTCGCGGTGTTTCGGATCCATGTTGGCTTGAATTTTAAAGACGAAGCCGGAGAACTTCTCTTCCGCAGCTTCAACTTCGCGGCTGTCGGTCTTGCGCGGCATCGGCGCAGGCGCCCACTCCACCAGGCCATCCAGCATATGATCCACGCCGAAGTTACCCAGTGCGGTGCCGAAGAAGACAGGAGTCAGCTCGCCTTCAAGGAACAGCTCACGATCGAACTCGTGGGAAGCTCCCTGTACCAGCTCAAGTTCGTCACGCAGCTGCGCGGCCAGGTCTTCACCTACGGCAGCTTCCAGCTCAGGGTTGTTCAACCCTTTAACGATGCGAACATCCTGGATAGTGTGACCTTTACCGGTCTGGTAAAGATAGGTTTCGTCTTTATAGAGGTGGTAAACCCCTTTGAACAGCTTGCCGCAGCCAATTGGCCAGGTGATCGGCGAACAGGCGATTTTCAGCTCGCGTTCAACTTCATCCAGCACTTCCATCGGATCGCGGATGTCACGGTCCAGCTTGTTCATAAAGGTGAGGATTGGCGTGTCGCGCAGGCGGGTAACTTCCATCAGCTTACGGGTACGATCCTCTACACCTTTTGCGGCGTCGATAACCATCAGACAGCAGTCCACCGCCGTCAGGGTACGGTAGGTATCTTCAGAGAAGTCTTCGTGCCCAGGGGTATCGAGCAGGTTAACCAGGCTGTCGCGGTACGGGAACTGCATCACGGACGTGGTGATGGAGATACCACGCTGCTTTTCCATTTCCATCCAGTCAGATTTTGCGTGCTGGCTTGAGCCACGGCCCTTAACGGTACCGGCGGTCTGAATGGCCTGTCCAAACAGCAGCACTTTTTCAGTGATGGTCGTTTTACCGGCATCCGGGTGGGAAATGATCGCAAAGGTGCGGCGTTTCGACACCTCTTGCAGGAAAGGAGACAAAGTCATAATTGTATCTTCTGTGAATGCGCGCGGCTCCAGGCCACGCGACGAATGAACGTTTCTGGCGGCTATTTTACCCATCAGTGTGGGTTTAACAATCAACAATCATGGCTTACACAACAGTTGCTCCAGTTCACTGAGGGAGGATACCTGCCACGTCGGGTGAATGCCCTCCGGCAGGCTGCGCCCGTGGGCGTTTAGCCAGCAGGTCGCAATGCCTGCGCTGTTGCCGCCCAGAATGTCTGATTCGGCGGTGTCTCCCACCATCATCACGCGGTCGCGCGGCGGATTGCCCATCTTCTCAAAAGCATAATCGAAAATGCGGGGATCCGGCTTGGCGACGCCAACCTGCTCGGAGATAACCAGCAGGTCGAAAGCATCCCGCAGGCCGGTACGTTCAAGGCGGATTTGCTGCAGTGCCGTGAAGCCGTTAGTGATAATGCCGATCTTCGTTTTGCCTTTCAGAGCGTTAAGCAGGGATACGGCACCCGGCAGCGGGGTACAAATCTCGGCCATCGCTTTAAGAAACGCGGCATTGAGATCGCCCGCGGGCACATTCAGTCTTTCCGACCAGCCCTGGAAACGCTGGTGTTGCAGATGTAAGGCAGTGATGGCACCGTTCTGGTAATCCACCCACAGAGGCTTGTTGACCGCCTGGTAATCCTGGAAATCTTCAGCGGTAAAGGTCACGCTGTAGTCGAGAAACATCCGCTGTAAGCCGCCGAAAGCGTCAAAGGTAAACAGCGTTTCGTCGGCATCAAATAAAATCCAGTCCCAGTTCATCAACACACCTTTCTTTTCGTTTCAACCAAGCGGTAACGCCATGATAATGGCGTCTTCCCGACCCTCTTTTGTGGGGTAATAGTTGCGGCGAATCGTCGCCTCGTTGAAGCCCAGGCTCTCGTAGAGAGCGATGGCTGCCGCATTCGAGGCGCGCACTTCAAGCCACAGGGTAAAAACATCTTTCGCTTCCAGCTCGCTGATTAAATGCTCCAGCAGCTGGCGGCCTAATCCTTTGCGCTGCCATGCGGGATCGACCGCGATATTAAATAGTGTCGCCTCGTCGAGGACGACCTGGGTGACAGCAAAGGCCGCCATCTGACCGTCGACATCAAGCCGCAAATTGAAATAGCGCTCGCCCTGGTTGCTGGCGAGGGTCTTTTCAGTCCATGGGAAGGCATGGCTGCGCTGCTCAATGGCGTACGCCGCCGGTAAATCATCCGGCGTCAGGGAAGAAATCATGTTCATGTTTGCAAATTTGCTGCCACAGCGCCCGGCGGGCGGTGCCATTGTGATAAAGCTCGTTTAAGGCAGGCGTTGATAACTGCACGCCGGGAAGTGACAGCGGTGCATCAACGCCCAGACGCCAGCTGTTGCAGGGCAAGTCTGCGGGCAGCATCGCCGCACGATCCGGCGTCAGCTGCAAAACCTGTGCGGGCGCCAGCGCCAGGGTGCGCAGGACGTCGCAGACCAGCGGATCGTTAAGGGCCGGAAGCGCGTCGGCCACCATCACCAGCCGGGTATCCGCCTGTAACGAGACGGCAATTTCGCCCTGCAACACCAGCGGTCGTCGCAGCTGCCACTGGGTGATGCCCAGTTGCTGTAACAGCCAGTCGCGTCGCGAAGTCATAGCGAAACCTTTAGAGAGTGCCAATTGGGGCGCAAATATAGCAAATACATCGAATGTGCGCCATTAAAGCTCTATAATCCCGGATCTGATTTTCCAGGAGTAATTTGATGACTGCGTTAACCCCGGCAAGCGAAGTGCTGCTGCGCCACAGCGATGATTTTACCGAAAGCCGCGTGCTGTTTGCCGGTGACTTACAGGACGATTTACCAGCCCGCTATGAGACCGCGTCAAGTCGTGTTCATACGCAGCAGTTCCACCACTGGCAGGTGCTTAGCGCCCAGATGGGTGAAGACGCACGTTACGGCCTGGTCGCTGACGCGGACATCGTCGGCGACAGCAATACGCTGATTTACTACTGGCCGAAGAACAAGCCGGAAGCGCAATTCCAGCTGATGAATATTCTCTCCCTGATGCCGGTTGGCTGCGACGTTTTCGTTGTGGGTGAAAACCGCAGCGGCGTGCGGAGCGCGGAACAAATCCTTGAAGACTATTGCCCGCTGACCAAAATCGACAGCGCGCGCCGCTGCGGTCTGTACCACGGCCGCCTCGAATCGCAGCCTAAGTTTGACGAACAGGCCTGGTGGGATGAGTACAACCACGAAGGCATGACGGTAAAAACTCTGCCGGGCGTATTTAGCCGCGATGGCCTGGACACCGGCAGCAAGCTGCTGCTTTCCACCCTGACCGCGCATACCAAAGGTAAAGTGCTGGACGTAGGCTGCGGCGCGGGCGTGCTGGCCATTACGCTGAAAAGCCATTCTCCGAAGGTGCGTCTGACGCTGTGCGACGTGAGCGCCCCGGCGGTGGAAGCCAGCCGTGCAACGCTTGCCGCAAACGAAATCGAAGGTGAAGTGATCGCCAGCAACGTCTATTCAGAAATCAATGGCCGTTTCGACATGATTATCTCCAACCCACCGTTCCATGATGGCATGCAGACCAGCCTGGATGCAGCCCACCAGCTGATCCGCGGGGCGGCTCGTCATCTGAACATGGGTGGCGAACTCCGCATCGTTGCCAACGCCTTCCTGGCCTATCCGAACGTGCTGGACGAAGTGTTTGGCAGCCATGAGGTCATCGCACAAACAGGTCGTTTTAAAGTTTACCGCGCCGTACTGGCCCGTGCAGCCAAGGCGAAGAAGCGCTAAACACGCCCCAGCGCCGCTTTTTGCAGCAATTGCGAAAGCGGTGCCAAATTAACTGTTGACGAAGCTCAGAAAACATCTAGAATGCGCCTCCGTGGTTGTGATACTTCGGTATTACAGGTATGCGAAGGTGGCGGAATTGGTAGACGCGCTAGCTTCAGGTGTTAGTGTTCTTACGGACGTGAGGGTTCAAGTCCCTCTCTTCGCACCACCAACAACCACGCAAGATATCGTTCGCACTGCGCGAAGGTGGCGGAATTGGTAGACGCGCTAGCTTCAGGTGTTAGTGTTCTTACGGACGTGAGGGTTCAAGTCCCTCTCTTCGCACCATGCGAAGGCGATATCTGACCTTTAGGCGCAAGCCTGGAAAAACTGTGCGAAGGTGGCGGAATTGGTAGACGCGCTAGCTTCAGGTGTTAGTGTCCTAACGGACGTGAGGGTTCAAGTCCCTCTCTTCGCACCACTTTCTGGTTGTTTCCCAGAAGTGATTCAGTAATTCCTCAGTCGTTTCCTGCATAAATTTTACCTCGTTTTTCTTATCTCCAGATAGTCATCATCACCAGAGCGATCCCGCTGGCGAACGCAATGCCCGATGGCAGCAGTACGTAATGGCGCAACCGCTTGTGATACAACATGCCCGCCGAAGCTACCAGCCCCAGCACAACCAGCACCCGCCACTGGCTGAATGACAGATCCATCCAAATCAGCACGGCGACAATTAAACCCGGCACGATAACTCCCCAGGCACTTCCAAGCTGTCGATGTAACATACCGATCGTCTCACCAATTAGTAATGGCAAGCATTATCATATGATAAAATTTCTCATTTGTCAGCAAGAGCAGCGTGAGCCGTGCTCATCATCGGATGACATACATTCATGAAGGTGATAGATTGAGCGATAACGTTAATAAAATTCACCAATAGATAACGGATGACGTTAATCAGTTAGCCGTCAAAATAACGTTTAACCATCGCAAACAGTTAACACAGACATCTGGCCGAAAGAATCTATTATTTTATGAGTGCAAAAACCTGGCGGGCATTACTGAAAGGTAAGCATCAGCTTTCTTTACGTTTATTCCTGTTACTGAACGCAATTTCCGCCAGTTTTAGTATGGCAAGCCCCATTTACCACACGCAGCCGTTCACCGTGCCTGCTGTGCTGGTGTTGTTCGGCAGCAGCCTGCTGCTCATCTGGCAATTAATTGATAAACAAAGACTAATTAATATTAACCTGGTCTCTTTTTCGCTGGGAATATTATGGGCGTGGCATATCATTATTAAAAATGACGCTATTCCCAATACCGATGCTTCCTATTTGATTATTGCGTTATTGACCATTCTTTTTATCGGTTCTATCTCGTTTATCAATAATTTACGCCCTTTCATACTGCACTGTCTGCCGGTGACGTTAACCATCCTCTGGCTCGATCAGGGGGAGCACTGGCTGCGGGTTTTATATTCCATTGCGCTTCCGGGGGTTGGCATCACCATCCAGCATATTATTCAGCGCAGAAATGATAACTTCACCCAGCGGTTAATGAACAAGCTGCTGGAGGAGAAAGAGCAGCTGACCGATCTCAGCATGATCGACCCGCTCACCGGCCTGTATAACCGCCGGGGCTTCCAGAATCGTCTGGAGAACATCCTGGCCGCGGGCAGCGGCAATCACTTTGTGTTACTGCTGGATATCGACCACTTTAAGGCCTACAACGATAACTACGGCCACAGCATGGGGGATCAGGCGCTGATTCGCGTGTCCGCCGCCATTCGCGACGCGGTCCGCTCCAGGGACGTCGTAACCCGCTACGGCGGCGAAGAATTTATGGTTTTGCTGACAAACAGCGATGCTGATACGGCGCTGGAAACCGCCGAACGTATCCGCCTGCGGGTATTCGATCTGAAAATCCTGCACCTGTTCAATGAACAGGTCGCCACAAACGTCACTGTAAGTATTGGTCTTGCGCCTTTAGTAGACGACGGTATTGATGACGCGCTGGTCATGGCTGATAAAGCGCTCTACCGGGCAAAGAACCAGGGTCGTAACACTATCCTCACCAGCAACGCGCTGCAGGCTGCCTGATCCCAATTTGAGTTTTCTTCTACAGGACGCACAAATTCATCTTGCTAACGCTTTTGGCTAAAGCTAGGATTGGCAATCATTCTCATTTAGATTCCCGGTCGTATCAGGCAATGGCGCTTCAGTCCCAGAGATTTATTGATGACATGCTATGGCAAACGCCGCTTACGTGCGCGCTGCCCGCCTTTGCCGACGATCTGCGCGACCATTTCACCCTCCATCGTGCCTGGTTCAACGACTTTATCAAGCTCAACGAAGGCGCGCCGGATAACGCCCTCACTTTTTATCAGTGGGCACAGCCCGCCACGCTTACGACGCTGATGGCCTGCTATGCGGACCATATTTATCGCAATCACCCGCAGCAGGCGCGTGAAGGCAAGCCGCTGAAGTCACTCTGGGCGCAATGGTATCTGGGGCTGCTGGTTCCGCCGCTGCTGATGGCGCTGGTCACGTACCCTCGCGCGCTTAATATTAGCCCGGAGCATATCCAGGTAAAATTTCACGAAACGGGCCGGGCGGAAAGCTTCTGGCTGGACGTAAAAGAAGACGGCGCCGCAACGGACTTACCGCTGCGCCTGCGGGTGGAAAAACTGATAAGTGAAGGAGTGAAGCCGGTTGTGGATGCACTCGAGGCGAGTGGTGATATCAACGGCAAGCTTATCTGGGCGAATACAGGCTATCTTATCAATTGGTTCCTCGGGGAGATCAAAGGCCTGCTGAACGATGAGACACTGGCCGACCTGCGCCACGCCTGCTTCTTTGAAAAGCAGCTGTCGGACGGGCAGGATAACCCGCTCTACCGCACCGTGGTGCCGCGTGATGGTTTGCTGGTACGCCGCACCTGCTGCCAGCGCTATAAGCTGCCGGGCGTTCAGGGCTGCGGTGACTGCACCTTAAAATAGCCTCTAACAACTCCCGGTGGATGGCGCTGACGCTTATCCCCTCCTACAAAAAAGCATCTAAAATAAACGGCGGGTTTCCCCGCCGTTTTCACATCCTGTCTTACGCTGCCTGCTGGCTCTCTTCGCCAGAAGCTTTCTGCGCCTCTTCGGCTTCCTGCTCCAGCAGCTGCTTCTCGTACACCTTGAAGAACGGGAAGTAGATGATGGCGGACACCACGGCCAGCACCACCACCAGAATCGCCGCGCGGAAATCCCAGCCCAGCGCCCAGGCCGCGCCGATTGGCGCAGGGGCTGTCCATGGCACGACTGAAATCACGCGGCCAATCAGATCCATTTTCATCGCGCCCCATGCCAGCACCGCGTTCACCATTGGTGCCAGCAGGAAAGGAATGAAGAACACCGGGTTCATGACGATTGGCGTCCCGAAAATAACCGGTTCGTTGATGTTAAAGAAGCTTGGCACCACGCTCAGTCGCCCAATGGAACGCAGATGCGCCGAGCGGCTGCGCAGGTAGCAGATGACCAGGCCCATGGTGGCACCGGAACCGCCGATAACAATAAAGAAGGTCCAGAATGCTTCCATAAAGATATGCGGCAGCGGCGCACCCGTCGCCAGCGCGCTCTGGTTCATGCCGAGGTTAGTCAGCCAGAACATTTGCAGCATGCCGGAGATGATTGCCGCACCGTGGATGCCCGCAAACCACAGCAGGTGGCCAATCAGCACCGCCAGAAGAATCGCCGGCAGCGAATCCGCCGCGGAAACCAGAGGCTTAAATACGGACATGATGGCCTGCGGGATCAGCATATCGAACTGAGACTGGATCAGCAGGCTCAGGGGATAAAGCGTCAGCACCACGACCAGCACCGGGATCAGCAGATCAAACGAGTTTTTGATCATCGGCGGCACCTGGTCCGGCAGCTTGATCCCGATATTGTGCGCCTTGAGGAACCTCATCAGCTCCACGCAGTACACCGCAACCAGAATCGCCGTAAAGATCCCCGTCCCGCCAAGGCTGTCGACCGGCATGGCGCCTTTGGTTTTCGGGGCGGCAACCAGCAGGAAAGCCATCAGCGACAGCATCGCGCACATGAAAGGATCCAGCGCGTGCGACTTCACGTAATGCTTGCCGAGGTTATAGGCGATTGCCATACAGATATAGATAGACATGATGCCCATCGTCATATCAAACGGCGTCAGGATCTGCCCCTCGAACTGTTTTGCCATATCCAGCCAGGCACGGGCGAAGCCCCAGGTGGTGGTTGGCGAGAAGGGTGGATAAGCAAAGACCAGCAGGAATGAGCCGACAATCATAAACGGCATGGCGGAGATAAATCCGTCACGAATCGCCATGACGTGACGCTGGGAAGAAATACGCCCGGCAACCGGACTCACGTAGTTTTCAACAAAGCGGAAAATCAAATTAAAGGCGGCGTGGTTAGAAGACATCACAATTCTCCTGTCAGGCTGTCAACGCGAGTGCGTCAGCGAGAATTTTGTCGCCGCGCATCATTCCGTAATCCATAGGGTTGATCACCGTGACCGGGATCTGTTTGGGTGCTGCCTGTGCTTTAAAATCCTCCAGACGAGAGTTGATTTGTGGACCAGGCAAACAGCAATCGTAACCGGACATCACGTCCGTGAATGCTTCAATACCGACAGCTTTAATTTCTACATCAATCCGTTGCGCTAAAGCGGCTTGCTTCATCCTGTTCACGACCATGCTGGTAGACTGACCTGCGGCACAACATAAAAGGATACGTTTCATAGACAGCTCTTATTATGGGGTACAGGGGGAGTTACGAATTTAGTATTCCCTGCTCTGAAGCACACTGCAACCGGTTACAGTAACCGGTTGCAGTGATTGTGAAGGAGATCCACAATTGAATAAAATAAACCCGGGCGAGACGGAGAAGCAATTTGCGAAAAGGCCGACCTTATGCGAAATTATTTGCAGCTAAATCAGGAGAAACACATGAGTCTGCAGTCCGTTCGGCAATTCTTTGCTGACCACGCCCCCGATATTGATATTATCGAGCTTAATCAAAGTACCGCCACCGTTGCACTTGCTGCTGCCGCGCATCAGGTTGAGCCGGGCCAGATAGCCAAAACGCTGTCGCTGAAAGTCAAAAATGCTGTGATTCTCGTTGTCGCCAAAGGGGATGCCAGGCTGGATAACCAGAAGCTCAAAACCGCCTTTGGGGCAAAAGCACGCATGCTAAGCAGCGACGAGGTCGTGACCTGGACGGGCCACCCTGTCGGCGGCGTCTGCCCGTTCGGTCTTGAAAATCCCCTCACCGTGTACTGCGATGTCTCACTCAAAAATTACGCAGAAGTCCTGCCCGCCGCGGGCGCTACCCATAGCGCGGTGCGTATCACCCCAGATCGTCTGGCCGAGCTGACCGAAGCTACGTGGGTGGACGTCTGCCTGTAATATACCGTCGAGGACCACTCTATGCGGTCCTCGATGAATCACGCCTTTCACTATCTTCTGCCGGTAACGGCTTAATAGATTAAAAAACCGTTACCGGTTCATTTAAAGAAAATATGATGGTCATTGACTTACAGTACTACTAGTGAGCCTGGGTGAGGCGAGCAGAATTTGCGTCATCATTTATTAGTAAAAAAACGCCTTATATGACATTAGGTGCTTTCGGAAGGGCTGGCATTGCAGAATAAATAATATTTCATACAGCCATTACCATAATAAATAACCGAAAGGTAATATTAAAATAAATATTAGCAACCGCTCATAAAATAATGGTTTTAGAAAAAGGCGCTTATTTTTTACTAAAAATGGACAATTATTCGCTCTTCATCACGACGGAATGCTTTTGGCGAGGTGCCCGTATAGCGTCGAAAAAACCGGGAGAAATAGGTCGCGTCGCTGAAGCCAAGATAGTCTGAAATCTGACTTATCGTCATGCTGGTATAGTGCAGGCTACGTTTCGCCTCCAGCAGCAAACGCTGGTTGATAACGTTCAGCGCGCTCTGTCCATGGAGCTGCTGACAGAGATTATTGAGGTGGACGCTGGACAGCCCAATGACGCTCGCATAATGCGATACCGGCAGATGCTCGCGATAATGCCTCTCAAGCAGTTTATTAAAAGAACGTATCACGGCCCGCTTGCGTTCGACTCGCCCACCGGCTGCGGGAAGAGGCGCACTCTGGCGGTTAAGCCAGACGAGAAGCGCGCCAGTCAGCGAGTGAATCATCATGTCCCGCGCTTCTCCGTCCCCTTCGTACTCGCTCTGCAGGGTACGAAACAGGGTGTTAATCTGGCCGCGTGAGGCGTTAACGGGTAAACATGCCGCCCTGGATAATACCTGCAACGGCCGCCCAAACTGCTGTTCGAACTGGGCCACCAGCGGGGCAGAAAAAGAGAGCGAATATCCCTGGGTGCCGGGCGAAAAACGAAAGCCGTGAACGCAAAGCGCGGGAACCACCTGCAGACAGGCCTGTTCCACGTGATGCACGCTACCTTCAATTTCTATCTCTGCCTGGCCCTTATGCAGGTACAGGAGCTGCACCAGATCCGCATGCTGATGCACGCGGATATGCCATTCATACAGGCTGCTGCGGCTGTGAATAGATTCGCAGTGCAGCAAATCTCGCGTCGGCCAGTTCAGGTTTTCGCCGTACAGTTTAAAGACGGGGATAGATTGGCTCAGGCTCATCTCTCGCTCGCGATCGTGTCAGGGCGGGAAAGAGCCGCCCTGAATAAGTGTAGTTCATTCAACAGGTTTGCAAGGCTGCCGCCGTGGGTCCCTCAGCGAACCTCCTCAAAAGGCAGACCAACATAATTCTCGGCTATCGTCGTCATTCCCGCCTGCGAACCTAAGTAGTATTCCCGGTCAGCCTGCTGCATTTTGCGGTCAAAATCGTTCTGCCCGGCAAAGTCATGCAGCAGATTAGTCATAAACCAGCTGAACCGCTCTCCCTTCCATACGCGCCGGAGCGCCATTGGCGAATAGGTTTCTAAAAGATCGGTGCGGCCTTCGTGATACACCTTACGCAATATGCGATAAAGATAGTTCACGTCCGAAGCGGCCAGATTCAGCCCTTTCGCCCCGGTTGGCGGGACGATGTGTGCCGCGTCCCCCACCAGGAACAGCCTGCCGAACTGCATCGGCTCGACGACAAAACTGCGCAGCGGGGCGATGCTTTTCTCAAGTGAGTGACCAGTCACTAACTTCTCGCCCAGCTCGGCGGGCAGACGGCTTTTCAGTTCAGTCCAGAAGCGCTCGTCGGGCCAGGCCTCCACGGTATCGGTCAGCGGCACCTGCAAATAGTAGCGGCTTCTAGTTAGTGAGCGCTGACTACACAACACAAAACCACGCTCATGGTGGGCATATATCAGCTCGTGATTTACCGGTGGGGTATCCGCCAGCAGCCCTAACCAGCCGAAGGGATAGACCCGCTCGTATTCACGCAGGATATCTTTAGGAATAGCGTGTCGGGATACGCCGTGGAAACCATCGCACCCCGCGATGTAGTCGCAGTCGATGCGGAAGGTTTCACCCTGCTTTTCAAAAGTGACGTAAGGTAAGTCCCCTTTTATTTCAAAAAGCTGCACGTTACTGACGCCATAGATGGAACAGCCCCGGCTCTCCTCGCGTGCCGCCATTAAATCGCGAGTTACTTCGGTCTGCCCATAAACCATCACCGTTTTGCCCCCCGTCAGCTCCTTGAGTGGAACAGGAATACGCCTGCCGTCGAACAGGAATTCTACGCCGTGGTGCACCAGCCCTTCGGCATCCATACGCTGGTTCACGCCAGCTTCGCGGAGCAGATCGACAGTACCCTGCTCGAGTATGCCCGCCCGAATGCGCCCCAGTACATAGTCCGGAGATTGTCTTTCGAGGATCACACTGCTGATGCCCGCCTGGTGCAGTAGCTGGCCTAGCAGCAGGCCTGACGGCCCGGCGCCAATAATCACCACCTGAGTTTCCATAGGGTACGCTCGCTCACGATTATGTTTGTAGTTTGTTGTTATTGTGTTTTTAAAATGTTTCATATGCATTTTTGCCACCCAGTCGGGCAAAAAGAAGGCCGATAAACGACTAAAACCTGCACTTTTCGAAAATTAACCAGAACTGCGAGCGACCTCAAATTTTACTGTAATAGCGCTCGCCGGCGTTTATTCGTACAAAGTTTGATCTGGCACGTCGGAGCGCGAGGGGGTGGGTATGTTACTAATGGAAAGTCCTTTTTTTGCGCGATACGCGCTTACTTTTCCTCCAGGGTCAGGCATGCAAACAGAAGTCAGCATTCAACGGGAAGTGACCCGTTTATGCATACAGTGCGCGCTTTTTTTATTGCAGCACGGGGCAGAAAGCGCGCTGGTAGAAGAACTTTCTACCCGCTTAGGCCTCGCGCTGGGCATGGACAGCGTGGAAAGCTCCATTTCAGCCAATGCCATCGTCCTGAGCACGATTAAAGAGAACCAGTGCCTGACAACCACGCGTAAAAATGTCGATCGCGGCATCAACATGCACGTCGTCACCGAGGTGCAGCACATTGTCATCATGACCGAGCATAAGCTGCTGGACTATAAGGACGTGCAGAAGCGCTTCGCGCATATCAAGCCGCTACGCTATCCGCGCTGGCTGGTCGTGCTGATGGTCGGCATTTCCTGCGGCTGCTTCTGCAAACTCAACGGCGGAGGCTGGGACGGGGCGTTCGTCACTTTTATTGCCAGCACGGTGGCCATGTACGTCCGCCAGCTGCTGACCCAGCGCCACCTGCACCCGCAAATTAATTTCTGCATCACGGCTTTTGTGGCAACCACCCTCTCCGGCCTGCTAATTGCTAAAGGCCCGTTTGCCAGCACCTCTAATATTGCGATGGCGGCAAGCGTGCTGCTGCTGGTGCCCGGCTTTCCGCTCATTAACGCCGTAGCCGACATGTTCAAAGGACACGTGAATACCGGCCTTGCGCGCTGGGCAATGGCGAGCCTGCTGACGCTTGCCACCTGTATCGGCGTGATCATGGCGATGGCGATCTGGGGGCTACGCGGATGGGCATAATTGATTTTGTTCTGGCGCTGCTACATGACATGGCGCTGGCGGCCATTCCGGCGGCTGGCTTCGCACTGGTATTCAACGTGCCGCAACGGGCGCTGCCCTGGTGTGCCCTGCTGGGGGCAGTAGGCCACGGTTCGCGCATGGCGCTGATGGCGGCGGGCGTAAATATCGAGTGGAGTTCATTCGTTGCCGCAATCGTGATCGGCATGATTGGCATTCAGTGGTCGCGCTGGTATCTGGCCCACCCGAAGGTATTTACCGTCGCGGCGGTGATCCCGATGTTCCCGGGGATCTCCGCCTATACGGCAATGATTTCCGCCGTGAAGATGAGCCACTTTGGCTACAGCGAAGACCTTATGATCCTGCTGATGACCAACTTCCTGAAGGCCTCTTTCATCGTAGGCGCGCTGTCCATCGGCCTGTCGCTGCCGGGCCTGTGGCTCTACCGCAAGCACCCGCGGGTGTAGCCCTTTTTACTCCCTTTCCACCATAGAGAGGGCCGGGGTAAGGGGAGGTTCCTGAGGGGAAGGGCTCCTCTCGGCCGCCCGCCTGCCCTTGGCAAAAATAGCCAGCGCGGTAATTATTGCCGGGACGGCGAGAATAAAGAAAACCGTCTGGAACGCCAGGCTGAGCGACATCATTTCCGCGCCGGCAAAGGCGCTAAGGATTGCGCCGATGCGCCCGACGCCGTGCATCCAGCTCGAACCGGTTGCGCGGGCTTCCGTCGGGTAGTAGCTGGCGGAAAGCGCGTTCATGCCGGTGTTTGCCCCGTTCAGGCAGGAGCCGCAGAAAAAGGCCAGCGCGCCGAGCAGCGTGAAACTCTCTCCAGCCAGGCCGATGACAATCGTCATGCCGCCGCCGGTGGCATACATCAGCCCCAGCGCCCGGTGAGGGTTAATCCGATCCATCAGCCAGCCGGCAAACAGCGAACCGAGGGTGCCGCCGGCCTGGTAGAGTGCGGCAATCACCGCCGCCTGCGCCACCGTCATGCCGATGCCTTTGACCATCGACGGCAGCCAGCTGCCGAGCACGTAAACCAGAAAAAGCCCCATAAAATAGGCCAGCCACAGCATCAGGGTGCCAAAACGGTACTCTGCCGAAACCACGATTTCTATTGCGCCTTTCTTCACTGCGGACGGCGGAGGGATCACAAACTCTGTTGCCGCGTCTACGGCTTTGGGATAAAGCTTCGCCACGATCTGGCGGATGCGCCGCTGCTCGGCACGCTTGCTCACCAGAAAGCGCACGGACTCGGGCAGTTTCCACATCAGCAGCGGAACGAAAAGCAGTGGCAAAACGCCGCCCAGCACCATCAGCGAATGCCAGCCCAGGTTCGGCATCATCCACGATGCCGCAAATCCGCCGCTCGCCGCGCCAAAGGTAAAGCCGCAAAAAATCACCGTAATAATAAACGAGCGTTTTTTCTCGGGCGCATACTCCGACACCAGTGTCCCCATGTTTGGCATCGCCGCGCCCAGTCCCAGCCCGGTCAAGAAGCGGAAGATCATCATCTGATCGATGTTCTGCGAGAAGGCGGTGGCACAGGTCCAGAAGCCGAAGAAAAAGACGCTGTTAATAATGATTTTCTTACGCCCGAGCCGGTCGGCCAGTGGCCCGGATAGCATCGCCCCCAGGGCAAGACCGATAAGCGCCGCGCTGATAACAAAGCCCAGCTCGTGGTTTGTCACTCCCCAGCTCTCTTTCAGCACGGGGGCGATAAAGCCCATAATGGCGATATCAAAGCCGTCCAGCGCAATCACGCAAAACCCCAGCAGCACGATGAGCTTCTGGTAGCCTCCCAGCGGGCTGTGGTCGATTAATTCTCTTACATCCATGACTTTTGCATCTGACATTAAGATTCTCCGCGCCGTGGAAAGGCGCCACGTCAGTGATAATATTCGCAACGGGGCGCCTGGGAACAGTAGAAGTTAGTGTATAAGGTGCGTTATCGCCCGGTATGAGATCACATTTTTTAAACAATTTATTCACAAAACGAACCTAATGATTCAATAACCGAAATCAGGTTATAGAATAACTTTTTGGATCCACTCACGAGGAGCCCGCATGGAAAGCCACGAGATCTATCTCCCGGAACGCTTTGAAGAGGCGAGCCTGAAAGAGAAAATCTTCTTTAGCGCCATTGAGCTGTTTGCCGAATTTGGCCTTAACGGCGCGCGTATGGAGCAAATCGCCGAGAAAGCAGGCACCACCAAACGTATGGTGGTTTACCACTTCAAGAGCAAAGAGCTGCTGTATGTGCAGGTGCTGGAATATGTCTACACCCAAATCCGCAGCTCGGAGCGCAGGCTCAACCTGGCCGACCAGCCGCCGGTTGAGGCCATGGTGCAGCTGGTGGAGTGGACGTTTGATTTCCACGCCGGCAACCCGGATTTCATTCGTATTATCTGCATGGAGAACATGCAGCGCGGGCGCTTTGTGAAAGAGTCCACCTACCTGCGAGAGGTGAACCGCAGTGCGTTAACGCTGCTGGAAGACGTGTTGAGTCGCGGCCAGGCCCTGCACCTGTTCAGCAAATCGATTAACGCCAAAGACGTTCACCGTCTGATCAGCAGCTTCAGCTTCCACCACGTCGCTAACAGCTATACCTTTTCGAACCTTTTTGAAGAGGGGGCCGACCCGGCGCAGAACACGGCCCACTACCGTGAGATGGCGGTGAAGGTGGTGCTGCGCTACATCGGGCCGTAGGTATTAGGAACACTCCGTCTGCGCCCGCCAGCAGCGAGGGGTTATACTCAGGGGCTACATGCTCCTGCGCAGCAGGAAATAACAGGGAATGAGAAGATGAAAGCAAACAAATTACTCTGCGCTATGGCGCTGGCATCATCGGTATTCGCAGGCCAGGCGCTGGCGGCCAGCTGGCAGGATCAGCTCTCCAGCGCGGCGAGCGAACTGAGCAAAAGCGGCACAGCCTCTACTGCGGACACCGCAAGCAGCGGCTTGTCCCTCTCTACGCTGACCGGGCTGCTGAACGGCGGCAACCAGGCGCTTAGCGCCAACAGCATGACCAACGCGGCGGGCGTGATGGAGTACTGCGCGAAGAACAAGCTTGCTTCCGTGACCAGCACTGAAAACCTGAAAAGCCAGTTGATGAACAAGCTCGGCATGGAAGACACCGCTAAGGCGGTTGAAAAACCGGACTACAACCAGGGCCTGATGGGCCTGCTGAATACCGGCAAAGGCCAGCAGTTGGATCTGACCACTATCGGCAGCTCGCCGTTGGCGGAAAAGGTGAAAACCAAAGCGTGCGATATGGTCCTGAAGCAGGCCGCTAACTTCGTTTCATAATCCGTTTTGCGCATAAAAGGGTGGATGGCGCTGCCGCTTTTCCACCCCACTTGATTCGTAGGTCGGATAAGCGCAGCGTCATCCGACAGGGCTTTTAATAGTCGAACTGACGGTAATAGCGTCGGATGTCCAGGCTGTGCCCGGTGTAATGTTCAAAATGAGCGGCCAGCCTGTCCACCAGCAGGGTGGATGCCACGCACGGCGCCATTATCCAGCGGAACTCATCGTCAATGCCGTTAAGCGCAAATTCACGAGGATCGATAACCACCAGATCGTCGGTGATCTTGCTGGCAAAGGCCTCCACGCGATCGTCGAGCGCGCGGCACTTCCCTTCTCCCTTCACCAGAAATAGCGGCACGTCTTTTTCCAGCAGCTCCAGCGTGCCGTGGAAAAACTCCGCCGAACTGACCGATTTGGTTCGTTTCCACTGCATCTCTTCCAGTATACACATCGAGAACAGATAGACCTCGCCCCACATCTCGGCCCCACCGATCCACATCATGTACTCCGCGTTATGGTAGCGGCTGGCAATCTCGTCGGCGCGATCGTTGAACTGGTGTTTAGCCTGTAACAGATTTTCCGGCAGCAGCTCCAGCTGGCCTGCAAAGCGATCGTAGCCGCTGAACTCCCCGTTGAGCGCGACCAGACGGAAGAACAGCCAGTACAGCAGCATGTATTCAAACTCCACGCCGTTTTTGTGCTGCATCGGGATGTGCCAGGTTGCCGCTTCGGCCAGCGGTGAGTCCGCATTTTTAGTGATAGCCACCACGCGAATGCCCTGCTCCTTGCACCAGCGGGCAATCGCCACCGACTCTTTGGTATCACCCGATTTTGAAAGCGTAATCACCACCGAGTCTTTAGTGAGCTTTTTATTTCCCTTAGAGATTAACTCTGCCGCCTGCTCGGTATAAACCGGCAGCGCGGTCACCTCTTTGGCAAACTCCTGCATGGCCATCATCGGTGCCAGCGAACCGCCCACCGAGGCAAAAAATATATTATTAAACCCGGCATCGTGAATATTCCCGGCTACCTGCTCGGCAACTTTACGCGCAGAGATAATATCGCGAGCACTGGTCAGGTACTCGTCCTGATTAAAACCTAACATAGTTTTTCTCCTGAAAAGGAATTAAATTTTGCTTTTAAGCACTCTGTCAAAATCGTCAAAAATACGCACACTCAGATCTGTACCCTTCGCCATGGCGATATTAAAAGCCAGCAGCTGGAAGGGAACTATTAATAATAAAGGCGCAAAGTTATGGCTTGCTGAATAATCCAGCGCCAGCGTATCTTCGTCATTACTTTTCGCAGCCAGGGTAACGGTAAATGCGCCACCCAGCGCGGGCCGCATATAGTCCCGTAACGCAGCGCTGCGCGCATGGGGCTGGTCTTCAATGAAGAAGATTGTGTGCTTTGCGCTGGCCTCAAGGTACGGGCCGTGCATGTAGGCCTCCAGCTCGAAGCCGCTGGAGGGCAGCCGCACCGTTTCGGTAAACTTCGTTTCGAACTCCTTCGCCACGCCAACCAGCGCGCCATAGCCAGTCGCCACAAAGCGCTGCGCCCCGATGAAATGCTGCCGATGGCGAGCGATGAAGGCGTTGGTTTTGTCTATAACGCCCGGTATCGCCAGCGCTATATCCTTCAGCTCTGCCAGCGCCCGCTCCTTTTCTCCGGCCTCAAGCTGACCGCCGTGTTCGGCAACGGTCAGGGCGATAAGCAGCAGGTTCAGCACCGTGGCGCTGAAGCCCAGCGTCACGAAACCGACGCTTTCTATGCCGGTGTTAATATCCAGCACGCCGTCGGCCTGCTGCGCCACCGGGCTTGCGGGATTAGAGGTCAGGCAAAAGACCGGAATATGCCGTGCCTGCACTTTCTTAACGGCTTCCAGCGTCGACGCGCTTTTACCGCTCTGCGACACCGCAATAACCAAACTCGTAGTCGGATCCAGCCGTTCATAATGGGTGAAATTATACGGTTCTTTAATATCTACCAGAATCCCGAAGCGATCTTCGAAATAATACTTCGCGCAAAGCACCGCGTTATATGACGATCCCGTTGCCAGAATCATTATTTTATTTACAGTTTTGTTAGTCAGGTACTCTTTTAGCGGCGCAAGCTTAGCCTCGTATTCATTAAGAATAACCCCCAGCGCCTCTGACTCCCGGCCGATATAATCCAGCATGGTTGACATTGTATAATCCTCAGAATAAACCAATCCATGAACCTACTATCCCCACCACCGCCATGCCGCCCAGAATAGCCAGCGGTTTAACCTTTCTGCCCAGCAGCCAGTAGACGACGCCAAAGCTCAGCAGCGGGAGTAAAGCAGGCATGACGTCGTTGATAATGTCCTGCACGTGGGTTTTCGCATCCCCCGTCCCGAAGGTAATGGGGATGGTGATATCAATCATTGAGGCGGTCATTGCCCCCACCACCATCAGGCCGATTATCGATGCGCCATAGGTCAGGCTCTCCATCATCCCGCTCTTCTGGATACGCTGCAGCACGCCGGTTCCCAGCACGTACCCCCAGCGGGTAAACAGGAAACGCACGGCCAGGTGCGGGATGTTAAACACCAGCAGGAACAGAATAGGGCCAAGAATGCTGCCCTTAAGCGCGAGGCTTGTACCAATCCCCGTGGCAATCAGACGCAGCGTGCCCCAGAAGAACGAGTCGCCAAGCCCGGCCAGCGGCCCCATCAGCGAGGCCTTCACACTGTCCACGGAGGCCGCGTCCATGCCCTTCGACTGGCTGTTTTTCTCTTCCATCGCTGCCGTAATGCCCAGAATCAGCGTGACAATGTGAGGCGTGGTGTTGAAGAACGCCAGGTGGCGTTTGAGCGCGCAGGCCAGATCCTCTTTGCGGGTGTAGAGCTTTTTCAGCACCGGGATCATCGCGTAGACAAACGCCAGGTTCATCTGCCGCTCATAGTTCCAGGAGAATTCCATCTGGAACGAACGCCAGAAAACGCTGCGCAGCTCTTTATCGGTAATGCCGCCGGTCTCCTCTTCTGCCGCCTGAGTTTCCTCAGAAATCATCTTCATCGTCATTCTGGACTCCTTGTGCCGCCGTCGGGCGCGGGGAATTAAGTTGCGTGACGTTCACCATTACCACAGCGGTAATCGCACCGAGGATGGCTATGCCGGTTACCGGGATTTTCAGATAGGCCATCAACACGAAGCCGAGGAAGAAGTAAGGCGCAACCTTCCTGTTAATCAGCAAACGAGCCAGCATCGCAAAGCCCAGCGCGGGAATAATCCCCGTTGCCACGCTCAGCCCGTGCTTGATGAACTCCGGAATGGCATCCAGCAGGCTCTTCACCGCGCCGCTGCCGACCATAAAGGAGACGGTCACCACCGTCGCCAGCATCAGCGAAAGACCGAACCCGGCGATGAGGTGCATCCGCTCAATGCCCCGCGTATCCGCCTGCTCCGCATAGGCGTCCGCCTTCTGGTTCAGGGTCGGGATAAACAGCCCGAGATAGACGTTTTTCAGCACCAGCGTCAGCGTGGCTATCGGCAGGCCCAGCAACAGGGCCGTTTCCGTCCCCGCCCCGGACGTAATCGCAAAAGCAACGCCCAGAATGCCGCCGGTGACCACGTCTGGCGGAATGGAGGCCCCCACCGAAAACGAACCGATGAACGCCAGCTCCAGCGTCGCGCCCATCATCACGCCGGTTTGCACATCACCCAACACCAGCCCGGTGAGCAGGCCGGTGACAATCGGCCTGGAAATTAACGACGTGCCTAATGCATATTCGGACTGGGCAATAAAGGCCACCAGACCGAGCAGTAATGCTTCTACCATGATGCTTCCCTCACTATTCAACGCATTCGGTGAATAATAATTTCCTGTCGTTAGGCACCTGCCGGATTTCCACTTCCGTACCCGCTTTAACCAGTTCGTTCAGCAAATTAATTTCCTCTGGCAGGACATTAATCGCTTTTGAAATATTCTGGCTTCCCTCTTTGGCTTTAATACCGCCTAAGTTAATGCTTTTTATTTCTGGAATTTCGCTGGCCAGCCGCCATGCATCCTCAATGGATTCCACGACGATAAATAATTTATATTTGTCGGTGACACCGCTTTTTATTGCCGCAATCGAATCGGCGATGTTTTTCATCACCAGCTTCACCGCAGGCGGTTTGGCAAGTTTAATGGTGGTTTTACGCAGCTCATCGTCCATCACCGCATCGTTGGCAATCAGGATGCAGTCGGCGCTGATGTACTGGGTCCAGGAGAAGGCAACCTGGCCGTGGAGCAGGCGGTGGTCAACGCGCAGGAGTGTTATCATTTTTCTGGTCCTCGGTTAAAAGTCTTTATCCGTCACCAGCGCCGTATTCAGCGTCTGGTTGCAGTACTGGATGCTCTGGCGGGCGCTCGCCAGCGATTCGCTAATCAGCAGCGTCGTCTCTTCATCCTGCGGGGAAATAAGCATTTCGATGATTAACGGCAGATTCAGCCCGGCCAGCAGATGAAAGCCGGGGCGGTGAATAAAGCGGATAAATTCATTGTTTACGCTGCCGGCAAAAATATCCGTTAATACCACCAGCTCGTCCTGAGCCGGAAAAGAAGCCATCAGGTTATTCACCTGCTCGGTCAGATCCTCGCCCTCGTGAATATAGGCACAAAGCGTATGGATATTATTTTGCTTGCCCAGAATCAGCTCAACCGAGTTGAGGATACCGCTAGCGAAGGTGCCGTGGCTGGCAAAAATATAGTGTCGTTTCATCCTGTCCTCGAAAATAAATCCCGCTGTCTGAGCTTTAATTTGCAACTGCCGTGCCAGCATTAGTGGCACGGCGGTGGGTGGCGGGGATGAAGCGGGAGAAAAAGCCTAAAACTCTTGATCGTACTGAAGAAATTCAGTTTCCAGATGCAGAATATCGTGGATATAAAACAGCTCGGCCTCGGGGATTTTGACACTGTAGCTGGACTCAATGACACTAAAGGCCTCCCGCAGCGCGGCGAGGTGATTTCTTTGACACTGAGCGCGCCGTCCGGCGTAGACCTGAATCGCCGCCTGGCGGATCAGCCGCTCAATCAGGCAGCTTACGTGAACGTAGAGCGCAACCTTGCGATCGTTGGGCACGGAGATTGTGGCCAGGTGCTGATAGCGCGTCAGAAACTGCTCTACCTTATTAATCACCTTGCCGGTATCGAGAATGGTGACGGACTCAATCACCCGCCGCAGCGAGAAGTTCTTCACGATGCGCTCGTTAATCTGCTTCACCTCCTCCGGACCGGTCAGCGCCCCGAACAGCCCCAGCAGCGTCTCGTTGCCCTGCCCGGAGATCAGCGTATCCAGCGGGATATAGGGCACCTCGGGGATGTTGGGATCGAGCGTCCCCACCAGCGCCAGCACGTCGAAGCGGGAAAAGATCGGCTCGCGGCGCTTGTTTTCCGCCAGCGTCTCGTACTCATAGGCGACCACCTCGATCCCCAGCTCCTGGGGAATGCTCGCTTTCAGCAGGCTGCAAAGATTGCTGGCGGCGCCGATACCCGTCGCGCAGGTGGTAATAATCGCCTTCGGTTTATTCCGCTCGGGCCAGATGATTTTATGCTCGACGGGCAAATCTGTCGCGATGTCGCTGGCGATATTTTCCAGATAGTCCCCCTGCAAAATCCGCTCGCCGACGTACAGCGCCATCCGCGTGGACACGTTATTAATGATGGCCACCGGCATCGTCACCCGGTGGCTGAAATACTGGTGGATATCGTTAAGCGAGCCCATATCCACCAGAATCACCAGGCTGCTGGCCTGCGCGTTACGCTCGACGTACTGCGTCACCTGCTGAGCGATGGCCTCGGGCGTCACGTCCAGCGGCATATCGAACGACTCGTAAACCGTCTGCTTCAAAAGCCGGTTCGCCACGTTGGCAATGCTGCTCGCCGTGGCATAGCCGTGCGCCAGGATCACCGCTTTGGTCACCAGCTGGCTGGTCTGCACGCCGGTTTTATTCAGCCAGAGCAGTAACAGCACGCGGTCCATCGCCTGAATGTTCAAATCCAGCCTGCGGGTCAGCGACGTCAGCACCTCGTCGCAAAACAGGTAGAGCAGCGGGTACTTTTGCTCTAAAAAGCGGTCGAGCTGTTTGCACACTTCGGCGTTAAGTTTTGAGGGCTCGACGTTCGAGCGATGCACCAGGTAATGCCCGATGGCGTAAATACAGTTGCCGTTAAACTGGACGCTGTAGCTTTTTTCCAGCCGGTAAAACTCCTCCCGCACCTGGCTCGTCACCAGCAGCAGCATCTGCGAGCTGGCTTTGTCCTGGCTGTCGAAAATCAGCCGGTCAAACAGCTCTTCAATTTCGTTGCCGATACGCAGTTCGATATCATCCCAGGCGTGGTGAGCGCTGCGGTATTTCTCATACAGGGCCAGCACACTGAGCTGGAGATCGTGGATCAGCATGCGGGCCGCATCCTGGCTTTGCAGCAGCCACGGCAGGCACGTTTTCTCGTCGAGCAGGATATCATCCTGGCGGTCGGTCACGGCTTCGCTGAGCGCGGGCAGCTGGGCCATCACCGGTTCAGGAAGATCGTGGATCGTCACGCTTAACGTCGGCCCCGCCCCCTGTTTAGCAAACGCAGAGGCCACCACGTATTTGATAACGTTTTTCAACTCCCCTACGTTGCCGCGAAAAACATAGTGCGACAGCACGGAGAGCAGCCGCGGGCTGAGGCTTAAGCCAAGGCCGACTTTTTTTGCCTCCATCCAGAAGAACTGCAGGATCAGCGCCTCTTTCTCTTTGCGGCTGCGGCTTTCAAGTTCCGGCAGGACAACCTGAATGGGGATACGGCGAATAAACGTGGTCAGGAAAGTGCTGTGAATGTCCTCGGTGGTGGCGAAAATCAGCCGAACCGAAACGGCGTGGCCGCTGGCGGTCTCGCCCAGCCGGTAAATCTCCCCCCGGTCGAGCCAGGTGAAGAGTTTCTCCTGCCCTTCGGCATGCAGCCGGTGAACTTCATCCAGAAACAGAATGCCGCCGTCCGCCGCTTCGAACGCGCCGGCTCTGTCAGTGCTGGCTCCCGTAAAAGCCCCTTTAACATAGCCGAACAGGTTTGCCGCCAGCAGCTCCGGGTTGCTGGCGTACTGGGCGCAGTTGAACGTGACAAAAGGGGCATCTGCCCCAATCAGCCGCTGCGCGATGGCGTATTCATGCATCAGCTGCGCAAGGTAGCTTTTACCTGTGCCGCTGTCGCCGGTGATCAGCAGCGGCAGGCCGCCGTCGGGATAAAAGAGCGCGGTTTTCAGCTGCTCAATCGGCTTCCTGAGCGAACCTTCATGGCCGATCAGCAGGGAAAAGTGGTCATGCTGCTGTTTCCCGCCGTCGCTTTCTGCCAGCAGCTCGTCGACGCTGGCAAACTCGGTGCGCGACAGGCGATAAAACTGCTGCTCGAAGCTCGCTTTATGCAGGAAGTAAACGGGGCGGGTGTTAATTTTTATCAGCACGCCCTGCGCCACCAGCTGGTTGAGATAGTGGCTCGCGGTATTGCGCCGTAGTTCAAAACGCCCGGCAAGGTGGCCGGCAGTGAAGATGTCACTGACGTCATGAGGGTCGAAAAAGTCGGTCTGGTTTTTCAGGAAGGTGAGCAAATCGTCTTTACGCATGGGGCGTTCCTTACGCTGCGGTATACGCTTGCCCCAATGATGCAGTGAAAGATCGCGCCGTGACCAAAAGCCTGCCGGGGATTTTCGATTTTGTGGACGGCAGCACAAAAGGCGCCGCCCATCGTTCATGCTAATTTTGCAGCGCGCAGCCGTAATCGAGTATTTCCCCGGCGGTGCCCAGATTCATGTCCTTCACCTTCAGCCGGTTTGCCAGCAGCACAAACTCACCCTGCTCGTTAACGGTCACCGCCAGGCCATATTTCGCAATGTCGTCGCCGTGCACCTGAACGTAGCGGTTCAGCAGCGCAAAGGGGCTTTGCTGCGCAAACGTGTCGGCAGGGATTTTCATCGCCAGATAATCATGGCCCTTGAGCTTCACGGCCAGCGGCTGCCAGCTGGTGCTGATAAGCCCTTCCTGCTGGCTAAGTTCCCGATAAACCTCCGGGCGCAGGCAGGCAAGATGGATATGCAGCTGGTTCTGGGAGCGGCCGTACCAGGCGTTGACCGCCAGCCCCAGATAACGCTCGTCCACGGACCCCGCCCCCCACTGCTTTAAGCGACCGCGCTCCTGCCAGGCGTAATAAAAGTAGTTGGGCGTATCCGCCTTCTGGAGTTCAGGGCTTTCAATGCCGGTAATTTCCTCGGTCGGCATCACCAGCATGTGCAGCGGGCCTTTAGCGTCTTTGAACACCACGAAATGGTTATCCAGATCAACCTCTAAACAAGGGGCAGGATCCTGCTGCTGCTGCTGGCCGGGCACGCACTGCTGGCTGACAATCTTCCACAGCGCGTCGCTGTTGGCGTGGATATACAGCAGCCATCCGGCAGCGGCCAGCAGCACAAGAAGCATCAGGAATAAAACGGCGCGGAGGGTCTTCTTCATGAAAAACGATCGTCCTTGAGAGTAAATTATGCGGTTAGTTTAGCTTCCTTTGCTGAAATGCTTTAGCAATCAGCTGGAAACAGTCGTCGATGACGGGTGGGAACGCCTGCTGCGTGCTGCGCATCAGCGCCACCGTTCGGCTCAGAGAGGGCTGCTGAAGATGCACCACCACCAGCTCTTTGTCCTGTAAATGCGTGGTGTAAAGCTCCGGCAGGATCGCGATAGCCAGGCGGGAGCGCACCAGCCCGTACAGGGTTTCGATATAGTCGACCTGATAGCGCGCGGTGAGATTAAGCCGCTGGCTTTCTGCCATAGCGGCCACCAGGCGGCTGATATTCCCTTTTGAAAATACGCCGATATCGCGGCGGGAGAGGTGCCGCCACGGGATTTGGCTGGAGGCAGCCAGCGGATCGTCGCGGTGCATCACGGCGACAAACGGATCGTCCTGCAGCGGGTGGATCTCCAGCGTTTCGGGCACCGAGCTGTCCAGCGCGCCGATGCCAAAGTCCAGCTGGCCGTTTTCCAGCTGGCTAATCAGGGAATCATTGGTTTGATCGTGAAACTCAACGCGCAGACGAGGGTAATGCTCCGCCAGCAGCTCCGGGAGGGAGTGTTAGAAATTCTGTGTCATTCCAGTAATATATAATCAAAAGGAATGACACATGTCCCAACCCTTCGATTTCGATAAAGCCCTGAAAGCACTTCAGGATGGTCAGGCGCTGACTGGCAAAGATGGCATCTTAACGCCGTTAATCAAACAGTTAACTGAGGCTGTGCTGGCTGCTGAGCTGGACTCTCATCTGGCTCAGGATATTGCCGCTAACCTGAAAAATGGTTCGTCCAAAAAAACGCTCAAAACGCCAACCGGTGCCTTTGAACTCGCCACGCCCCGCGATCGTAACGGCTCTTTTGAGCCTCAATTGGTCAAAAAGCATCAGACCACACTTTCCGATGAGATTGAGCGCAAGATCATCCGCATGTTCGCGCTGGGCATGAGTTACAAAGATATCAGCCAGGAAATTGAAGACCTGTATGCTTTCAGCGTCTCCAGCGCCACCATCAGCGCGGTTACGGATAAAGTCATCCCTGAATTAAAACAGTGGCAGCTGCGCCCGCTGGAGAAGGTTTATCCCTTCGTCTGGCTGAACGCTATTCATTATAAAATTCGTGAGGATGAGCGTTACCAGAGCAAAGCCGTGTACACCGTTCTTGCACTGAATCTCGAAGGCAAGAAAGAGATCCTGGGCCTTTATCTGTCTGAAAGCGAAGGGGCTAACTTCTTGCTGTCAGTACTGACCGATCTGCAAAACCGCGGCGTGAACGACATTCTGATTGCCTGTGTGGATGGCCTGACGGGGTTCCCGGAAGCGATAAACAGCATTTACCCGGATACCGAAGTTCAGCTCTGTGTTATCCATCAGATCCGCAACTCGATTAAATATGTCGCCTCAAAGCACCATAAGGCGTTCATGGCCGACCTGAAGCCCGTTTATCGTGCAGTCTCGAAAGAGGCGGCAGAGGTGGCTCTGGATGAACTGGAGGAGAAATGGGGCCAGCAGTACCCGGTGGTTATTCAGTCATGGCGGAGAAAATGGGAGAATCTGTCCCATTACTTCCGGTATCCGGCGACGATCCGTAAGGTGATTTACACCACAAACGCCATTGAATCAGTGCACCGCCAGTTCAGAAAACTGACGAAAACGAAAGGTGCATTCCCGAATGAAAACAGTCTGTTGAAGCTGCTTTATCTGGGGTTAATGAATGCGCAGGAAAAATGGACAATGCCGATCCAGAGCTGGAATTTGACATTGTCGCAGCTGGCGATTTATTTTGAAGGCCGCCTCGATAAAGTGATGACGTTGTAGTGATTTTTAACGTGACACAGAATTATGAATGCTCTCCCGCGTATTTGTCAGAAACACCATCATAAACAACAAGTGTCCGAAAATTATACCTCATAGAGTCTTTAGGTAATAAATTTACGACATCACAAAGAGCGAAAGCGAATCAACTATCTGAAATCAGGAGCTGCGAAGCAAGTGAACTGTTTCAGGTAGTTAATGAGAGTGCTCACGCAGTGAGGACTCCTCATCTATAGTCCACGGGAGCAAACCAGCAAACAATCTTCATTAAGGATAATACTATGGCAACTGGTCATTTTCTGCGTATTGGCGACAAAACAACGTGCGGCGGTAGTATTCTTTCAGGCTCCCCAAATCACAGCTTTGGGGGGATTGCGACTGCGAGAAACGGAGATTCCGTATCATGTGGAAAAGATAGCAAAATCTATCACATCGCGGGTGGTATCCCCACTTACACGATTCACGGCGTAGCAGCCGCAGGTACTTTGCATAGCCGCAGTACATGCCCCTGTAACGCAAGTTTCATTTCGTCATTCCCAAATGCTTCCTATTGGGTCGAGGAAAAGAAAGCAGTTAAGGCTGCCCCTGTAGTTACTGCTGCCCCTTTAGCTGTTCCTGCACCAACAAAAGCGGAAGAACCCGTACAGCACGCCCAGACAGCTAAAAAACCACATAAGGAAGAAACTAAACGTGAACCAGTAGATGCTGGCTTCTGTGTACTTCCTTACGGTGCTGAAACGAGGGCCTATGAGCCCTGGTTGTTCGAAAGTGAACCACCAGCAGGAACACGCGAACTTTACCGCTCATTGAATGGAGAAGGTAAGGAATACAAAGCTGGTTCTATCCTGCTTGTTGTTGATCCAGAAAAACAGGACAGTGATCAGATCGCACATATGCAGGTCGCTAAACAACGTATTGATACAGCATTAGAGCCGCTTACGCATAAAGAAGCTAATTTCTTACACGATCACTATGCAACAATAGCTAACTTTAGCAACATCGCCGATAAAGGAATCGGGCTTGCTGCTGAACCTGTTGGGAAGTATTTCGAAAATATAGAGAAAATCCTGAAAGAGATTCAGGAAACGTACAAGAATACATACATCACAAGAGGGGCTTTGATTGGTGAGCAGTTCTATGTAAGACGAGCTCAACTATTCAAGGAACTTGATCATGTCCTTAAAGTCGGCTTCCTTAATAAAGGTATGAAACTTGGTGAGCACAACAACCTAAAAAGTGCTCTTGGTTTATCAACTAAATCGATAACTCATAAATGGAATGAAACGGGAATAAGTGATATTGATGGCTACGCTACACATATAGAGCGAGCGGCAAAATATGTAGCAGCTATGCGATATGTTGGTTATGTCGGGATCGGCTTTAGTGCTTTGCATTCTATCAATGAAATAAATGAGGCTTGTTCTATTGGTCGTGAAAGCGAATGTACTAAAAAGAAATACACGGAAATAGGTAGCTTTGCAGGGGGGCTTGCTGGTAGTTATGCTGGCGGTGCTGCTGGTGTTGGCCTCTGTTCTGTTATTTTGGGGGCTTTAACAATAGAAGCTGCCGGAGCAGGTGCATTAGCTTGTGGTGTAATTCTTGGTACTGGTGGGGGGTATGTAGGCGGAGAGTATCTCTCAGACAAAGGTGAAGAATATGGTGAAATAATTTATAACGCAGTAGGAAAATGATGAAAATTATATCTGCTATCATTTTCATATTGTTTGTCTTATCGACAATTGTAGCATGTGCATATTCGGTGACGAAGAATAAACAACATCTTTTATTGTGCGATATTTTTAAAGAACGATTTGGATACGTACCCGCGGGTATAATCCTTGCACAAGCAGGGGGGATATTTTTAGCTTTTCAAAAAGATATGTACTTCATCTTCCCATTTGCTTTTAAAAAGGGAAGTTTTCCTGTGAGAAATATGAACCCCGAACATTATGATTTCATCAAAAATTTACCTAAAGAGGAAGTATCTTGGCTAAAAATTAAGTTCACTTTATTCTTAGTAATGATTGTTATGTTTTGTACAACCATCATGACATCTTACTTATTTCTCTAAGTCTATTTTATAAAGCCGCTAAAGCGGCTTTTCTTGTACGTGAATACGAAAGCGATTAGGTTACTGGCCTTTAGTGCAAAAAATAATCAAATCCCAGGCATCCTGATTTTTGGCAAAAAACCTTAAGTAATCTTTTACTTAGGAAAAAGTACCGTCTGTATTTTTCCGCCTGATTTAAAATCTCGTTCACCTGATCAGCTTTAACCCCGCCGACAAAATGCCTTGTACTCAGATCTCAGTACCGAACTTTTCACCAACCCGGAATCGACTAAAAACGAACGATAAGAAATCTTGACCTGCCCCCAGGATTAGATACAACACTCAGTTAGTAACGTCGGATTCTTCATTCTCAGAATGACCCTTTCTCCAGCCCGCCGCAAATTCAGACGGTGTCTGATAATTCAGCGTGGAGTGATCCTACCCGCGAATAGTGGACACGCGACTAAGTGAGTAAACTCTCAATCAGAGGTGACTCATGACAAAACCAGTATCAACCAGTAAGAAGCCCCGCAAACAGCACACGCCTGAATTCCGCAACGAAGCCCTGAAGCTTGCGGAACGTGTCGGTATTGCTGCCGCTGCCCGGGAACTCAGCCTGTATGAATCCCAGCTCTATGCATGGCGCAGTAAGATTAACAATGCCCGCTGCTCTTCCGAACGTGAGCAGGAAATGTCCGTTGAAATTGCCCGCCTTAAACGCCAGCTGGCTGAACGGGACGAGGAGCTGGCCATTCTCCAAAAGGCCGCGACATACTTCGCGAAGCGCCCGAAATGAAGTATGTCTTTATTGAAAAACATCGGGCTGAGTTCAGCGTCAAAGCCATGTGTCGGGTTCTGCGGGTTGCCCGCAGTGGCTGGTATGCCTGGCGCCTGCGTCGTCATCAGATAACCCCTCGACAGCAGTTCCGGCTTGTCTGCGATGCTGCTGTCCGAAAGGCATTCACTGACGCAAAACAGCGTTATGGTGCGCCTCGTCTCACTGACGAACTGCCTGAGTACAACGTCAAAACGATTGCCGCCAGCCTGCGACGTCAGGGACTTCGTGCAAAGGCTGCCCGGAAGTTCAGCCCGGTCAGCTACAGAGAACATGGCCTGCCGGTGTCTGAAAATCTGCTGAAACAGGATTTTTACGCGAGTGGCCCGAATCAGAAGTGGGCAGGAGACATCACGTATCTTCGCACCGACGAGGGCTGGTTGTACCTCGCGGTGGTGATTGACCTGTGGTCGCGGGCTGTCATCGGCTGGTCAATGTCGTCGCGGATGACAGCGCAGCTGGCCTGCGATGCGCTGCAGATGGCACTCTGGCGACGTAAGCGACCGGGAAATGTCATTGTCCATACAGATCGCGGTGGGCAATACTGTTCGGCGGACTATCAGGCGCTGCTGAAGCGGCATAATCTGCACGGTAGCATGAGTGCGAAAGGGTGTTGTTACGACAATGCCTGCGCGGAAAGCTTCTTCCACTCGCTGAAGGTGGAATGTATCCACGGGGAACGTTTTATCAGCCGGGAAATCATGCGGACGACAGTGTTTAATTATATCGAGTGTGATTACAATCGGTGGCGCCGCCACAGTGCCTGTGGCGGTCTCAGTCCCGAACAGTTTGAAAACCAGAACCTCGCTTAGGGCCGTGTCCACATTACGTGGGTAGGATCAGAGATCCCCGTGGGGCTGTATCTGCTGGCGATCCCGCTGATCTATTACTTCGCCACGCTGGTCCATCACTGATCCGCTTCGTGCCTTCGGTTTCGGGGGCGCAAATCTTACCAGAGCGGTAAGAGCAAAGTGCTGGGCTGCAGGCCTGACTCAATAAATCCAAAGCGCTGATAAAACGCCTTTGCGTTGTCAGACAGGGCGTGAACCAGCAGCGCCCGCATGCCAACGTGCTGCGAGACCTGGCGGGTTCGCAGCACCGCGTCCTTCAGCAGGGCCACGCCAATTTTTTGTCCGTGAAAACTGGCATCTACGGCCAGCCTGCCAAGCACGCATACGGGTACCGGGTCGGGCATATTACGTCTTACCAGGCCGGGAACCGACGCGCGTTCTACGCTGCCGGTCGCTAATGCATAGAAGCCAACGACCCTTTTGTTTCCCGCTTCACAAACGACGAAGGTGCGGGAAGCACCGATAACCTAATTCTTAAGCGCCTTGCGTTTAAGCCATACATCCAGCGTATTTTCACTGCAATAAAATTCTGCCGTTACGTGCTCAGCCCTGAGCAGTTCTGGCGCTGTTATTCCCACGGAGCTCTCCTGCTCAGCAGATCGGCCAGGCCGACGTTTTCGGAAACGGGGGCTTCTAAGGCTTTCAGGAAGGCGTTGAACTGATTTTCGTCCGCCATGAAGAGCCGCTGATCGAGAAGGATATCCTCTGCTTCACGACACGCGGCCTCCAGCACAAAGTCAGTGCGGGACTTAGAGACCAGCTCCGCCGCGCGATCGATCAGATCGCGCTGGGCGGCCTTCGCTCGTATGTTGATTGGGGTTTCTTTCGGCTGGGTTCTCATGACATTTCTCGTGTATTCATTCGTTATACAGTGTAGCAAATGAATACACAAAGTGTTAGCCACAACGGCGCCAGGGCGGATAAGCGCAGCGTCATCCGCCGTAAAAAACTAACGTAAATAGGCCTCGGTGAGCTTCACCCAGTAGGTCGCGCCGATGGAAATACACTCGTCGTTAAACTGATACAGAGGGTGATGCACGGAATAATCATCTTTGCCTTTGCCGGTGCCCAGCCAGACGTAGCAGCCCGGCACCTCTTCGAGCATGAACGCGAAATCTTCGCTGCCCATCGCGCTTTTCACCTCCTGCGGATCCGCAACCCATTCTGCGCCAAACGCGTCGCGGGCCACCTGCAGGGCGAACTCGGTCTGCGCCGGATCGTTAATCGTTACCGGATAGCCAAAGTCCGGCTCGATAGAAGCTTTCACGCCAAAGCTTTCCGCCTGGCCCTGCACGATGGCCTGAATACGTGTTTTCACCGCATCTCGCACTTCAGGTTTGAACGTGCGCATATTCAGCTTAAGCACCGCATTGTGCGGAATGATGTTGTGGGTTGTTCCGCTTTGCAGGCTGCCCACGGTCACCACTGCGGCATCCTGCGGGTCGACGTTGCGGGAAACAATGGTTTGCAGCGCCATGACGATCGCAGCTCCCGCGACGGTAGGATCGATGCTGTTTTCCGGCATCGACCCGTGACCGCCTTTGCCTTCAAGGTGAACGGTCATGCTGTCGGACGAGGCCATCAGCGCGCCCGGCTTAGTCATGATCTGCCCTGCCGGGATCAGCGGGAAGTTGTGCAGGCCGAAGATCGCATCGCAGGGGAAAAGGGTAAACAGCCCGTCGTCTATCATGCGTTTTGCGCCGCCGACGGACTCTTCCGACGGCTGGAAAATAAGATGCAGCGTACCGCTAAATGGCCGATGTTCAGCCAGATAGCGCGCCGCGGACAGCAGAATTGCGCAGTGGCCGTCGTGGCCGCAGGCGTGCATCTTGCCTTCCACCGCGCTCGCCCACGGCAGCCCGGTCTGTTCCTGCATGGGCAGCGCGTCCATATCGGCACGAATGCCAAGCCGCCTGCCGCCGCTGCCAACCCGTAGCGTCCCCACTACGCCGGTGCCGCCTAACCCGCGATGCACCTCATAGCCCCAGCTGGTCAGCAGCTCCGCGATGCGATCGCTGGTGCGGAACTCTTCAAAGCCCAGCTCCGGATGCTGATGGAAGTCGCGGCGAATGGCGATCATCTCCGCTTCATGGTCGAGAATTTCTTTGATTAGCATAGGTTTTCCTTTTATTCATCTTATTCGTCGTGATCGAGGTGACGTTCGCGCCAGGCCATCAGCGCGGCCAGGGAAACGAGAGAGCAAAACATCAGGTACCAGGCCGGGGCCATCGGCGCATTCGTGACTTTCAGCAGCCAGGTAACGTTAAACTGTGCGAAGCCGCCGAACAGTGAAACACCTACCGCATAAACCATCGCCATACCGCAGGCGCGTACCGCTTTCGGGAAGGTCTCGAGCACCAGCAGGAACATTGCTACGGCGCTGATGTTGGCGAGGATCTGATCTACGGCGATCAGCGCGATGGTGTAGCCGAGCGGAACGCCATACAGAATTGTGGCAAAGATCGGCCAGATCAGCAGGAAAGAGACGATCGCGCAGCCGATCAGTATCGGTTTACGCTTCGGCAGCCGGTCTGCAAGCCTGCCGCCCCAGAAGGGGATCAGCAGCGTCAGCAGCGCCGCCGTCAGGCTTATCCAGTAGGAGATGCTGGTGGGCATGTGCAGGGTATTCACCATGTAGGCGGGCATGTAATAGATAATGATGTAGAACGTCGTGGTGCCTTTCATCACCAGCAGGATCCCCAGCACCAGCGCCCGACGATGCTCGCGCCAGAGCGTCAGGGCCGGATTGGCAACGGTGCTGTCCGCCGTCGTGCTGTGGGTTTCCGGCAGCTGGCGACGGATATACAGCCCAACCGGCATAATTAACAACCCGAAGATAAATGGAACTCGCCAGCCCCAGTCATACAGCTGCTGCTCGCTCAGCACGTGGCTTAGTCCGGCTCCCATCGCAGCCCCCAGTAACGCAGCCCCGCCCTGGCTGGTCATCTGCCAGCTTACGCGTACGCCACGCCGGGAATGCCCGCCAGCCTCCATCAGCCAGGTGGTCGCCGCACCGACTTCACCGCCCGCCGAAAACCCCTGCAGCAGGCGTCCGGCAATCAGGACTATCGGTGCGAAAATTCCCACGTCTTTGTAGGTCGGGGCAAAAGCCACCATCAGAACGCCCAGCGACATGAGGCCCATGATCAGCGTCATGGCGGCTTTGCGTCCGTGCCGATCGGCATAATTGCCTAAGACCATGCTGCCCAGCGGGCGCATGATAAAGCCGACGCCGAAGGTCGCGACGGCGAGAAGCAGGGAAACGTAATCGTTGCTGGCCGGAAAAAACAGGTGGCCAATAATCACGGAGAAAAAGCTGTACACGGCAAAATCGTAGATCTCAAGGCCATTGCCCAGCGTCACGGCAACCAGCGATGTTACGCTGGGCCCGTTCGACGTTGAGGACGCGGCAACCGCAGGCGAGCCCGTGAAGTCGGCCCGGCTCGGGACATAGCTGACTGACTCTTTCATGCTCATTTCCTTTCTGTTGCGAAGATGTGAAAAATGGGCGCCTTTTGCACTATCTGCATAAAAAAAGAACATCGCAATCATAAAAATTCGTTATGCCTTTGGTTATATTCTTTGTATTGTTGCTGGGCAAAATTTGCACCACTGCGGTGAATCTCGCGAAGGCATCCAATGAAATTAAAGCTAAATCAATTAGATATTCTGTTGGAAGTTGCGGCACAGGGCAGCATTGGCAAAGCGGCGAAGGCGCTGAACCTGACGCAGCCCGCCATTTCGAAAACCATTCAGGAGATGGAGGCGGAAATCGGCCTGCCAATTCTGCAACGCTCGTCACGCGGCGTGACGTTAAACGAATATGGCCAGGTGCTGCTGCGCCATGCCCGTGACATCGATCGTTCGCTGCACCAGGCCCGTGAAGAGATTGACCACCTGCTCGGCAAGGCCATGCGCCAGCTGCGGGTAGGCTTCACCTCTGCCGCCTCCTACGGGCCGTTTACCAACACGATGATTGAGTTTCAGTCCCGCTATCCCGGCGTCAAGCTGGTAGCGATGGAGGGTCGGCCGCATCAGATCCTCGACGCGCTGCAAAACCAGCGGCTGGATATCGCGGTGCTGACCGCGGGTACCAGCATCGTTCAGTCAGGAATGTATTACGAACCGCTGTACGCCCTGAGCAATACGATCATCGCAGGCGACCAGCATCCGATCACCCACACCACCTCGTTAAAAAGCCTGATGAACTATCCCTGGCTGGACTGGGACGAGCCGGGGGAGCACTCCATTCTGGCGCAGGTATTCCGCCGCTATAACCTGCCACAGCCGCAGAATATCGTGCATTGCTCCTCGCCGTGGGTGATGGCGCGCATGATGGAGCAGGCGGACATGGTGAGCATGTGGACGTCGGTGCGCCTGCGCTTTCCGGGCTATAACGTTAACCTGCGTCCGCTGGCGCTGCGCGAAGTGCTGCCCGCCACCAGCATCGGCGTGCTGTGCCCGAACATTGGCCGCCTCTCCACCGCAGGCAACACCTTTCTGGAGATGCTGAGGATTAACGCTCGCGACTGGCTCCGGCAAAGCGACGCGGCGGATATGGTGGTGCGCTTATAGCAAATTCCTCCCGACAGCGTTCGGGTATGCCAGGAAATAGCCTGGCAATAACTCATCCCGCACGCCGGGGGAATTAAGTCGCAAGTGATTCTTAATTCGATAAATTTTATCTATGATCCTGTTCCGGTTTCGACTGCCACAAGGATCCTTATGCTTACCATTGCCCTGCGGGAAAAAAATCGCCCCTTTGCCCACGGAATAAAAATCATTGTTGAACAAATATGCAGCCGACGGCACGAAGCTTTTCAGTTTTTATCCGCTGAGCATCATGACGCCGCCGACGTGGCTTTTATTTCTCTTGATGACAGCTGGATTACCGCCGACTGCTATAAAATTCCCCAAACCACGCGAACCCAGCGGGTGATCCTT
Source organism: Dryocola sp. LX212 (assembly GCA_041504365.1). Classification (NCBI taxonomy): domain Bacteria; kingdom Pseudomonadati; phylum Pseudomonadota; class Gammaproteobacteria; order Enterobacterales; family Enterobacteriaceae; genus Dryocola; species Dryocola sp. LX212. The sequence goes on along the minus strand of CP167917.1, from coordinate 565,912 downwards.
ATTTGCCGCCGCCTGGAACATGAAAGGCTGATGTTCCGCCCCTGTCTATATATGCTGCCGGTTATTTATCGCGAAGAAGAAATCGATCAAATAGCCGCCAAGATCGCCCACTGGACGGAGTTATCCAGACGGGGCAAACATACGCTTGCCGTGCCCGCCGCCGTTTGTAAATTCTGCACCACGCGCCATTTCTCCATTACCGAGCGTGAACTGCTGAAATATATCGCCTGCGGGCATTCGCTCTCAAACGCGGCGTTACTGATGAAAATTGACGAGTCGCAGGCCGTGCAGCATCGTAAGGCGATCATGAAAAAACTCAGCATCAATAATAATCAGGGGCTGATTAGATTCATCCGAGTCAACCTACATTTCTTATTCCCCTGATTGCGGACGCGTTAAATAAAGTGCAAAAGTCCGTTGGTTTTATTTTCTTGCCGACTACATTCACTTTTCAGCCTTACCATTAAGATTTTTCCTTACGCTCTTTAGGCCACCACTAATATCCGCCAATTTTCTCTACTGACAAAATAGCTTCAACTTCAACATTATCAGAAACTGCCACGGTTCCGGTTTCTGATTATTTTAACTCTCCTTAAGTGAAATTAGCCGGGCAGAGGGATTGTTCGCCACAAACAGCGCTGATGCGCCCGGCGATTCAGTATTAATCTAAGGCATTCTGAAGTATCCAGCGTCGGGCACTATCTCTGAAAACAAACCCGATCGGTCAGCCAGTGAGTGAGCATTTGCAATTAGCCGCACGTAAAAGAAAATACCGCCGCATCAGCATCGATGGTCCCGTTAATCCGATTAGCCTGAGCAAGCCGATGATTTTCGACAGGCTAGAGTATTTGCAGCAGCAGCTGCGAACGGGAAGCCCACAACCGGCCGTCGAACTGCTGCTGGTCAGTCATGACGCCTATCTTTCCCTGGCCCTCACCCGCTACATTTTCCGCCACATCCGAACGCATCTCTGCTCTACCCTCGAAGAGGTGACGTGGTTTTTCGAGCAGAAGCCCATACCGCGAATCGTTATCGATCTCGACGGCATTGCCGCTTCCGCCATCAGCGTACTCAATACCCTGCGCCAGTGGCACCAGGCTTATCCCGGCATCATCATCATTCTGCTTACTGCCGGTCGCAATCCCGCCGCGTCCTGCCTGATTGTCGCGGCGGCAAACTGTAGCGTCATTGAACGCAGGCTACCTCCGGGCATTTTGTCACTTTTATTGATGCAGCAACCTTGTTCGCAGCCGTCCGTTCAGGCTAACTATACGCGGCAGAATGATGCGCTCACCCGCAGGGAGTGGCGCCTGCTGATGGCGCTGGCACAGGGGGATTCGCTAAAAACCGTTGCCGCCTCGCTGAATAAGCCCTACCACTCGGTGGTCTACACCCTCGGGCGGCTGGCCAAACGCATTGGCCTGGCAAGTAGAAAGGCATTGATTCATTTGCTTAATGAATTATCGACCCCCGCATCAGAGCGCAGGGTATAAGCGTAACCTACTGACTTGCGGATGAAAGTTAAGAAACTACTTATTTTCAATGTTTATAAGTTGTTAAATTAGATCATTCAATTAACACTTATAAAAATTCCTGGAGTGCGATAATCCCGGTAAAAGTACAGCCAGGGTGATCAAACGATTGTTTTCGCCAGCAAACTGTTAACAACTTTTAAACATTAGGTGTTTACTACTATTTTTGATAATTAAAACAAACTTTCCATCCATTCGCCAGGTGAGAAGTGGTATGTTTATCTGGATTGTAGAAATAACCGCCAGCCATTTAGAACTTAATAACGCTTCCGGCCCCCGCTGGAAACAGCAGACTTTCTCTCAAATATTATGACTGTATAATCAGCCCATCTATTTCAGCACCATGAAAATGAATCTCTGGCAACCTTCAGATAATTTTTCATGACGCCCATCACTTATCAAAAATATATAACATCACGGAATCATTATTCTAATCAGGGAGTGTGCCAGACATATATTTTCAAAATCAGCCAGTTAACATTTCATAACTTTCGCTGCCATTGACCCTGCGTCAACGCGATGTTTACCTCAAACAATCCGAGGCAAAAAAAATGAAACCTGCATCCGTAATCATTATGGACGAGCACCCTATTGTCCGCATGTCGATAGAAGTGCTGTTACAGAAAAATAAAGATATCAGTGTCGTGCTAAAAACGGACAGTGGCCGGGAGGTCATTGAGTATATGCGCAGCCATCCTGTCGATCTGGTGATCCTGGATATTGAACTTCCGGGCGTTGATGGCTTCTCTTTACTGAAGAGAATAAAGGGAATACAACAAGATACAAAAATATTATTCCTCTCCTCCAAGTCTGAACGCTTCTATGCCGGGCGCGCCATTCAGGCGGGCGCCAACGGTTTTGTCAGCAAAAGAAAAGAGCAGGAAGATATCTATAACGCGGTGGAAATGCTGCTTTCGGGCTACTCCTTCTTCCCGTCGGACACGCTGAATTTTATCAGCAATGCTAAATCACAGCAGGGTACGGTTGACGATATGCCGCTCTCGAATCGTGAAGTGACGGTATTACGCTATCTGGCTAACGGTTTATCCAATAAGGAAATCGCCGAGCAGCTATTGTTGAGTAACAAAACGATCAGCGCCCACAAAGCAAATATTTTCTCCAAGCTGCGCGTCAGTTCCATCGTTGAGCTTATCGATTACGCCCGCGTCAAAGAATTATTATAAAGTCGTAACCTGCAAAAAATCCGGGAGTTGTTGGCCCCCGGACTTTTTTAATGCCCCAAGAATCATCCTGGACACTCAATAATAATTAATCATAAATGTCGCATCTGCGTCCGCCTTGCCGGGCTGTGGGTTATCCGTCAACGCGATATAATTAGCGTAAAATCTTAGCGTCGCGTTACCGTCCGCATCCACAGCCACGTCCTGGCTGGCCTGCTCCAGCGGCAGCTGCACCTTATCTTTATCCCGCAGCTGCACCGCAACATTCTTCGCGCTGCTGCTGCCGTTTAGCGCCAGCAGGCTCGGGTTGCCGCTGGCCGTTTTACCAGAAAACGTAATGGAGGCGGATCCAGGCGGACAGCCGTTTAGCTTCACCGTGAAGGGCATGCTCTGGGTGGTGCTGCCGACCGTACTCAGCTGTTTGGTCGGCCACGTGCCCAGCTGCACGGTTTTATTATCTTCCCCGGCTTCCACATAGCAGCTGTAGTCCACGACGTTGCCGCGCAGTTCGATGTTGATTTCCCCGAGAGAAGTGTTCGCTCCGGCGCTGGCGGATAACGCTGCGAGCGTAAGCGCCAGCAGGCTGCTGATGCGTATATCAGTCATAATCCACCCGTAAATAGCCGCGTGAGGTGAAGGGCCCTTCGGCGGGCTTATTCCCCGTCACGCTCACCGGCCAGGCGCGGACCCCCACCCGGGCCGCGGCGGCGTCGTCGAGACGGAAATTAATTTTGCTGCCCAGATTGTTCGGCGTCAGCGGCACGCCGCTGCTGTCGGAAACGATAAAGCCAAGATCGCTGTTGTCGGAAACCATCATGTTACCGGACTGCTTTTCCGCCTCAAGCCGCAGGGTCAGGTACGACTGCGCGTCGACGTTAGTGCATTTTATGCCGATGGTTTTGCTCTGCGGCGTGACTCCCTGCGGGCGGTTTCCGGCGCCCGCCTGGCTAAAGAGCGCCGCGCCGATATCGCCAAAATCGAACTCGATGACCTGTCCGGCGTTGATTTCACAGGTCTGCGGCACCTCGACTTTGCCGCTGTAGCTGATGGTGTAAACCGCCGTGGTCAGCGGGTCGGATTTGCTGGTCGTGACATAGACGCGGAACATGGTCTGCCGGGGGATCGGCACCATATTGATAAACTTACGCGTCACCTTGAGGCGAAAGATTAGGTTGGAGTCCTTAACCGGAAAGGGCTTCTGCTTGGGAACGTTCGGGTGCGACCCCATCTGGATATATCTGACCGGCGGATAAAAAACGCCGGCGTAGCTGTCGGTGATCCGCATGCCGCCGTTCAGGTAGTCATTTATCTTCAGATATTTATAACCGTCCAGGGTTTCCTGAATGGGCAGGTCGGTCTCGTAGCTGCGCATCGTGGTTTTGCCGCTCGTCCCGGCGGGACAGGTGGCGTTAACCCCTACCCAACCGGATTTCTCCGCGAGCGTGACTATCTGCCCGACGTTGTTATTGGAGCTATTAAACTTGTCGGACAGGTCATAGCTCACCTCTTTTGGCACGCCGTCGGTGTTATGGCAGACCGTGGCATGCGTCTGGGTCGAAATGGTCAGCAGCGCGAGGGCAGCAAGAGATGTCTTTAGTTTCATTTTCAATTCCTTAACGGCGCTATGAGCAGGTGGCGGTGGCAACCACCACGGCCTGCTTCAGGCTCGCTTCTGGCAGCGCGTAAGGGGCGGTACACCGCGATCCTTTGCCGTCGCCCCACTGAATAAGCAGCTTCCCGGCAAGCGGCAGACCGCTGAGGTAAATTTGCCCGTCGTCGCCGACCATGCTGGTTGCCCCGCCGGTCTCTTCACGCACCACCGAACCAAACGGCACCGGCCTGCCTGCGCGTTTTACGGTGATGATGGCCCGCACGCCGATCCGCGCGTTAAACGCCGCCCGCACCAGCGCGCCTTCGGTTGGCACTACGCTGCTGACGTTGTTGTCGATATCCGTGTGGTTATCCATGGAATTGGTATCCAGCGCGATGCGGTTGTAGCGGTAGACGGTGGCGTAAGGCATAACGGCATAGCCCCGCCAGTCGGTTTTCACCCCCGTCTGGTTTTCCACGCTCACGCCCGACGCGCCCGGCGCCTTAATTAGCACGTTGGTGTCCCCGAGCGGCTGGCTGAAGGTGACACCGTCGGCATGCCCTACCACCCCACCGGCGGCCTGCCAGTTAAACTCACGCTGATCGCGGTCATAGTTGTAGCCCAGCCCCAGGGTGCCGTAGGTCGCCTGCCAGTTAGCCGTGGCGCTACCGCTGTAGCCGTTTGAACTGCTGTGGCCCTGTGTCACGCTGTAGCTCAGGTTGCGGTCCTCCAGCAGCGTGCCGCCGACGCCCGCCTGCACGGTACTCTGCCCGTCGGAATTACGGCTGGTCACAAAGGTGGCGTAGGCGCGATCGATTGCCCTGTCCCGCGAATAGCCGTTCCCCAGAAACGCGCTGAACGGTACCGACAGGTTGAACGCCACGATGCGATCGGTGCCCGCGAGGCCAATCGACTTGCTCCACGACGTAGAAACCGAATAGCTGATTCCCTTCCAGCCGCTGGCGTAGCCCGCCTGATACCAGGTATTGTCGTCGTCCGTGCCCCAGTAGGTCTGCTGGCTGCCGGAGACGTAAAGCGAACCGTAATCCCCCATCGCCTGGGAGATATTCACCTGAAAACGCCCGCGCTTGCTGTAGCGCAGGTTGTGGTAGCTCTGGGCGACCGGCACCTTGTTGTGGCTGCCGTCGTCCTCCAGCTCGTACTCGTAGCCCTCTATGTTTTTGTAGGCCACTTCATCAAGGGTATAAAACCCTTTCGTTGAGTAGCGATACCCCAGAAGCTGGAAGTTGGTGCCGTAGCCGCTCAGGGATTTGGCGTACAAAAAACGCAGGGACTGACCCTGATGATCGCTGTCGTCCGCCAGGGTGCTACGGGCATGGGTAATGTCCATGGAGACGGCCCCCCAATCCCCGAGGTTTTTGCCCACGCCGAGCACTGCGGCGGTGTAACGCTCCGCCAGCTGCGTCCCGCCGTAGGCGGTGTAGCCGTGTGGCAGCCCGGCAATCAGCGTTCCCTGGGCGAAAAACGGCGTCTCCTGCTGGCTGTTGCCGCTGCGGAAATCCCCGGCCACAAGATCGTACTTATAGCGCCCTTCGCGCTGCAGCAGCGGAACGGTGGAGTAAGGCACGGAGTAGTTCTGCTGGCTGCCGTCTTTCTCTTCGACGGTGACGTCAAGGTCGCCGCTGGAAGAGGTCGGGTTGAGGTCGCTTATCGCAAACGCCCCCGGCGATACGTAGCTTTGATAAATCACATAGCCGTTCTGCCGAACGGTGACTTTGGCATTGGTCCGCGCAATCCCACGCACCGTCGGCGCGTAGCCTTGCAGGCTGTCGGGATACATACTGTCGGACGAATAGAGGCGCGCGCCGCGAAAGCCAACGCTGTCGAATACGTCGCTGCCGGTATTACTGTCGCCCATTACCAGCTCGCCCTTGAGCGGAATAACCGTGCGCTGCACGTAGGTGCTGATGTTCTTCCAGGTATTGCTGTGGTAGCCGTCCCCGCTGGTATAGCTCCAGGCCCCGCTGTTACGCAGGCGCCACGCTCCCCAGTTAAGGCCGCTTTGCAGGCTGAGATAATAGCTGTCGTCGTTGCTGCCGCGGTTGCCGGTAAAGGTGTAGTTCACCAGCGCCGCGGGGATCCCCTCGTCCCACTGGTCCGGCGGAATATAGCCGCGTGCGCTGTTGTTCAGCGACGCCTGGGGCAGGCTGATATCCAGGCGCAGCTTGTTAAAATCAAACGCAGTAGTCGCGCCGGGTATGGCTTGCGGCAGCGGTATGCACTCCCCCGCCTTCACTTTCGCTAATGCCGGATACGCCTGCATATTCAGCCCGAGCCGCTTCAGCCAGTCGCCGTCCAGGCACGGTGTAAGGCCGCCGTTCGTCGCCTGGTCCGCCGCCTGCTTGCCCGCATCGACAAAATGCAGGTCTTCGGTGGCGATAAACTCGTCGTTGCGCCAGATATCCACGCGGTAGCTGCCGGGCGCCTGCTGGCTGCCTTTTTCAAAGCGCGACAAATCCGCCACGGCGCCATCATCGTCAGACAAAAAGCGGGGGTTAAAATAGCTTTCAGCGTGGCCTGCCCCTGAGCAGAGCGCGGTGAGGATCGCCACCACCAGTGGCGCGAGCGGCTTAATCATCATTTGCGGAATTCCCTTTTGCGGCCCGCCAGCATCACTGCATCTGGCCTGCTTGCATCGGCGTCACCGCACCGTAATCGTTCACCGTCTGAAAGGTGATCTTTCCCTGCATGCCGGTCGCAACGGCCACCTGCGCCACGCTTTTCGGCGCAACCATCGTGTTGGGCAGCTTATCGTTACCTATCTTCAGGTTGACCGTGGAAACGTAGTACGGGGAAGGATTATGGATGCTCAGATGCGCGCCGCTGCGCGTAAAACGCAGCTGCTTCAGCGCGTCTTCCGGCTTCATTGGCAGGTTTTTAGGGCGTACGAACAGCTTGATGCGCGACATGATTGCCAGCTGGAGCACGTTGCGGTTCTCCACGCTGTTTTTATCCACTGAAGGGATCGCCTTCACGTTCATCCAGAAAATAGATTCGCGATCCGTCGGCAGCGGCTGGCCGACATAAATAATGCGCAGGGTATTTTCGCTTTTCGGCTCGCTGACGAACAGCGGTGGCGTCACGATAAAGCTCTTATCTTTTGCGCCGAGATTATTCTCGACCCAGGAGTTCACCAGATATCTTTCCGTTTTGTCGCTGTTGGTAATAGAAAGGGACGTTTGTTTTGCATCGGCAGGATAGATCACCCGCGTGGCACCAAGACCAATTCCGCCGGCGGCCTGAACCGTAAACGAGAAAAGTAACCATCCTAATAAGACAGCGCCTGACTTAATTACATTATTCATCACGACAGATACCATAGACTTTTATTAAACGGCGAATCAGGGATAGACCAGCGTAAACCAGACATCAGAGTGGAGTTTTCCTGGCTTAACGCTTTCTGACACCGAGCGATAACGAGCGGTGAAATGAAAAATCATTTCGCGAGTTTTTATGGCGGCGAAATAGCCCGGTTCCGTATTCGGAATAATAAGCTGCTGCTGGCTGTCAAATAACGCCAGCCCCACGCCCGAACTCGCGTCGTTACCACTGGCGCTGGTGGCGGCAAGAAACACCTGCGGATCCTCTGCGGGCGTCACCCCCTGAAAGGCAATGCCAACCCGTTCGGACACTTCGGCGAGGCAGTCTGTAAGACGAATGGCAAACGGCACGCTGACCGGCGCATAGCTGCCGACGGCCGGAAACAGAGAGCTGCGGTACTGCCCCATCTGCACGGTCATTTCCTGACTTTCCGTTGCGACGGTGCAGGCACCGTTAACCAGCGAGCCCCGCATATGCACCTTGCCGCCATCAATCACCACCACCCGCTTTGCCAGCGCCGGGCTTCCCGCAACGGTAAGCAGGAGGAACGGTATTATCCTTTTCATGCGCGCCTTCGATTAACGTGAAAATTGCCTCCTCCGTGAGGCAAACCTCATCCTTGTGGAGGGGCTTATTCGTATTTCATAACGAAAGTAGCGTCTGCGTTGGCCTGGCCCGCAGTCGCGGTGGCAGCCGTTGCTTTATAACGCGCGGTGAACGGCAGGGTATTAGCACCGTCGTTCAGCGTCTGGGCGGTAGAGAAAGATGTCCCGTCCGGAGTCAGCACTTTAGAGGTGCGGTCGAGGATCTGGATACCCACGCCGGAAGCGGTAGTGGCGTTGCCACCGGAGTTGATCGCCAGCAGCGTCGGGTCAGTCCCGTCAGTCTGGCCGGTGAAGGCCGCAGAAGCGGTTGCCGCAACGGTGCTGTCGCAATCGGTCAGAACGATGGTGAAAGGCACCTGTGCAGAGGTGTCGCCAACTTTAGAGAAAGCCGCGGTACGGTACTGGCCCATATGCACGGTTTTATCAGCGGATTCAGTGCTGACGGCACAGGCGGCGTTAACTAATTCCCCTTCGAAGTGAACGCTACCGCCGTTAACGGTAACCGGCGTAGGATCTTCTGCATGGGCAGCACCGCTCATCAGTACAAGGCCAGCAACCAGAGAGGAAGCAATTTTGCTGAATTTCATGGATATTCCTTAAAATAAAAAAAGCACAACGAAATAAAGCGTCCCTGAATATTTCGCTTGATTCGTTAACGGCTGTAACAGCCCCTGCGGCACTTCTCATTCCCTGAGGAGATATTTATCTTCGTCCTGCGGCCATAATTAATAAATTATTTAACGCGGTTCAGATGAGTAGCATAATTTAATGAATACGGCGGATAATTAATACGCGATGAATCCTTATGTCCTCTAAGTCCGGGCCTAATAAAGCCTAAGAAATAACCCTGTTGATATTTTCCCGAAAGGGTCAGCGCCGCTTCGCGAAGCGCGGCGCTAAAAGTTGTCAAAACGTTAAATTCGTCACATTTATGATGCTAAACTAGCGCGCTTTATGACAAGCACGCCAGGTGAAGAAATGAGTGAACATATCCAACAGACAGCGAAACCGGAGCCGATTGTTCGGCCCAACTGGTCCGCCGTCTTTGCCGTGGCGTTTTGCGTAGCGTGCCTGATTACCGTCGAGTTTTTACCCGTCAGCCTGCTGACGCCGATGGCGCAGGACCTGGGGATTTCGGAAGGCGTGGCCGGACAGTCGGTGACCGTGACGGCATTTGTCGCTATGTTCGCCAGCCTGTTTGTGACGACCCTTATCGGCAAAACCGACCGTCGCCACGTCGTGCTGCTGTTTTCGGTACTGCTGACCGCCTCCTGCCTGATGGTGTCGTTTGCACAAAACTTCACGCTGTTGCTGCTGGGCCGCGCCTGTCTGGGGCTGGCGCTGGGTGGCTTCTGGGCGATGTCCGCCTCGCTGACAATGCGGCTGGTGCCAGCCCGCACGGTGCCAAAAGCGCTGTCGGTGATTTTTGGTGCGGTCTCTATCGCGCTGGTTATCGCCGCGCCGCTGGGGAGCTTCCTGGGTGGGATAATCGGCTGGCGCAACGTCTTTAACGGCGCGGCGCTGATGGGGGTGGGCTGTATTCTCTGGGTCTGGAAAGTGCTGCCGTCCCTGCCGGGAGAAGCGGCACACCTGAAACAGAATATGTTTGGCCTGCTGAAACGCCCGGGCGTGCTGGCGGGCATGGCGGCCATCTTCCTGGCCTTTGCCGGGCAGTTCGCCTTCTTCACCTATATTCGCCCGATCTATATGACGCTGGCCGGCTTCGATGTGGACGGCCTGACGCTGGTGCTGCTGAGCTTCGGCATCGCAAGCTTCGTGGGTACTTCGCTTTCTGCGGTGTTCCTTAAACGCTCGCTGAAAATGGCGCTGACGCTCTCCCCACTGATACTGGCCCTGAGCGCATTAACGCTGGTGCTGTGGGGAACGGATAAGATTGTCGCCTCCGCCATCGCCATCATCTGGGGCTTTGCGTTCGCCTTAATCCCGGTAGGCTGGTCAACGTGGATCACCCGCTCGCTGGCCGATCAGGCGGAAAAAGCAGGCTCCATTCAGGTTGCCGTTATTCAGCTGGCAAACACCTGCGGCGCAGCCGTCGGCGGCTACGCGCTGGACAACCTCGGCCTGCTCTCCCCGCTGATCCTCTCCGGCAGCCTGATGCTGCTGACGGCGGCCCTGGTCGCGGTTAAGGTGCGGGTTAAATAGGTTTTAGCGAATATTTGTCGGATGACGCTGGCGCTTATCCGACCTGGCTGTTTCGTAGGGGGATAAACGCCAGTTTCATCCACCGGGGTTTCATTCACCCCCGCCAGAAAGGCCTATCCCCCAGTATTGTTGCGCGGTGCATAATCCGTCGGGCGGGCAGGTAATCTGCGTTGGCGTAATGCTGGGTGACGCGATTGTCCCAGATGGCAATGTCGTTTTCCTGCCAGCGCCAGCGGACCTGGAACTCTGGTTTAGTGACGTGGGCGAACAGGAACGCCAGCAGCGCGTCGCTCTCTTTCTGCGTCAGATCGACAATCCGCGTCGTGAATCCTTCATTCACAAACAGCGCCTGCCTGCCGCTTACCGGATGGGTGCGCACAACGGGGTGATTGAGCGGAGGGTTTTTGATAACGGCCTCGCGCCAGCGCTGGTGCTCCGCTTCGCTGCCGGTATGTTTATATTCCGGGAATGACTTCCTGAAATCGTGCTCCGCCTCCAGCCCGGACAGCAGGCGTTTGAACGGTTCGGACAGCGCCTCGTAAGCCGCGATGCCGCTGGTCCACAGCGTATCGCCTCCCGTTTCCGGCAGCGTTTTCGCCGCCAGAATCGCTCCGGCAGGCGGCGTCTCGATGAAGGTGACGTCGGTGTGCCAGTTGTCGTTATCCGGCGGGTTATCGTCGTGGGTATCCAGCACGATGATCTCCTCCACGCCCTCCGCGTGCGGATAAACCGGGTGAATGTGTAAATCCCCGAAGCGCATCGCCAGCGCCCGCTGCTGCTGCGGCGTAATCGCCTGGTCGCGGAAGAACAGCACCTGATGGCGGATCAGCGCGTGATAGAGCTGCTCGAACTGGTTATCGCTCAGGCTGCGCGTTAAGTCCACCCCGCTCACCAGCCCGCCGATGTACGGCCCCAGCGGCACAATATTCACTTTTTCACTCATTGTCCTTCTCCATGCCATGGGGTCAACCGACGCTGCAGCGCGCGTAAACCCAGTTCTAAACAGAATGCGATGACGGCAATCACGCCGATGCCCGCGAGCACCACGTCCGTTGCCAGGAATTCACCTGCGGACTGCACCATAAAGCCCAGCCCGCGGGTTGCCGCAATAAGCTCCGCAGCAACCAACGTTGACCAGCCCACGCCCAGCCCGATGCGGAACCCGGTAAGAATTTCCGGCAATGCGCCCGGCAGAATCACATGCCAGACAACCTGCGAACGTGTTGCGCCCAGCGCCCGCGCTGCCCGAATGCGCACCTGCGAGGCGCTTCGCACGCCAGCCATCGTCGACATGGCGACAGGGGCAAATATCGCCAGATAAATCAGCAGGATTTTCGAGGTTTCGCCGATGCCAAACCAGATCACCATCAGCGGCAGATAGGCCAGCGGCGGCACCGGGCGATACAGTTCGATCAGCGGGTCGAGAATGCCGCGCACGGTCGGGCTAAGCCCCATCGCAATCCCGACGGGGATCCCGATCAGCACGGCGGCAGCGAGCGCGGTCAGAATACGCAGCAGGCTGGCGGCCAGATGCTGCCACAGCGTGGCGTCCATAAAGCCCTGCGGCCCGGCGATGCTAATCAGCTTGCTCAGCACCTGCCCCGGCGGCGGCAGAAACAGCGGGCTGACCCACTGTTCGGCGGCAACCCACCACCACAGCAGAACGATGGCGGTGAGCGTAGTCAGGCTTAGCGTAACGTGGCGCGAGAAGGGCCAGCGCCAGGCCAGGCGGCGGCGCTGCGTTTTATCCGTGATGACGATGCTCATAGAAAGCCCTCGCGCTGTTCAAATACACGGCTAAGCACGTATTCGCGCTTAGCGATAAATTCCGGGTCGGACTTGATGCTGCGGCAAGGTTCGCCAGCGGCAAAGCGGCGGCCAAAATCAAGCGGCAGGCGCTCCAGCACGCGTCCTGGCCCCGGCGACAGCAGCACTAGCTCGGTGGCAAGAAACACGGCCTCTTCGATATCGTGGGTAATCAGCAGCACCTGACGGCGGCTCTCGTGCCACAGCTTCAACAGCAGGGTCTGCATCTGTTCGCGGGTGAACGCGTCCAGCGCGCCAAAAGGTTCATCGAGCAGCAGAAGCTGCGGTTTTGTCGCCAGCGCGCGGGCGATACCCACCCGCTGCCGCTGCCCGCCGGAAAGCTGCCAGATGGCGCGCTTAGCCTTATCTTCCAGGCCAACCTTGCGCAGCATGTCGAGGGCGATTTCATCCCGCTGCTCTTTCGGCTGCCCGGCAAGCTGCAGCCCGAAGGCCACGTTATCCAGCACCGTGCGCCACGGCAGCAGCCCTTCATTCTGAAAGACCACACCGCGCTCGGCACCCGGCCCGGTTACCTGCCTGCCCTGCAGCGTGATGCTGCCGGTATCGTAAGGAACAAAGCCGGCAATCAGGTTCAGCAGGGTAGTTTTGCCGCAGCCGGACGGGCCGAGCACCACCAGCAGTTCGCCTTCATCCACCGTCAGATTAATGTCGTTAAGGACGGTTTTGCCGCCGTAATCCGCGCTAAGCCCTGATACCTGCAACATAACTCCCCCTTACTGCGCCAGCGGTTTCACGAAGCGATCGGTGACGAACTGGCTGTAGTCCGTTGCCACCGCCGGGACTTTGCCCTGCGCCTTCAGGAACTGCGCGGTGTCCACTATCGCCTTGTTCACCGGGCCGGTAAGCTGCTCGGTTTGCTGGCTCGCGGTGAGGTAGGTATTGCCCTTCACCAGGCCCGGCACGTCGCTTTCCGGTACGCCGCTCAGGCGGGAAAGTTTACTGAGGTTATCCGGTTGCTTAAGCCACGCGTCCGGGTTATCGATGTAGCCCTTCTGGGCCGCGAGCGCGCTTTTGGCAAAGGCTGCCACCACTTCAGGATGCTGCCGGGCGAAGTCTTTACGAACGACCCAGACGTCAAGCGTAGGCGCGCCCCACTTGCCGACCTGCGCGGAATCCGTCAGCACTTTGCCGTCTTTTTCCAGCTCGTTAACGGCAGGCGCCCAGACGTAAGCACCGTCGATATCGCCGCGCTGCCAGGCGGCAATAATTGCCGGGGGCTGTAAGTTGAGGATTTGTACCTGGCCCGGCTTGATGCCCCAGTGTTTCAGGGCGGCCAGCAGGCTGTAATGGGTGGTCGAGATAAACGGCACGGCGATGCGCTTGCCGATCAGATCCTGCGGGCCGGAGATGCCTTTCTTCACCACCAGCGCTTCGGAATTACCGAGCTGAGACGCCAGCAGGAACACCTCAATCGGCACCTTCTGGCTGGCGGCGACGGCGAGCGGGCTGGAGCCGATATTGCCAATCTGTACGTCGCCGGAGGCCAGGGCACGCACCACGGAAGCGCCGCTGTCGAACTTGCGCCACTCGACCTTCGCGCCGCTGTCTTTGGCAAAGGCGTTATCGGCCTGCGCAACTTTGGCGGGTTCGGCAGAAGTCTGATAAGCCACGGTGACGTCCACCGCAAACGCCGGGGCGGCGATAAGGGCCAGCGCTGCCAGCCAAAAAGTACGTTTCGTTCCTGCCATGATCTCTGCTCCGCTCAAAGGTGAGATCGCAGTATTCCTGGCAAGCGCCCGGACATAAAAGAATTAAAAATTATCGCTAATGCTTTTATGTCCTTAGATGAAATTCGGGGAAGGATAGTCGGGGGATGGGAATAAAAGGAAAGCAAAAAAACGTTGGTTTGGTCAGCGCCAACAAACTACTCGGCGGGGGCGCTAACGCTTGCCCGCCCTACGGATCGTAGTCCTAACTCAAATCAACATTCTTGCTACCGAAGAACCAGGTGAGCACGAAGCCCGCGAAGTAAGAAATCAAAATTCCCGCAACGTAGACCGCCATGCCCGCGAATATGCCCTGGCCCGAAGTCATCAGCGGAATGGAGACCAGCCCGGACGGGCCGAACACGGTGTTCAGACCTACCGGCAGGCCCAGCCAGGCGACCAGGCCGATAAAGAAGCCGCCCACGCCGCCGCCGATGCAGGCGGTGATAAACGGTTTCAGGCGCGGCAGCGTGACGCCGTAGATCAGCGGTTCACCAATGCCCAGCAGGCCAGGGAAAATCGCCCCTTTGATCTGCGTGCGCAGCGTGGAGCCTTTTGGCGAGCGGGCGAACAGCGCGAGCGCGGCACCCACCTGCCCTGCTCCGGCCATTGCCAGAATCGGGAACAGGGAGTTAAAGCCCTGCACGTCCATCAGCGCGAAGTAGACCGGGACAAAGCCCTGGTGGATGCCGAACACCACGGCTATCAGGAACAGCCCGGCCAGCAGCGCGGTGCCGAACGGGTTGCCGTTCAGATGCAGGAACAGCCAGGACATGCCCTTAAACAGCTCGCCGCCTATCGGCATAATCGCCACGAAGGTGATTGCGCCGGTGATCAGCAGCGTGATGGTCGAAGTAAGGATCATGTCCAGATTATCCGGGATCGCCCGCCGCACCTGGCGTTCAATCCACGCGCCTAAAATACAGGCCAGCAGCACGCCGATAATATTGCCGCGCGGGTCGATGGCCATGCCGAAGAAGTTATCCATCCCCGCGTAGTAGCCCACCGTCCCTTCCGGCACGTAGCGCAGGATAAACAGCGAGGCAATAATCGCGCCGTTCACCCCGGTGCCGCCGAAGGCTTTCTGGGTGTTGTAGCCGATCAGGATGCTCAGGAAAGTAAACAGGCCGATGCTGAACACCTTCATATAGGCAATCAGCTGCGTCAGCCAGGCGGCAGTGGTAACGCCGTCGACAACCAGCGTTTGTTGCAGCAGCGTGGCGATGCCCAGCAGCAGGCCCGCGGCGATAAACCCCGGAATAAGCGGCGTAAAGATGGTGGCAAACTTCGTCAAAAAGTTATGCACCGCGCTGTTCTGCTTCGCCTTCATCTGCTGCTTGTTCTGGCGAGCGGTCGCCTGGAGATCGGCGTTCTCTTCCCCTGACGGCCGGGTGCCGTCGGCAAGCTTCGCATTCATCATCTCGCTGGCCGTTTGCGCCTTGCCCGGGCCAAGAATGATTTGCAGCTGGTCGTCGCGGTTCACCACGCCCATCACGCCGGGGATCTTCTTCAGCTCGTCCAACCGGATAAGCTGACGATCCTTAAGCGTTAAGCGCAGGCGAGTCATGCAGTTGCCGCAGATCAGAATATTTTCGCCACCGCCCGTCAGGCGCAGGATCTGATCGATCATCGGGCCGGTAATTTTTGCCATGTTATGGTGTATTCCCCTGCAGCGCTTTACGGATGAAGCCCTGATGTTTGGCTAACAGCGCGCCCGCATCGGTAGCCGACAGGCCGCTTAGCATCATCAGAATGGCGGTTTTGCAGTGGCGGTTGCATTCGCCGAGCGCCTTCTGCGCCTCTTCCGACGTGCAGTCGGTGGCTTCTACCACGATATTGACCTGGCGCTGAAGCAGCTTGGCGTTGGTCGCCTCCACGTCCACCATCAGGTTGCCGTAAACCTTGCCGCTGCGGATCATCGCCCCGGTGGTGATCATATTCAGGATCAGCTTCTGGGCCGTGCCCGCCTTCATGCGCGAAGAGCCGGTCACCACTTCCGCACCAACTACCGGCTCGATGGCGATATCCGCCGCCTCGCTCATTTCGCTGCCGGGGTTACAGGATATAGCCGCGACGGTTGCGCCAACGCTTTTCGCATAGGCCATTGCGCCCAGCACGTACGGCGTGCGCCCGCTGGCGGCGATCCCGACCAGCACATCCCGATCGTTAAAATTAAGATCCCGCAGATCCTGCTCGCCCATTTCGCGGCTGTCTTCGGCGTTTTCTACCGCCTGTAAAATAGCGGGATGCCCGCCCGCAATCAGCCCAACGACCTGCTCGCGCGGGGTGCCGTAAGTTGGCGGGCACTCGCTCGCATCCAGAATACCCAGACGCCCGGACGTACCCGCGCCGCAGTAAATCAGCCTGCCGCCGCGGCCGAACGCCTCAACAACCTTATCAACCACCTGCGCGATCTGCGGCAGCGTTGCCTCCACGGCAACCGGCACCAGCTTGTCCTGCTGGTTGATGACGGCGAGCATGTCGAGAGTCGGCAGAGTGTCGATTTCTGCGCTTGCCGGGTTGCGGCTTTCGGTAACCAGTTTGTTTAAGTTGATCTTCATGGATGGAACGTCCGTTGGGTTGCGATGGCTGCATGATAAGGAATAAATTATTCAATTACAGTGACGTTTATCACGCAGACCCGGCCATGTGACAGAATAAGATTGCATTCCCCGCCCCATAACAAGCATAAGAATTTAATAAATAAGAAATAATCATTGTTGATGGATGGAATTTTTTATTACATCAGATGCGAAGAAAAGAGCCGCGAGGTGAATTCGTAGGTCGGGAAAGCGCAGCGTCTCCCCTACAAAACCAGATTACAGAGAATGAAAAACGGGCCCGAAGGCCCGTTGGGTGAAGTGATTAATGTTCCAGCTCAAGCGCGCTGGTTGCCTGGCGGCAGTACTGCTTATAACGCTCGCAAAACCAGATTTTTTGCTCTTCATTCATATTGCCGGTAACGGCCTGGATATCGACGGACTGCCCTAATGCCTGCATGCGGGCAAAGCTGCGGGCCAGAAAGTCGAAGTTTTTTACTGCCTGTAGGTTCGTTTGATTCATCGCATATCCCTCCGGTGATTTATTTTCTTTTCAGGTCATATGCTTTACTGACTTCAGTATTCGCCTGTCCCGAATTGTTTTTTGAGGGATTGATGCGGGTATTGCCATAAACAGAACAGCGATCTCTCAGGCTTTGAACAACCTCACAAAAATGAAGGTTAAACGCCGCCTGAGGCTTTAGCTATCAGGGTCGCGTCAGGCTCACCGGAGCAGGCGCGGCTACCTCCACGGCTGGCGTATCGAAGATTTTGCGGCATACCTTGCTGTTGCCCCAGCACGCTTCATACGGATAGCCGATCAGCTCTTCCATCACCGCGCGAACGTCCGGTTCGATATCAGCTATCTGCCCGCCCGCCTTGATTCTGGCGACTTCGCCCAGCACCACCAGGTGCGTTTTGCGGTTCAGCTTCATCTGCGCGCTGAACACCATCGCCATTAACGCCAGCGCCACCACGCCCACGCAGAACACCACGGCAATGGCGGTGACCGCGCTTTCCGGCTGGGTGTGGGATTT
Organism: Dryocola sp. LX212; assembly: GCA_041504365.1. Taxonomy (NCBI): domain Bacteria; kingdom Pseudomonadati; phylum Pseudomonadota; class Gammaproteobacteria; order Enterobacterales; family Enterobacteriaceae; genus Dryocola; species Dryocola sp. LX212. The sequence goes on along the minus strand of CP167917.1, from coordinate 548,388 downwards.
GGACTGGAAGCCGTAGAAGCTGAGGATGGCCCCCATCACGAAGACGATAACCGAGCGCATCAGCTTGCCGGAGAAGGTCATGGCCCCCGCGTAAATACCCTCGCGGCGGCGGCCCGTAAAGGCCTCGTCAATATCCGCCAGGAAGGTGTAGACCGTCCACGGGATGTAATACACGCCGCCGGTGCCGATGCCGAACACCACCGTAATGGTCAGCATCGCCGCCGTGGCGTACTGCTGCGGCAGATGCAGGAAGTGCAGCAGGCTGTAGCAGATCACCGTGAACACCACGATCCCCAGCGCCAGGATATACGGCTTGCTGAAGCCGTGCTTCACGCAGATACCGATAAAGATCGCCGTGGAGCAAAGCTGCAGGATCGAGTTCAGGCTGCTCAGCCCCGCCACCATCGCCGGATCGTACTGCAGCACGAAGATAATGAAGTAGGTAAAGATCGACGCGAACAGCCACTCCGCCCCGAAGCCGCACAGGTACATGCCCAGATGCTTGCGGAACACACGCAGATGGAAGGTCGATTTCATGTCGCGCAGCAGCGTCAGCATGGTTTTGCCGAGCGTCATTTTCTTCTCGTCCACAGGCGTCGTCTCTTCCACCGGCCGCTCCCAGGAAGAGAGGTAAAGCATGCCTATCGCCACGAACAGGATCGCGCCGTAGGTGAGCGCCGTATAGAAGAAGGGCTGCGCGGAGTCTTTGCCATAAAGAAGAATGAACTGGCCGGGAATGATCGCGGCGAGGAAGTTGGCGATTTTACCGAAGATGGCCTTATAGCCGGTGAGCTTTGAGCGCGCCGAGAAGTCGGTGGTCATTTCCGTGGCGAGCGTTTCGTACGGCACCATCACCGACGTGTAAATCAGCTCGAACAGCACGTAGGTGGAAAGGTAGTACCAGAAGCCAAAGCCCTCGACCCACAGCAGCGGGTAAACCAGCATCAGCGGGATGCCGAGCAGGATAAAGAAGCGGCGGCGGCCAAAGCGTTTACCGAGGCGGGTTTTGCCAAAGTTATCCGACAGATAGCCCATCAGCGGATTGCTGATGGCGTCGATGATGCTGGCGACGGAGAAGATGGCCGACGCTTCCAGCAGCGTCAGGCCGCAGAAGGTCGTGTAAAAATAGAGTAGCCAGATGCCGGCGATGGCTAACGCGCCGCTCCCCAGCAAGTTGCCGCCGCCATAGGCCAGCTGATGTCTGAATAAAATGGGTTTTTCCGCTGTCATCGTTACCCCTGAGGTAAATTAAACCGTTGTTTTATTTTTGTGGACCCTGCGTTTTATAGGATGCAATGACCGGCATTGTTGTGAATTTGCTCACAGTTAAACCGGTTGGCGATGGTTTTTTATCCGTTTTTGCAACGCGGGTAACAGATTAATCGCCGGGAGAAGGACGGGATAAAATTTTGGTGGTAGCGTGTTTTTATATAAATGAAATGATATTTCAGTTAATGAATGACGGAGGGGCAATGGCAAAGGGTTCTGAGATCCAGTTTAATTTCCACAGCGTAAAGGATGCGCAAACCGGCGCAAAAGTTACACGCCTGACACCAGCGGACGTGCTGTGCCACCGCAACTATTTCTACCAGAAATGCTTTACCCGCGACGGCAGCCACCTGCTGTTTGCCGGGGAGTTCGACGGCAGCCGCAACTATTACCTGCTGGATCTAACCACCCAGAAGGCGGTGCAGCTGACGGAGGGGCCGGGCGATAACACCTTTGGCGGCTTCCTCTCGCCGGACGACCAGCATCTGTATTACGTTAAAAACGAACGCAGCCTCCAGCGCGTTTCGCTGGCGGATTTCAGCGAACAGACGGTTTACCGGGTCCCCGAAGAGTGGGTCGGCTACGGCACCTGGGTCGCCAACAGCGAATGCACCAGCCTGGTCGGTATCGAGATCGCCCGCGAAGACTGGACGCCGCTCTCGGACTGGAAAATCTTCCAGGCGTTCTATCACCGCAGGCCGCACTGCCGCCTGCTGCGCGTCGACCTGCACAGCGGCAAATCCCGCGTTATTCACGAAGAGAACGGCTGGCTGGGCCACCCGATTTATCGCCCGTTCGACGACGGTACCGTCGCCTTCTGCCACGAAGGCCCGCACGACCTGGTGGACGCCCGCATGTGGCTTGTGAATGAAGACGGCAGCAACGTGCGCAAGGTGAAAGAGCACGCGGAAGGAGAAAGCTGCACGCACGAATTCTGGGTGCCGGACGGCTCGGCGCTGATTTACGTCTCGTACCAGAAAGGCCGCAGCGACCGCTGCATCCGCCGCTTCGACCCGCAGACGGGCGAAGACAGCGCGATGATGACCATGCCCAGCTGCTCGCACCTGATGAGCAACGAAGACGGCACGCTACTGGTCGGCGACGGCTCCGGCACGCCGGTAGACGTTAAGGACACCGCCAGCCACACCATTGAAAACGATCCGTGGCTCTACATCTTAGACGCGAAAACCAGCAAATACGCCCCGCTGGCCGCGCACAACAGCTCGTGGAAAGTACTCGACGGCGACCGCCAGGTCACGCACCCACATCCGTCATTCACACCGGACAACCGCCACGTGTTATTCACATCGGACTTCGAGGGGCTGCCTGCTTTATATCTGGCTGAGGTATCTGAAGAGGTGCTTGATACTTTGCGTTCTTAGTGTGTGGGGCGCGCAATGCGCCCTTTCCCGGCTTTCAGCCATAAGCGGTCGGAAACAGCCATTTTGGAACGTCTTTTTCATCATTACTTCGATGTCAGTCACCCGATGCGATCTTCTTTCCTGGCTATCATGTTGTAGGTGTTCACCGCCTCAAAAACGATTTGGGCCACATCCCCGGCAAGCATCCCCCACCCCACAACGGGAACCCATCGGCCAATAAAAGCCTCCAGATTAGTGACGTACTTTGATTTGAGCCTTTCGATACTCCCATGAGTCAACGTCGCCAATCTCATGGGTAGCTCAGTGTCGAGAGCCTGGCGCAGAGAGCTGGAGGCGATGGGCGTACCAGGCGTAGCGCCATAGGGCTTACCTCTTGTCTTTGGCAATGGCAGCCCAAGAATGGTGCTGCTCATCGCTATCACGTCGGTGATGCCGCCAAACTGCTCATCAATTTTATCGAGAAAGGCTGATTGCTGAGGCACTGGGCGTGCATCCCTATTCAGAAAAGCAGGGAGGTGACACGATTATCATGAAGAGTTCTTCCCGAAAAGTCAGAATGCTCGTCTACCGCACTGAAATCTGACTTTCCGGGAATAGATTGAATAAAATGTAGGTAAATTCGGGAGGTAATTAAGATAAGATGAAAATGTAGCAGATACCTTTCAGTCAGCTGGCCCGGAGTGAGTACAATGGCAGATAAAAATTACCCACGGCTACCGGATAATCCATACATGTGCCGTAGCTATGATAAGCATACCAAAAGCCCTCTGGCGCTGTATTCAGAATCACAAAGGATGGAGATTGAGCTCCGTGCTCCCCTGGCAATGTCTTATAGCCACTGGCATGGACAGGTAGAAATAAATATACCGTTTGACGACAATGTTAATTACCTGATAAATGATGAATCCGTGCAGTTCCGGCAAGGGCATGTGACATTATTCTGGGCATGTACTCCCCATCAGTTAACCGATCCGGGAAATTGCCAGAAGATGGCTATTATTAACCTGCCTATGCATCTTTTTTTATCATGGCCCCTGGAAAGGGAGTTAATTAATCATATAACTCACGGAAAGGTTGTACGCTCCCAAAACATACAACCGCTGAGCATTATTGAGATCCAGCGCTGGCAGCTGGAACTCCAAAGTCCTAACCCGCACGTGCGACAACTAGCAATTGATGAAGTTGCACTGATGCTTAAACGCTTTAGCATGTCGGGATGGTCTGCGGTGTCTGTGCAGAAAATATCCTCATCTACTCTCAAGCCCACGTCTCGTCATGCGAAATTTTATGTCAGCCAGATGCTTGAATTTATTGCCGCAAACAGTGATAAACCGCTTGCGATTAACGATATAGCTGAACATGTCAAATTAAATACGCACTACGCCATGAGTATTTTTAAAGAATCAATGCAAATGTCGATCAAGCAATACATTATGTCATTACGCATTAATCATGTTCGGGCACTGCTGAGCGATACCGACAAACCGATTATGGATATTGCAACGCTGGCTGGTTTTACATCCAGCAGTAGATTTTACAGCATTTTCAAAAATCATGTCGGCATACCGCCGAAAGAGTACCGAAGATTGAGTCATGAACGCATTCTGCATACTTCGTTACCAGAAGAAAGATAAATCACCTAATAAACAAGCCAATGAAAACAACAAATACTTGCAAAGCTATTCTACTCCATAAGATCAGGAATAATTAAAATGAACAGCATTCCAAATACGGATAAGCAGAGGCCCTCTTTTTTCTGGTCCCTGTTCCCGATGATTATTATGTTAACTGCAATCAGCATCGGATATTTCGCATTTAATATCCGCGCTGAACCCATGATAATTTTAGGTACAGCAACAGCGTCCTTTGTCGCGATTGCCCATGGTTATACCTGGGATGACATTTTGAAAGCTATATGTACAAAAATATCAGAAGCCTTACCTGTAATTTTAATTGTAGCAAGCATTGGTTTTCTTATTGGCGCATGGATGGTGTCTGGCACCATTCCTATGATAATTTATTATGGTCTTAAAGTCATAAACCCACAGTACTACTATATTTCCGCCTTCCTTCTGGGGGCTCTTATTTCTGTTTGCACTGGCACCTCATGGGGATCTATCGGAACCATAGGCATTGCCATGATAGGCGTCGCTATCGGGCTGAATATTCCCCTGGCGATTGCTGCGGGCGCCATTGTGTCTGGATGCTGGTTTGGGGACAAGCTTTCTCCAGTCTCCGATTCGACGAATATGGCAGCATTAGCGGCAGGCGTGAATTTGTACTCTCATATAGGCCATTTGCTATGGACAACGGGCCCCGGATTCATCCTCTGCTGTATTGTCTATTCTTACATGGGTTTAAATATTGACGTTTCAGCAACAACCCCGGAGACAATTACTCGGCTAATGACATCCATTGATGAAATATACAATTTCAATATTCTTCTGATATTGCCACCAATGATTGTACTTTATGGCTCCTTAAGCAAAAAACCACCTATTCCAATGCTATTTCTGTCTACGCTGGTTTCTGTCGTTTTGGCAATTCTTTTGCAGTCATTTACGCCCGCATCTGTTGGCGAGTCCATAGTAAGCGGTTTCAGGTTAAATATGGCTGATGGCGTCGATATTTCAGTGCTGTCTCCAGATATGCCACGCCTGCTGGAGCGCGGTGGTGCCATCTCTATGTTCAGCAGTTTCGTTACCGTTTTCAGCGCATTCAGCTTTGCAGGTGCCATGAGTGCAACGGGCTCTTTACATACGGTTATTCATAGAATGACTGAAGGGGTAAAATCCACTTTCAGGTTAATATTTACAACGATTCTGTGTGCTTTCACTATATGCGCCTGTACGGCAAATGGCACACTGCCACTGTTACTGTGCGGAGATGCATTTAAAGACGAATATAAAAGAAGAGGGCTCGCTGCTAAAAACCTGTCCAGAACCACAGAAGATGCGGGCACGGTAGTTGAGCCCATAATCCCGTGGTCGGCCTCGGGAGTATATTGTGCCACAATGCTGGGCGTCGCGACCCTTGATTATCTTCCCTGGGCCATTCTATGTTATAGCGGTGTATTCTTTGCTCTCCTGTGGGCGGCAACGGGTATAGGTATTGCCCCTTATGAAAAGGAAGACGACCCTGAAAATCTGACTGTATCCTGAATGAAAGAAAATCTATTTTAATATCAATGCGACGGTAAAAAATGTCTTTATTTGATCTTATTGTTTCCAGAGACCGCACTTCCCGCAAAACGGGGCAGATGAAAAAAATGTTCGGCACAGAAACGGTTATACCTTTATGGATTGCAGATATGGATTTCAACACGCCTGATGCAATTTTATCTGAAATGAATTCCGTTGCTTCACAGCCGATTCAGGGATATAACATCGACTATCCATGCTGGAAGAAGGCTGTGATTCAATGGTATAAAAAAAGGTATAACTGTGAGGTAAAAGATGAGTGGATACATTTTGTCCCTGGGGTAATTAAGTCAGTTGTTTTATCCTTGTTGGCGCTGACTCAACGGGGGGATAATATTCTGACGCTAACGCCGATATACGACCCATACCGGGATTTAGTTCCAGGGTGTGAACGCAATCTCATCCAGTCCCGGCTAATTGAAAAGGGCGGCACTTTTGAGATTGACTGGATCGATTTCAGAGAAAAGCTGAAACAATGCCGGGTATTTTTATTGGTTTCCCCTCATAATCCAGGAGGAGTGGTATGGAGAAAGGAAACGCTATCAAAAATACAGCGTTGCTGCCATGATGAAAACGTCGTGATAATATCAGATGAAGTGCATTGTGATTTGGTTTTTTCTGAGGAAGCACACACGCCATTTTTTAATATTGATAGAGATACAGCCAACCAATCGGTGATTCTGCACTCCCCAGGAAAAACATTTAATGTTCCGGGCGTACAGGGGGGCTTTATGATTATTACGAATCCACGATTACGTGAAAAGCTATTTGGATTCCTTGAACAATGCCATCTTGCCGAAACAAATTATCTTCAGCAGGCGGTTATTTATTCTTCATTCACCTATTGTGAAGATTGGTATCAGAAATTACTACACTATCTCGCGGATAATGTAAATTTTGTGAAGGAGGCAATTAGCAAAGATTGTCCAGACATTTCAGTTGTGCACGGGGGAGCGTCTTATTTACTATTTCTTAATGCTACAAAGCTGGGCATGAATGACGAACAACTAGCCGACTTTTTTATCAAGGATGCCGGATTAGGGTTATCTCCGGGTAAACAGTACGGTCCTGGGGGAGAACAGCATATGAGGTTAAATGTTGCGGCCCCACGTCATGTACTGAATCTGGCCATGGAAAAGCTTAAGGCGGCCTATAAAAAACGCCATTTTCCCCCTTATGAAAAGTAGCTGCTGGTAGACAGGGCTGATCCCGGAGAGGATCAGCCATTTGTTATGCCGCGACCGTCGGGCGTTCGTTCCATGCATCGTGGGCCAACAAATTTCCGTCTTTATACAGATGAGTAATCTTCTCGTAGTTCAGCGCCACCTCTTCCATGTGGCCCGTTCCCGGACAGCCTCGTGTGTCGTGCATAACAGGGCTGACTGAAATCACTTTCCAGCGTGATGCGGTAATACTCCACCTCTTGCCCCGCGTAATTAATGTTGTAGAAGCGGAATTCAGCAGATTTTAGCGTCTGGCCTGTCGCCGCTGCCTTGAAGAGATACGGCGAAGCGCTATCAAGCTCTTTAGTAAACTGAAACGGTGAGTGCTGACGCGTGCCAGTCACTTTCCCGGTCATCGGGTCTGTAGGGATGGTCAGACAATGGTGCAAACCTCGTAATTCAATACTCCCTTCCCTGTCCATAACGTCGCAAGAACCGAGAATCATCGCGCCGCCATCATCAGTTAAAAATAAGTGTACAGGTACAGCCATTTTTATCGCTCCTTGCTTGTGATTAGTCGTATAACCATTTCCCGGCTTTAGCTGACTCGATCAACATACCGATAGTAAAATCGGGCACAGGAATAGGCGGGAATTTTTTGAAAGGATTCCAGGAGAAAGGCTCATCAGGATAATAGGTTTCAATCCTAAAATTCGCCCTATCCACTTGGAATTCTTTAAAAAATTCATCCATTAGGTCTTCAGCTTCGCCAATATCCAGCTGCATATCCGTGTCAAAATCGGTTTCTGCATTCAATAACCGTTGTTTCTTTTCGTTATTGAATAGATAGATACCGTTGTAGCGTCTCGCCAGTGCAAAAATACGTTCTTCAATGTCGCCTACCATAATTTATCGTTACCCCGCGCTATTCGGTTGTAATCGCGTATTGAGCACCAGGTGATTTGTGATACATCAGCGAGAAGAATCACCTCACCTATAAGGGGAATAGTTCGCCCTGTGAAGGTACTTATTTTCGCAACCATACGCCGTTCTACCGTCCAGGGCGTGTATCCACCAATCCAGGTAGGTAGTTGTATCCCAAAGGGGAATTTGGCAGTTTTAAAATACTTTCGCATTGCCATGGAAGCCCGTGAAGTTCCCTCTTTGGCTCCTTTGGGCTTAGCCCTTGTTTTCTGATTGTTCGCGCCACCGTAAAGCGCCGCTACGGCTAACACATCATCAATTCCGAAATGATCTGCCGTAGTTTCACAAAAAACCATGAAAAACAGCTCTGAGGCGGTAAGGTTAGATCGCCCTGCATAAAAGTATGTTCCGTTAAGTTCCTCTACCGTATCCATTTCATAATCCTTTATGATTCATGTACCTAATTCATTAAAGCCTGCCAAACCCCTCCTTACCTAAAGTGAATCACCACCACCAACTGCTCCAATCAGTAATAAATGAACAGGTATAGCCATTTTGAAACTCCTTTTTCTTCAGTCGTATAACCAGTATCCAGCCTTAGCTGATTCTGCGAACATACGAATAGTTAAGGGCTTTGAAACTTGTCTTATCGGTTCTTTATTGAACCATTTACGCCAGAAAGTTTCTATTTCCCACGGGTAATAAAAATCGAAGTCAATTACCGAAACATCAACGTTGAATTTCTCACCGAAATCCTCAATTGCATAAGGTAGCTCATCCCATTCAGCGTAATCCTGGAGCGGTGTATCAAGCTCAACGGGGATAGGCTTGAAAGTGAACGTGACATGAAGCGACAGTTCACCCCGGAAAAACTCCAATACTTCAATATCAGTCACTTTCCTGTATCCATTTCATAATCCCTTACCTGGAGGTAAATCTTTGTCCTCGTTTTGAGAGTGACTGTTGACCAGCTCCTTTTTGCTGGCGATTTTTTATAACACCAAAAGCCTTTAATATCAATTACTTGAAAGTGTAATTGGTTGGGGTAATAGAAGGAGTTTTATGCCGCCAGGCTACGTTATACGTAGTATCCAGACGCCGAAAATATTTCTAAATTAGTTAATGAAATAACTGAAATCATTATTAGTTCGCCAGGAGGGAATCATGACTGAAGGCTGGCACAAAGCAGATATCATCGCCGGACTACGCAAGAAAGGCACATCACTGGCAGCGCTGTCGCGCTCCGCTGGGTTGAGCTCCGCAACGCTCGCAAATGCCCTTGTGCGCCCATGGCCTAAGGGGGAGTTTTTGATTGCCGAGGCGCTTGGGGTGCATCCTTCTGAGATTTGGCCTGAGCGGTATTTTAGGGAGGATGGAACTTTAGTTGACCGAGCAAAATTAATACGATGATGTTTCTAAAGTTAGGGGCTACGCCCCTTAACTTTAAAATTACGTTAATTATCCATCTGGCGATCAAAAGCCTGAGCGACGATGGACATAACGTAGGGGAGATCCTCTAATTTGTCGAAGCCTAATTCTACGTTACCATTTCCCCATCGACCCAGGGCTGATACATCACGACAGAGGCCTTTAGGATCATTGAGTTCCGAAAAAGGCATATTCAATGAGAGCAATAATCTTTTTGCCTGGGGAATAATGTCCACGAAATTAACTTCAGCCTTGTAAGCAATATAGAGTTTTAAAAAGACCTCTGATACGCAAGGATCTAGCGCAAACGTGGCTTTGCGAAATGCTTCAAACAAAATATTTATATGCTTTTTTGCAAGATGGGGATGATCTTCAAAACCATAGATGACGTTAACATCACTTTTAGGCAGATAACGCTTCAGTAAATCTTCTGGAAGTTTAGCGCCAGGCCAGACCTGGCTTGCCTGCTCGGCCATTTTCTTTGCCCTGGCCGTCAGGGTCTCTTCATTCCATGTTTCCAGTGACGCTAACCCATCATTCAGACGCAGATGACTGTATTTAAAGCCGCCGTCCATATCACGTTTCTCAGCGAAAGAACGGTTACTGTATTCAGAGTTATAGCCCGTCAGCGTTAAATTACCCAAGGTATGGCGCCAGGTTTCCCAGACCTGCTCCCACTCATCGCCCAAGGATGCTCGCCACTCTGCTGGCACCTTTTCCGGCTGGTTATCACACTGCGGCATAATGTGTTCGATAGTATATTCATCAAGCGGGATTGGTTCTTTATGCTTATGATTTTCAAGTCTTCTTAGCCAATAGCTACGGCTGCGAAAATTATAAAGATCGCGAGTCTGGATATCCCTTTTGAATTCCTCGTCGGTAGGAAAACGACGATAGGACGGAAGCAGCATAAAGGCAGCTTTCAAGCTCTCCAGATAATGATTTTTATCTACATTCTTACTCAACCCCGCAAAAGTTTTGTTCAGGGAGTTAGTTGGAATGGCGCATACGGCCCGTCGGAAGACGTAGCTTTCCATCAGACGCAAAGCTTCGGCAAAGTCATTAGTCTCTAAAATGCCATGCTGATAGTCATCGTAAAGCTCCAGCATTAACGGATAGGCCACATCCATTCTTAATTCGCGTATATCACGAAATATCTCTTTAAGCGTTTTATTTTTTTCAAGACCTAACGCGATTGCGCAAAAATAGATCGCATATTTATGGATATCCGCCACTGCCGATTCAACGGATTCATTTTGACGATAAAAATACTGCTTAAAGGCCTCATAAATATCATCAATTTTTGGAATGTCGCCGGTTTTCACCGTCAGATAATGGCGCATGAAAGCATCAAATTGCTCCGAGTATGCTTCCTGGCCGAACAGCAGCTCCATCTTGCGCCAGTAATCATTATATAGCGCCGTCTGACGATCGTTTTCTAACCCCATCAGAATGTAGTTACGAATGAGATCGGCCTGACTCAGCTTTTTACCCGTTGAGTTCATGCTTTCAAAAATAAGTTGTGGATTATCATGACCACGCTGCAAAGAGATATCGACAACAATCAGCTTGCTAAGCCCTTTGCAAACCGTTTCCAGAATTGCTTCGTCACGCAGTTTCTCCTGGAAGAATTCAAAATTCTCTTTCACCCGCACGGAGTTATTTTCTGGAAGCGCTTTGCGATCGACGATCGCACGAAGTGTTTCATTATCCGTTAGCGAGAGGATGAGCTTGTAACGCTTCTCCCCTGACAGAAGCGGATTTGTTAAGTAAAACCCGCGTAGCTGGGTCTGGTTAAAGCCTTCGATAAACTCTTGCTCCCCCACCGCCTCCGCCAGTGCTGCTATCAGCAGTGAAACCGTGGTTACGCGCTGCTGCCCGTCAATGATCAACAGCGGTGACTGTGACGTTACCGAATAAAGCCCGTTTTCAATATAAACAACCGATCCGATAAAATGGCCTTGGTTATCTTCATCCCTCCCACAGCGGATAATATCTTCCCATAGCTGTTCGCACTCCTTCAGGCTCCAGGAATAAATTCGCTGGTAAATGGGAATAATCAGCTGTGGCGCTGTCTGTAAAAAGTTTAGCAACTTGGCTTCTTTAGCCTTCATCCTTAAATCCTTGTTAACTAGCGGTATTCCAATGCGATAAGTCTAATTTACCCCTTTACGCCTACTTTGACTAAGGCTGATTCGCAAAAGTGTGTGTCCAGATCATAAATCCTTGCAGAGGAACGTCAGCGCCTGCGACAGAACACAAAAGCCATTGCTACTTCATGTATAATCAGCCCACTTTTTGTAATTCCTTGGGCACTTCAATGACTAACACAAACTTCTCTCAAACGGCTGCCTTTATCTGGTCGGTTGCCGATCTGTTACGCGGTGATTTCAAGCAGTCCCAGTACGGGCGCGTGATCCTGCCCTTTACGCTGCTGCGCCGCCTTGAATGTGTGTTAGCGCCGACCAAAGATGCCGTGGTTGCGGAAGCTGAAAAGCTGAAGGCCAGCCCGCTGCCCGAGGAAGGCAGAGAGAAGTTTCTGTTACGCGCCACCAAAGGGCTTTCGTTCTTCAACACCTCGCCGATGGACCTCGGCAAGATGGGACAGAACGACATCAAAGACAACCTGGAGAATTACGTTCAGTGCTTCTCAAAGGATGCGCGTGAAATCTTTGACCATTTCAAATTCAGCGAATTTGTTGGCCTGCTGGATGACGCCAACCTGCTCTTCAAAATCGTTAAGAAATTTGCCACCACCGACCTAAGCCCGCGGGCAATTTCTAACCATGAGATGGGCCTGGTGTTTGAAGAGCTTATCCGCCGTTTCGCGGAAAGTTCGAATGAGACTGCCGGTGAGCACTTTACCCCGCGCGATATCGTGCGCTTAACCACTTCGCTGGTATTTATGGAAGATGATGCGGCGCTGTCGAAAGATGGCATCATCCGCACGATTTACGATCCAACGGCGGGCACGGGTGGCTTCCTTTCCTCCGGGATGGAATATGTGCATGAGCTGAACCCAAACGCGGTAATGCGCGCTTTTGGTCAGGAGCTTAACCCTGAGTCATACGCCATCTGTAAAGCCGACATGCTGATCAAAGGCCAGGACGTCAGCCGCATCAAGCTGGGGAACACGCTTTCCAACGACCAGCTCCCGCAGGACCAGTTCGACTACATGCTATCTAACCCACCGTTTGGCGTGGACTGGAAAAAGATTGAAGGCGAGATTAACGACGAGCATACGCAGAAAGGTTTTAACGGGCGTTTTGGCCCAGGCCTGCCGCGCGTGTCCGATGGCTCGCTGCTGTTCCTGATGCACCTGATCAGCAAAATGCGCGATAGTAATAAAGTGGATGGCTCGGTCAGCAACGGCGGGCGCATTGGCATTATCCTGAACGGTTCACCGCTGTTTACCGGCGGAGCAGGCAGCGGCGAGAGTGAAATTCGCCGCTACATCCTGGAAGCGGATCTGCTGGAAGGGATTGTCGCGCTGCCGACAGATATGTTCTACAACACCGGCATTGCGACTTACGTATGGATCCTGTCGAATAAGAAAGCCCCAGAGCGTAAGGGCAAAGTGCAGCTGATTGACGGCACCAACCTCTGCGGCAAGATGCGTAAATCTTTAGGCTCCAAGCGCAACCTGATGGGCGAGGAAGATATCAAGCTCATCACCCGCACCTTCGGTGAGTTTGAAGTAGTGGACGCGACTTCTCTTGAAGAGTTTGGTCTGGATAAAGCACCCGAGCAAAAATCCAGCCGAGGCCGCCAGTCTACCACGGCCAAAACCGAAACGCCGAAAACCTTCGCCAGCAAAATCTTTAGCAGCTCCGATTTTGGCTACCGCCGCCTGACCATTGAACGCCCGCTGCGTTTATCCGCCCAGGTTACCGATGAAGCCGTTGCGGGCCTGCGCTTTGCGCTGAAGCCGTTTAATGCGCCGATGGAACGCCTGTACGAAGAGTTCGCGGCCCAGTGGCAGGAAAACGGCTACGGCGATTTTTCATCAATCGAGGTTGAAGCCCGCGCGATCATCAAAGCAGAGTTTGCCGAGCTGAAAGAGAAGCAGATTAAAGACCTGCTGGACGGCAAACTGTGGCTGGCGCAGCGTGCGCTGAAGGATAAAGCAAAGCTGATCCAGACTGCGCTAGGTTCTAAAGCAGGCGGCAAAGAACGGGTTAGCGATGACTTTAATGAGTTCCAGCTAACGCTGAAAGGTGCCATCAAAGCAGCCGGTGTAAAGCTGGATGCCAAAGAGAACAAACAGTTTATCGATGCCATCACCACCAAAAACCCTGCCGCCGAACCGGTTGTTAAAAAGGTGCTCAAAGAAGCTGCCCAGCCGCTGTACGGCGCGTTTGAATACAAAGGTAAAGTGGTGGAGTTCGAGCAGGATGGCGAGCTGCGTGATAACGAAAACGTCCCGTTAAATCCATCGATGGCTACCAGCGACCTGATTGAAAACTACTTTAAAGCCGAAGTGCTACCGCACGTTGCCGATGCCTGGGTTAATGCCGATAAGCGCGACGCCAAGGACAATGAGGTGGGGATTGTCGGTTACGAAATTCCATTTAACCGCCACTTCTACGTTTACCAGCCACCGCGCCCGCTGGAAGAGATTGACGCCGATCTGGATGCCGTCAGCGCCGAGATTATGAAGCTGCTGCAGGAGGTGCATTCCTGATGAGTAAGTATAAGGCGTATCCGGAGTATAAGGATTCTTGGGTTGAGTCTTTAGACAATATCCCTAAGATGTGGTCTATAAAAAAACTTAAATATATATTTGAAATTAAGAAAAAAATTGCAGGTAAAATAGGCTATGATGTTCTATCTGTAACCCAAAAAGGGATAAAGATAAAAGATATTGAAAGTGGTGAAGGTCAACTTTCTATGGATTACTCAAAATATCAAAGGGTATATCCTGGTGAGTTTGCAATGAACCATATGGACTTACTAACAGGTTATGTAGATATTTCAAATTATGATGGTGTAACTAGTCCAGACTATCGTGTCTTTGCTGTACGAAATAAACATAGTTTTTATAGCCGCTACTATCTTTATTTACTGCAAGATGGTTATAAACAGCGTCGATTTTTTCATCTTGGACAAGGAAGTGCTCATTTAGGTCGGTGGCGTTTGCCTACCGAAGCTTTCAATGAAATTGTCTACCCATGCCCTTCGCTGAAAGAACAAATTAAAATCGCTTCTTTCCTCGACCACGAAACCGCAAAAATCGATAACTTGATCGAGAAGCAGCAGCAACTGATTGAACTACTAAAAGAAAAGCGTCAGGCAGTGATTAGCCATGCCGTTACCAAAGGGCTAAACCCTGATGTGCCGATGAAAGATTCTGGCGTTGAGTGGTTGGGGGAAGTGCCAGAGCACTGGGAACTAGTACCACTTAAATACTTATGCAATTTTAGTGGGGGTGGGACTCCGACAAAAGATAACTTATCTTATTGGCAAGGGGGGACTGTTCCATGGGTTTCGCCGAAAGATATGAAGTCTTTTTGGATTTCAGAAACTCAAGATTATGTTACACCAAAAGCAGTAAGTGAATCTTCAACAAACTATGTTGAAGAAGGTTCATTGCTCATGGTAGTTCGTTCTGGAATTCTTCAACGAAATATTCCTGTGGCTATAAATATCGTAAAAATTACGATAAATCAGGATATGAAAGCGTTAAGATTCAATGAAAGAATGAAAGCTCATTATGCTGCGTATTTTATCAACGGGAATGTCAAATCTTTGTTGTTAGAGTGGACAAAAGAAGGGGCTACAGTAGAAAGTATTGAGCATGAGTTTCTTGCAAATGGTTTGATCCCGGTCCCCCCTATTGATGAGCAGCATTCGATAATTAAGCGCATTTCAGATCAAATGAAACGCTTTGAGTCATTGGAAGAAAACGCGTTAACAGGTATCCGTCTTCTCCAGGAACGCCGCACCGCCCTTATCTCCGCCGCCGTCACCGGCAAAATCGACGTGCGCGACTGGGTTGCACCAGAAACCAGCGAATCCGAGGTATCACAGGAGGCCACCGCATGAGTATGGACACCACCAAAGAGCTGATTTTCCAGGCTGAGATGATCGCCCAGATGCTTGCCTCTGGCTGGCAACGGGGTACATCGGACGGTTACGACCGCGAACGTGCGCTGTACACGCAGGATGCAGTGGCCTTTGTGCAAAACACTCAGCCGCTGGAGTGGGAGAAGTTTACGAAGATTTATCCCACCGATACCGAACGTCATTTCCTCGATGCGCTGGTGGTGCAGCTCAAAAAAGCGGATATCAACGCTACGGATAAACTGTCACGCACCTACGGGACGTTAGGCGTGCTGCGTAATGAGCTTAAAATCCGCAATGCACGCTTTTCGCTATGCCAGTTTAAGCCGGAGCATAATCTCAACCCGGAAACCCTGGCGCGCTATAAGCAGAATATCTGCCGCGTGGTGCCGGAGCTGGTTTATAGCCCCTATGCCACCAAAACAGCCTTTGACGCAAGCGGTGTAAAGGCCAAAAAGTGGCGGATCGACCTGGTGCTGTTTGTTAACGGACTGCCGATGGCAACCCTTGAGCTGAAATCCGAGTTCAAGCAGGCGGTGCATAACGCGATCAAACAATATAAGAAAACGCGTTTGCCGAAAGACCCGGTAACCAACAAGCCTGAACCGCTGCTTACCTTCAAACGTGGTGCCCTGGTGCACTTTGCCGTCAGCCAGTATGAAGTGTTTATGGCGACCAAACTTGCTGGCGACGACACCTTCTTCCTGCCGTTTAACAAAGGTACCAAAGAAGGCGGTGCAGGCAATGAAATCCCCGAGAATGAAAACGAATACGCGACAAGCTATCTGTGGAATGAGGTTCTGCTGCCGGACAACCTGCTGAAGATCCTCGCAAGCTTTGTGCACCTGCAGATTGAAGAAAAAGAAGACTGGAACGGCTTAAAGATTAAAAAAGAAAGCTTAATCTTCCCGCGCTACCACCAGTGGGACGTGGTGAATAAGCTGATTAACGCGGCCACGGTTGAAGGCACCGGTAATAAGTACCTTATTCAGCACAGCGCAGGCTCCGGTAAATCCAATTCCATCGCCTGGACCGCTCACCAGCTCTCGACGCTCTACGATGAGAAAGGCGAAAAGCAGTTCCACTCGGTGATTGTCGTCACTGACCGCACCGTGCTGGACGATCAGCTGCAGGACACCATCTACCAGTTCGAACATGCGGATGGCGTTGTCGGGCGCATTAATAATAAAGAAGGCGATGGGTCGAAATCAGAAAAGCTCGCCAGCGCGCTGGAAAACTCGCAGCCGATTATTATCGTCACCATTCAAACCTTCCCTCACGTTTTAAAAGCCATCGAAAGCAGCGTCAGCCTTAAGCTACGCAAATATGCGGTCATTGCCGATGAGGCTCACTCATCGCAAAGCGGCTCGACGGCGCGCCAGCTGAAAGAAGTGCTGATGACAGAAGAGGCGGATGATGAAGTGGTGCTGTCGTCCGAGGATATTCTCGATGCCACCGTCGCCGCACGCAGAGGCAGCAGTAACCTGAATTATTATGCGTTTACCGCTACGCCAAAAGCTAAAACGCTGGAGCTGTTTGGCCGCCGCCCCAACCCCCTTGAACCCGCATCCAAAACCAATAAACCCGAAGCTTTCCATGTTTACTCGATGCGTCAGGCAATCGAAGAGGGCTTTATTCTTGATGTGCTGAAGAATTATACCAACTATAAAGTGGCCTATAAGCTGCTGCAAAAGCTTGACGATCCCGATCGGGAAGTGGACAGCAAGAAAGCCAAGATCAAGCTGAATCAGTGGGTTGCGCTGCACGAACATAACGTCTCGCAAAAAGTAAAAGTCATCGTTGAACATTACCGTAAACACGTGATGCACTTACTTGGCGGGCAGGCCAAGGCAATGGTCGTCACCAGCTCGCGTAAAGCCGCCGTGCGCTACAAGCTGGCGTTTGATAAATACATCGCAGAAAATAAATACGAAAAAATCAATGCTATGGTGGCGTTTTCCAGCGAGGTAGAGTTTAACGAGAAAGACCCGAATAGCTTCGCGCTGCTGAATCAGAAATTTACGGAAATGAATATGAACCCGGGCCTGAAGGGCCGGGATATGCGTAAGGCATTTGATAGCGATGATTATCAGGTCATGCTGGTCGCCAATAAATTCCAGACAGGTTTTGATCAGCCCAAACTGTGTGCAATGTATGTAGACAAAGCTTTGGGCGGTGTGGAATGCGTACAGACTCTCTCGCGCCTGAACCGCACCTATCCGGGTAAAGCACAGTCCGGCACCTTTGTCCTCGATTTCTATAACGAACCAGACGACATTCTGCAGGCCTTCCAGCCTTATTATCAGACGGCAGAACTGACGGATGTCAGCGATCCGCAGCTGGTCTTTGAGCTGTTCCAGAAGCTTCGCGCCAGCAGCATCTTCCTGTGGACGGAAGTCGAGCAATTTTGCGAGGCCTTCTTTACCAAAAACAAATCTAATGCGGCAATTAGCAATATCTGCAAGCCAGCCGTTGAACGCTGGAAGAAGCGTTATACCTCCGCCGTTGAGGCTTACAAGCTGGCAAAAGAAATCTTTGAACGCACGAAAAAAACCAACGACGTGGTGCTTATCACCAACGCAGAAAATAGCTTCAAGGACTGCAAGCAGGAAAAAGACAAGCTGGATATCTTTAAGAAAGATCTCGGCAGCTTTGTCCGCTTCTACGAGTTTATGTCGCAGATCGTTGAATACGATGACAAAGAGCTGGAGAAACTAAGCCTGTTTGCCCGCCATCTACGACCCCTGCTCCATGAGCAGCGCGTTGAGGAAGACGAGGTCGATCTAAGCAACGTGGAGATGAGCCATTACCGCCTATCGAAGCTTCACGAACAGCATCTCAAGCTTCAGGAGGATGCGGAAGAGTATAAAATTGAGCCGGGTAATGACATCGGCACAGCCAAACCGAAGGACAAAAAAGAGGAATTTCTGTCTAACATCCTGGCTCGTCTGAACGATCTGTTTGTCACCGATAATCTTAGCGATAAGGACATGATTAACTATGCCTTCACCGTGCGTGATAAATTATCTGAAAACCAGGCCGTGATGACGCAAATTGCCAACAACACTCGTGAACAGGCCATGCTCGGGGATTTCCCTAAAGCCATCGATGACGCCGTAATGGACAGCAGCGAAGCCCAGCAAGACATGATGATGCAATACCTTTCAAATCCTGAGTTGGCTAAGGGGTTTGCTCGCGTTGTGTTTGATATGTTGAAAGGGGCTTAATACATAAAATGGCTGGAAGTGTAAACTAACAGCCATTTTAATATTTTTATTTTGTTGGGCAGTCTACTCTGACCATATTTCCATTTTTAAACCTGAGCCCTGCTTTGTTAATCGAGTGATCGGCAAGAGACAAATAGTAAATATCACCAATATTTGCAACCACAGAGAGCTTATAAACATCCCTGGCTATTGCCTCTCCTAAATATTTATCTGGAAGCTCCAGTACAGATTTGTCTTTTATAAAGTAGCAACGTTGCTCGTTACCCAGGCCTGTCAATTTCGCTACTTTCCCTGTCATATCGACTGTGGTTTTGTCATTGCAAATCACACTAGAACGTGAAACCTGGCGAAAGAATCGTGGCGGTAGCCATCATTATCGCTCGCGAGGATGATGAACCGGTTACTCTCTGGAATAATAAGCTTTCATCGTTCGAATAAACTGGCAGGAAACTATAGCTACCTGCGCCCCAGAACGTTCAGTTGATACGTAAACCGAACATCTTTGTTTAAAAATAAACAAATTAATGGTTTTCAATAGCCATTAATCGCACTTTTTCTCAACCGTGAGGTTTTTTTTTCTGTTAAACCTGATGTTGCGTTAACAAGGGGTTAACGGATTTTATTAGGAGATTTAAGCATGTATCGAAAAAAGATGTTCTGCTTAGCTATGTTTAGCAGTGCGCTAATGTTAGTCGGCTGTACTTCAAAGCTAGCTGAGCCAGAAAAATACTCAGGTTTCCTTGGTGATTATTCAAACCTCAAAGAGATGAAGACTCCCTCCGGTGAACCCGAACTTCGCTGGGTTGATCCAAATTTCAATCCGGCAAATTATGATAATATTGTCTATAACCCTATAACCTACTATCCGAAGCCGAAGGTAAATACTCAGGTTGGCCAGCTAGCACTGGATCGCATCCGCAATTATACTGATTTGAAAATAAAGAGTGCCATCTCTGAAAGGAAACCGCTGGCCACTATGGCAGGCCCACGTAGTTTGATATTTAAGGGAGCAATTACCGGTGTAGATTTGAGCAAAGAAGGGTTGCAGTTTTACGAGGTTGTACCTGCCGCGCTGCTTGTTGCCGGTCTTGAAAACATAACGGGTCACCGTACTGCTGATACTCATCTTTATTTCGAAGCTGAGCTGATCGACGCGAAAACCAATAAGCCAGTATTTAAAGCTGTGCGTAAGGGTGAGGGGAAGATGATACCTAACCAATCAACACCGTTAACGGCTGAGTCAGTTAAAGCATTAATCGATAAAATGGCCAGCGATATAGTGAAATTTGATCCCAAAGCTAAATATCAGTAAATAGATTGTCGGATAATAAGATAGCTAGTCTGGATACAGAATTAACCGCTCCGATTTTCATGGAGAGTATTTTTCCTGAGCGATCAGGCTGCAATATCTCTGCTATTCAATAAAACGTAATAAAAAAGAGGCATACTCTCGTATGCAGTACATGCCTGAGCAAGGAATGTTAGAAATTCTGTGTCATTCCTTTTTGATTATATATTACTGGAATGACACAGAATTTATAACACTACCTCAATGAGAGGAATAATAATCAGCCCTACCCGGTACGCCTCGTTCTGTAAAAAGTTTTTTCATCGGGGTGAATCTTTATGATTCGTCCACTCTGAATGTCATCTAATAGCATACAAAGCACCACATCATTCTGATTTTTATCGCTCACATTAATCCCTCTATTTTATCAAGCTGTAGGGCGCTCGTTCCATGCATCAGTAAAATGAATATTCCCGTCGTGAATCCGGGTCTATTCAATCATCAGCCTTGATGACCCATAAAACTAAATCCAGTTCGGGTAGGATGCGGCGATACAGTGCAGTGTATTCTTCATCGCGTTGCTCGCTTTCACCCACACCAGGTAAATCAACAATCATCAGGCTGTGATTGCCATTGCGGAGCCTGAAGCGCAGCACATCGCGGGTGCAGGCCTCCACATCGCTGACCGACGTGACTTCTCCCTGGAACAGGGAATTGCAGAGTGAATCGCCACGGATAATCTAGACACTTCCGAGCCGTTGATAATACTGGTTTTAATATTCTGTCGGTGACATCTGATCGCTAGAACCATGCCGACGCTTACTGTTATAAAACATTTCGATGTAATCAAAAATATCGCTGCGGGCTTCTTCCCGCGTTCCGTACATCTTTTTCTTTATCCGTTCACGTTTCAACAACTGGAAAAAGCTTTCTGCAACCGCATTATCATGGCAGTTACCGCGACGGCTCATGCTGCCCTCCAGGCCGTGTGATTTCAGGAACGACTGCCACTCATGGCTTGTGTACTGACTGCCCTGATCCGAATGAACCAGCACCTGTTTTTGGGGATTACGCCGCCATACAGCCATCAGCAGTGCGTTCAGGACAATGTCCTTTGTCATCCGGGATTGCATGGACCAGCCGATAATTTTGCGTGAGAACAGATCAACAACCACGGCAAGATACAGCCAGCCTTCGTGGGTCCTGATGTAGGTTATGTCCGTTACCCAACGCTCATCCGGAGCATCCGGATTGAACTGTCGCTGGAGCCTGTTGGGCGACACGATACTGGCCTCGCCTTTACGTGCCCGCGGGCTCCGGTATCCGACCTGAGCCTTTATCCCGACACGTTTCATCAGTCGCCAGACTCTGTTCACTCCGCACTGTTGCCCGCTGTCCCGCAGATCCAAATGGATTTTGCGATAACCATAGACGCATCCCGATTCCAGCCAGAACTGTTTAATCTGCCCTGTCAGCCTCAGGTCTGCCTGATGGCGTTGTGAATGCGGCTGCTGAAGCCAGGCGTAAAAACCACTGGGATGAACATCCAGCACCCGACAGAGCAGGCGAACAGGCCAGCAACAGGTGTTGTCACGGATAAAGGCGTACCTCAGTCGGACAGCTTTGCGAAGTACGCCGCGGCTTTTTTTAATATGTCCCGTTCGTCGGTAACCCGCTTCAGCTCTTTCTGGAGACGGCGGATCTCGGCCTGAGCATCTGACTCTTCTTTATTAGTGGAAGAATCTGAACCGTACTTCTTTATCCAGGCGTAAAGGCTGTGGGTGGTGATATCGAGACGTGTTGCAACGCTGGCAACAGAATAACCGCGATCAACAACCTGTTTGACTGCTTCAATTTTAAACTCTTCGGGATAACGCTTACCGCTCATGGGCACCTCTCTTTAAGCCATCTTAAATGACTCTGAGGTGTCTGTTAAACCCGTGGCGATTCACAGGCTTGGCCGTACGAACCTTCACATCACTCAGAGCCATGTTGAGTATCCTTTCAAGGGTTCTGTGTGGGTACAAACATTATCGAACCGGGATATACCCGCATTTGTACCCACATCAGTAAGTTGATGTAGATTGAATCAGGTTGACTTATGTTGACTGAAAAAGCGAGGGAAGCCTTGCGGGGACTGGATTTTAGACATAAAAAAAGACCTCAGTTGAGGTCTATTTACATACTAATGGTGCGAAGGCCGGACTCGCACATAATGACTAATCCTTTGATTTAAAATCAATAAAAAATAACATTTAGATAATATACCAACATCGATACCAACACATTAAATCGTTGATTTTGGGACTCGAATCGGGGAAAGAGTTGCCTAGAAGATGACGAACTTCAGCGATCCTCTCTGGTATGCCAAAGGTCAACAATATAAATAGTATCGCGCTGAATTTCATAGTGAACGTCATAATCATCAAACAAAATTTTCCTCACTTCTCGTGGTTCATATCTTATCTGAGATACACCGATTCTTGGATGGTCGGCGAGCCCTGAGGTTCCGATGATCAAACGCTCTAACACATTGTCAGCATGTTGCCGACTGTACTGACAGGCAAACCTATAAATACGCTCCAGGTCATCCTGGGCCTTTTGGGTCCACTGTATTTCCATGGGTTATGATTTTTTCAGTTTGTTAGCGAAGTCAACCACATCCGCATGGCTAACCACCCTTCCCGCATCGACATCAGCAAGCCCTTTCAAAATCTGCTGATGCCGCCGCTCTCTCTCTTCAATCATGGCGGTCAACGCTTCTTTAATAACCCAGCTTTTGGATCTATCCAGTTCAATAGCCAGGTTTTCAACCGCAGCTGCAAGCTCTGCTGGGATCTGAGCGCTGATCGTCTGTTTCGCGTGTTGTCTCATGACCGCCACCTTTTAATAAAAGTTAATAACACTTATTAAAATAGCATATTTGTGTTCGCGTAACTACCTGCGGCGAAAACAACATCAGTCCCCCATCATCTCGAAGCCAGCATTCCCGGAAAGTGTTTAGCAATGATGTCATTCATTCGCTCAATCAACTCCAGACGCTTGAAGGTCAAGTGCGCCGTGCCTTTTTGATAGTAACGAATGCTGAAGAACTCATCTTCGTAAACATCCTTAGCCGGATTATCCCGGATATGATCCATCAATCGGGTAGAAATATCGCCACGGTTGTCAGGGATGGGTTTTCCATCCAGCAAAAATAGCATTCGCTCCAGGTCCGCAAGTTGATCCCGCCGCCAACCCCAGTTCAGACTAAATCCCCAGCGATTGTGACTTACCAGATTATTGATGATGATCTTCTTACCAAAGCTGCAGGGACTGTTGGTTTTGTAATCCCACGACAGGCCTTTGAAGACGTTGATGATGCCACGTTCAAAGACATCCATTTTGTTGAGATGTAACTGTTCAAAGGTGCTGAGGATATTCGCCTCGCTGATTGCAGGAAGGTCGCCCTCATCCAGGTTCTTATGCCACTGGTCGCGAGCCTGTGCATCCATCAAGGCCATCATGCCGGACTTCAGCATCAGGTCTCGCCAGATGCTGCGATCTATATTGCGGGTGACGGCAGGCATCGCTTTGTCAGTCTTCTCAGTCAGCCAGCTATCGTAGCGGTGCCCGGATTTCATCGCCCAGTCTTGCGCTGTACCACCACCGATTTCTGAGGTTAGTCGTGAAATGGTATCAAGCTGCTCAATGAGTTGTTCAATCTGTTTAAGTGCGGAATCGCGGCAAGAGACTACTCGTTCGATACTGGTCGAACAGATGAGTTCATTGTGTTCCGTTAACACGTCGGGTTCTGTTTGCATCGTTAATCGTCCATTAAAGCAAACACGCCTGCCGGGAGTGGCAGGCGCATTATGCGATGAATAAAAAAGGTTGGAAGTTCAGAGGTAAAAATCAGGAATGAGGCTCGAAGAATTCAGGTATTTATTAATCCTGTAGCTCGCCTGGCTCTGAGAATATCGGTGGCGGTCAAGAATGGCGTCTGCTCCTGCCATGTAAATCCTTTGCGGTCGATGCGTACCAGTTCATAACGTTCCACCAGAAAATTAACAGCATCGGCGAGCGTGATTCCTGCGTCGATATGCTCCTCAATGGCCGCGTCGTCGTGGAATGGCGTGTCGTTAAGTGTCAGGCCGTAATGGTGCTCCAGCAGATACGTTAACAGTTGCTGCCAGACCTGTACGGGCGACAGGCGTGACAAAACCGGCACCGTGGCCGGTACAGATGAAATTTGCATGAGTTGAATCCTGATAAAAGAGAAGAGAGAAGGTGTTACTGGGTTGGATAGATAGAAATGTAAACGTAGCCACAGCTACCACGGGTATCAGCTATACAGGTTAAACTCGCACGTTGAATGGTCACCTGATGTTGCTGATGTGGATTTAGTTCGCCAGCACGCAGCATATTTTCCAGTTGTTCTACAAACAGCGGGAAAACCAGATCCAGTTTCTGCAATTGCTCCGGGGTAAAGTTACCCGTCAATCCAGCCCTGTCAGCCAGGTAGTACAGTCGATTGCCTTCCTGAACTAATCTCGCGCCAAATCGTGGGGTGATATCGCTTTGTAGACCCCATTCATGAGGTGGTGTGATTGACATGAAAACCTCCGTTTAAAGCAAACCCTGCTCAGCAAAAGACACCTCTTCGTTCCCAACAACCAAATGATCCAGCACTCGCACTTCTACCAGTGCTAACGCTTTCACTATCCGCTGAGTGATGTGTTTATCCTGCTGACTGATTTCTGTCGTACCTGACGGATGGTTATGCGCCAGAATTACCGCAGCGGCATTGTGTTTCAGAGCCAATTTAACCACTTCGCGGGGATGCACTTCGGTATGGCTAAGTGTGCCGGTAAACAGTGTTTCGCATCCCAGCAGGCAGTGCTGATTGTCGAGATACATCACGATAAAAACTTCACGCTCCTGATGAGCCATCTGTAATTGCAGCCAGGTCTTAGTGAAGCTGGTGGAGGTAAATGGCTCACTCGGTTGACGCTGATATTTCTCCAGCAGGCGTAATGCCCGACGAATGACGCGTTGCTCGTTTGCAGGAAATACCGGGGATAAATTAAATACAGACATATTTGTTCCTTAAAACAAAAAGCCTCGCCGGTTTATTGGCAAGGCCTGAGGGAAGGGATAATAAAAAGGTTCATGAGGCAAGCTGCAGCATATTCTCAGCCATCACCCACAGAGCACGGTTAAGCTTTACATCACCGTCGATACCTTTAACAGCGCGTGTATGAGCGCGTTTACCTTTGGTGGTTCGTCCAGACAGACCGCCTTTAATCAGGTTTTCCTGAATGCGCTGATAAGTGGTCCACAGGTCGTTACTTTCATCCTGCCAGCGGCGTGGGGATAGGATTTGTGATTCCGTCACCGGCTGATGCTCTTCGCCAAAGCGGTAGGTTAATGCTGCTTTTGCCATTGCCAGTTGGGCTGGTGGCGGTAACAGCAACGACTGCATGGCATCGCGTTTCTCTTCCACTCGGTCAAATATCCCCAGTACTTCGTAAGCCCCTTCAATGACTTTCTCCACCACATTGCCTTTATGCGGTACGCGCACCTCACCAAAACTCTCACCGCAAATCAGTCCATTTTGGCAAACCGATCTAAATAGCCCCGGCAGCATCTGGTATGAGCTGGAGCCGTCATGGCTGTTAAGCAGAATAATTTCTGGCACCTGCTTGCCGGTAATTTGGCCTTCGCGGCGCAGGCGCAGCATGTGTTTGGTGTGTTCACGCTTGCTCTGGTCCCGCACACGGGTCTGACAGGCAAAGAACGGCTGGAAGCCTTCACGCTTCAGGTTATCGAGCAGGGTTATGGTCGGGATGTAAGTGTATCGGTCGCTGCGTGATTCATGCTTTTCTTCACTAAATACACTCGGTACGTAATGCGCCAGTTCATCACGGGTTAATGGGCGATCGCGGCGAACGAGGTTCACCGATCCAAAGCGAGAAGCTAATCGGGTCATGGCTATTCCTTATTTAGAGATTAAAAACGAAAAGGCCATGCTTCCCGAAGGAGGCATGGCCTGATGTGTAGTGAAGGATTGTGCTAAGTTGATGTTTGGTAGATGCAAAGCTAAGCCAGTTATGATGCCTTATTCCCGGCAACCGATATCGGCAATGGCTGGTAATACTGTGGGTCGAAAACGGACAGTGGCAGCCTAACCTGATGGCCATTGCGCTCTTCGGTCGCCTTCATGATTTCAACAGCGTTGACGTTTTCAACACATTCATGCTCCAGAAAAACCTCCTGAGAACGGGTAGCGTCGCTATCACCAAAGGGGGCTACGTCCATGGTACCTGTCGCCAGTGTGTTGCCTGCTTTGTCTTTCAAACGCAGTGAAACAGCCAGTTGGCCGAAACCCACTCCGCTACCACCATTATCCAGGCGGAACTGATACACGCAGATATTACCGGGCGTCCACATGGTATCGGTGTTGCGGATGCTGATATAGCGTTGTTCATCAGCATAAGCGGATGACAGGTGGCACAGTATTAAACCGGCGATGACAGGTAAGGCTTTAACAAATTGGCTCATGGGTGGCGCGATTTTGCGGTAAATAGGCTTTGCCCATACCCTTGCCGTCGTGAGAGTCGGTATCGCAATAACCTTCTGATAATCCTTTTCCATCGATCTTTGCCTTTAGTGGTATTGAGAAGAGATCAGCAGTTTCCTGTGCGGCGACATAATTCAGCGAGACTTTGCTGTGCCACCCATTGCTGGAGCTTTCGGTCTTCTTCCGAACGTTTAGCAGCCAAAACGGCCTGCTGCTGTTTATTCACACAGTTATCCGGCATGACCATAACTACCTGTGGGCTGAATTGCTGCCTGATTTTAGCCAGCTCGTTTTCCACATTATCGACGCGAGGATAGCCATAGAGAACATTCTGCTCGGCCTCGTCTCTTGCCCAGAATTTATTATCAATAATGGCGAAATAACATCCATTTCCGTTATTCTCTCCCTGGTAGACCGTTTCAATATCGTTGTAATTACCGCTAAGTGGATTCAGTTTTAGTTGGCGAATGGTGTGGGTTTTCTTGTCGGCCAGGAAAATGGCACCGCCACCACGGACACGTAGCAGAAACTGTTTCGTCCACGGGTAGTTATCAATCACGCTGGCTTGATAGAGCATGTTGTGCAGCTTATTGTCATCCATACCATCGGCGGATTTCCAGCCGTCAGCCTGCATGTATTGCCAGGCTTTGACTGTGCCGACAGTGTTTCCAGCGTCAGCCGGAAACACAACACCAAAGCAAAAACTGGCGGCCAGCACTGTAGTGGTAAGCAATTTCATTGTGATTATTCCTTCTGAGGTATAAGCCCGCCGTCAGTTGCGACAAGCAATGAGTGGAAAAAGCGAAAGTGGGGTAAAGCCTGAAGAAAATCCGGGTGAGAGAGGATGTCGCGCATCGCTATATCTGGAACGAAGCTGCCGTTGTGGAGCGTGACCGCCCGAATATCAGTCAGGGGAAAAACGGCAATCCGGGCCTGATGCTCACCCGTCAGATACCATTCTCCCTCACGCAGAACCAAGCGATAGGGAGCAAGGTCTGTGCAACGACAGCCGCTTCCCAGTAGCGTCACCTTCCGGTGTTCCGATACCGCGCTCACCAGTCGCGTGAACACGCCCGAGTCTGGGGATGACACTTGGGCCACTCCCTGCCAGATAAGGCAGGGAGACTCACCGGGACCGCTCAACAGTGAAGCAACCAAATGGTTATCCATATCAGGAAACAGCGCTTCAACACCCGACTGGCGAGCAAACGTCATCACCGCCAACTCTCTCTGTCGACCTCCGGACAGCAAGCGACACTGACCTTTGTGATACTCCAGATCCAGATACATCAGACGTTCCCGAAAGTCCCTGCGCAGGGTACGAACCGACACACCGAATTCAGTTGCCAGCTTTCGCAAATCCAGAGTTTCACCCGCCACCAGGCGGCTGATAATTAACGACAGCCTGACGGCAAGCCGGTCATGACGGCGTTCAGCCTGAGTCATGAGACAGGTTCTCCAGTGAGATAATTAGCTGAAAATTAAAAAGTTATTTTAACGAAGGGGTGGGGCAGGGAGTGGACACAAGAAGACGTATTTTTTACTGTTGCTGAAATCAACCGTGACGGGGCGTAAAGGGGAAAGTTTCGAAATTCAGCAGATTATAAAACATCAGAACGGACAGGGTATGTCCCGAAGATAATGGCAGGTAAGCCAGCTCAGAAGAAAATCCAGTCCCAAACGGCACGGGCAACGGATACTACGGCATCGCGGACAGTACGAATAATCGCTTTTAATGGCGCAGGAATAAATGATGCCGCTTCCGCAGAATCAAACACCTCTCCTACTGCGTTGCCAAAGCCCTCACGAGCCTGCTTTTTTATCGGTTCACCGCATAACCTCCCGTGCAGTTGTGTCGCCAATGGGCTGGTGGCTCGGTCTGGCAGGCAGCACATCATGGTTTCTACCATTGATGGCAGATTCCATTCTGTTCTCGCAGAGACAGCGCACACCGGATGGAGTGGTGAAAATAACTGACGAATGGATGCCAGCCTGGCCTCAATATTCACCAACTGGTGCGGTGATGGTGCATTGCCGGTGACATACCACTCATGGCTGGGTTCTATTTTGTCAGCCTGGTTAACGATAAAAAGTATCCACTGCTGGTGGTCAGTCATCACCCGACGGTAGAAGCGTTCATCCACAGAGAAGGCTCGATCATCGGCTTTGATAACCCACAAGATGAGATCTAGCTCAGGGAGAATATTGCGATATAGAGATTCATATTCTTTATCCCGTTGCTCGCTCTCGCCTACTCCAGGCAGGTCTACTAGTATCAGGCTATGGTCACCACTGCTCAGACGCAATCGCAGTACGTCACGGGTGCAGGCGTGGACATCACTGATGGGCGTAACCTCCCCCTGGAAAATCGCATTACACAGAGATGATTTTCCCGCGCCTGTTTTGCCCATGATCCCAATGACTGGTTCGTAGTGAGTGAGCTTTTGAATATGCTCAAGAATATGTTTGCCAATGGCATGGGGGAGCGACGCCAGCGGCTTTTCGATGGCCTGCAGACCTTCTGATTTTTTCATTAAACGACCTCAGACAGAAAAACAAAACCCCCGAGCCAAGATAGTTTCGGGGGTGATTCATGGAGATAATATCTGTCTGAAATTATTTGGAATGATGTGTAGATGTGTGTCCTGCACCGCATCTGATTTTATACTATCTAGCCTTCAACATGCTCACACGTAATAACTCATTGTCGATGAGACATTTGAGTGTCTCATCCAACGTCATGTGTTTACCTTCAGCAATCTGGTTCAGCCTTTTTTGGTATATTTTATTCAGTTTTAAAGTTGGGGCAGTATCTTTTATCTTTTTCCTACGGGATTTTTGCTCCCAAGCCTTACCCAGTTCTTCGAGCAATATTTCTTTGTGATTTAATGAACTTGCACTTCCCAAACCATGAGAAATTAATTTCTCGCCCTTCCTTCTTTTATTTTCCTTCAGATAACCCAGTTGCTCGTTACTCCAGCCTTTCCAGTTATCAAATACGGCAATAATGAAATGGTAACGTTGTTCACAGGAAATAGGTTTGGTATCAATAGAAATATATTTTTTCCTCATTTGCTCCCAAACCCACAAACATTGTTCTTCGTTATTCTTGTCCAGCCATGAAAATGCACTAGGGAATTGATTGCTGGCATTAGCCCAAGCTACCACCACTTCCGTAATCACTTGGTCCGCCAGTCTTGGCGATTGATACATATTCAAAATAACATCGATTATTTTTTCCATTACATCTGGAATGACATCCGTGTTTGTTATCCTTGAGAAGTCTAATCCATTAGCCTGATCACATTTTGGTAGAACCAAACTTATATCTAACTCCTCTAAGCCCAGGTCTAAATCCTGAAAATTTATCTCGCTTTTATTATTCATTTCTCCCGTATTCTGAGGGGACATGACCACTTTTGGATCATGGACATGAAGCTTCGGCACATCGGGAGTAGTTCGGATGTTCGCACTAGCAAGTGCTACGGTTTTCTTTGTTAGTAAATGAAAGAGAAAGAAATGCCTTGCCCTGGGGTTTGTCCTTAACCACTTCAGGCGACTTGCCAGCCTCTGTGTCTTTTTTCGCATTTCCCGTTCATCGAATTCATCCCCCTCCACGATACATCTCCTACTCCAGAATGGTTGTTTTCAATCATTTCACTCAAGAGTAAAAGAACACAACCCAGATGTAAACCATACTTTTTTTGAAGAAAATAATGATATAAAAACAGTGTATTACTGTAGTAAAAGTGTAGTGCTAAATTTCAGATACAACATAAAATATCAATAAGTTAGGTATGGCACCTAGCCTTTTTCGCATCAAGGATACAGTATTCTACTTACAACCCATGAAAAAACTTACCCCATTGTGTTCTGCACAAAAATCGTAGCCAAATTCAGCAGTCACGTCCCTCTGCCATTAACTCGATTGACTGCTCAGTAACTACAAGGAAAGAAGTGGATGCTTTATTCACTCCCGCAGTAAGCGACCTTATGACATTTAATGAAAAAATTTCCCTTAGCACAGTGCTCAATGGCAGCCAAGAAATTGGTATGGAGTGGCGTTCAGGGAACTCGGTAGCTGATAGCTGGCGGATCGTTATGAGGTAACACTAAGCAATTCAATTTGCCTGTAGGCCCGTAGTGGCATAGAGGTCAATGACCTTCAACTTTTTTTACAGATTACCGGGTTGGTATGCCGAAGCACGTGGTCGTTATCAAACATCACGAGTCCGGCTTACCTTTCTTAACCGGAGAAACGAACAATGAATACCCATCCATCTCTTTTAGAAGACCAGTTTGTCAATATGGCATTTATCACCAACCTGACAGGTTTAACGGACAAGTGGTTCTATAAGCTAATTAAAGATGATGTTTTCCCAAAACCAATAAAAATGGGTCGTAGCTCCCGCTGGTTAAAAAGTGAAGTTGAAACCTGGCTTCAGGAACGCATTAACCAGTCACGCAAATAGGCCTCTCCCCTAACTAAACCCGCAGCATGAAAATAATTATCCGGCTACCCGGAGATTTTCTGTTTCCTGTAATTTAAGCCAGAAGGAATATGAACCATGAAAGACTATAAACCGCGTTACGAAGAACTTCATAAATGCTACCAGACTTGGTTGACGGATTTTACGAAGCTGACTGTCCGGCAGGGAATGTGTCATCAAAACATATATCACTATCATAGCCTGACGGTTGGCTGTCTTAATTTACCAGGGAAAGAACCTGTTATTGCTATTGTGCCTCACTGGCTACATCGGCTTATTTATGGAAAGGCAGCGGCAGCATCATTATCGATAGATGATGACCTGAGTGTAAGCTTATTAACGCAGGAACACCTGCTGGCCCACCATCCCATGCTTGAAGGCGTTCTGCTTTCCGAATGTGTCCGTTTAAAACAGCGTTCACTGGCAAATAAGCTCACCAGCCTGTTTCAGCAGTTTAGAGGGACTGAACTTCGTCTAAAGCTTGTCTGGCTGTGCTGGTACGATTTGATGTTGGGGAATTGTCTTGCTGATTGGATTGAAAGTCTAAAGTTCAAAACAAGCGAGGAAGTAAATAACTGGGTTAATGACCGGCAGACTGAGAACCACATGCTTACCAGCATGATGGATGAATACGTCTGCTTTGCCTACCGCACTGTACTCGATCCGCTGATTTGAGCCGCTCGAAATGCGACGGATACATAACCATTCCAGGGCAAATACATATTTTATGGAACTGCTAACTTCGGAGTAATTATTGTCATTGAAACAATAAGTTAAGCCTTGCCACAAAAGGTTCCGCTAAGCGGAACTAATGTCGGATAGGTAGTATTTACCTGTGGGGTAAGAGCCTAAAAACCTGTCAATGACCATATAATACAAACACTTAAATAAACCTCTGCAGGGCATAAGGCTGTAATCATCTGAGCCATATGCTGAACAACTAGCAACGCCTGTAATCAATATCCCTATCAGCGTTACTCCCTGAATCTCCCAATCACTATGCCTGTCTGTGTTTCAGGAAGGCAGCACTATACCTGCTGTTTCCCTACAGGTGGAGGAAACTATTATGTTTTTGTTCGATGACATCATCCACCCAATGGTAGTGGACCAACGCCATGAACCTTTCAACGAGAAATATCTACAGCGTATCGAAGGGGTACTCTGTAACGCACTGCAGGACCATCCACAAACCACGGTTATCAGGGTGGATTTACACTTACCGGAAGCCGGAGATGTGGGTGACAGTATTGTCAGTGATGCAGACTTAAGCCCGGGGCTAATGTCCCGCTTTATCGACTCACTGAAAGCTCAGATAGCCGCTTACCGACAAAGAAAAGCCAGGGAAGGTAAACGCTGCCATCGCTCTTCAGTTCGCTACGTCTGGGTGCTGGAGCAACCAGAGCTGGGTGGCAAGAAGCATTACCACATGGCACTTTTCGTCAATACCGACACGTTCAATGCTCTGGGAGGCTACGGCGAACAGGGGAAAGGTCTGGCCTCTCTTGTTCAGAACGCGTGGCTAAGTGCAATGAAGAAGCGTGACTGGCCTGAATATCTGACGCTAGTGCACTTTGTTGATAATCCTATGGCTTTCCTGGAGCTCAATAAGCCGGAATTCATGGATAAACTGGATGCACTTACTTTCCGTCTGAGTTACATGGCAAAGCATCGAACCAAACGCTATAGCAGTATTGAACGCTCATTTGGTTGTAGTCAGGGCTGATATTTCATACATCGTTTTTGCTGATGGTTGTTAATTTACGCCATAACTCCATAGTGTGACAACCACACCGCTGTGCCCTTCTCAATCCTTTTAATCCATTCATCAGCATGGCGTCTGTCTGCCCTTCAGGGATGGCATACGCCTGCCTGTAAGAGTCCGATTATCAAGGTAAACTCCATTTAACGACCTGCCACATCGGTCATTTTAATCATGAGATCCCGCAAGTGTAATTTAGTCAGGCTGGCAGCTATAGTGTCATATCGGGGCTTTAGTGCCCATA
Organism: Dryocola sp. LX212; assembly: GCA_041504365.1. Lineage (NCBI taxonomy): Bacteria > Pseudomonadati > Pseudomonadota > Gammaproteobacteria > Enterobacterales > Enterobacteriaceae > Dryocola > Dryocola sp. LX212. Next base: position 515,389 of record CP167917.1, on the reverse strand, counting down.
TGTACACCGGATAATAGATCTTCATCACAGTGCGTCAAAGCATAGCCAGCACTCGTATCAAATCCCCAGTCTTTGCATTAGATTAGTATAAAGTGTTAGATAATTGCTTTGTGAGTCTTAAAAACATTTCCGCGACCATGGTGGAGAAATTAATTGCTGAACTGTTAGTTCCGGAGACGAGTGAACACACGGCGAGCGCCAGTCAGGTGCCAGTGTGCAAGCACATCCCCGACTGGGAATAATTATCAAGGCGCAGTATGTTGGATTTTTCACTAACACAAAAGGGGTGGGTCTTGCCGATTGTCCTGAATGCGTTTCCACTGAAAGTCCCTGAATTGGAGTTGAAATTTGTCCAGATACCCTACGACAAGACAACTCTAGATAGCCTCCGCTCCTCCCATAAAGTGACGCACGTCTTCCGGCGTCATGGTGAAAATATTCAGATCTTTTCGAGTGATGGTACGTTCCCCAAATCTGGTACACCGCAGACACTGCAACTAAAGGATAATTTGGGAACCTTTTGCTCTCTGGTTAAAGATGGTCTGCTCAAGCACTTCGCTGGATTGGGCCGAACTCCTTGCGGCTTCAATCCTATCGAGGTGGTAAGTGCCAAACCAAAAGACAATCTTTTAGCCTCAATTCTTGGTGAGGCTTATCCCTTAAAAGTTTGTGCCAAATATTCAATCAACACCCGTACTGTTCAGGGCCAACCGTGTCTTATAATTGATTGCACAACACGTCGTGTAGTAAAAGAGAACTGCCTGTTTTTCCTAAAAACCGGATTCAATGTTATTGGTCGCTACGTCGTCACCGAGCAGGACGACGGATTTAGAAAACTTTTAGGGTTTGTAGAAAGCTGCTACGAAGGGAGAACTTTGAGTGTCATTCGTCCCGACGGCCAAGCTGTTCATGCTGAGGCGAAAGACGTTTATCTCGAAGCTAGCCGAGCGAATTTTGACGACTACATCCTTCATACGCATGGTACGAAGAAAGACTCCATTGTCGAACATATTCGGCAGTCCGTTTCCATTTTCAACGGAGGCGAGAATAAAAAAGACCGAATCGACGCCCTTAAGAGGTATATCCAAGCGACAAACATCTCACTGCTCGATGGAACGCGTATCGAAATCGAGGATCCATCCGACATTCAAAAAGATTGTGTACAAATGCAAAAGCCGGTGTTCGTCTTCAACGATAACGGTGAAGCAGATTGGGCGGAGAAGGGTCTTACACAAAATGGCCCCTATACAAAACGTACCTTCGATAGGAACGATCCGTCAATCTGCGTGATCTGCGCCCAACATGACAAAGGACGAGTCGAGCAGTTCATCCGTAAGCTACTGAAAGGTATGTCTAATAGCAAATATTTTAGAAATGGCCTTGAGGGTAAATTTGCACTTGGAACCAGTCGTGTTGAAGTGTTCGAAACATCCACAGACAGCGTCGATGCATACAAAAGTGCCATCGAAGCTGCAATACGCAAAAAAGCCGATGACGGAGGACGTTGGGATCTGGCCCTCGTACAGGTGCGGCAGTCATTTAAAAAACTTAAAGTTGCTGATAATCCTTACTATCTTGGTAAAAGCCTATTTTACTTGCACCAAGTTCCTGTACAGGATTTCACAATAGAGCTGCTAGCGCAGTCTGATTATTCACTCGGCTACTCGCTTAATAACATGTCACTGGCCTGCTATGCGAAGATGGGTGGAATCCCGTGGCTGCTAAAATCATCGCCAACGCTATCCCATGAACTTGTGATCGGTATTGGCAGTGCAAATATCGTCCAAGAGCGTGGTGCCCATAATCAGCGCATTATGGGAATCACCACCGTATTTTCGGGAGACGGTAGTTACATTGTCTCGAGTACGTCCAAAGCCGTTGTACCGGAAGCTTACTGCGGCGCTCTAACCTCTGTTCTAGCCGAGAATATAGAAAAAATACAAAGGCGAATGAACTGGCAGAAAGGCGATACGATTCGCTTAATTTTCCATGTACAAGTCAAAAAGTTCAATAAGGAAGAGATTCAGGCAGTCCGTGCGGTAATCGACAAGTATAGAGATTACCAGATCGAGTATGCCTTCGTAAAAATCTCAGAGAATCACGGACTCCACATGTTCGACTCTTCAACGGCGACCATGCCGAAAGGACGCCTGGCGACACATCGCGGAAAAACGTTTAAGCTTTCTAAAAACGAAATGCTTGTTTACCTGATTGGCCAACGTGAATTACGACAAGAAACGGACGGTCATCCACGTGGTGTGATCGTCAACGTTCATAAAGACTCGACCTTCAAAGATATTAAGTATTTGAGTGCTCAGCTCTACAGTTTCGCATCACACTCCTGGCGTAGTTACTTCCCCAATCCCATGCCAGTTACCATCACTTATTCCGATCTTATCGCCCATAATTTAGGATGGTTGAATCAGCTACCGGGCTGGAGTGACTCAGTCATGATTGGAAAAATAGGGCATTCACAATGGTTCCTATAGAGAAAGAAAACGTTTATCAGCTACGCGACTATTTTCACAGTAAGGTGATCGAATCCGCTCACATTGATCCATTTAAGTCCTGCTTTTTTAATCTTCTGGAAGGAGTTAAAAGCTGCATTACGAATTTTAGCTTTGCGGACCTATCTTTATACCAACGCTGTGCAATTTCAGGTTTAGGTATTCTGGATGAAACTGTCTCGGTCCAGGATGTTTCTCGCCTGCTCGGGCAAGCTCCCAAGATCGACTCAACACCGAGACCTTGGGTATCGGACATGTTCGGTGTAATGGCAGTAAAATGGCTAACCGCAAAGATTCAAGATGAGAGTATAGATCACGAGTTCGAACAGTGGATTTCAGGGTTTCTGGCTCAGCAGATTGAAAGCAACCATCTCAGTATCTTCGAGAAAGATATCGCGACATATGTCAGTAACAGCGAATCAGCCACCTTTAGTAGTGCTTGCATACCACTCTTCCTTCATTATAGAAAGTTACTGAAGATCAATAGCCATCAGAACCGACTTTCTCTTGTCGGACGTTTTATGAGTGAATTTCAAGCACAAGCTACAGAAAATCCTTCAGTGACTCTCTTATGCGTAATGCTTTACGTTTTTAATCAAATTAATCAGGAAATTGCCATTGCTCCACCGTCTGGATGGACACTGGATGACCTGCTAGGATTTCTGGAACATATCCCTGCTGGGTTAAAAAGGTGGACATGGGAGGACTCAGGTCGAACCAGAGGCGCAGAGCCCGTAAAGTGGCAAGTTGAAAATGAATATCATGTTCAGAATCTGCTTTATATCCTACTTGCACCAATATTCAACGATATTGCAGATGAGGTGAATCTTCAGCCTGTCGGGCAAAAAAACCCCCGCATTGACCTTTATCTGCCATCACTGCACACAATTATTGAAGTAAAATACCGAAAAGATACAAAGAAATCGTTTCCTGCACTAATAGGAGAAATTGCAGAAGATGCATCACTTTATCGTGTCGACGAAAAATATAAGGATTCAAGTATCATCAGTTTCCTGTGGGATTGCACGCGTGCAACGCAAGAACATACGAAATTCAAGGAGGGGGTGTTGAAGATAAATGGCATTGATGGTTGCGTCGTAATAAACGCCCCCTCCACAATGAATTTAAAAAAACAGTATGACAATATTCATCACCGGTTGAAATGATATTCAACATTAATCAAAAGTGTCAGCCATATCAGCATCATTTGATAGCCTTAACTTCCAGTCAATTAATACCCAAACATCTTGTAGATAGGCTTCATTTTGACTAGATAAAAACTCATAAACTTTATGCCACCAAAACCTCCACTCCGATTTTTTATAGTCTATTGGCATTTGTCTTGAATATCTATCTAATTGCCCACAGAAATCATCAAAACTTACTGGTCGCAAATCTGTAGCTATACGCTCGATAAAGTGAGTTTTAAGATGCTGTTCTACTCTTTCTGTAACTTTGTAAACTTCTTTCCAGACATCTATTTTACTTACTATGTCTACTGGAGCTCTTGGGAATAAAACAGATGCTGAGTCCAAGGGCGCTTCCCAGTTATTCTCAATTAAGTCTCTACGATCACTTAGATGAAGTGACACCGCTGCAAATTGTTCACATGACTCTTGAGATGGGGGAAGTGGATAAAATGCTATTCTTCGTTGGTTCACATTATCTCTGAGAACATCTTTAGCTCCTTTTGCTTTACTGTTGCAAATGTGGCAAGTCGGAATGAAATTACCAGGATGAACACTGTAAACGGGATATTTATCTTTGCAAAGAACATGATCGTAGTCTGAACGATACTGTTTTTCATCTGCTACATTCGCTCTATTTTGAGAGAGAAGTGCAGTACCACAAATAGAACAAAGATGGCTGTGATTATTTTCCCTTACAAAGTTTTGATAATGATTTTCTATAGAACTTTGAGATTGTAGCTTTGCTTTAGCAAGATCTTTTGTGCATGTAAAGAGATGAGTTGTTAATGACTTACACGCTTCAAATAAGGAGGTCGGCACTAATTCTGGCAATCTAGCTTGAGTGTCATTAAAAAAATTTTGGATATTCTGGGACTCACTTATCTGATCTGATAATTCCTGACGTTTGACTATTGTATCTGGGAGCTCTAACCAGAGTTTATGAAATTTTTCTCTTGTTGGTTTATTACTCCAACAAACACTTGGGACTGTTCTTTGTCTACCTCGACTTGTTTCCGTAAAGGTACGAAATAATCTCTCTGAATAAACATCTGCATTAACACTAGATTGCAGAAAATGAAGAAACTCAGCGTTAAGTAATGAAAATACAGAGCATTGAGGAGTCTGTGGGTTGAGTGAGAATAACATTAGTTCTCTAATTTCCTTAGAAGATAAGCCTTTTCCATTGACTCTCCCAAATTGTCCTCAATCCAGCGTCGCGCAGCTATAACTGCTTCAGGATTATTATCTTCTGGTAATCGATTTTTAACATCCTCTACCACTGTCTGTGAAATAAGGGAACGCAAACCGTAGTGGTTCTTAACCAAGATATCAAATGAGGTACCATAAGTCTGGCTGGACACCGGTTCCATACTGATACAACCCATATCACTACGCTCGAAGAAAAATACATTCTCGCGTTTGAGCGAGGAAATCATGAATGGTGAGTGAGTAGATAAAAAGAACTGCGATTGACCTTTTCTCTCTTTTTCAGGTGTAAATGCTTCGGTTAAACGCTGGTGAAAATAGGTACGCCAAGATGGATTAAGATGTGTCTCGGGCTCATCAAAAAGAAATATAGCCTGAGCCTGACTAAATATTCGCGTAGCCGCGATAACCTGAATCAATTGAGCTTCACCGTCAGATAAATCATCAAATTTGACGGTGTCACCTTGTTCATTAGCCATTAATAACTCAACAACAGATAAAGGTAATCTTGACTGCAGAGGTTTTTTTACCGTACCTATAAAATCATCTTTCATCAATTTCAAACGAGATGTACGATCCCAGTTCTTTATGCCAAGCTGTTGAATATTATTAAGTCTTTTAAATAATGCGAAAGAATCATAGTAGTTATCTTCACGAAGTCGGTTTAAAACAGCCTCATCACTTAATTCAAGAGTGATTTCTCCAGAAAGATACTCTAACTCATAAAGCTCATACTGGTTATCTGTCGTTCGGCCTCCCGTTGGCCTAACATGATCGGAGCCTGCTATACGGATCAACATTTTCACATCACGAATGGCATCATCTTCTATGATACCTGAGCGAAAGTCGTAATGAAGCACTGCTTTGACAGGATGTTTGTATGTTATTTCATCAAACAGTTGTAATACTGTTTCTGTCGGAAGTACCGAAAGCGATAGAACCAATAGCCCAACATTATCGTAATCAAGGTAGTTAAAATTACTAGCAAATGAGTTAACTTCTCTTAACTCTAAATAGCCATCTTGTACGAAACCCTCTTCAGATAATTGACTAAAAATATGTGGATATTTTTTTATATACTGATGATTAATATCGACTTGTTGTTCCTGGTCAATTTTCTGCGAAAGTCTTTTATGTCTTTGGGCGCTAACACGACGTACTTCAAAATGTTGAACAGCATTCTTCATAAAGCTGCGCTGTAAATTTTCGTTTAGCCCCGATGCATAACCAACTACTACCGGAATAGGAAATTGATGTTCACCAGCCTCTAATGTATGCCACTCATCAGCATTGCGAATACTTAAAACCACATCACCATTAAGCTCAATCGTTACCTTTAACTCAACAATACCATCACGGGTAATGGGCATGTCAGGATATAAAAGAGCATCATTATCATGTCTAAGATCCCATTGATAATGTACTGTAACGGCAAAACCTAGCGACGTTTTAGTTTTGAATTCTTCACGTTGCCATCGTTCCAGATAAGAAAAAGTTTCTCCTATTAACTCAAGCAATTGAGATTTACCTGACCCATTGAGGCCAATCAAGGCAAATACATTGTCTTGAGCATAACTAAAATCAAAGACTTGATCTTTTAAGCCTTTGTAGCTGCCGCGTAAACTTAAGGAGAGTAATCGCATTAACTATTACCTTTGCCGCATTTGATATTTTTTGTGCTTGCGCGTTGCTGTTGAATTTTTTCCAATAAGGCTTGGGCGCTATTTTCACCACGAACTAAGTCAGGGTTTTCAGCCCGCCACTGCGCCGTGAGTTCTCCGCGAAATGCTTTAGCTAGAATCGATTGCGTGAGGTTGTTGACGCGCTCAAGGGCGTTTTGTACCTGCTTTTCGATGCCGTCAGCGTAGGCGAAAAGTTGTTCTACGCGGTGAACAATTTCGGTTTGTTCTGAAAGTAGAGGGAGAGGTAATTCAAGTGAAGCAAGTTCCTTACTGTTGATATTGTTAACACCAGAAGTGGAGCGAGCAATATTTTCAATGACTTGCCTTAATTGCGGGCTCTGCAAACAAAAGGAAATATAGTGAGGTATAGCTTTTTCTTGATCAAGTCTTATGCGGATAAGATATCCTGCAAAAAGATATTTAATATCATTTTCTGAAATTACAGCTACTTTGCCAACTAAATCTACGCTTCCATTTGAACGAATTAAAAGCAAATCACCTTTCTCCAAAGAAAGCGAGAGTAGCTCTTTTGAATCAAAATCAGCATATTTAAGATTATGATTAATTATATAACCCATCCCAATGTTGGGGATCCGTAACACAGCCACATTACCTTTATCCTCAGAACATTTTTTAGATGTTCCATATCTAATATCTTTGGCAATTTTACCAAGTCTAGTTAATTTATTTACTTCACTATTTGTAGAGATCAATTTCCCACTCACCGCGGCCGCCAGCACCGCCTGACGAAAACGTTTTAGGATTTGTGGTATTTGCTCAAGGCGTGCTTTGGCGCTATCAGCCTGTGCTAGCAGAGTGTCGAGTTTATCGGCGATGATTTTTTGTTCGGTTAGGGGGGGGAGCAATATAGTTATTTGCTCAATACCTTTACCAGATATATTAGGCTGAGCTCCTCCATAAGCAATTTCCAATATAGTGTCAGATAGCGAAGATATTAGGAGGTCTCGATATTTAGCATTACCATATTTAGTGGAATGAAGAATGATATTTCCAACGCGTTGATTTTGATACGCAGGTGTTCGCCCTGAGTATACTCCTATTTTTCCCGTCGTTGCGCCAGACATAGCAATTAATAAATCACCACTGTTAATTTCAAAACCACTCTCTCCAGCTAATACATGAACAGCATTTCGGTCTGAAGTCTGAGCCCCATTTAAATCTGATATTCTGATTACTGGATATGTATGCTCACTCGCATTTACATAACTAGTACTTTTGAAAGCAAAACCATTTTTCAAATAAAGATAGTCGCCAACACATGCGTAGCACCACCCTTCAGGCAATTTACCCTCGCTCATCACTTAACCCCACCCAACATCTCATTCAGCAACGTCTTTTGCGCATCGGCTTCATCGCTAGCGCCCAGCTCACGCATCAGCGTATCCAGCTCCCCCAGTGCCTGCACCAGTTCGCCCATCGCTTCGGCAGCCAGCACCGATGGTTCAGGTAGGTTAGCCGCATCAACGCTGTTGTTATCTTTCAGCCATGAGATATCTAATGAATCACCTTTAACATCGCGGATCCATTCGCGGCTGAATGTGCGCCAGCGGCTGGTCGCCATGCGGTCGTCAACGTGCTGATTTTCGGCGTTATCGGGCGCGTCGAGCTCGTCGGAGTTAAAGCTCCATTCCCCTTCGCTGCGCGGGCTTTGGCCGTAGGCATCGTCACCGTAAACCGCTTCAAAGGGTTTTAAATGTTGCTCACCAAACGGGGTGCGTTTGCCAAAGCTTGGCATGTTACTGCGCAGATCATAGACCCAGACGTTTTCGGTACAGTTTTCATCCTGATATTTGTTGTTGGCGCTACCTTTGGTGAAGAACAAAACGTTGGTTTTCACCCCTTGGGCGTAAAAAATCCCGGTGGGTAAACGTAAAATGGTGTGCAGGTTGCATTTGTTCATAAGGTCGCGACGTACATCGGTGCCAACGCCCGCTTCAAACAAGACGTTGTCGGGCAGCACCACGGCTGCACGGCCACCCGGTTTTAAGTTACGGTAGATATGCTGTAAAAACGCTAGCTGTTTGTTACTGGTTGGGTAGGTTAAGTCATCACGGGTAATGCTAGCTTCACCGCCCTTCGCCGTACCGAACGGAGGGTTAGCAAGAATGATATCGGCTTTGGGCAAGCTAGCGCCCGCCATGCCCAGCGCGTTGCCCTGATGCACGACGCCTTCGTCATCCCCTTCCATGCCGTGCAGCAGGCAGTTCATCAGTGCCAAGCGGCGCGTAGACGGAACCAGTTCCACACCAACAAAGGCTTTATTTTTTTGAAAGGTTCTCGCTTTGGCCGTCAGGTCGTAGAGGTTGTCGGTTTGTTGCTTGATGTATTGATCGGCGGCAATCAAAAATCCTGCGGTGCCCGCAGCGGGATCTTGGATCACTTCTCCAGGCTGTGGCTTAATGCAGCGTACCATGCTGTTAATTAAAGCTCGCGGCGTAAAATATTGTCCTGCGCCAGATTTTGTTTCTCCGGCGTTTTTCTCCAGCAGACCTTCATAAAGATCGCCGAGACCGTCTTTTTTAGCACTAAACCAGTCAATTTGGTCGAGGGTGCGGATCATCTGTTCGAGATGACGAGGCTCACGCAGGCGAGTTTGCGCATCGGCATAAATGGCGCTAATCAGCGGGTCAGCATGAACCGAATTACCTTCAGCGTCTTTGCCACTGGAGAGCTTCAACAGCATTTGTTTGTAATAGTTGAGCAGGTTGAGGCCCGATAAACTGTTGAGATCGCCCCAGCGGCAGCCCTGCGGTAAGGTGTGCTGATCTAATAATTCTGCTTCGGTATTTTCATGCACCATTTTGATAAACAGCAGTAGCACTAGTTCGGTGACGTAATCGCTGTAGTTGATGCCGTCGTCACGCAGTACATCACACAGGTTCCACAGTTTTTGTACGATATCGTTATTATTACTCATTATTTTTCCTGCATTCGCTCACAAAATATGCCGCAAGCGCGATTAAAAAGGCGAGTTTCGCCAGCGAATTTTACCAGAATCAGGCGCTTTGTTGTGGCCAGATCGCACCGTTAAGTTCATCCAGCACGCTGTCCAGTTGGTCTACCAATATCTTATTAAGCTGTTTTACGCCGCCGTCATCAGCAAAACGACTGTTAATAAATTGGTGGTCAATGATCACTTCATGAACCAGCTGTTTTGCCAGACGATCCAGCCATTTTCGTTGCTGGGTTGTCCATGCGTGGCTGTTATAAATGTTGATCATTGCCTGTGATACGCGCTGCGCAAAAGGCATAAGCGGTTCCCCTAGTGCAGCACGGCGAATATGGCCGACAATACTGGCGGCGATATCCTGATTGGTTTGATTACGCACGGCGGTTTGTAGTTTAGCTTCGGAATAGCCCGCACCGTCTAATAATAAGCGGATCTCTTTAAGCTGTTCACGAGTGAGGTCGCGGGGTTTGTTGACAACCACGGCCAGCGCAGTGGATTGGTTAAGCTGCTGCTGAATAAAATCCGCAAAGCTTTCCAAGTAATCTTCTGGCCGTTGATGGCTACCGTAGCTCTGGTTACGTTCCTCTAGTTGGTCATGATGCTCAGAAATAATCGGCCGGTATTCACTGCCGAGTAATGTAGCTATCTCGTTGAGCTGACTGATTAACCCTTGCTGTTGTTGGATGAAGGCAGCCGCCTGACGCGGCCCTAAATGATGCAGGTGTTGATGCAGTTGTTTAGGTTCTACACCCCAAATCTGGTGAAGGTCAGCCAACTTTTGTTTCACCGCCGGACGACTTTCTGCGCGTTTTTCCGCTTTACGCAAAATACGCATCACCTTTTGGCTTAACTGGCTGAGTACCACATCAGCTTGAGTTTCCCCGGCCTGTTCGCCGGGACTATTAAGCGCTTTTTCAAGCTGTTTAGTATCTGTTAGCTCGCTGACCAATTGTTCAAGCGTGATATTGGGGTCTTTGACCAGCGGTTTCATGGTGTTGACGTCGCTGAGGGCCTCATAAATATCCACCGGATCGTAAATACGGAAGACCGTTTTGCCAATATCATCACAGCGGCGCGTTGCGCGACCGATCATTTGTTCAAATAAAATACGTGACTTCACCCTACGCATGAAAACCAGATTACAAATCTTCGGCACGTCAATGCCGGTGCTGAGCAAATCAACGGTGACGGCAATATTCGGGTAGCGCTCATTTTTATACTGTTTGATCAGCTGTTTGACTTTGTCACTTTCACCGGTGATTTTCTCGACGGCCGCTTGATTATAGTTTTCATATTCGGCAGAGAACGCTTCATCCAGCAGGCGTTTGACCATGTCGGCATGTTTGTCCGTGACGCAGAAAACCAGTGTTTTCTCTTCGCCAAAGGGGTCGAGCTCTTTCACGAGCTGTTGGCAAATAACCCGGTTAAAGTTTTCACTGATGACGCCACGGTTAAATGCATCGACGTTGAAATCCACCTCGTCTTCTAGCTGGTCAATCTCAACCTCTCCGGTGTGGATATTAATGGCATGCACCTGGCTCCCTTTGTCAAAGTGGATGCCATTTTGCGTCAGCAGCGTTTCATAACGGATCGGGGGTTCATGATCGATGAGCCAATCATCCGCCACGGCTTCACGGTAGGAGTAGATGTAAATCGGTTTGCCGAAGATATCGCTGGTGTGTTTCGCCGGTGTGGCGGTAAGGCCGATTTTTACCGCGTCGAAATAATCGAGCACTCGACGGTAGCTGGAGAGGTATTGGCTGGCGTCGCGGGTCGAGAGCTCCCCTTCCGTCATTTCCTGATCTAAGGTGTAGCCTCGGTGGGCTTCATCAACGATGATGCAGTCAAATTCATCCACCGGCGGTGGTGTGTCCGAGGAAAAAATGCGGCTAACCATGGCCTGTACCGTCGCGACCTGTACTCGGGTTTCTGCCTGTGTAGCCATATCGCCGAGCTCAGCGATATTGTAAATCTGAGACAGCGTCTGGTTTTGCTCCAGCGGCGCTTCTTTGAAGGTGTCCGTGGCTTGGTCGCCCAAAGCCGTGCGGTCAACCAGAAACAGGATGCGCTTGAAGCGTTCAGTTTTCAGAAAACGGTACATCAGGCCAACAATGGTGCGTGTTTTCCCGGTGCCGGTTGCCATCGCCAGCAGGGCATTGCGGATGTTTTGCGCCAATGTGCTTTCAACGGCGAGAATGGCCTTTTGCTGATAATCGCGTAACCGGAGGTAAGCGAAGCCTTCTTGCTTTAGCTTCTGTTCGGCGCTGTCTTTGCTGCGTTCGAGTTTATCCAGCAAGCCTTGCGGGGTATGAAACTTTTGCAGCGCACGGCGGATGTTGGACGGTTCGCGCACGTCCCTGAACCAAGTTCCTGATGACTCGGCCAACTGTGGCACGTAGGGGCGACCGTTGCAGGAGTATACAAACGGGATAATGTAATGCCCGTCAGTTTCATCCGCCCATGCAATGGTTCGGCCTTCACGCTCCCATGCGCCGATCATGGGGGAAGTGATTTTGAAGCCTTTGCTATAGCGTTCTGCCTGCGGAATTTTTCCCGCAACATCGGTGTTTTCTTTTTTGGCTTCGACCGTGGCCAGCGGAGTTAAGCCGCAAAACAGAACGTAATCAGCGCGACCTTTTTTACCCTGATGCTCCGTAGGCCATTCGGCAATGGCTTTGTTTATCCCCTTTTCAGGGCGAGTTCCGTTAGCCCAGGTCAGTTCCTGACTGTCAGCAAGCCAGCCCGCATCATTTAAGTTTTGGTCAATCAGTATACGGGTGAGTTCTTCATTTAACGCGATATGTTGGCTAGCACGGCGGCTCTTCTGGGCAAACTCTTGCCGTTGTGTTCGGGCCTGCTTTTCATCTTTTTCGGTCAGCTGCGCTTGCAGGATTTTTAATTTTTCTTCGTATTGCTGTCGAAGCTGTTCGAGTGCAATTTCCTGCTCTTTCGCCTGCGATGCTAACACCTTAGTTTCATCATCCATGGCTAGCGCCAGCGTTTCATATTCACTCTTTTCCTGCACCAGCAAATTTTGCAGCTGTTGGCTGGAATCTAGCTGTATGTTGGCGGTAGTGAGCTCACTTTTGAGGCGATCGATTTCCGTTTGGAGTTGCCTGAGCTGATTGCTCGGGTCTGGGGGAGCAATAAAAGCGCCGGGTTTAAAGGCCGCTCCCTGCTTGCCGAAAGATTGGTGGAACCAGATAGCTAGCGCTCGCGCCACTTTTAAGCCATCCAGCGCCTCTTTGTGCTTGGTTTTGAACTGGTGAGTGGCCTTGTTGCCCTCTATCCGCAATAGATGAAATAGCTCGCGTACCGTTGGTTCAAATTTTAGCTCGCGATTGAGGCGGTAGAGTAAATCAGCCTGAGTGGGCGGTTCATCAAACGTGAGCCCGACCAGCGCAGCAATATGTTGTGCTAAGGCTTCACCTAGTTGGCGCAACTTAATCAAGGTGGTGTTGGGATCGCCTGAGAAGGCATTTTCTGCAGCAGTGGCGATTTGTAGAAACAGCGGGTCATGTTCAGCGAGAAAACTGAAATTTGTCGATGTAGTAGCACTTAATGCATCCATTCAATCGCCCCTCGATTATAAAGCACCTTTGCTTAGAATTAGTTACATACTTGGTAGCATTGTATCGCGAAACCGTTCAGAACAGATAAGTAAACACCCTCCTTAAATCAATATCTTTTTCGGTTCTTCATTGTGGCAGACTGGCCCTATCGATATTTAACACAGGGTTACTCTTGAGAGACATAACGCATATTGCAAAATAGACAAAAAATAAGCAGCGTCATTAACTAGCAGCACCAGCATCACTGCTGGCACTGTTGGTCTCCTTTGGATAGACCGCTTTAACTTATGCAAAGTCCCCACTCCGCATGTTGTGGGAGAAACCGCGGCTAATCACCGCCCAAACTTGGCAAAGTCAAACGGACTCACCGCCTTATCCCTATTCGCATCCAGAAAATCAGCCCACCATTGCAGCATCAGTTTGCGCTCATCAAGATGCTCGGCTTTGTGAATGTAAGCCGCTCGCACAGAGTTACGCTCCATATGGCTCATCTGCCGTTCCACTGCATCTCTCGACCACAACCCTGACTCAATCAACGAACTACACGCCATTGTCCTGAAACCGTGACCGCAGACTTCAACCTGTGTGTCATATCCCATCACTCGCAAAGATTTGTTCACCGTGTTTTCACTCATCGGTTTGCGAGGGTTATGATCGCCAATAAAGATCAGTTCATGATCCCCACTGAACGTCTTTATCTGCTCGAGAATCGCCAGAGCTTGACGGGAAAGTGGAACCAGATGAGGTGTCCGCATTTTCGAACCTCGCTGTGAGTGCTTTACTCCTTCGATAACTTCCCGCTCGGCTGGAATCGTCCACATTGATGTTTCAAAATCGATCTCGGACCAACGAGCAAAACGCAATTCACTGGAACGAATGAAGACAAGGAGGGTTAGCTCAACGGCAAGGCGAGTCAGCGGCCTACCGGTATAGCTGCCTATGCGCTGAAGCAGTTCGGGTGTCCGTTTCAATTCAAGAGCTGGTCGATGTTGCCGGTTACCTGAAGCAACGGCACCGACCATCTCCTGCGCGGGATTGTAGTCGAGCAAACCGCTCTGTACGGCATAACGCATTATTGCCGTGGTTCGCTGTTGCAGACGGGAAGCCACTTCAAGTCGTCCAGAAAGTTCTACGGCTTTTATAGGAGCTAACAAATCCCGCGTTTTTAGCTCGGCAATGTTGCGTTTACCAATGGCAGGAAAGAGGTTGTCCTCCAGGCTTTTGAGCACTCGTCGGCTATGTTCTTCCGACCACTTTTTATTTGTGGCATGCCACTCAACAGCAAGCTCCTCAAAAGTGCGCGCTTCTTCTTGTTCAACCTTATCACTTTTCTTTTTGTCTCCCGGGTCGATGCCGTTTGCCAAAAGCTTCCGAGCATCATCACGACGCGATCTGGCATCTGCAAGAGACACATCAGGATATACGCCTAAAGCCAGCATCTTTTGCTTCCCGCCAAAGCGGTACTGCAGACGCCAGTATCTTGAACCATTGGGGTGGACGAGAAGATGCATACCGTTGCCATCGGTCAGCTTATATTGCTTATCCGTTGGCTTCGCTGTTCTGACTTTGATATCTGTTAGAGCCATGCTTATCCCCTCCCTGTTGGTACAAGCATTATCGAACCGGAAATACCATCATCTGTACCAACATGTGTTGGTAGATGTACGTTGAAGCCGGTTGACCTTGAGAGAGTTAATATAGCGAGAAAGGTAGATAAATGCTGGATTTTAGACATAAAAAAAGACCTCAGTTGAGGTCTATTTACATACTGTTGGTGCCGAAGGCCGGAATCGAACCGGCACGCCTTGCGGCGGTTGATTTTGAATCAACTGCGTCTACCGATTTCGCCACTTCGGCACGAAGAGGTATGCGGATAACGCTGTGGATTATACCTGTCGTTTGCTGCCTTGCAAGCGCCGCTCTGTTCTTCCCTTGCTGAACGCTGAAAAAAACAGCGTATCTTCATATCGTTGCCCGGTCTTGCAGGATCGCAGAAGCCTGGCCCCACCTGATCCCGGTGGAAGGCACATTCGCTTTTCCCCCTACAAAGGCGTCGTGTTGTTATCCCCCTCGACACCCAACAAATTCCGAATCCTCCAGACAGCACGTTACGTGATCGCCCTCGGCGCTCCCGATGTTCTACACTTCCAGACTGAACCTTCGCTTAAGGAAACCACATGTCCATTATTAAAAGTTACGCGGCAGCGCAGGCCGGTGCCGAACTGGAACTTCATGAGTTCGACGCAGGCGAACTGCTGCCAGAGGACGTTGAAGTCAAGGTGGAGTACTGCGGTGTCTGCCACTCCGATCTGTCGATGATCGATAACGAATGGGGCTTCTCCCAGTATCCGCTGGTGCCGGGCCACGAGGTGATTGGCCGCGTGCATGCGCTGGGCAGCGCCGCACAGGATAAGGGGCTGAAGGTCGGGCAGCGCGTGGGTATTGGCTGGACGGCGCGCAGCTGCGGGCACTGCGATGCCTGTATCAGCGGTAACCAGGTTAACTGCCAGGAAGGCAGCGTGCCGACAATCATGAACCGCGGTGGCTTCGCCGATAAAATCCGCGCCAACTGGCAGTGGGCCATTCCGCTGCCGGAATCCATTGATATCGAATCCGCCGGTCCGCTGCTGTGCGGCGGCATTACCGTGTTCAAACCGCTGCTGATGCACCACGTTACCGCCACCAGCCGCGTGGGCGTGATTGGTATCGGCGGGCTGGGGCACATCGCCATCAAGCTGCTGCACGCCATGGGCTGCGAGGTGACGGCGTTCAGCTCTAATCCTTCCAAAAAAGAAGAAGTGCTGAAGATGGGCGCGGATAAAGTGGTGAACAGCCGCGATCCGGAAGCGTTAAACGCGCTGGCGGGCCAGTTCGACCTGATCATCAACACCGTTAACGTCGATTTAGACTGGATGCCGTACTTCCAGGCGCTGGCCTACGGCGGCAACTTCCACAGCGTCGGCGCGGTGATGAAGCCGTTCCAGGTGCCTGCCTTTACGCTGATCTCCGGCGACCGCAGCATCTCCGGCTCGGCAACCGGCTCCCCGCACGAGCTGCGTTCGCTGATGAAGCTGGCGGGCCGCGCGAAGGTGCAGCCGCAGATCGAGCTGTTCCCGATGTCGAAAATCAAAGAGGCGATTCAGCACGTGCGTGACGGCAAGGCGCGTTACCGCGTGGTGTTAAAAGCGGATTTTTGATGTGATAAGGCCCCGTAAGGGGCCTTTTGTATTGAGCTATTCGCCGGATGGCGCTGCGCTTATCCGGCCTACAAGTTTTTGAAAACTTCAGCCACGGCTACCGCGCCAGGATCTTTCACTCCGTCCAGGCTGTTGCTGTTCACGTACGACGAGCGGCCCGCGTTTGCTTTCTGCATCTTCGCGGTGTCGTCCGCACCTTTTGCTGCGGCCTTCGCGGCAGCCTTCAGGTCTTTACTCTGCAACGCTTCCAGCGCCGGCTGCAGCGCATCGATTAACGTTCTGTCTCCCAGGTCCGCTCCGCCATAACGCTTCATCTGCTCCAGCCCGAACAGCAGGGACTCCGGCAGCGGTTTCTTCTCGCTCACCTTCTGCCCGGCGGCGGTGAAGAAGATGGACATCAGCACGCCGCTCGAGCCGCCCATCACCGTTGCCAGCCGTTCACCCACCAGCTCCAGCAGCGCCGCCGTGTCGTTCAGCGGCAGTTTGCCCTTGTCGTTGAGCTGCGCGATATCGCGCGCCCCTTCCGCAAACGTCGACCCCGTGTCGCCGTCGCCCACCTTCGCATCCAGCGCGTTGAGGTGGCTCTCCTGGTCGATAAGCGTTTTGGTTATGCTCGCCACCAGCGCCTTCGCAGCTTCATTTTCAGAGGCTTTCGGCTCCCCGCTTTTGCTAAGCACCTTGTGTTTCTGCAGCGGCATGGTCTGGAGTTTAACCAGCGGCTGCCAGCCTGCCGTCTCTACATCCGCCTGCAACGCTTTGATAAATTTGTCGTTCAGCACGATGGCCGAAAGAGAGAAGCCTTTCATGTCCAGCGCGCTCACCAGCGGCGCGGGGCCAATCAGGTACTCCAGCTGATCTTTCAGCGCGGAGTGCGCCAGCTCTTTGGTCAGCAGCGCCATCTCCAGCGATGACACACCGCCGAGGTTATTGACCAGCACCGCCAGCTTCGCCTCTTTGCCCGTCTTTTTACGCAGCGGCTTCACCAGCGCGGCGATAATCTCTTTGCTGTTCTGCGTGTCGACCGTGCTGGCCCCCGGCTCCCCGTGGATGCCCAGCCCCAGCTCGACGTGGCCGCCTTTGATGCGCCCTTCTTCTTCGTCGCTGCCCGGCAGGTTGCAGGTCTGCATAGCCACGCCGATGCTGGCGATGTTGTCGCAGGCTTCCTGCGCAATGGCTTTAACGTCGCTGAGGGACTTGCTCTTTTCTGCGGCGTAGCCCGCAATTTTATGCACCAGCGCCGTTCCGGCGATGCCGCGCGGCTGCTTGTTGTCCGGCAGCGAGATGTCGTCGCCGACAATCACCATCTCGACCTTCAGGCCGTGCTTTTTCGCTTTTTCCGCCGCGAGGCCGAAGTTCAGGCGGTCGCCGGTGTAGTTTTTCACAATCAGCAGGCAGCCCCGGTCGCCGGTTACCGCCACTATCGCGTTCAGCACCGCGTCCACGCTCGGCGAGGCGAACAGATCACCACATACCGCAGCGGTCAGCATCCCTTTGCCTACAAAGCCGACGTGAGCAGGTTCATGGCCGGAGCCGCCGCCGGAAATAATCGCCACTTTGCTTTTGTCCCAGTCGTTGCGGACGACCACGCGGATGGCCGGGTCGATATCCAGCCGCGTCAGATTGCGGAATCGGGAACTGATGATAACGCCTTCAATGGCGTCGTTGACCAGCTGTTTGCGGTCGTTATAGAAGAATCTGGACATAGGTTCCTTAGAATCTGAAAAACGTATGCAAAGCATAGTTCTTCCTTCGAGGGCTGCCGCAAACATGGGAATATGCTGATGACGTAATTTATCTGCTTGCTATGCTTATGGAAAATAGCTGAGGAAAACCACAAATGACCGCGCCACTGCTGATTGCCCGCACCACAGAAACTGAACTTAACCTGCTGCCGAATATGGCCAACCGCCATGGGCTGATCACCGGTGCAACCGGCACGGGTAAGACCGTCACGCTGCAGAAGCTGGCGGAATCCTTCTCTGAAATCGGCGTGCCGGTGTTTATGGCGGACGTAAAAGGCGATCTGACCGGCGTTGCTGAAGAGGGCGCTGAGTCGGAAAAACTGCTCGCCAGGCTCAATAAAATCGGCGTTTCGGGCTGGTCACCGCACGGCAACCCGGTGGTACTGTGGGACATCTTCGGTGAGAAAGGCCACCCGGTGCGTGCAACGGTGTCGGACCTCGGGCCGCTGTTGCTTTCCCGCCTGCTTAATCTGAACGACGTGCAGTCCGGCGTGCTGCAAATCATCTTCCGCATCGCGGACGACCAGGGCCTGTTACTGCTGGACTTCAAAGATCTGCGCGCCGCCACGCAGTATATCGGCGACAACGCGAAATCCTTCCAGAACCAGTACGGCAACATCAGCAGCGCCTCCGTGGGGGCTATCCAGCGCGGGCTGCTCCAGCTTGAGCAGCAGGGGGCGGAATACTTCTTCGGCGAGCCGATGCTGGACATTAAAGACTGGATGCGCACCGATGCCAGCGGCAAGGGCATCATTAATATCCTTTCCGCGGAGAAGCTTTACCAGATGCCGAAGCTTTACGCCGCCAGCCTGCTGTGGATGCTCTCCGAGGTTTACGAACAGCTGCCGGAAGCGGGCGACCAGGACAAACCTAAGCTGGTGTTCTTCTTTGATGAGGCCCACCTGCTGTTTAACGATGCTCCACAGGTGCTGCTGGATAAAATCGAGCAGGTCATCCGCCTGATCCGTTCCAAAGGCGTGGGCGTTTACTTCGTTTCCCAGAACCCGTCGGATATTCCGGATACGGTGCTCGGCCAGCTGGGTAACCGCGTGCAGCATGCCCTGCGCGCCTTTACGCCAAAAGATCAGAAGGCCGTTAAAACCGCCGCCCAAACCATGCGGGCGAACCCGGCGTTCGACACCGAAAAAGCCATTCAGGAGCTGGGCACAGGCGAAGCGCTGGTCTCCTTCCTGGATGAAAAGGGCAGCCCGACGATGGTCGAGCGCGCCATGGTTATCGCGCCCTGCTCACGCATGGGGCCGGTCACGGACGACGAACGTAATGGCTTGCTGAACCACTCGCCGCTGTACGGGAAGTACGACGAGACGGTGGACAGGGAGTCGGCCTACGAGCGCCTGCAAAAAGGCGTCCAGGCGGCGGGTGAAAAGCAGGACGCCCCTCCGGCGAAAGGCGCAGCGGTTGCGGTAGACGACGGCATCATCGGCGGGCTGAAAGACATTCTCTTCGGCACCACCGGCCCGCGTGGCGGCAAGAAAGACGGCGTGGTGCAGACCATGGCGAAGAGCGCCGCCCGCCAGGTCACCAACCAGATTATCCGCGGCGTGCTCGGCAGCATTATGGGCGGCCGCAAACGTTAGTTTTGCGTGCGGATAAGCCTGCGCCACCCTCCCTGGGTTAAAACATCATTGGTAGATGACGCTGCGCTTATCCACCCTACAAATCGGCATCCTGCCTGGCGTTGGGTGCCGTTCTTTGAATCCCGTCACAATCGCCGGATCCCTTTTTTCCATTCCCGGCACGTCAGGCTAAATTACTAACTCATCCGACCACATAATAATAACGACCTCCCAGGAAGAGAATATGAGCTATCCGTCGCTGTTCGCCCCGCTAGATCTCGGCTTTATCACCCTGAAAAATCGCGTGCTGATGGGTTCCATGCACACCGGCCTTGAAGAGCACCCGGACGGTGCCGAGCGGCTGGCGGCGTTTTATGCCGAGCGCGCCCGGCACAGCGTGGCGCTGATTGTTACCGGCGGCGTTGCCCCCTCACCTTCCGGCGTTGGCGTGGAGAGCGGCGCGGTGCTGAACAATGCCAGCCAGCTTGCCCATCACAAAGTGGTAACGGACGCGGTTCACCGTGAAGGCGGCAAAATCGCGCTGCAAATCCTGCATACCGGACGCTACAGCTACCAGCCACATCCTGTCGCTCCCTCGGCTATTCAGGCGCCGATCAACCGCTTTAAGCCCCATGCGCTGAGCCACGACGAGATCCTGACACTTATCGAAGAATTCGCCCAGTGCGCCAGCCTCGCCAAAGAGGCCGGGTACGACGGCGTGGAGATCATGGGCTCCGAAGGCTATCTGATTAACCAGTTTCTGGCCGCCCGCACCAACCAGCGGGATGACGAATGGGGCGGCGACTATTTACGCCGCATGCGCTTTGCCGTGGAAGTTGTCCGGGCGGTGCGTGAAAGAGTAGGCGCTGATTTCATCATTATTTATCGCCTTTCTATGCTCGACCTGGTCGAAGGGGGCGGCACGTTCGATGAAGCAGTCCTGCTGGCGAAGGCCGTTGAGCAAGCCGGGGCTACGCTGATTAACACCGGCATCGGCTGGCACGAAGCGCGCATTCCAACCATCGCCACAACGGTTCCTCGCGGTGCGTTCAGCTGGGTGACGCGCAAGCTCAAAGGCGTAGTTTCCATCCCCTTGATTACCACAAACCGTATTAACGATCCGCAGACCGCCGAAGCGATCCTCGCGGCTGGCGATGCGGATATGGTGTCGATGGCGCGTCCGTTCCTGGCGGATGCCGAGCTGGTGTCGAAGGCGCAGCAGGGTCGCGAAGACGAAATTAATACCTGCATCGGCTGCAACCAGGCGTGCCTGGACCAAATCTTCGTCGGTAAGGTGACCTCCTGCCTGGTCAACCCCCGTGCCTGCCATGAAACCAAAATGCCCATTGTGCCTGCACAGAAAAGTAAAAACCTGGCGGTGGTCGGCGCAGGCCCTGCAGGGCTGGCATTTGCGGTTAACGCGGCGGCTCGGGGACACAAGGTCACGCTGTTTGACGCGGCGGCAGAAATCGGCGGCCAGTTTAATATCGCCAAACAGATACCCGGCAAAGAAGAGTTTTACGAAACGCTGCGCTATTACCGCCGCATGCTGGCCCTGACCGGTGTGGACGTTCGCTTGAACCAGTACGTTACGGCCCCCATGCTGGCAGCGTTCGATGAGGTGATTCTGGCCTGCGGCATCGTCCCGCGCATGCCGCCGATTGAGGGGATTAATCATGAAAAAGTCCTGAGCTATGTCGATGTGCTGCGGGAAAAGGCTCCGGTCGGCAAACGCGTCGCCATTATCGGCGCGGGCGGCATTGGCTTTGACGCGGCGATGTATCTCAGCCAGCAGGGGGAGTCCACCAGCCAGAATATCGCCGAGTTCTGCGTGGAATGGGGGATTGATACCAGCCTGCAAAACGCGGGCGGCCTGCGCCCGGAGGGCGTGCATCTGTCCAAAAGCCCGCGCCAGATAATGATGCTGCAGCGCAAAACCAGCAAGCCGGGCGAAAATCTTGGCAAAACAACGGGGTGGATACATCGCACCACCCTGCTGGCGCGCGGCGTGAAAATGCTGGCGGGCGTCAGCTACGAGCGCATTGACGATGCAGGGCTGCACATTACCGTGGATGGCGAACCCCAGCTGCTGGAAGTGGATAACGTGGTTATCTGCGCAGGTCAGGATCCGCGCCGCGAATTAGCCGAGCCGCTGCGCGAGCAGGGTAAACCGTTGCATCTGATTGGCGGTGCGGATGTGGCGATGGAGCTGGACGCCCGGCGCGCGATTGCGCAGGGCACCCGTTTAGCGCTGGAGATTTAGCGGGTGCGGCCTAACTTCACCGCTTTAAGCACAACAAACTTATTATTACCGATAATCGTTTCGCAGTTGCCAAAGATTTTTTTCAGCTTGCGGAAGTAGTCCAGGTGACGGTTAGCCACGATGTACAGCGCGCCATTGTTTACAAGGCAGCGGCGCGCATGGTGAAACATCTCCCACGCCACCTGATCGGTCAGCGCGTGCTGCTGGTGAAACGGCGGGTTGCACAGAATGGTATTGAAGCGGTAAGGCTCCACGCCGGACAGCGCGTTGTTGATCATGAACTCGCAGCGATCGAGGTTTTCCGGCATGTTTACTTCAACGTTCATGCGGCTTGACGCCACCGCCATCGGGGATTCATCCACGAACACCACGTTCGCTTCCGGGTTCTGGTCCAGCAGGTGAAGACCGACCACGCCGTTGCCGCAGCCCAGATCGACAATCTCACCTTCCAGACCGGTCGGCAGGTTTTCGATGAAGAAACGCGCGCCGATGTCCAGGCCCGTGCGGGAGAAGACGTTGGCGTGGTTGTGAATCGTCCACGGCGTGCCTGCCAGCTTCCAGCTAAGGGTTTCCGGGGCATCTTTCAGCTCTGGATTCGTAAAGGTGCCATTGATCAGGCGCGCCTTTTTCCAGGCCAGTGTGGTGGTGGTTGGGCCGAGAATTTTTTCGAACAGCTCAAGCGTCGAGTTGTGGATATCACGCGCTTTGGCACCGGCAATAATACGGGTTTCAGGCGTCACAACTTTACGCAGCGCGCGCAGCTGTTGTTCCAGCAGCGCCAGCGTTTTCGGCACTTTGATCAGCACCACGCCTGGGGCATCCGGGTAGTTAGCCGTGCTGTCCAGGAAGGTGACATTTGATTCAATAATGTCGTTCAGGCTCAGGTTCTGGCGGGTGGCCAGCTCGCTCAGGTAGGAGTCGCTGATGCTGTACGGCTTGTGCTCGGCAAGCACGGTGGCCAGCGTGCCGAAGGTGTCGTTAAAAATCAGGACCGGGCCGCTGATTTCGGTGTCGTCCAGCTGTTGCAGCAGATAGTCATCCGCCGCTTCCCACGCCTGCAGCGGGTTGACGTCGTCCGTTTCCGGGAAACGTTTTAGTGTCAGTGAACGGAAACCGTTGTCTGATTGGCTCATCGGCCCTCCTGGATGGTAAAATTTGGTGTGATCCCCTGAATGGGGGCGTGAGTATACCCTTTTTTCCTTCCGAAGAGCGTGTGAATGAGTGAACTGACTTACTTAAGCGGCTACCCCGAGCACCTGCTCGCCCAGGTTCGTACGCTAATTGCGGAGCAACGTCTCGGCGAGGTGCTGCAAAAGCGCTATCCCCGCAGCCACAACATCGCTACCGACAAAGCGCTCTATTCCTATACCCAGGATCTGAAAAGTCAGTACCTGCGCAACGCGCCGCCGATCAATAAGGTCGCCTACGACAATAAAATTCACGTCCTGAATAATGCGCTGGGGTTACACACCGCCATTTCCCGCGTGCAGGGCGGTAAGCTCAAAGCGAAAGCAGAGATCCGCGTAGCAACGGTGTTCCGCCAGGCGCCCGAAGCGTTTTTGCGGATGATCGTGGTGCATGAGCTGGCGCACCTGAAAGAGAAGGATCACAACAAACAGTTTTATTCGCTGTGCTGCCATATGGAACCGCAGTACCACCAGCTGGAGTTTGATACGCGCTTGTGGTTGACCGAGATGGCGCTAAAAGGATCCGGTGGATGACGCTGGCGCTTATCCACCCTACAAAACCAGGCCATAGGTGGGATATGCAACAGCGCCATCCGGCAAATCCAGCACCGAACATGCAAATCACGCAGGTCGGATAAGCGTCAGCACCATCCGGCAAATCCGACACCGAACATGCAAATCACGTAGGTCGGATAAGCGCCAGCGCCATCCGGCAAATCCAGCACCGAACATGCAAATCGCGTAGGTCGGATAAGCGCCAGCGCCATACGACAGATCCGACACCATAATAAAGAATGGCGCTTGCCTTGCTCCCCCCTCCAAAGCCTATAGTAAAGGCTGTTTAATTCGGAGATAACAACGCTCATGATCAGATTCGCCGTGGTTGGAACAAACTGGATCACCCGTCAGTTCGTTGATGCCGCCCACGAAAGTGGCCACTACAAACTCACCGCCGTTTATTCCCGTACTCTTGAACAGGCCCAGACCTTTGCCAGTGACTATATGGTGGAACATCTGTTTACCGATCTGGAGGCGATGGCAAAAAGCGATGCTATTGATGCGGTGTATATTGCCAGCCCGAACGCCCTGCACGCGCAGCAAAGCATTCTCTTCTTAAGCAACAAAAAGCACGTGATATGCGAAAAGCCGCTCGCGTCTAACATTCATGAGGTGGAGGCGGCCATAGCCTGCGCGCGTGAAAATCAGGTCGTCCTTTTCGAAGCGTTCAAAACCGCCAGCCTGCCAAATTTTATCGCCCTGCAACAGGCGCTGCCGAAGGTGGGCAAAGTTCGCAAGGTGCTGCTCAACTACTGCCAGTATTCCTCCCGCTACCAGCGCTATCTGAACGGCGAGAATCCGAACACCTTTAATCCTGCCTGGTCGAACGGCTCGATTATGGATATCGGCTTTTACGTGCTGGCCTCCGCCGTAGCACTATGGGGCCAACCGCACTCGGTACACGCCACCGCAAGCCTGCTGGAAAGCGGCGTCGACGCTCACGGTTCAGTGCAGATGAACTATGGCGATTTTGACGTGAACCTGCTGCACTCCAAGGTCAGCGACTCGGCGATCCCTAGCGAAATTCAGGGCGAAGAAGGTTCGCTGGTTATCGATAAAATCTCCGAATGCCAGCGCATTACCTTCGTGCCGCGCGGCGGCACGCCGCAGGATCTTTCGCAACCGCAGCACATCAATACTATGCTTTACGAAGCCGAAACGTTCGCCCGTCTGGTGACGGCAAACGAAGTGAATCACCCAGGACTTGTGACTTCGCGCATCACTTCTGCGTTAGCCACGGAAATCCGGGCGCAGACCGGGGTGAAGTTCCCGGCAGACGATGACCTGGCGTCCGCCACGGCGTAAAGCTGTGTAAAACAGGGGTAGCATGATATTGACCGGAGTAATGGTTCGTAATATTTTGTTACTCGCAAAGGGGAGTAACTTCATTGCCGGTTAATCGTCATTACGGTGCGAAAGCACCCGGTTACCGGGCAATGCGAATGGCTTTTTATCAAAAAGGCTATTCCGCGTTGTAAGTGAGACCTTGCCGGAAGGCGAGATCCCTGTTGCAAGCATTAGCGGCTGGCGTCTTCCGACGTTGGCCGTTTTTGTTTTTCAAGGAATCACTTTTATGAATAGTGTCGGCACACCATTATTGTGGGGCGGTTTCGCCGTCGTCGTCGTCATCATGCTGGCAATCGACCTGCTGCTGCAGGGGCGAAAAGGCTCGCACACCATGTCCATGAAGCAGGCTGCGGCCTGGTCACTGGTGTGGGTTTCACTTTCTCTGCTGTTTAACGCCGCTTTCTGGTGGTACCTCACCGGCACCTCCGGGCGCGAAGTGGCCGACACCCAGGCCCTTGCCTTCCTCACCGGCTACCTGATAGAAAAAGCGCTGGCGGTGGATAACGTCTTCGTCTGGCTGATGCTGTTCAGCTACTTCTCTGTGCCTGCTGCATTGCAGCGCCGCGTGCTGGTTTACGGCGTGCTGGGTGCGATTGTGCTGCGTACTATCATGATCTTCGCGGGCAGCTGGCTGATAACCCAGTTCGAATGGCTGCTGTACGTCTTCGGCGCGTTCCTGCTGTTCACCGGTATCAAGATGGCGCTGGCGAAAGAAGATGAGGCGGGCATTGGCGACAAACCGCTGGTGCGCTGGCTGCGTGGTCATCTGCGTATGACGGACAAAATCGAAGGCGAGCATTTCTTCGTGCGCAAGAACGGCCTGCTGTTCGCCACGCCGCTGCTGCTGGTCCTGATTCTGGTCGAGCTGAGCGACGTGATTTTCGCGGTCGACAGTATTCCGGCTATCTTCGCCGTGACCACCGACCCGTTCATCGTGCTGACCTCTAACCTGTTCGCGATTCTGGGCCTGCGCGCCATGTACTTCCTGCTGGCGGGCGTGGCCGAGCGTTTCACAATGCTGAAGTACGGCCTGTCGATCATCCTGGTGTTTATCGGCGTGAAGATGCTGATTGTCGACTTCTATCATATTCCGATCGCGATTTCGCTGGGCGTGGTGGGCGGCATTCTGGCGCTGACGCTGATTATCAACTCGGTGGTTAACTACCGGAACGACCAGAAGAAACTGGCTAAATAAACTTGTCGGATGACGCTGCGCTTATCTGCCCTGTCAAACCCTCTGGTGACGCAGGTCGGATAAGCAACTGCGTCATCCGCCATTTTTGACAACTGCCGACAATGTCACAATATTGTTAATTGATAGTTATAAAATCTGAATGACCGCTAAGTTTTTAGTGATAAACACTTCCTGCCCCGCCACTTTTCCTTATACTCGACCTGGCAAACACATTTTATTACATCCGATCGTATAAGTGCCTCAGAGTACAGATTCGGGATGGGACGACACACAATAGGAAGGTATGACATGGCAACACAATCTCCAGGACTACTCAGGCGTCTTGCGCAGGGCAGTCTGGTCAAGCAAATTCTCGTCGGTCTGGTGCTGGGTATCGCGCTGGCGCTGATTTCTAAGGACGCGGCTATCGCCACCGGATTATTAGGCACGCTGTTCGTCGGCGCGCTGAAAGCCGTGGCCCCGGTGCTGGTACTGATGCTGGTTATGGCGTCCATTGCTAACCACCAGCACGGGCAGAAAACCAGTATCCGCCCTATTTTGTTCCTTTATCTGCTGGGCACCTTCTCCGCTGCGTTAACCGCCGTTGTTGTCAGCTTTATCTTCCCCTCAACGCTGCATCTGACCACGGGTGCCACGGATATCGTGCCGCCGTCAGGTATTGTTGAAGTGCTGCGTGGCCTGCTGATGAGCATGGTATCCAACCCAATCGATGCGCTGCTGAACGCAAACTATATCGGTATTCTGGTGTGGGCCGTGGGCCTGGGCTTTGCGCTGCGCCACGGTAACGAAACCACGAAAAACCTGATTAACGACGTTTCCAACGCCGTGACCTTTATCGTGAAGGTGGTCATTCGCTTCGCGCCGATTGGTATTTTCGGCCTGGTCGCCTCTACCCTTGCCACCACTGGTTTCGCCACGCTGTGGAGCTATGCGCAGCTGCTGCTGGTGCTGATTGGCTGTATGCTGGGCGTGGCGCTTATCGTCAACCCGCTGCTGGTCTTGTACAAAATCCGCCGTAACCCGTACCCGCTGGTGCTGACCTGCCTGCGTGAGAGCGGCGTTTATGCCTTCTTCACCCGCAGCTCTGCCGCGAACATTCCGGTGAATATGAGCCTCTGCGAGAAGCTGAACCTGGATCGTGATACCTATTCCGTGTCGATCCCGCTGGGTGCAACCATCAACATGGCCGGTGCGGCCATCACCATTACCGTGCTGACCCTGGCGGCGGTAAATACGCTCGGTATCGCAGTAGATCTGCCGACGGCGCTGCTGCTTAGCGTAGTGGCTGCGGTTTGCGCCTGCGGTGCGTCCGGCGTGGCGGGTGGTTCACTGCTGCTGATCCCGCTGGCGTGCGGCATGTTTGGTATTCCGAACGAGATTGCCATGCAGGTTGTCGCGGTTGGCTTTATCATCGGCGTCCTGCAGGATTCTGCCGAAACGGCGCTGAATTCTTCAACGGATGTGCTGTTCACCGCTGCGGCCTGTCAGGCCGAAGACGCGCGACTGGCAAACAAAGACCCGCTGCGCGGCTAACTCTTCCCCTCCCCGTCGCTAACGGCGGGGAGCTTTACTCCTGCCCCTGCACTTTCTTCTCTACCAGGAACGGATCAATCCCCCGCTTCTGCATTCGCCAGAACCGAATAATATTCAGCCCGTTCATGATCAAAAAGCTGCCCTCAATGAGGGTGCCGCCAATCGATCCCAGCCAGAAGTTATGCGTCACCCAGCACGCTGTGGAACACCACATGACGCAGCGCGTGGTAAGCCCCTTGCAGCGGAACAGCGCCCAGGTACTCGCCACGGTGCCGACAATCGGCAGCAGCTCCATCAGATGGGTGAACTTCGCAAGCCCGAGGCCCAGCGTCAGCGCGATAAACAGGGACATCACCCAGACGCTGCGGGTTCGCAGCGAGATCACGGTACGCACGGCATTAAGTTCGGCGCTGAAGCCTGCCGGCGTGGCGCCCATAAGAAAGAAGTGCAGCCCAATGATAGCGCTGTAGCCTGCCAGCTGGAGCTTGAAACGTCGCTCGTCGCGGTTGATGAACGTCGTGATGCCAACCAC
Source organism: Dryocola sp. LX212 (assembly GCA_041504365.1). NCBI lineage: Bacteria > Pseudomonadati > Pseudomonadota > Gammaproteobacteria > Enterobacterales > Enterobacteriaceae > Dryocola > Dryocola sp. LX212. Next base: position 487,130 of record CP167917.1, on the reverse strand, counting down.
AAAGGCGAGAACACCGACGCCCTGGGCAATCCAATACGCGGTCATGACCTGTCCCTTTTATCTGACACATAAAAAAACGGCGCCTGCTGAAAAACAGAACGCCGTTTTACTTTAACAGCTAAACCAGAACTTACAACGTGACGCCGCTTTTAAAGATAGCCAGCTCACGGAAGTCATTGCGTTCATTGCAGGTTTTTTTGCCGTTGGCGATGTCAACGATACGGTCGATGAATTGATTAAGCAGCGTCGGCATGTCACTGCCGTGCAGCAGCTGCCCCGCGTCAAAATCAATCCAGTGCGGTTTTTTCACCGCGAGCTCGCTGTTGGTGGCGATTTTCACCGTTGGCACAAAGCCGCCGTACGGCGTGCCGCGTCCGGTGCTGAACAGCACCATATGGCACCCTGCCCCGGCCAGCGCGCTGGTCGCTACCGCATCGTTACCGGGCGCACTCAGCAGGTTCAGGCCCGGCGTTTTCAGCCGTTCGCCGTAGCGTAGCACGTCCACCACTTCGCTCTCGCCCGCCTTTTGCGTACAGCCGAGGGATTTCTCTTCAAGCGTGGTGATGCCGCCGGCCTTGTTACCCGGCGACGGGTTTTCATAAATCGGCTGGTTGTGGGCAATAAAGTACTGTTTGAAGTCGTTGACCATGGCGACGGTTTTATCAAACGTTGCTTCGTCGCGGCAGTGGCTCATCAGGATGCGTTCGGCACCGAACATTTCCGGCACTTCCGTCAGCACCGTGGTGCCGCCGTTCGCCACCATATAGTCCGAGAAGCGCCCGAGCATAGGGTTGGCAGTGATGCCGGACAGACCGTCGGAGCCGCCGCATTCCAGACCGAATTTCAGCTCGCTGAGCTTGCCCGCTTCGCGCCTGTCGTGGCGCATCACTTCGTACAGCGCCTGCAGCTGCTCCAGCCCCGCCTCAACCTCATCGTCCTGCTGCTGGCAAATCATAAAGCGAACGCGCTCGGCGTCGTATTCACCCAGCGTTTCGCGGAAGGCGTTCACCTGGTTGTTCTCACAGCCCAGGCCGATAACCAGCACCGCGCCCGCATTCGGGTGATGCACCATGTTTTGCAGCATGGTGCGGGTGTTGATGTGGTCTTCCCCCAGCTGCGAACAGCCGAACGGATGGCTGAACAGGAACACGCCGTCGATATCTTCCGCGTCGTTGTTCTGCTTCAGGAAGCGATTCTGGATCTGCCGCGCAATGCCGTTCACGCAGCCGACGGTCGGCAGGATCCACAGCTCGTTACGCACCCCGACCGCGCCATCGGCACGGCGGTAAATATTTACGTCACGATCTGCGGCCTGCTCCGCAAGCGCCAGCACGTCAGGCTGATAGCGATATTCATCCAGATCGCTGAGGTTGGTACGCGCATTGTGGGAATGAATATGCTCGCCCGCTTCAATGGCCGCCAGCGCATGACCAATCGGCAGGCCATATTTAATTACGTTTTCGCCCTGGGCTATGGCCCCCAGCGCAAACTTATGGCCGCGCGCGACCGGCTGGCACAGGGTAATTTCCGCGCCCTCGACGGCAATCACTTCGCCTTCTGCCAGGTCCACTAACGCGACGGCGACGTTGTCCTGCGCATGGATCTTGATGTATTGCATATCAGCCTCGGTCCCGACTAGTTCAGTTCAATGCCGAAGTATTCTTTGGCATTGTTAAAGCAGATGTTTTTCACCATGCCGCCCAGCAGCTGAATGTCCGCTGGTGCTTCGCCCGCGGCAACCCAGCGGCCAATCATCTGGCACAGTATGCGGCGGAAGTATTCATGGCGGGTGTAAGACAGGAAGCTGCGGCTGTCGGTCAGCATGCCGACAAAGCGGCTCAGCAGGCCGAGCTGCGCGAGCTGGGTCATCTGGCGCTCCATGCCGTCTTTCTGATCGTTAAACCACCAGCCGGAGCCAAACTGCATCTTGCCCGGCATCCCCTCGCCCTGGAAGTTACCGACCATGGTGCCGATCACTTCGTTATCGCGCGGGTTCAGGCAGTAAAGGATGGTTTTTGGCAGTTCGTTGTTTTCATTCTGCTTGCTCAGCAAGCGGGAAAGTTCGATCGCCAGCGGGCGGTCGTTGATGGAGTCAAAGCCCACGTCCGCGCCCAGCAGTTTGAACTGGCGCTGGTTGTTATTGCGCAGCGCGCCGATGTGGTACTGCTGCACCCAGCCGCGACGGCTGTACTGTGACCCCAGCCAGACCAGAACTGCAGTTTTGAACTGCGCGACTTCGTATTCGCTCAGCTCGTTTCCAGCGAGGCGGCTTGCCAGGATACCGTCCAGCGTGGCTTCGTCCGCTTCGGCAAACAGCACAACGTCCAGCGCGTGGTCGGACACTTTACAGCCGTGGGCGGCGAAGTGGTCCAGACGTTTGTTCAGCGCCGTCAGCAGATCGCTGAAGCGACGAATGTCGGTGTCGGAGACTTCCGCCAGCTTGTTCATGTAGTCGGCAAAGGTTGCCTGCTCGATGTTAAACGCTTTGTCCGGGCGCCAGCTTGGCAGCACTTTCACGTCGAAGCCGTCTTCGGCAATCTGACGGTGGTAGCGCAGATCGTCGATCGGATCGTCGGTCGTACCCGCCATCTTCACGTTCATCTGCTTCATGATGCCGCGTGCGCTGAAGGCCTCCTGCGCCAGCAGGTCGTTGCACTCATTCCAGATTTCATCGGCGGTAGCAGGCGAAAGCAGTTTTCCTGTGATGCCGAACGGACGGCGCAGTTCAAGGTGGGTCCAGTGGTAGAGCGGGTTACCGATGCAGTGCGGCACGGTGGCAGCCCATGCATCAAACTTTTCGCGGTCGCTGGCATCGCCGGTACACAGGCGCTCAGCAACGCCGTTGGTACGCATGGCGCGCCATTTGTAATGATCGCCTTTTAGCCAGATGTCATACAGGTTTTTAAAACGGTAGTCCCCGGCAACCTGCTGCGGCGGAAGGTGGCAGTGATAGTCAAAAATCGGCTCATCTTTCGCGTAGTCATGATACAGACGACGGGCGAATTCGGTATCCAGAAGAAAATCTTCAGTCATAAACGGGGTCATGGTAGGGATTCCTCAGTACATAGCAGTTCGATGCTTGCGCATAATGATGTCAAAGTTATCACACCAATTTGCCCGGACGGAGCGGATTTTTGTGGGATCTATCACAAAAACCATACTTTTATTGTTAATACTCTGTACAAAATCAGCCCAAAACCCGCATCAATGCTGGCTCACAAGCCGCCCCTGCCCTGAAATAGCTAAAAAACTTTTTTGTGATGTCACTCAACTTTTAAAGCTGTATGACAAGTTATCTTGCAGCCGTCGCAATACCTCTTAATAGGGACAGATTAAGACGCGGGCAAAAGAGCCGCGCACAGCGGAAAGGAGACCGGGTTTGCCAAAGGCACTTTTTATTTCTGGCAGGGTACGGGTCTTATCGGGTAGCACCCCGGCATGTACCCCTTTAATAAGACTCACGTTCAGGCACGAGCCTGACGTCAGCCGCGCTCGCGGGGCTGCAAAAAGACGGGATGAGGATCGAAATGCGAAAGATTAAAGGCTTGCGCTGGTACATGATTGCACTGGTTACGCTGGGTACGGTGCTGGGCTATCTGACTCGTAACACCGTGGCGGCTGCCGCACCGACTCTGATGGAGGAGCTGCACATTTCGACGCAGCAATATTCCTATATTATCGCGGCCTATTCGGCATGCTATACCATCATGCAGCCCGTTGCGGGCTACGTGCTTGACGTTCTGGGTACCAAAATTGGCTATGCTTTCTTCGCCATCGCCTGGGCGATTTTCTGCGGTGCGACCGCACTGGCTGGAAGCTGGGGTGGCCTGGCCGTTGCCCGTGGTGCGGTAGGGGCTGCGGAAGCGGCAATGATCCCGGCGGGTCTGAAAGCCAGCAGCGAATGGTTCCCGGCGAAAGAGCGCTCCATCGCGGTGGGGTACTTTAACGTGGGTTCTTCAATCGGTGCGATGGTTGCGCCACCGCTGGTGGTGTGGGCCATCCTGATGCACAGCTGGCAGATGGCGTTTATTATCTCCGGCGTACTGAGCTTCGCCTGGGCCATGGCGTGGCTGATTTTCTACAAGCACCCACGCGATCAGAAGAAGCTGACCGAAGAAGAACGCGAGTACATCATTGGCGGTCAGGAAGCTCATCACCAGACCAACAACAGCAAGAAAATGTCCGCCTGGCAGATCGTGCAGAACCGCCAGTTCTGGGGTATTGCCCTGCCGCGCTTCCTGGCAGAACCGGCCTGGGGTACCTTCAACGCCTGGATCCCGCTGTTTATGTTCAAGGTGTATGGCTTTGATTTAAAACACATCGCCATGTTTGCCTGGATGCCAATGCTGTTCGCCGATCTCGGCTGCATTCTTGGCGGCTACCTGCCACCGCTATTCCAGCGCTGGTTCGGCGTAAATCTCATCGTTTCCCGCAAGATGGTGGTAACCATGGGCGCTGTACTGATGATTGGTCCAGGCACCATTGGCCTGTTCACCAGTCCGTATGCGGCTATTGCGCTGCTGTGCGTGGGGGGTTTTGCTCACCAGGCACTTTCCGGCGCGCTGATTACCCTTTCTTCTGACGTGTTCGGTCGTAATGAAGTGGCAACGGCAAACGGTCTGACAGGCATGGCAGCATGGACTGCGAGTACTCTGTTTGCGCTGGTCGTTGGCGCGCTGGCGGATACGCTGGGCTTCAGCCCGCTGTTCGCTGCTCTGGCCGTCTTCGATCTGCTCGGCGCACTGGTTATCTGGACCGTGCTGAAGAACCAGCCGATTAGCGAACTCAATACGCCGTCAAAAACGGGGCCAGCCGTTCCTCAGTCGTGATTATTGATCGTTCTCTCAAAAGCCGCCGAAAGGCGGCTTTTGCATTTTTGAGCATGGGGACAAAGTAGAGCGAATATCAGAAAAGTGGTATAACAGATCATGTCACTTGCCGTATCCCCCGGAGCCTTAAATGGAAGTCATGGAACCCCGCCGCCTGTATCAGCAGCTGGCCGCTGAGCTAAAACACCGCATTGAAAGCGGCGTCTATCACGTGGGTGAAAAACTCCCCGCCGAACGCTTTATCGCTGAGGAAAAGAACGTCAGCCGCACGGTGGTGCGCGAAGCGATAATCATGCTGGAAGTAGAAGGCTATGTCGAAGTTCGTAAAGGCTCCGGCATTCACGTTATCTCGAACCAGGCGAAGCACACCGCAATCCCCGATGAACGTTTCGAATTTGCCAGCTTCGGGCCTTTTGAGCTGCTGCAGGCACGCCAGCTTATCGAAAGTAACATTGCCGAATTTGCCGCCACCCAGGTGACCAAGCAGGATATTGTGAAGCTGATGGAAATTCAGGAGATGGCCCGCAAAGAGATGAGCTTCCGGGATTCAGAGTGGGATTTGCATTTTCATATTCAGGTTGCCCTTGCCTCGCAGAACAGCGCGCTGGCGGCCATCGTGGAAAAAATGTGGAGCCAGCGTATCCATAACCCGTACTGGCAGAAGCTCCATGAACACATTGATATGCGCACGGTGGATAACTGGTGCGACGACCACGACAATATTCTTAAAGCGTTGATCCGCAAAGACCCGCACGCGGCTAAGCTTGCCATGTGGCAGCATCTTGAAAACACGAAGCAAATGCTGTTTAACGCCACCAGCGACGATTTCGAATTTAACGCTGACCGCTACCTGTTTGCGGAAAATCCTGTCGTTCATCTGGAAACGGCGTCAAACGGTCAAAAATAGTCATTTCACCCGGCGGGGGTAAGCAAACCAACCAATAGTGTCAGCGTTTGTAAATACCCTCGCCAGCCCCCTCCCCGGTAAGCAAAATCAATCCTCAATAAACCACAAATTGTCTGACGCTTTACCCGTGGCTTTGTTACAATTAGATGCAATTTCACAGCCCCTGAAGCGCTTTGTCTTCCAGCGGTTAATTCGCTCACACAAGGAGCGGTGGCGAGTGACCTGAGCGGGCTGTTTTGCAGGCGGCTAAATAAAATCAACTCCAGTGCCGCTTTATTATCCGACCCGATTCATACCGGCGACCTTAATCGATGTGCCAGGAACACTGAATGGAACTTTTGACCCAACTGCTTAACGCTCTGTGGAGCCAGGATTTCGAAACGCTCGCCAATCCCGGGATGATCGGCATGCTCTATTTTGTCCTGTTCATGATCCTCTTTCTTGAAAATGGTTTATTGCCCGCCGCTTTCCTGCCGGGCGACAGCCTGCTGGTGCTGGTTGGCGTCCTGATTGCCAAAGGGGCAATGGGCTTCCCGCAAACCGTTTTATTATTGACTACCGCCGCCAGCCTCGGCTGCTGGCTGAGTTATATTCAGGGCCGCTGGCTGGGTAATACGCGTATCGTACAGAACTGGCTTTCGCATCTGCCGGCCCATTATCACCAGCGGGCGCACAACCTTTTCCATAAACACGGCCTCTCCGCCCTGCTAATCGGCAGATTTATTGCGTTTGTCCGCACATTATTACCCACTATTGCCGGAATCTCGGGTCTGAGTAATGCCCGCTTCCAGTTCTTTAACTGGATGAGCGGCCTGCTGTGGGTGTTAATTCTCACCTCCCTGGGCTACCTGCTGGGTAAAACGCCGGTATTCCTGAAATATGAAGATGCATTGATGTCCTGCCTGATGCTGCTGCCCGTCGTACTGCTGGTGTTTGGCCTGATCGGTTCGTTAATTGTGCTTTGGCGTAAGAAATACGGTAACCGCGGTTAGAGGGATAACGATGAAACCAGAATTACTGCGTCGCCTGCGGGCGGCGTTACTGATCGCCGGGCTATTCGCGAGCGTACTGCTCGTGTGGTCCGGTATGCAGCGAACAGAGTCCACCCTGCAAATCAGCAGTAACCAGCAGGGTATCAGCATGCCGGACGGTTTTTTTGTCTGGCATCACCTGGATGCTAACGGCATCCGCTTTAAAAGCATCACTCCGGAAAACAACTCGCTGTTGATTAAGTTTGATTCCAGCGCGCAAAGCGAAGCCGCTAAAGCAGTGCTCTATAAGACGCTGCCCCATGGCTATGTTATTGCCCAGCAGGAAGATAACGACAGCGCCAGCAGCTGGCTCTCCCGCCTGCGTAATCACGGCGACCGCATCGGCTGAAGCGGTTGAATATTCTTAATTCATGGTCAAAAAATTGGGTTTTTGTCCGCTTTTTGACTATGCTTAAGTTGGATTTAATCGCGCTAAATCAGCGTCTTTAATCAGCATTTTTGGACATAGGCAACCGCAGTTTTGCGGACATGCCCGATTTCACAATGGAAGGTCACAACCATGAATTATCGTACCGTACTGGCTATTGCTCTCTTATCCCTGACGTCTGCAACTCAGGCTGCTTCTTTATGCAGCGAAAAAGAGGCGGATATTCAGCGTGAAATTGGCTATGCGGAAAAGCATCAGAACCAGCATCGTATTGACGGGCTGAATAAAGCGCTGAAAGAAGTTCGCGCGAACTGTACGGACAGCAGCCTGCGTGCCGAGCACCAGAAGAAAATCGACGAACAAAAAGAAGAGATCGCTGAACGTAAAGCGGATCTTCAGGAAGCCCGCCAGAAAGGCGACGCGAACAAGATCACCAAACGTGAAGAAAAACTGTCTGAAGCGGAACATGAGCTAAAAGATCTCGAAGCTCGCGATTACTAGCATCGAAGGACCAACCTCAAACACCTGGAGAGAACCATGTCAAAAGATACTACATCAGAACATTTGCGCGCTGAGTTGAAATCCCTGGCAGATACGCTCGAAGAGGTGCTTAGCGCATCGTCGGACAAATCGAAATCCGAGCTGGAAAAGCTTCGCGGTAAGGCAGAAAAAGCGCTTAAAGAGAGCCGTTCACGCCTGGGCGACACCAGCGATGTGATTGCCAAACAAACGCGCGAGGCGGCGGCGAAAGCTGACGACTACGTGCGTGAAAATCCATGGACTGGCGTAGGTATTGGTGCGGCGATTGGCGTCGTGCTGGGCGTTCTGATGACGCGACGCTAATTATGGCTGAATCTCGTCAACCTCAAGGGCCGGGTAAAGGCGTCCTCGGTATCGGTCAGCGTCTGGTCACCATCCTCGTCGGGATGGTAGAAACACGCGTTCGTCTGGCAGTCGTGGAACTTGAAGAGGAGAAAGCCCATCTCGTTCAGCTGCTGCTGATGCTTGGCTTAACCATGCTGTTTGCCGCCTTTGGGCTGATGAGTCTGATGGTGCTGGTTATCTGGGCCGTTGATCCGCAGTATCGTCTGAACGCCATGATCGCGACCACCGTTGTGCTGCTGGCTCTGGCGTTGATAGGTGGTGTCTGGACGCTTTATAAATCGCGTCAGTCAACCCTGCTACGCCATACGCGCCGCGAGCTTGAGAACGACCGTGAGCTGCTGGAGGACGATAAGTCATGAGCGACCGCGAACGTGACAAGCGTAAAGCGTTGTTGCTGAGTCGCATTCAGCAGCAAAGGCTGGATCTGAGCGCGGGCAAACGCGACTGGCTGGAGGCAACCGGCGCTTACGATCGCGGCTGGCTGACCATAATGAGCCTGCGCAGCTATGCCATTATCGCCAGCAGCGTGATGGCCATCTGGAGCGTTCGACACCCCAGCTTCCTGATGCGCTGGGGCAGACGCGGCTTCGGGGCCTGGAGCGCCTGGCGGCTGATCCGCAATACGGTTCAGCAGCAAACTCATCATTGATCGTACCGCCCTTCGGGGCGGTATTTTTTTAACTGTCACTCTTGCTCAATATATTTGAAGAACAATGACAGTATTCCTTGCTAACAATCTTTTTTCGCCCCGTCTATTATCCTCTCCATCGACAGCGACCGCCGGTAACCACCGGAAATAGCTAAGACATAAATCGCCGGGCCGATAGCACCCGAATAAAAAACGTAGGAGAATAAAATGAAAAAATTAGATGATGCTGGTGTTCTGTTAGCACGTATCCTGATGCCAGTTCTGTTTATCGTGGCGGGCTGGGGAAAAATTACAGGCTATGCTGGCACCCAGCAATACATGGACTCCATGGGCGTTCCGGGCTTCCTGCTGCCGCTGACCATTTTGCTTGAATTCGGCGGCGGCCTGGCGATTCTTTTCGGTTTCCTGACCCGCACCACGGCGCTGATCACCGCGGTCTTCACCCTGCTGACGGCGTTCCTGTTCCACAGCGACTTCGCTCAGGGTGCGAACTCCATTATGTTTATGAAGAACTTCACCATTGCGGGCGGTTACCTGCTGCTGGCAGTCTTCGGCCCGGGCGCGTACAGCATTGACCGCGTGCTGAATAAAAAGTGGTAAGCGATCTATACTGAATCAATGAAAGCGAAGGCTAATCCCTTCGCTTTTTTTATATCTGCATGACGAGGAGAAAAGCATGGGACAGTTAATTGACGGCGTCTGGCACGACGTGTGGTACGACACTAAATCTACCGGCGGCAGCTTTAAGCGCTCTGAGTCAGCCTTCCGTAACTGGCTGACCGCCAACGGCGAAGCCGGTCCTTCCGGAAAAGAGGGGTTCGCCGCGGAGAAAGGGCGCTATCATCTTTATGTTTCTCTCGCCTGCCCATGGGCGCACCGCACCCTGATTATGCGCGCGCTGAAGGGCCTGGAGTCGTTTATTTCGGTGTCGGTCGTCAGTCCGCTGATGTTTGAAAACGGCTGGACGTTCGACGACGATTTCCCGGACGCCACCGGCGACGGGCTTTATCAGCACGACTATCTCTATCAGCTTTATCTGCAGGCCGACCCGCACTATTCCGGGCGCGTGACCGTTCCCGTGCTGTGGGATAAGAAAACGCAGACCGTGGTCAGCAACGAGTCAGCTGAAATCATCCGCATGCTCAATTCCGCTTTTGACGCACAGGGCGCGCGGGCAGGGGATTACTATCCACCGGAGCTGCGCGGCCAGATTGACGAGCTGAACGGCTGGATTTACGACACGGTTAACAACGGCGTATATAAAGCCGGTTTCGCCACTTCCCAGGAAGCCTATGACGAAGCGGTCGTTAAAGTTTTTGAGTCCCTGGCGCGCCTTGAGCAGATCCTTGATAAGCATCGCTATCTGACGGGCAATACCTTAACCGAAGCAGATATCCGCCTGTGGACCACGCTGGTGCGCTTCGATCCGGTGTATGTCACCCACTTCAAGTGCGATAAGCACCGTATCAGCGACTATCCAAATCTTTATGGCTTCCTGCGCGACATCTATCAGATGCCTGGCGTGGCAGAAACCGTTAACTTCCCGCACATCCGCAGCCACTATTACCGCAGCCACAAGACCATCAACCCGACCGGGATTATCTCCATAGGCCCCGCGCAGGATTTGAACGAGCCGCACGGTCGCGACGTCCGGTTTAGCAAAGGTTGATAACATTCATCATTCATATGATTTACGCATAATCCATTCACGGCTATTCTTGAAGAGATCGCTTACAGATCAAGTGATTGACCGACTACTCAAGGCAGGCCGCAAATGGATTGGTATTTCAAAGTTTTAAGAAACTATGTTGGCTTTCGCGGACGTGCGCGCCGCAAAGAATACTGGATGTTTATTCTCGTCAACCTGGTGTTGACCGGGGTTCTGAGCACTCTGGATAAAATGCTGGGGCTGAAAATCGCCGCCGATGAAGGGATGCTCACCACGATTTACGGTTTGCTGATCATGTTACCGTCTTGGGCCGTTCAGTTCCGCCGCCTGCACGATACCGATCGTTCAGCATGGTGGCTGCTGCTGGTGCTGATCCCAATTATCGGCTGGATCGTGATCCTGATTTTCAACTGTCAGAACGGCACGCCGGGCGAGAACCGCTTTGGCAGCGATCCTAAGCAGATGGATGCAAGGTTGGTGAGCGACTGAGGATTGCTGGCGGATGACGCTTTGTTCATCCGCCCTAAAGGTTCACAATATGCAGTGTGGATAAATGAAGGCGTCTTCCAGCTTTTATTTCAGAAGCTTAGGTATCTCGCGCAGGCACCACGCTTTCGCTTCCCCCATGCTGTCACGCCGCCACGCCATAATTATATCAATTTCCCTGATGTACTCCGGGCTGACCACGCGTAAGCGCCCTTCAGCGATATCCTGCTCCACCAGCGGGTACGGCATGGTCGCCACGCCCAGGCCCGCCAGCAGCGCCAGACGTTTATCTGCCATCGAGCTGACGGTTAAACGCGGCTGCTTATCCAGAAGCTGAACGGTTAACACAGGCCGTTCGCGGGCCGTATCCGCCACCGCAATGCCGCGATACTTCACGCGGGTGACTTCGGACAGCGGTTCTGGCTCGCTGTGGATAGGGTGATCCGGTGCGGCGACATACACGCTCATCACCGAATAGAGCTTGCGCGAGTTGATCTCTGAGGACGAACGGAAGTGCATATCTGGGGCAATGACGATATCTGCCCTGCCCTGCTCAAGCCGCTCCCATGCTCCTGCCAGCACTTCCGTGATCACGGAAAGCTGGGTATCCGCCTTCTGCGCGAGCTTATCGACAAGCGGGAACAGTTTGACGGAGGGGATCAGGGCTTCTGTGACAATCGTCAGATGGGTTTCCCAGCCGCGCGCCAGCGCCTCTGCGTCAGTCGTGAGTTTGTCCGCCGCTTCCAGCAGGACGCGCCCGCGCTCCAGCAGCATTCGTCCGACGTTGGTGAATTTGGTGCGATGGCCAGAGCGGTCAAACAGCACAACATCCAGTTCTTCTTCTAATTTTTGCATGGTGTAGCTAAGGGCTGACGGTACACGTCCCAGCTCGTCCGCAGCGGCGGCAAAGCTGCCACGACGGTCGATCGCGTCCATCACCCTCAGTGCCTCAAGCGTCAATGCTCTCTCTTTAGCCATCTCGTTCTCATTCAGGAAATTTGAACATAGCGAGCAGATTAACTGGCTAACAATGCACCGTCCAGACCTTTACCATGGGTTGAGTGTAAAAAGAGGTCAAAATATTATGATTACGCCAAGAACCGCCAAACAATGTGGGAATGCGGACTACGGATGGCTGCAGGCTCGCTATACGTTCTCCTTCGGTCACTACTTCGACCCCAAATTGCTGGGCTATGCCTCCTTGCGCGTTCTCAACCAGGAAGTGCTGGCACCGGGGGCTTCTTTCCAGCCGCGGACCTACCCGAAAGTAGACATTTTAAATCTGATTCTGGAAGGTGAAGCCGAATACCGCGACAGTGAAGGTAACCACGTACAGGCAAAAGCGGGGGAAGCCCTGCTGCTTTCCACCCAGCCGGACGTCAGCTACAGCGAGCACAACCTCAGCAAAGAACGTTCGCTGACGCGCCTGCAAATCTGGCTGGACGCCTGCCCTGAAAGGGAGAATCCTCAGGTACAGAAGCTGACAATTGCGGACCAGGCCCAGCAGCTGCTTGCCTCGCCAGACGGCAGTCAGGGTAGCCTTCAGCTTCGCCAGCAGGTCTGGCTGCACCATATCGAGCTGCAGAAAGGGGAACAGCTCAGCTTCCAGCTGCACGGCCCAAGGGCCTATCTGCAATCCATTCACGGTACCGTTCACGCCGTAACGCATACCAAAGAGCAGGAAGGATTGGCCTGCGGCGACGGTGCGTTTATCCGCGACGAGGCAAACATCACGTTGGTTGCCGACTCGCCGCTGCGCGCGCTGCTGATCGACCTGCCGGTTTAACATTACGTCAGCCGGTTTACCCGCGTTTCACCGTTTTCGATGCCCAGTTCGTAAAGCGTAAATGCCGTGTGTTTCTCGATAAGCTGCGCCAGCTCGCGGGAGTGGCTGGTCAGCCAGATTTGCGTATATCGGCTGGCTTCGGCGATTAAACGCGCCAGGGCCGGAAGCATCTGCGGATGAAGGCTGTTTTCCGGCTCGTTGAGGGCAATGAAACCCGGCGGGCGCGGGCTTAGCAACGCCACGGCCAGGCACAGGAAGCGCAACGTCCCGTCGGAAAATTCGGCCGACTCAAGCGGACGGTTGATTCCCCGACGGTTCATCATCATCTGGAAGCGGCCAGTGCCGTTATCGCAGAAAAAAGCGCACTCCGGGAAAGCTTCTTCCAGCACCGTAAACAGCAGATCGCTGTCCCCTATTTCCACAATCGTCTGAAACGCCGCCGCCAGGTTTAATCCATCGCCGCTGAGTATCGGTGAACGATAGCCAACCTGCGGCAATCGCAGGCCGGCCCCCTTCGAGATATCAAACTCATGATAAAAGCGCCAGTTGCGCAGCGTTTCCCGCGCGCTCGAGACTTCAGGGTAGAGATGCGGTTCACCGAGCTGGCCGAACAGCGATTCATTTTCATAGAGCGTGGCGGCGTGGGTGATCTTTTCACCGTTAACATTATTTAGGAATACCGTCTGGTTACGCCGCTGCATGATGCTGGACGAAGGGCGGCGTAGAAAACCACTTAGCCAGATCTGCTCTTCTTTAACAATAGGATCGAGGCCGAACATGGTCGGATAAGGCAGCTTCTCCGGAAAGCCGACCTGCAGTTCATATTCGAAGCTGTCCGTCTCTACGCCAAGCGTGACGCGACGGGGCGAGCTGGCGTAGCCCTTTGCACGATCCCCGGCCCACATCGCCTTATGAATACCGCCCTCGTCGGATAACCAGTGCGACAGCTCCCCGGTGGCCGCCCCGTGGATCAGATGAATTGCCTTATAGATATTGGATTTACCGCAGCCGTTTGGCCCGAATACGACGTTAAGACGTTCCAGATCGATGGAGAGTTTGCGGACGGAGCGGTAGTTGTCGATATAAAGGGATTTAATCATCGCGATAGCTGTTCTGAAGTTCTGCTTTGATTATGGCAAAAAAAAACCGGGGATTGATAAACCCCCGGTCTCTTAGACTGCGAAATTATTCGCCGCCGCTGCCTTTCACGCGTTCGATATTCGCACCCAGCGCCTGAAGCTTGGCTTCAATGCACTCATAGCCGCGATCGATGTGGTAGATACGGTCAACGATGGTTGTTCCTTCAGCGATACAACCCGCCAGCACCAGGCTTGCGGAAGCACGTAAATCCGTCGCCATGACCTGCGCGCCGGACAGTTTTTCGGTGCCGTGGCAGATAACGGTGTTGCTTTCGATTTCAGCGTGCGCACCCATACGAATCAGTTCCGGCACGTGCATGAAGCGGTTTTCGAAGATGGTTTCGGTGATCACACCGGTCCCTTCCGCAACAAGGTTCAGCAATGTGAACTGGGCCTGCATATCGGTCGGGAACCCCGGGTGCGGCGCAGTACGGAAAGTGACGGCTTTCGGGCGCTTACCGTGCATATCCAGACTAATCCAGTCTTCGCCTATCTCAATGTCGGCACCTGCTTCACGCAGCTTCGCCAGCACGGCATCAAGCGTGTCCGGCTGTGCTTTATGACAAACGATTTTTCCGCGGGAGATAGCAGCCGCGATCAGGAAAGTACCGGTTTCGATACGGTCTGGCAGTACGCGGTAAACGCCGCCGCCCAGCCGCTTAACGCCTTCGATAGTAATACGGTCGCTGCCTGCGCCGGTGATTTTTGCACCCAACGTATTCAGGAAGTTTGCGGTATCAACGATTTCCGGCTCGCGCGCGGCATTTTCGATGATGGTGGTGCCTTCAGCGAGTGTTGCTGCGCTCATGATGGTAACGGTGGCGCCAACGCTCACTTTATCCATCACGATGTGCGCCCCCTTCAGGCGGCCATTTACGGAAGCTTTAACGTAACCTTCTTCCAGTTTGATTTCTGCACCCAGCTGTTCCAGACCGGTAATGTGTAAATCAACCGGACGCGCGCCGATAGCGCAGCCGCCGGGCAGAGAAACCTGGCCCTGGCCGAAACGTGCAACCAAAGGACCCAAAGCCCAGATAGAAGCACGCATGGTTTTCACCAGATCGTACGGCGCACAGAAGATGTTCACCTGGCTTGCGTCAATGAAGACGGAGCCGTTGCGCTCAACTTTGGTGCCCAGCTGGCTGAGCAGCTTCATGGTAGTGTCGATGTCTTTCAGCTTAGGGACGTTCTGGATCTCAACCGGCTCTTCCGCCAGCAGGGCGGCGAACAGGATCGGCAGCGCGGCGTTCTTCGCCCCGCCGATGGTGACTTCACCGCTTAGCTGAGTGGGACCTTGTACACGAAATTTATCCATTGCAAAAATTCTCTATTGAATTCAAGTATTACAACCCGCTATGGCGAATTGCTCAAAGACCATTTAGCTTGCGATCGCGGGCCCACTCCTGGGGAGTAAAGGTTTTGATCGACACGGCGTGAATACGGTTATCGGCGATGAGTTCCATCAGCGGCGCATAGACCGTTTGCTGTTTTTTCACGCGACTTAACTCGCCGAACAGCTCTCCCACCGCAATCACCTGAAAGTGGCTACCGTCGCCGGTGACGTGAACTTCCTGGAGGGGCAGCGCGTTCATCAGCACTGTCTGAATTTCATGATTTTCCATGGGATATATATTCGTCGGTTAGTGAATTAGCCACACATCTTAGAGGAAAGTGGCGTCAGCTTAAATAAGCAAAAAGCCCCCGGGTCGGGCAGACCTGAGGGCGCGGGGAGTAACGCTATGAAATTATTGGTTTGCAAAGGCAGGCAGCAGGCCTTGCGGCAGGTTATAAAGTTGCACCAGCGTTTGCAGCTTGTCGCTGGCACCGTGCAGCATGACCTCATTACCCTGCATGCGGGCCTGGGCAATCAAATGGATGAGCAGGGCAACCCCTGCGGTATCCACCCGAGATAAATCTGAAAGATCGAGCGACTGCACGCTGCCCATCACTTTATGACGATCTGCCCACAGCGTCTGGACCGTTTCGCTGTCCAGCTCACCAGCAAGCCTCAGCGTACTGCCCTCACGGGTCCAGCTCAGCTGTTCGCTCATTACTTTTTGTTTTCCAGGGTGATCGGCTGCTGTGAGATAGACTTCAGCTGCGCGGTCAGGCCTTCGATACCTTTGGTACGCAGAATATCGCTCCACTCATTTTGCTTGGTGGTGATCATGCTGACGCCTTCGGCAATCATGTCGAACGCCTGCCAGTTACCGGTCTGACTGTTCTTACGCCACTGGAAGTCCAGGCGCACCGGCGGGCGGCCGTTTGGATCGATGATGGTTACGCGGATAGGGATGATGGTCGCATCGCCAAGCGGCTTTTCCGGGGCAATTTGATAAGACTGGCCGTTATACATTGCCAGCGCCTGACCGTAGGCCTGTTTCAGGTACTCTTCGAACGCCTTAAAATAGGCGTCACGTTGTGCCGGGGTCGCATCTTTGTAGTAGCGGCCTAACACCAGCGCACCGGCGTATTTGATTTGCACGTATGGCAGCAGCTCCTGGCCCACGATATCGCGCAGATAGTTCGGATTCTGGCGAATTTTCGGCTGCTCGGTTTTCAGACGATCGAAGGTTTTCTGCGCCGCTTCGTTCATCAGCTTATAAGGATTAGTCTGGTCTGCCGACGCCATAGCGAACGGTGCAATCACCAGCATGGCGATCATCACAAAACGTTTAAACATAATAACTTTCCTCGTTGATTAGTTCGTGGTGTCTGGCTGCGCTGAAGCTGCCTCAGGCTGCCCGGTATCCCCGGATTTCTTTTCGTCACCGTTCCCGCTCTTGTACAGGAACTGGCCGATCAGATCTTCGAGAACTAAGGCTGATTTGGTGTCCTGAATGGTGCCCCCGTCTTTAAGGATAGACGAGCCGAGTTCCGGGTCGTCAAAACCCAAGTTCAGCGCCAGGAACTGCTCCCCCAGCAGGCCAGAGGTCCTGATCGCCAGCGAGCTAGTATCGGGAATGTGGTTGTAGCGTTGTTCAATTTCCATGGTTACGCGGGGAAGATAGGTCTTCTCATCAAGCGCGATGCTTTCAACACGCCCGATAACCACGCCGCCCAGACGAACCGGGGAACCGGTATTCAGGCCGCCAATATTGTCGAAGGTCGCATAGACGCGATAAGTCGGCTCGCTGCGTAACGAGGTGACATTCGCCACTTTCAGACACAGGAAGATAATGGCCACCAGCGCCACAATCAGAAACGCCCCCACTCCAGTTTCAAATTTCTTAGTTTGCATGAACTCAATTCCCAAACATCAGTGCTGTGAGCACAAAATCAAGGCCAAGAACGGCCAGTGAAGCATGCACAACGGTACGTGTCGTTGCCCGGCTTATCCCTGCGGACGTCGGAATAGCATCGTAACCATTAAATAACGCAATCCACGTTACGGTAATGGCAAACACCACGCTTTTAATGACACAGTTAAGTAAATCGAGACGCCAGTTAACGGCGTTCTGCATCGCGGACCAGAAGAAACCGGCATCAATGCCCTTCCAGTTAACCCCGACCAACGCGCCGCCCCAGACGCCCACCGCGACAAAAATCAGCGTCAACAGCGGCAGAGAGATAACGCCCGCCCAGAAGCGCGGGGAGACGACCCGCCTGAGGGGGTCAACGGCCATCATCTCCATGCTGGAGAGCTGCTCGGTGGCTTTCATCAGGCCGATTTCTGCGGTCAGCGCCGATCCTGCCCGTCCGGCAAACAGCAGCGCGGCAACGACCGGCCCCAGCTCGCGGAGCAGAGAGAGCGCCACCAGCATGCCCAGGCTAGACTCAGCACTGTAGGTGGTGAGTACCAGATAACCCTGTAAACCCAGAACCATACCGATAAACAGGCCGGAGACGACGATAATCACCAGCGAGAGCACGCCAACGTTATAGAGCTGGCGCACCAGCAGCGGCGCGTGTTTACGGAATTCCGGTTTCCCAACCACGGCGTTAAAGAGCATCAACCCGGCACGCCCGAACGACGCACAGGTTTTTAAGCCTCGCCGCCCGAACGATGCCAGTGCATTAAAGAGCATAGTCCGCTAACTCCCTGTTTCAGATAATAGATCGGATTGGTAATCCGCCGCTGGATAGCGGAATGGCACCGGCCCGTCCGCTATCCCGTCGAGGAACTGACGCACTCGAGGCTCCGTGTTGTCGCGAAGCGTTTCCGGGCTGCCCTCGGCCACGATGTGCTGGTCGGCAACGATATAGGCGTAGTCGGCAATGCTCAGCACTTCCGGCACGTCGTGGGAGACCACGATGCAGGTAACGCCTAAGGCGCTGTTTAGTTCTGAGATGAGTTTTACCAGCACGCCCATGGTGATAGGATCCTGGCCGACGAAAGGCTCGTCAAACATGATCAGGTCTGGCTCAAGCGCAATCGCACGGGCAAGCGCGGCGCGGCGGGCCATACCGCCGGACAGTTCAGACGGCATTAAATTCGCAGCGCCCCGTAGTCCAACAGCCTCAAGCTTCATCATGACCGTACTGCGCAGCAGCGGCTCCGGCAGACGACGATGTTCGCGCAGCGGGTAAGCGACATTTTCAAAGACGTTGAGATCGGTAAACAGCGCACCGGACTGGAACAGCATGCTCATGCGTTTACGCACGGTGAACAGGCGCGAGCGCGACATCTCCGGCACGTTTTCACCGTCGAAGAGAATTTCGCCGCGTTCAGGGGCGATTTGCCCGCCAATCAGGCGCAGCAGCGTTGTTTTCCCTATGCCGGATGGGCCCATAATGGCAGTGATCTTGCCTCGCGGCACGGTCAGCGAAATGTTGTCGAATATCTGTCGACTCCCCCGTGAGAAACTCACTCCGCGAATGTCGACCAGATTCGCCTCTGTCTGGCTCATCATCCTTCCTTTTAAAGAGTGTATGGGTAAAGCCTGATGCTAAACGCAGTGGAAACCCATTATTTATACAGAATATTACCCGCTGCGATTAGCGAAAGCTGGCATTTGTTTTACTTTTAGGGCGCTTAAAGTCAGAATTGAGGATTACTGTATACCCTTCAGATCTGCGCGCCCCGCCGGATATTTTCAGGCCCAGGACCGGCGATTATACCTGAATAAAGGATTTTGCATGCTGTTAGCTACGGCTCTGTTAATTATCGGTTTACTTCTGGTGGTCTATGGTGCCGACCGTCTGGTGTTTGCCGCTTCTATACTTTGCCGCAATTTGGGAATTCCGCCCCTGATTATTGGTATGACCGTCGTCAGCATCGGGACGTCCCTTCCGGAGATGATCGTTGCAGGCTCGGCAGCCCTGCACGGCCAGCTGGATCTGGCGGTTGGCACGGCGATAGGGTCGAATATCACTAATATTATGCTGATTCTGGGGCTGGCGGCGCTCCTGCACCCTTTTACCGTCAATTCCGATATCCTGCGCCGCGAATTGCCCCTAATGTTAGTCTTCAGCGGCATTGTGGGTTTTCTTCTTTACGATAATAATTTGAGCAGGCTAAACGGCGCGCTGCTTATCGCGACGGCGGTGCTCTATTTGCTGTTTATCGTTAAGCTGGCGCGGCTGGCTGAAAAGCAGGGGCACGACAGCCTGACCAGAGAGCAAATAGCCGAGCTCCCCAGGGAGGGTAGCCTGTCCGTAGCATTTCTGTGGCTCGCCGTGGCGCTGATTATTTTGCCAATGGCGACGCGCATGGTTATCGATAACGCCACCGTGCTGGCCAATTTCTTTGGCGTGAGCGAGCTGGTCATCGGCCTGACGGTGATAGCCATCGGTACCAGCCTGCCGGAACTGGCCACCACCATTGCCGGTGCGCGTAAAGGCGAAGATGACATTGCTATTGGTAGTATCATCGGGTCGAATATATTTAATATTGTGTTCGTGCTGGGCATCCCGGCGCTCATCGCCCCGGGCGATATTGACCCGCTGGCCTTTGCCCGTGACTACTGGGTGATGTTAGCGGTTAGTGCCATTTTCGCCCTGCTTTGCTGGCGTAAGCCACGCTCTATCGGCAAGGCGGCAGGCGCTCTGTTAACATGTGCCTTTATCGTATGGATCGTGATGCTGTGGTTTTTGGCCTCACCAGTCGTTGGATAAATCGGAAACGGAAAATATGTCACACATAGCACTACAGCCGGGCTTTGACTTTCAACAGGCGGGAAAAGACGTCCTTAATATTGAACGTGAAGGTCTGGCGCAGCTCGATCAGTACATCAACGCTGATTTCTCTGCCGCCTGCGAAAAGATTTTCTACTGCCCCGGCAAAGTCGTCGTGATGGGCATGGGCAAATCTGGCCATATCGGCAAAAAAATGGCGGCGACATTTGCCAGCACCGGGACGCCTGCGTTCTTTGTTCATCCAGGTGAGGCGAGCCACGGCGATCTGGGTATGGTTTCTCCTCAGGACGTGGTGATTGCCATATCCAACTCCGGTGAATCTAACGAAATTCTCGCGCTGATCCCCGTGCTGAAACGTCTTCAGGTGCCGCTAATCTGCATGACTGGCCGCCCTGAGAGTGCCATGGGCCGCGCGGCGGATATTCATCTGTGCATTAAAGTGCCACAGGAAGCCTGCCCGCTTGGTCTGGCACCGACCACCAGCACCACGGCGACGCTGGTTATGGGCGATGCCCTGGCGGTGGCGTTGCTGAAAGCGCGCGGCTTTACGCAGGAAGATTTTGCTCTCTCTCATCCGGGCGGCGCGCTGGGGCGTAAACTGTTACTGCGCGTCAACGATATCATGCACACTGGCGACGAAATTCCCCACGTAAGCAAAGACGCAACCCTGCGTGATGCGCTGCTGGAGATCACCCGTAAAAATATGGGCATGACAGTGATCTGCAACGACCTGATGAAGATCGAAGGGATTTTCACCGATGGTGACCTGCGCCGCGTCTTCGATATGGGTGTCGACTTGCACACCCTGAACATCGCCGACGTAATGACCACAGGCGGTATCCGGGTGCGCCCGGGAACGCTTGCCGTCGATGCCCTCAACCTGATGCAGTCCCGCCATATCACCTCTGTGCTGGTCGCCGATGGCGACCAGCTGATTGGTGTGGTACATATGCATGACATGCTGCGCGCAGGCGTGGTTTAACAAAGGATTAGAATGAATGAGTAACCCTGAAGCGTCACTCGATACCTGCTATGGGCCAGTGAGTGCGCGCGTGATGGAGCGGGCAGCAAACGTGCGCTTGCTCATACTGGATGTGGACGGCGTCATGTCCGACGGCCTGATCTACATGGGCAACAGCGGCGAAGAGCTGAAGGCCTTTAACGTGCGGGATGGCTACGGCATCCGCTGCGCCCTCACTTCCAGTATTGAAGTCGCTATTATTACCGGTCGTAAGGCGAAGCTCCTTGAAGACCGCTGCGAGACGTTAGGCATTACCCATCTTTATCAGGGACAATCCGATAAGCTGCTGGCTTTTCGTGACCTGTTGGCTAAACTCGCGCTCTCGCCTGAACAGGTAGCCTATGTCGGTGACGACCTTATCGACTGGCCGGTAATGGCGGAAGTGGGGCTGAGCGTGGCGGTTGCCGATGCCCATCCCCTGCTCATTCCCCGCGCGGATTACGTAACCCGCATTTCGGGCGGACGCGGCGCGGTGCGTGAAGTCTGCGACCTGCTGTTACTGGCACAAGGAAAGCTTGATGAAGCCAAAGGGCTGTCCATATGAGTAAAACCAGGCGTTGGGTTATTATCCTGTTGTCGCTTGTAGCGCTGGTGCTGATTGGTGTTAACCTGGTGGACAAAGACGACGTCACCGCACCGACTGTAGCCACCAACGAGCCGACTTACCAGAGCGAGCACTCCTCTACGGTTGTCTACAACCCTGAAGGGGCGCTGAATTATCGTCTGATTGCCGCGCACGTCGAGTACTTCTCCGACACGGCTATTTCGTGGTTCACGAAGCCGGTAATGACGCAGTACGATGAAAATAAAGTGGCAACCTGGTCATTAACTGCAGATCGCGCCAAACTAACCAATGACAGGATGCTTTATCTGTACGGGAACGTCGTGCTGACAGCCCTGACGCCGGATTCCCAGTTACGTAAAATTACCACAGACAACGCGCAGGTTAACTTAATCACTCAGGATGTCGCCTCTGATGATTTGGTGACGCTGTATGGCACGAGCTTTAACTCCAGCGGCATGAAAATGCGCGGAAACTTACGCAGCAAAAACGCCGAGCTGATTGAAAAGGTTAGAACATCCTATGAAATCCAGAATAAACAAACTAAGCCTTAGTTTAGCCCTGAGCAGTACACTTTTGGCCGCCAGCTTTTCGGCCTTTGCGCTGACCGGTGATACCGAGCAGCCCATTCACATTGAATCTGACCAGCAGTCTCTGGATATGCAGGGCAACGTCGTCACCTTCACCGGTAACGTCATCGTCACGCAGGGCAGCATCAAGATTAACGCCGACAAGGTTGTGGTCACCCGTCCGGGCGGCGAGCAGGGCAAAGAAGTGATTGACGGCTTCGGTAAGCCCGCCACGTTTTACCAGATGCAGGACAGCGGCAAGCCGGTTAAGGGCCACGCCTCTACCATGCATTACGAACTGCAAAACGACTTTGTGGTGCTGACGGGCGATGCGTTCCTTGAGCAGCTCGACAGTAATATCAAAGGCGACAAAATTACCTATCTCGTGAAAGAGCAGAAAATGCAGGCCTTCAGCGAGAAAGGCAAGCGCGTGACCACCGTTCTGGTGCCTTCACAGCTGCAGAAAAAAGACGGCAAGGCGGCCCAGGCGCCCGCTCCGGCCCCTAAAAAGAGTAACTAATTCGTTATGGCAACTTTAATTGCGAAGAACCTCGCCAAGGCCTATAAAGGCCGCCGCGTGGTGGAAGACGTTAGCCTGACTGTAAAATCAGGTGAAATTGTCGGCCTGCTCGGCCCGAACGGTGCGGGGAAAACCACGACGTTTTATATGGTTGTAGGTATCGTGCCGCGCGACGCGGGTAACATCATCATTGATGACGAAGATATCAGTATGCTGCCGCTGCACGCTCGAGCACGCCGCGGCATCGGCTATCTTCCGCAGGAAGCGTCTATTTTCCGCCGCCTGAGCGTGTTTGATAACCTGATGGCCGTTCTGCAAATCCGGGACGATCTGACCAGCGAACAGCGCGATGACCGTGCGAACGAGCTGATGGAAGAGTTCCACATTGAACATCTGCGCAATAACCTCGGCCAGTCCCTGTCCGGCGGTGAGCGCCGTCGTGTGGAAATCGCCCGCGCGCTGGCCGCTAACCCAAAATTTATTCTGCTGGATGAACCTTTTGCCGGCGTTGACCCAATTTCCGTTATCGACATCAAGCGAATCATCGAGCATTTACGCGACAGCGGCCTCGGTGTGCTGATAACTGACCACAACGTACGTGAAACCCTCGCGGTTTGTGAACGCGCTTACATCGTCAGCCAGGGCCATTTAATCGCCCACGGCACGCCGGGTGAAATCCTTGAGGACGAGCATGTTAAGCGCGTCTATCTGGGCGAAGAGTTCAGACTCTGATAGGGTAGGACGCATACACCTAAACATGTGGGGAAGTTCGCTCTGAATATGAAGCAAGGTTTGCAGTTACGGCTCAGCCAACAACTTGCTATGACTCCTCAGCTGCAGCAGGCTATTCGTCTGCTGCAATTGTCGACGCTGGAGCTACAGCAGGAACTTCAACAGGCGCTGGAGAATAATCCGCTGCTTGAGCAAACCGACCCGCATGAGGAAATCGACGCGCAGGAAGCCCGTGAAGACGAAGCGCTGGATATTCGCGATGCGCTTGAACAAAAAGAGATGCCCGAAGAGCTCCCGCTGGATACCAGCTGGGACGAAATTTACACGGCCGGCTCCCCTTCCGGCGCGGGATCTGACTACAGCGACGATGAGCTCCCGGTCTACCAGGGCGAAACGACCCAGTCTCTCCAGGATTACCTGATGTGGCAGGTGGATCTGACGCCGTTCTCCGACACCGACACCGCTATTGCCACCTCTATCGTCGACGCCGTTGATGAAACGGGTTATCTCACCGTTTCCCTCGAAGAAATTCTTGAAAGCATGGGCGATGAAGAAATCACCCTCGATGAGGTTGAGGCCGTCCTCAAACGCATCCAGCGTTTTGATCCCATCGGCGTTGCGGCGCGCGATCTGCGCGATTGTCTGCTGGTGCAGCTTTCCCAGTACGCCAAAGAAACGCCGTGGCTTAGCGAAGCGCGCCTGATTGTCAGCGAGCATCTCGACCTGCTGGCGAACCACGATTTCCGTAGTCTGATGCGCGTCACTCGCCTGAAAGAGGACGTGCTGAAAGAGGCCATGTGCCTGATCCAGTCCCTCGACCCGCGCCCTGGCCATTCCATTCAGACCGGCGAGCCGGAGTACGTTATTCCCGACGTGCTGGTGCGTAAGCTCCAGGGGCATTGGACCGTCGAACTCAATTCAGATAGCATTCCACGCCTGAAAATAAACCAGCAGTACGCAGCGCTGGGCAACAGCGGACGTAGCGACAGCGATTCGCAGTACATCCGCAGTAATCTGCAGGAAGCGAAGTGGCTGATTAAAAGCCTTGAGAGCCGTAACGATACCCTGCTGCGCGTCAGCCGCTGTATCGTCGAGCAGCAGCAAGGTTTTTTCGAGCATGGCGAAGAACACATGCGGCCAATGGTGCTGGCGGATATCGCCCAGGCCGTAGAAATGCACGAATCCACTATTTCACGCGTGACTACGCAGAAGTATTTGCACAGCCCGCGCGGCATTTTTGAACTGAAATATTTCTTCTCCAGCCATGTGAACACCGAGGGCGGCGGCGAAGCCTCCTCCACGGCCATCCGTGCGCTGGTGAAGAAGTTAATTGCGGCGGAAAACCCTGCGAAACCTCTGAGTGATAGCAAGTTAACGACTATGCTTTCAGATCAAGGCATTATGGTTGCACGCCGCACCGTTGCGAAGTACCGAGAGTCTTTATCCATACCACCGTCAAACCAGCGTAAACAGCTTGTCTGACTCTACTGATAAGGAAGACACTATGCAGCTCAACATTACCGGACAAAACGTCGAGATCACGGACGCACTGCGCGATTTTGTGAATGCGAAGTTTGCCAAACTGGAGCAGTACTTCGAACGCATCAATCAGGTCTATATTGTTTTAAAAGTAGAAAAGGTCACCCATCTGGCGGATGCTACGCTCCATGTTAACGGGGGCGAATTACATGCCAGCGCCGAAGGGCAGGACATGTATGCGGCCATTGACGGCCTGATCGATAAACTGGCTCGCCAGTTAACTAAACATAAAGATAAACTAAAACAACACTGATAATCCGGGTATCTGTTTGCGCCTCGACGGCTCGTTATCCCGTGGTAACGGGCCGTTAGCATTACAGGGTGCTTAGGTGAACTTATGATGAACAACGATTCCGCTCTACAACTTAGTCAGGTCCTTAACCAGGAATGTACCCGCAGCGGTGTACATTGCCAGAGCAAGAAGCGCGCTCTGGAAATCATCAGCGAACTGGCTGCTAAGCAGCTTGGTCTGCCGCCGCAGGTCGTCTTTGAAGCCGTACTTACCCGCGAACGTATGGGCAGTACCGGTATCGGCAACGGCATTGCCATTCCGCACGGTAAGCTTGAGGAAGATACCCTGCGCGCCGTTGGGGTGTTTATACAGCTGGAAACGCCTATCGCGTTCGATGCGATAGACAATCAGCCGGTCGATCTGCTCTTTGCCCTGCTGGTGCCAGCCGATCAGACCAAAACGCATCTGCATACGCTTTCGCTGGTAGCCAAACGCCTGGCGGATAAGACCATCTGCCGCCGTCTGCGGGCGGCGCTTAGCGACGAAGAGCTTTATCAGATCATTACCGAGTCAGAACAGGGTAGTGAAAGTGAATAATCCGGCGGAGCTGACGCTGTCGTTACCGCTAGATACCTCGGGAGAATAAATACATGGTGCTGATGATTGTCAGCGGCCGCTCAGGTTCAGGGAAGTCTGTAGCCTTGCGTGCACTGGAAGATATGGGATTCTACTGTGTCGATAACCTGCCAGTGGTGTTACTGCCGGATCTTGCGAAAACCCTCGCGGAGCGGCAAATCTCGGCGGCTGTTAGCATTGACGTGCGAAACATGCCGGAGAACCCGGAGATTTTCGAACAGGCGATGACTAACCTGCCGGACGCCTTCTCCCCGCAGCTGTTGTTCCTTGATGCGGACCGCAACACGCTGATTCGCCGCTACAGCGACACGCGCCGCCTGCATCCTCTTTCCAGCAAAAACCTCTCGCTTGAAAGTGCTATCGACGAAGAGAGCGCCCTGTTAGAGCCGCTTAAATCCCGTGCCGACCTGATCATCGACACGTCTGAGATGTCGGTGCACGAGCTGGCCGAAATGCTGCGTACCCGCCTGCTGGGCAAACGCGAGCGTGAGCTGACGATGGTTTTCGAATCCTTCGGCTTCAAGCACGGCATTCCCATCGATGCCGACTATGTATTTGACGTGCGCTTCCTGCCGAACCCACACTGGGATCCGAAGCTGCGCCCGATGACCGGCCTGGACCGCCCGGTTGCGGCATTCCTCGACCGGCACACAGAAGTACACAATTTTATTTACCAGACCCGTAGCTACCTTGAGCTATGGTTACCGATGCTGGAAACCAACAACCGCAGCTACCTGACCGTAGCTATCGGCTGTACCGGAGGTAAGCACCGCTCGGTCTACATTGCCGAGCAGCTGGCCGACTACTTCCGCTCGCGCGGTAAGAACGTTCAGTCTCGTCATCGTACGCTGGAAAAACGTAAAACATGACCGTAAAACATACCGTTGAAATCACCAATAAGCTGGGCATGCACGCGCGTCCGGCGATGAAACTGTTTGAGCTGGTGCAGAGCTTTGATGCGGAAGTGATGCTACGTAATGAAGCGGGCACCGAGGCCGAGGCCAGCAGCGTGATTGCGCTGCTGATGCTGGATTCGGCCAAGGGCGGGCAGATCGAAGTGGAGGTCACCGGCCCGCAGGAAGAACAGGCGCTGGCAGCGGTGGTTGCGCTGTTCAACGCCGGTTTTGACGAAGACTAACTTATTTCAAATCAAGCTGCGCCAGGAACGATTCCCCACCCAGCTGGCGCATCTGCCTTAGAATCCACTGCTGGCGCTGTCCCACATAGCCGGAAGGCGCATTCGCTTTAAAGCGAATTGGATTAGGCAGCACGGCGGCAAGCAGAGCGGCTTCCGAGGCCGTTAAACGGCTCGCTGGCTTGTGGAAATAACGCTGCGCGGCGGCTTCAACGCCAAACGTCCCTTCGCCAAATTCCGCGATATTCAGGTAGACGGTCAGTATTCGGCGTTTCGTCCATACCACCTCCATTCCCAGCGTCAGCCCGGCCTCCAGGCCTTTGCGCACCCAGCTGCGCCCGTCCCACAAAAAGAGATTCTTCGCGGTTTGCTGGGAGAGCGTTGACGCGCCGCGAATGCGGGTTTCATTGCGCTCGTTGTGCGAAATTGCTTTTTCGATAGAGTCCATATCAAAGCCCCAGTGCTCCGGGAACTTCTGGTCTTCGGCGGCCATTACCGCCAGCGGCATCCACGGGGAGATTTCGTCCATGCTCACCCAGTCGGAATGGGCAACGTAGCTGAAATCGCCCGTCAGCCAGGCGCCAAGCTGTCGCTCGACCATCACCGCCGAAAACGGCACCGGCAGGAAGCTGAAAAGCAGAATACCTGCTATCCATACGCCGATAACGGCCAGCACGGCGCGCAGGGCCCAGCGCTTTATCTGCATCCAGGTGGAAAATCGTCCTTTCCTCATGCGTTCAGATCCAGCACGCGGACAGCGAATTTACCGTCGTCAAAGTGGCCTGCCGCCACGCCTGTTTTCGTCATTAGTACGTCCCTTTTTCGTCATGCGCCCACCATTATTAGCCTGAATAATTTGGCCGCTGTGGCTCACACATTTTACTGATTCATGTAACAAAGTTTGTAGGGTTTGCTATCTTAAATGCTGAGCATCCCGCGAATTGCAGGCTGCGCAGCCTGATTCCCACCTATAAAAACTCAGCGCAGCCTCCAGGTTTCCCTGGTGTTGGCGCAGTATTCGCGCACCCCGGTCTATCCGGGGTCATTTTTTGCCGTTCACGGCGACCCATGCCCTGAGTACGTCCACGTCGTGCTGCCACTCCTGCTTCAGCTCTTCAATCCATTCACCCACGTTATCAGACCAGGCGGGTAAATCCGGCGACTGGATCTGCTGGGCAACCTGCTGAAGATGACGCAGGCCCACGGAGCCTGCCGCGCCTTTGATTTTATGCCCCTCCTCCACGACACCTTTCTGGTCACGGGCGGTCATATTGGAGTCCAGGATGCTTAAATAGCCTGGCATCATCTTCTCAAACATCGCCAGCCCGTCGGTGATGAGCTTCGGTCCGACCAGCTCCATATATTGTTCGAGCATGGGTATATCGAGTAACGCCTGCTGCTTGCTGCTGTCAACTTGAGTCATTACAGGTTCCTTCTCAGGGTCAGACTGTTGGTTATCCCAGAATTTCTGGATGACCGCCATCAGCGCCGGCACCGCCAGCGGCTTGCTGAGCACGTCATCCATGCCAGCGTTCAGATACTCTTTTTTGTCCTTCAGCACGTTTGCCGTCAGCGCCACCAGCGGCGGCAAATCCTCTTTGGCAAAGCGGAAGTTAAGTTCGCGGGAGATATCCAGCCCGGTCATGTCCGGCAGCTGAATATCCAGCAGGACGAGGTCGTATTCACCGGGCGTAAACTTCTCCAGCGCTTCTTTGCCCGTCATTGCCACGTCAACGCTGTTGCCGAGTTTTTCCAGCACCGAGCGGGCAACAATCACGTTCAGCTCGATATCTTCCACCAGCAGTACGTGCAGCGCGGGCAGCGGCATCTCGTCGTCGTCCAGCGTGTCTTCCACTTCTTCCGCCACGCGCGGAGCCAGCACGGTGAGGGTGAACAGCGCCCCTTCGCCCGGCTCGCTGCTGACGGTAATATCGCCGCCCATGCTTTTCGCCAGGCGGCGGGACACCGCAAGGCCTATCCCGGTGCCTGTGGCAGGCTTGCCGCCCTTGCTGTCTTTCACCTGGTAATACATGGCGAAGATCTTGTCCTGCTCGTTCTGCGGGATGCCAATCCCGGAATCCTGCACCTCAAAACGCAGCTGATTTTCGTTTTCATAGCGTACGCGCACCGTGACCTGCCCGTCTTTCGGGGTAAATTTCACGGCGTTGCTGATGAGATTCCAGAGGATCTGGCGCAGACGGGTGCCGTCGGTCACCACTTTATGCGGCAGCGGAAGAGCAGGCTCCATAACGAAACGCAGGCCTTTCTGCTGCGCCTGCAGCCCGGAGAGGTTTTCCAGGTCCGCCAGGAAGCTGGTGAAGTCCACCTGCTGGTTGTCCAGCTGCACTTTGTGACGCTCAAGCTTATCCATATCGATAATATCGTTGAAGATATTACCCAGCGTGATGGCCGAGACGTGAATTGTTTTCAGATAGTTGGTCTGCTCGGCGTTCAACTCGGTATCAAGCAGGATACGGCTTAAGCCGACGATGCCGTTAAGCGGCGTGCGCAGCTCGTGGCTGATGGTAGAAATGAAGGTGGTCTTATCCCGACTGGCGCGCTCTAACGCGTCCTGGTAGCGCTTACGCTCGGTAATATCGCGTCCAAAGCCCATCAGGCCGTGGCGCTTACCCACGCGGTCGTAATAAGGCACTTTGCGGATTTCAAAGCAGGCTTTGCGCCCGTCCGGGTAATCCAGCCACTGTTCATAGGTCAGAGAAACGTTGTGGCGGAAGACTTTCTCGTCGGTTTCAATGACCTTCTGCGCCGCCTCCGGCGAGTAGACGTCCTGCGGCTTCAGGTTGACCAGCTGCTTTTCGCTTTTGCCGGTCAGCAGCTCCATGGCGCGGTTACAGCCCGAGAACTCTTTGTCTTCGTTGCGATAGAAGACCAAGTCCGGCGAGGCGTCCAGGAAGGAGCGCAGGAAGGAGGACTGCTGCTCCAGCAGGATTTGGGTCTCTTCACGCTCCTGCATCTCCACCTTGAGCTGCTCGAGCATGGTCTGACGCTCGTCCTCCGCCTTCACGCGGTCGGCAATCTCCTGGTTAAGCTGGGCGATGTTGTCCTTGAGCTGCACGTTGAGCTTCAGGTCGCGCTTGCGCATCTCCTCAAGCTTTTCAACCAGCTTTGACAGCCGTTGCCGCGACTCTTCGAGCTGCTCGACAACCACGGAGAGGAAGTAAACGGCCCAGGGCGTGATCAGCAGGCCAAAGAAAATTGAACGCACGACATCAATGCTTTCGACTTCGCCGCGCAGCAGCATGGTGACCGCCATCTGCACAATAATTGCCAGCACCACCAGGGCCGAGGCCAACAGCAGGGAGAAGCGAACCAGCCCCAGCTTCACCATTAAATCAACGTAGTATTGCGCCAGTAACCGGATTTGCTTCATGGATCGTTTCCTTCGCCAACAATCCGCTAAATATACCGCAAAAAGACGTGGCGCTCAGGAATTACGAGACGAGAGTGGGATCCCAGGGGGTATTGAGACCGGAGCCCTGGGGGCCGAACGCCTGCAAATATTTATCGATGGCCGCCATGCCAGCCCAGCGGTTCTCGCACCACAGGGGCGCCAGCAGGGTCGGACGGCGCGCATTGGCGGAAATTCGATGATAGACGACGTCCAGCGGCGTGTGGCGGATCATCTCTCCTGCCGTCACAGCATATTCTTGCAGTTCGATCCCCTGCAAACGCCC
Source organism: Dryocola sp. LX212 (assembly GCA_041504365.1). Lineage (NCBI taxonomy): Bacteria > Pseudomonadati > Pseudomonadota > Gammaproteobacteria > Enterobacterales > Enterobacteriaceae > Dryocola > Dryocola sp. LX212. Next base: position 456,642 of record CP167917.1, on the reverse strand, counting down.
CGCCTGCCAGCTCTTCGCCATAGTGCTGCCCTCAACAATGTGCAGCGGATGAAGCTTGATGCCGTCCACGCCCGTCTCCACCACGCGCTGCAGCGTATCCATGCAGTGCTGCTGCCCTTCGCCCGGCAGCCCGACGATAAGATGACTGCATACTTTCAGGCCGCGCAGGCGGGCGCGGCGCGTTGTTTCCTGGTAGCAGGCGAAATCGTGACCGCGATTAATGCGGCGCAGGGTTTTGTCGTGCGCCGTCTGCAGCCCCAGCTCCAGCCAGACCTCATAGCCACGCTCGTGGTATTCACTTAATAAATCCAGAACGCTTTCCGGCACACAGTCCGGGCGGGTACCTACGCACAGCCCGACGATGTTGGTCTGCGCCACCGCTTCCTGATACATCGAGCGCAGCACCTGAACTTCCGCCCATGTGCTGGTATAGGCCTGGAAATAGGCCAGATAGTGCTGGGCGCGGTCCGCGAGCTTCGCCTGATGGGCCAGCTGGTCGGTGATCGACTTATGCTGCTGGGTTTCATCGGCAAAAGAGGCCACGTTGCAGAAAGTGCATCCGCCGCGTCCGATGGTGCCGTCGCGGTTCGGGCAGCTGAAGCCGCCGTGGAGGGAGAGCTTATGGACTTTGTGCCCGTAGCGGCGGGTAAGATCGCCGCCAAACATATTGACTAATTTCTGTAACTGCATAATCTGTTGGGCCGGCCCGAGAAAGGGACGTAGCCTGCCATTTTCTGCACCACGACGCGATGACCTGGATCAAGCGTACTGGCGCAGCTTTAGCTATTGAATAACCATTCACAATTAGTGCAATTCTACGCACGATGCAGATGATTACTTTTCCTTATACTGCGACCTTCTTTTTAAAGAATATGCCCGCCGGTGAAAAACAGTGTCATGCAGTACGCCCACGCCCATTAGCAGCATAACGTGCTGGTAAAATTACTGCTGCCAGCACGGACTGTAATTTCGTTGCCTTTCAGACAGTGAGAGAGATCACAGAACCCGCCTCGTTTACGGGTGCGCCACGCGTGCCAAAACGCTTCGAAAAATCTTTATATTCAACATGATAAGCATCGTTTAGCACAATTACGCATAAATAAGAATGACATTTGACCTGTGTACGCTTTCCCGATAAGTTGGAAATCCGCTGGAAGCTTTCTGGATGGGCCCTGTGCCCGTCATATTTATGCAGTAATTTAGATTCCCTCTAAAGCAAGTCCTCAACGCTTGTGAAACCGATGCAAAGGTCAATTAAGAGGGCGACACGCGAGGTGAGCGTATGACACGCGAAACCCCGTCGCCATGCCCTTTTTACGCCCGTGCGCAGCGGTCCTGGAGTGAGTCACGTAGAGCCTGGGGAGGTTCACTGATATGTTGTACGATAAATCCCTTGAGAAGGATAACTGTGGTTTCGGCCTGATCGCCCACATAGAAGGCGAACCTAGCCACAAGGTAGTGCGTACTGCTATTCACGCACTGGCCCGAATGCAGCACCGTGGCGCGATCCTTGCCGATGGCAAAACCGGTGACGGTTGCGGCCTGCTGTTACAGAAACCTGACCGTTTCTTCCGTATTGTTGCCCAGGAGCGCGGCTGGCGCCTGGCAAAGAACTATGCCGTAGGCATGATTTTCTTAAATAAGGACGATGCCCTGGCTTCTGCCAGCCGCCGCATCGTTGAAGAAGAGCTGCAAAACGAGACCCTGTCGATCGTCGGCTGGCGCGAAGTGCCAACCAATGAAGACGTGCTCGGTGAAATCGCCCTCTCCTCTAAGCCTCGCATCGAACAAATCTTTGTTAATGCTCCGGCTGGCTGGCGCCCGCGCGATATGGAACGCCGCCTGTTCATCGCCCGCCGCCGCATTGAGAAACGCATCCAGGATAAAGACTTCTACGTTTGCAGCCTGTCAAACCTGGTGAACATCTATAAAGGTCTCTGTATGCCGGCTGACCTGCCGCGCTTCTACCTCGACCTGGCGGACCTGCGTCTGGAATCGGCCATCTGCCTGTTCCACCAGCGCTTCTCCACCAACACCGTACCCCGCTGGCCGCTGGCTCAGCCGTTCCGCTACCTGGCGCACAACGGCGAGATCAACACCATTACCGGTAACCGCCAGTGGGCGCGCGCCCGTACCTATAAGTTCCAGACCCCGCTGATCCCGGATCTGCACGATGCCGCGCCGTTTGTTAACGAAACCGGCTCCGATTCAAGCTCGATGGATAACATGCTTGAACTGCTGCTGGCAGGCGGTATGGATATCGTGCGCGCCATGCGCCTGCTTGTTCCACCGGCCTGGCAGAACAACCCGAACATGGACCCGGAGCTGCGCGCGTTCTTCGACTTTAACTCCATGCACATGGAGCCGTGGGACGGCCCGGCGGGTATCGTTATGTCCGACGGACGTTTCGCTGCCTGTAACCTGGACCGTAACGGCCTGCGCCCTGCCCGCTACGTCATTACTAAAGACAAGCTCATCACCTGCGCCTCGGAAGTCGGCATCTGGGATTACCAGCCGGACGAAGTGGTGGAGAAGGGCCGCGTAGGCCCGGGCGAACTGATGGTAATCGACACCCGCGTTGGCCGCATCCTGCACTCTGCGGAAACCGATGAAGAGCTGAAAAGCCGTCATCCGTACAAAGAGTGGATGGAAAACAACGTGCGCCGCCTGGTGCCATTTGAAGACCTGCCGGATGAAGAAGTGGGTACCCGCGAGCTGGATGACGATACGCTGGCGAGCTATCAGAAACAGTTTAACTACAGCGCGGAAGAGCTGGATTCCATCCTGCACGTGCTGGGTGAAAACGGCCAGGAAGCGGTCGGCTCAATGGGTGATGATACCCCGTTTGCCGTGCTTTCAAGCCAGCCACGCATTATTTACGACTACTTCCGTCAGCAGTTTGCGCAGGTCACCAACCCGCCAATCGATCCGCTGCGTGAAGCCCACGTGATGTCGCTGGCCACCAGCATCGGCCGTGAAATGAACGTCTTCTGTGAAGCGGAAGGCCAGGCGCACCGCCTGAGCTTCAAATCGCCGATTCTGCTGTGGTCTGATTTCCAACAGCTGACCAGCCTGGGCGAAGAGTACTACCGCGCCGACACGCTGGACATCACCTACGATGTCACCGAAAAGTCGCTGCACGAAACCGTCAGCGCCCTGTGCGATGAAGCAGAGCGCATGGTGCGTAACGGTACCGTCCTGCTGGTGCTGTCTGACCGCAACATCGCCAAAAATCGTCTGCCGGTTCCGGCACCGATGGCGGTAGGCGCGATCCAGACTCGCCTGGTCGAGAAAAACCTGCGCTGCGACGCCAACATCATTGTTGAAACTGCAAGCGCCCGCGACCCGCACCACTTCGCGGTGCTGCTGGGCTTCGGTGCAACGGCTATCTACCCTTATCTGGCGTACGAATCGCTGGCTCGTCTGGTCGATACCCGCGCGCTGGACAAGAGCTACCGTACCGTGATGCAGAACTATCGCAACGGCATCAACAAGGGTCTGTACAAGATCATGTCCAAAATGGGCATCTCGACTATCGCCTCTTATCGTTGCTCGAAGCTGTTTGAAGCGGTCGGTCTGCACAAAGAAGTTTCTGAGCTGTGCTTCCAGGGCGTTGTCAGCCGTATCGGCGGCGCGGGCTTCAACGACTTCCAGCAGGATCTGCTCAACCTCTCCAAACGCGCGTGGCTGGTCCGCAAGCCGCTGGATCAGGGCGGCCAGCTGAAGTTCGTCCACGGCGGCGAATATCATGCTTACAACCCGGACGTGGTGCAGACGCTGCAAAAAGCGGTGAACAGCGGCGAGTACAAAGATTATCAGGACTACGCCAAGCTGGTTAACGAACGTCCTGTGGCTACGCTGCGCGATATGCTGGCGCTGGCCCCTCAGGGTGAGAGCGTCCGCATTGAAGACGTGGAGCCGGCAACCGAGCTGTTCAAACGCTTCGATACTGCCGCCATGTCTATCGGCGCGTTAAGTCCGGAAGCGCATGAATCTCTGGCCGAGGCGATGAACAGCATCGGCGGAAACTCCAACTCGGGCGAAGGCGGTGAAGATCCGGCGCGTTACGGCACTAACAAAGTATCCCGTATCAAGCAGGTTGCTTCGGGTCGCTTTGGCGTGACTCCGGCTTATCTTGTCAACGCCGACGTTATCCAGATTAAAGTCGCCCAGGGTGCGAAGCCTGGCGAAGGCGGTCAGTTACCGGGTGACAAAGTGACCCCGTACATCGCCAAGCTGCGTTACTCCGTCCCTGGCGTGACGCTGATTTCGCCTCCGCCGCATCACGATATCTACTCTATCGAAGATCTGGCGCAGCTGATTTTTGACCTCAAACAGGTCAACCCGAAAGCGATGATCTCCGTGAAGCTGGTTTCAGAACCGGGCGTCGGCACTATCGCAACCGGCGTGGCGAAAGCCTACGCGGACCTGATCACCATCGCAGGCTACGACGGCGGCACAGGCGCAAGCCCGCTCTCCTCCGTGAAATACGCGGGCTGCCCGTGGGAGCTGGGCCTGGTGGAAACCCAGCAGGCGCTGGTGGCTAACGGTCTGCGTCATAAGATCCGTCTGCAGGTGGACGGCGGTCTGAAAACCGGCCTCGATATCATCAAAGCGGCGATTCTGGGCGCGGAAAGCTTCGGCTTCGGCACCGGGCCGATGGTTGCTTTAGGCTGTAAATACCTGCGTATTTGCCATCTGAACAACTGCGCGACGGGCGTTGCAACCCAGGACGAGAAGCTGCGTAAAAACCACTACCATGGCCTGCCGTTCAAGGTAACGAACTACTTTGAGTTCATCGCCCGCGAAACCCGCGAGCTGATGGCGCAGCTCGGCGTGAAGCGTCTGGTGGATCTGATTGGCCGTACCGACCTGCTCAAAGAGCTCGACGGATTCACCGCCAAACAGCAGAACCTGGATCTCTCTAACCTGCTGAAAACGGCTGAACCCATGCCGGGCAAAGCGGTGTTCTGCACCGAACACAACCCGCCGTTTGATAAAGGCGATTTGAACGCCCAGCTGTTGGGCCAGGCAAAGCAGTACGTGGACGACAAGCAAAGCAAAACGTTCTGGTTCGACATCCGCAACACTGACCGTTCAGTGGGGGCGATGCTCTCCGGCTACATCGCACAGCACCATGGCGATCAGGGACTGGCGGCAGATCCGATTAAAGCACACTTCAGCGGGACCGCAGGCCAGAGCTTCGGCGTCTGGAACGCGGGCGGCGTTGAGCTGCACCTGACCGGCGATGCCAACGACTACGTCGGCAAAGGCATGGCGGGCGGGCTTATCTCCATTCGTCCTCCGGTCGGCTCCGCATTCCGCAGCCATGAAGCGACTATTATCGGCAACACCTGCCTGTACGGCGCAACCGGCGGCAAGCTGTATGCTTCGGGCCACGCTGGCGAGCGTTTCGCGGTGCGTAACTCCGGTGCAATCACCGTGGTTGAAGGCATTGGCGATAACGGTTGTGAATACATGACGGGCGGCATCGTCTGCATCATCGGTAAAACCGGGGTGAACTTCGGCGCAGGGATGACGGGCGGTTTCGCCTACGTGCTCGACGAAGACGGCGATTTCCGCAAGCGTGTTAACCCAGAACTGGTCGAGCTGCTCAACGTTGAAGAGCTGCCGATTCATGAAGAGCACCTGCGCGGCATGATTACCGAGCATGTGCAGCTGACGGGTTCACAGCGCGGCGAAGAGATTCTGGCGAACTGGCCGGCCTTTGCACCAAAATTCACGTTGGTTAAACCGAAGTCCAGTGATGTCAAAGCATTGTTGGGTCACCGCAGTCGTTCCGCAGCCGAGCTGCGGGTGCAGGCGCAGTAAGAGGTCACGATGAGTCAAAACGTTTATCAATTTATCGACTTACAGCGCGTTGATCCGCCAAAGAAACCGCTCAAGATCCGTAAAATTGAATTTGTGGAAATTTACGAGCCGTTCTCAGAAGGCCAGGCCAAGGCGCAGGCAGACCGCTGCCTGTCCTGCGGCAACCCTTACTGCGAATGGAAATGCCCGGTTCATAACTACATTCCAAACTGGCTGAAGCTGGCCAACGAAGGGCGCATCATTGAAGCGGCTGAGCTGTCTCACCAGACCAACAGCCTGCCGGAAGTGTGCGGTCGCGTATGCCCACAGGACCGCCTGTGCGAAGGTTCCTGCACCCTGAACGACGAGTTCGGTGCCGTCACCATCGGCAACATCGAACGCTATATCAACGATAAAGCGATAGAGATGGGCTGGAAGCCGGACCTGACCGGCGTGAAGCAAACCGGCAAGCGCGTCGCTGTGATCGGTGCTGGCCCTGCCGGGCTGGCCTGTGCGGACGTGCTGGCACGCAACGGCGTGAAGGCGGTGGTTTACGATCGTCATCCGGAGATCGGCGGCCTGCTGACCTTCGGCATCCCGGCCTTCAAGCTGGAAAAAGACGTTATGATCAAGCGCCGCGAAATCTTCAGCGGCATGGGCATCGAATTTAAACTGAACACCGAAGTGGGCCGCGATGTGCAAATCGACGACCTGCTGAGCGAGTTTGATTCCGTCTTCCTGGGCGTGGGCACCTACCAGTCCATGCGCGGCGGTTTAGAGAATGAAGATGCGCCAGGCGTTTACGACGCCCTGCCGTTCCTCATTGCCAACACCAAGCAAATGATGGGCTTCGGTGAAACCGTTGAAGAGCCGTATGTGAATATGGAAGGTAAACGCGTGGTGGTTCTTGGCGGTGGTGATACCGCGATGGACTGCGTGCGGACCTCCGTGCGTCAGGGCGCATCGCACGTTATCTGTGCTTATCGTCGCGACGAAGAGAACATGCCTGGCTCCAGACGCGAAGTGAAAAACGCGCGTGAAGAAGGCGTTGAGTTCCAGTTCAACGCGCAGCCGCTGGGCGTGGAGATCAACGCCAACGGTCGCGTCTCCGGCGTGAAGTTCGCTCGCACGGAGCTGGGCGCTCCGGATGCCAACGGGCGCCGGCGCCCGGAAATCGTTGCCGGTTCAGAACATGTTGTTCCGGCAGATGCGGTGGTCATGGCGTTTGGCTTCCGTCCGCACAGCATGCAGTGGCTGGAAAAGCACAGCGTGGAGCTGGACAGCCAGGGCCGCATTCTGGCACCGGAAGGCAGCGATAACCCGTTCCAGACCAGCAACCCAAAAATCTTCGCCGGTGGCGATGCGGTTCGTGGTTCAGACCTGGTGGTAACGGCGATTGCTGAAGGCCGTAAAGCGGCTGACGGGATCCTGAACTACCTGGAAGTGTAATGGCCGTGTCGGATGGCGCTAACGCTTATCCGACCTGCTGACAAAAAGGCCGGAGGACACGTTGCCTCCGGTTTTTTTATGCCGTGAGCAGGCTGCGGTGCACCTTGATAACGACTTTCTTGATGGCGGCGGGCCGCGTGTTGGTATCTGGCAGGGTCAGGGGATAGTTTCGATCGATAAACCTTTGGCTCTTCAAAAGAAAAGTCTCGACTAAAGATGTGTATTCTTCGCTGAGGCCGACGCCTATCACGACGCGCTGACAGTAGGTTGCCGCTTTCACATCGGCAATCAGCCGCGCCAATGTTTGGGCAGTAAAAAGCCAGTCATAAGACTGGCTTCATCGTTACTTCACTACGCGTAGCGCCGGGCGGCCACCGCGCGGAGGTGGCTCATCATCCGGGCCATTATCATCTTCATCGTGATCCGGGCGATCGCCATCAATCACCTGCATGACCATTTCTGGCTCAGCGGGGACCGGGCCCTGCTCGTCGTTATGACTGGCAGCTTCGCCGTCATAGCTGGCTTCAGGCTCAAACATGGTGCCGGCACCATTTTCACGCGCGTAAACCGCCAGCACCGCTGCCATAGGAACAAACACCTGACGAGGAACGCCGCCGAAACGGGCGTTAAAGGTCACGTCGTTGTTGCCCAGCTCCAGGTTTCCTACCGCACGCGGTGCGATATTCAGAACAATTTGCCCGTCGCGCGCATATTCCATCGGCACATGCACGCCTGGCAATGTCACATCCACAACCAGGTGCGGTGTGAGCTGGTTATCCAATAGCCACTCGTAAAAAGCACGGAGCAGATAGGGACGACGCGGTGACAATTGCGACATATCCATCCATTAGCCTCGGGTATGCAGACGCATTTCGCGCTCAGGTTCGGTCAGAGAGGCCAGGAAGGAGTCACGCTCAAACACGCGAGTCATATAGCCTTTCATCTCTTTAGAGCCTGCACCAGTCAGCTCAATACCCATCTGCGGTAAACGCCACAGCAGAGGAGCCAGGTAGCAATCCACCAGGCTGAACTCATCGCTCAGGAAGAAAGGCTTCTGGGTGAAGACTGGCGCGATCGCCAGCAGCTCTTCGCGCAGCTGTTTGCGTGCCGCGTCAGCTTCCTGAGCAGAACCGTTCACCACTATGTTCATCAGGGTGTACCAGTCTTTCTCGATGCGGTGCATGTACAGACGACTTTCACCACGAGCAACAGGGTATACCGGCATCAACGGCGGGTGCGGGAAACGCTCATCAAGATATTCCATGATGATGCGGGATTCCCACAGGGTAAGTTCGCGGTCAACCAGGGTCGGTACGCTGTGATTTGGGTTGAGGTCAATCAGATCCTGAGGCAGGTTATCCGTTTCCACATGCTCAATTTCAACGCTAACACCCTTTTCGGCCAGCACGATACGTACCTGATGGCTATAGATGTCAGTAGGACCGGAAAACAGCGTCATTACCGAACGTTTGTTGGCAGCGACAGCCATGAAAACCTCCAAGTTTATTCAGAAAATTACTGCTAATAGCCGCAAGCGGCGACTAACCTGACTGTTAATTACCCAACTCACGCCGGACTGCCATCAGTTGCCATAAACCATGGCGAAAACAGACTGATGCCGACATTTGGGCAGAAAATTGGTTGATAGTTTACCAGATTTTAGCAGTTTTGTGGGGAGCGGTTCCTGACTTTGGGGAAATGTACCTTATTATCAGGGGGTTGAAAGCAATAATATAAATTTCAGACATAAAAAAACCCGGTACTGGACCGGGTTTTTGCCAATTGCCTTTCTGCGTAAGCAGAGAACAATTAACGCTTGGAGAACTGAGGACGACGACGTGCTTTACGCAGGCCGACTTTCTTACGTTCAACTTCACGAGCATCACGAGTAACGAAGCCAGCTTTACGCAGTTCGCCACGCAGGGACTCGTCGTACTCCATCAGAGCGCGTGTGATACCGTGACGGATCGCACCAGCCTGACCGGAAGAACCACCACCTTTAACAGTGATGTACAGATCGAATTTCTCAACCATATCAACCAGTTCCAGCGGCTGACGAACTACCATGCGGGCAGTTTCACGACCGAAGTACTGTTCCAGAGAACGTTGGTTGATAACGATTTTGCCGCTGCCCGGTTTGATAAACACGCGAGCTGCGGAGCTTTTGCGGCGACCAGTGCCGTAGTATTGATTTTCAGCCATTGCCTATAATCCCGATTAAATGTCCAGAACTTGCGGTTGCTGTGCCGCGTGGTTGTGCTCGGTGCCCGCGTAAACTTTCAGTTTACGGAACATAGCACGACCCAGCGGGCCCTTTGGCAGCATGCCTTTAACCGCGATTTCAATCACACGCTCAGGACGGCGGGCAATCATCTCTTCAAAGGTCGCTTGTTTGATACCACCGATGTGGCCGGTGTGATGGTAATACACTTTGTCAGTACGCTTGTTGCCGGTTACAGCAACTTTTTCTGCGTTCAGAACGATGATGTAATCACCAGTATCAACGTGCGGAGTGTATTCCGCTTTGTGCTTACCGCGCAGACGGCGAGCCAGTTCAGTAGCCAGGCGACCTAAGGTCTTACCTTCAGCGTCAACAACATACCAGTCGCGCTGTACGGTTTCTGGTTTAGCTGTAAAAGTTTTCATTAAAAGCTTACCCAATATATAGTTACACGTTGGTGAACACCCAAACGTTTAAAATCAGTTGAGGTTCACGCGACATTGTCCAGCAAACCTACCCCTTCGAATAGCCTATGCCGGCACGACAAAAGTTTTGGGAAAAAAACTTTGGTTGTAACGTGGGGTCGCAAGATTATAGAGAAGTCACCTTCAAAGGTCGACCCTTTTTATGACTCAATCCACATTATCTGCCTTATGGCATGTGCGGCAGGCGTAAATACTCCTCGCTTTGCATTTCCTGCAGTCGGGAAAGGCAGCGCTGGAATTCAAACTTGAGCCTTTCACCTTGATAAATATTAAATAATTCTGTCTGCGCTGAAACCACCAGCTTGACGTGGCGTTCATAAAACTCATCCACCAGCGCGATGAAGCGCCGGGCTTCGTTTTCCGAAGTGACCGTCATCACCGGGACGTTAGACAGTAAAACGGTATGGAAAAGGCGCGACAGGGCAATATAGTCGTGCTGGCTACGGGCATCTACACACAGCGTTTTGTAGTCAACGGCCAACGTCTGGTTAGCCGTGCCCAGCGTCTGGAGCGGACGATGGTTAACTTCCAGCACGGGTTCCCCTGCTCGTGGTACACCAGCAAGCGCGGTGTAAAGCTGTTCCATTTGCGAGGCTGTTGCTTCATCCAGCGGAGAGAGCCAAAGATGCGCCTGGGTGAGGGTGCGGAGGCGATAATCAATGCCCGCATCCACATTCAACACGTCGCAATGACTCTTTAGCGCTTCGATAGCCGGGATAAACCGCGCGCGCTGTAATCCGTTGCGGTAAAGCTCATTAGGCGGAATGTTCGACGTTGCGACCAGCGTAATACCGCGGGCAAAGAGCGCTTTCATTAATGTACCGAGCAGCATGGCATCGGTAATATCCGTGACAAAAAACTCATCGAAGCACAGTACATCCGCTTCGGCCTTAAATCCATCGGCAACAATTTCCAGCGGGTCGGGCTGGCCCTGCAGCTGGGTCAGCTCTTCGTGGACCCGAAGCATAAAGCGATGGAAATGCAGGCGCAGTTTGCGTTCGCCCGGCAGGCTCTGGAAAAACATATCCATCAGCCAGGTTTTTCCTCGCCCCACTCCTCCCCACATATACAGGCCACGTACCGGTTCACCGCTACCAGCCGCCGCCCGTTTGCCTAACAGCCTGCCAAATTTGGCCATAATCCCGCCGGCCGGTGCTGTTTCGGAACATTTACTTCTCAACTCCTGATAGATGGCATCAAGGCGGGTGACCGCTTCGCGCTGGACGTCGTCAGGTTGATGGCTTCCTTCGGTGAGGGCCTGTTGGTAGCGCGATGCAGGGGAGTGATTTTGCATGGTATTATGTTCTTCCCTTAATAATCTTATTGCCGTTTGCAGGTGTTTTGATGGACGGATGGCAAAAAAAAGGTCGTTCTACCCTAAGCGATGCTGCGTCAGGATTCCACTTCTCTTAGGTTAGCGGTTATAGTGGCTACATTGCCCTTACGGATTCACAAGATAACGGGAGAAGTTCATGACCTGGGAATATGCGCTAATTGGGTTAGTTGTCGGTATTATTATCGGTGCCGTCGCCATGCGATTTGGCAACCGCAAACTTCGCCAGCAGCAGGCAATGCAGTACGAGCTGGAGAAAAACAAAGCGGAGCTTGAGGATTACCGTGAGGAGCTGGTCAGCCACTTTGCCCATAGCGCAGAGCTGCTCGACAATATGGCGCACGACTATCGTCAGCTTTATCAGCACATGGCGAAGAGCTCCAGCAGCCTGCTGCCTGAGCTTTCTGCGGAAGCCAACCCGTTCCGCAACCGTCTGGCTGAATCTGAAGCCAGCAACGATCAGGCGCCGGTGCAGATGCCGCGTGACTACTCAGACGGTGCATCTGGTTTGCTCCGTACCGAGCGCGCCAAACGCGATTAATCACAGTTAGAAGATTTTTTTGCAGGGGCATGGCGTCATGCCCCAAATCTCCCTTCTCCCCAGCTATCATTTAAGTATCTCCACGCTATAACAGCGACATTGTTACCCGGCTGATATTTCAATAACATCGAGCGTTATCGGGTTTACCTTTATCCAGGCCACGAGAGCAAGCCATCAATGAAGAAACAAACACGGTTATTGAGTGCATTAGCATTAAGTGTCGGGTTAGCTCTGGGCGCGTCGCCCCTTGCTGTTGCCTCTATCCCTTCACAGGTACCTGGACAACCGGCGCTGCCAAGCCTTGCGCCAATGCTTGCAAAAGTGCTGCCTGCAGTGGTTAGCGTACAGGTTGAAGGTACGGCTGCCGCGCCAACTCAGAAAGTCCCGGAAGAGTTAAAGAAATATTTTGGCGACGATCTACCGCCTTCCGGAGCGCAGCCTTTTGAAGGGCTGGGCTCCGGCGTAATCATCAACGCGGAGAAAGGTTACGTATTGACCAATAACCACGTGATTAGCCACGCGGAAAAAATCAGCGTACAGCTAAATGATGGCCGCGAGTTCGACGCTAAACTGATCGGTGGCGACGACCAGAGTGATATCGCGTTAATCCAGCTGCAGAATGCGACAGGGCTTACACAGATCGCCGTTGCTGACTCCGATAAACTCCGCGTGGGCGACTTTGCCGTTGCGGTCGGCAACCCGTTCGGGCTTGGGCAGACCGCAACATCAGGTATCGTTTCGGCCCTGGGCCGCAGCGGGCTGAACCTGGAAGGGCTGGAAAACTTCATTCAGACCGATGCCTCCATCAACCGGGGTAACTCCGGCGGCGCGCTGCTTAATCTCAACGGCGAGCTAATTGGCATAAACACCGCCATTCTCGCGCAAGGGGGCGGCAGCGTTGGTATCGGTTTTGCTATTCCCAGCAATATGGCCCAGACGCTCGCAAAACAGCTGATGGAGTTTGGTGAAATCAAACGCGGCCTGTTGGGCATTAAAGGCATGGAAATGAACGCGGATATAGCCAAAGCGTTCAAACTTTCCACCCAGCGCGGGGCATTTGTCAGCGAAGTACTGCCGCAATCAGGCTCGGCGAAGGCGGGCGTGAAAGCGGGCGACGTGATTACCAGCCTTAACGGTAATCCACTTAACAGCTTCGCAGAGCTACGGGCCAAAATCGCCACCACAGAACCTGGCACGGTCGTGAAGCTCGGCCTGCTGCGTGAGGGCAAACCGCTGGAAGTCAGCGTTACGCTGGATAAGAGTACCGCGTCATCGGCCAACGCAGAGCTGATTGCACCTGCGCTACAGGGGGCATCACTCAGTGATGGGCAGCTGAAAGACGGCGCTAAGGGCGTGAGGCTCGACAGCGTAGAAAAAGGGACGCCAGCCGCCCAGGTCGGCCTGCATAAAGATGATGTGATCATCGGCATCAACCGTGAGCGGATCCGCACCATCGCCGAAATGCGCAAGGTGCTGGAATCCAAGCCGCCGGTCATCGCCCTGCAGGTGGTGCGCGGCGAAGACAGCCTCTATTTGTTATTGCATTAATTTTGTCCGGTAATCGGGCATCGCGAGTACGATGTCCGATTAACTCATGTTATTCTGCGTTCGTTTTCTCACTGATTAAATTAAACCCATGTTTCTGAAGATTTTACGATCGGTGGCGATCGGGTTGGTTGTGGCAGCAATACTGTTGGTTTCGCTACCTTCGCTGCGCCAGAAGATCGCCCCGCTCGCGCCATCCAAGTTTGACAGTGCCGACGAAACACCGCTGAGCTATAACATCGCGGTGCGCCGGGCTGCGCCTGCCGTAGTGAACGTCTATAACCGCAGCGTGGGAAGCAATGCCCAGAACCAGCTGGAGATTAAAACTCTCGGTTCAGGCGTGATCATGGATGACCGCGGTTACATCATTACCAACAAGCACGTGATCAACGATGCGGAACAGATCATCGTTGCCTTACAGGATGGCAGGGTCTTCGAAGCCCTGCTGGTCGGCTCGGATAACCTCACTGATTTAGCCGTATTAAAAATTAACGCCACCGGCCTGCCTATCATCCCTATCAATAGCAAGCGTCAGCCGCACATTGGCGACGTGGTCATGGCTATTGGTAACCCCTATAACCTGGGCCAGACGATTACTCAGGGTATTATCAGCGCCACGGGCCGTATTGGCCTTAGCCCATCCGGACGCCAGTCTTTCCTGCAAACCGATGCTTCTATCAACCACGGCAACTCCGGCGGCGCGCTGGTGAACTCGCTGGGTGAGCTGATGGGGATCAACACCCTCTCCTTTGATAAGAGCAACGACGGTGAAACGCCGGAAGGGATCGGCTTCGCTATCCCAACCCAGCTGGCGACAAAAATTATGGATAAGCTGATCCGCGATGGTCGCGTGATCCGTGGTTTTATCGGTATCGGCGGGCGTGAGATCACACCTCTGCACGGCCCGGCAACGGGTATCGATCAGATTCAGGGCATTATCGTTAACGAAGTGTCACCGGACGGCCCGGCGGCAAAAGCGGGTATTCAGGTGAATGACGTGATTGTCTCCGTGAACAATAAGCCAGCCATTTCGGCGCTGGAGACGATGGACCAGGTTGCAGAGATTCGCCCAGGCTCAGTGATCCCGGTAGAAGTGATGCGCGAAGACAAAAAGCTCACGCTGCAGGTCACTATCCAGGAGTATCCCGCGGGAGGCTAAGAATCTTCAGGCATAAAAAAACCGGAACTGATGTTCCGGTTTTTTTTTATCACTTAGACGATCACTTGTTAACGAATTCTTCGCCCAGGGTGATGTCTTTCTTCAGCGTGTCCAGCATGCCTTCCAACGCCTGATGCTCGAAAGCACTCAGTTTGCCGTAGGATTTATGTTCGGCAATGCCGTTTTTACCCAGCAGCAGCGGCTGAGAGAAGAAACGAGCGTGCTCGCCGTTGCCTTCCACATAAGCACACTCAACTACATTGCTTTCGCCCTGCAGCGCACGTACCAGCGACAGACCAAAGCGTGCTGCGGCCTGGCCCATAGACAGCGTGGCGGACCCGCCGCCGGCTTTCGCTTCAACGACTTCGGTGCCGGCGTTCTGAATACGTTTGGTCAGATCGGCAACTTCCTGCTCGGTGAAGCTGACGCCAGGGATCTGGGACAGCAGCGGCAGAATAGTGACGCCTGAGTGGCCGCCAATCACCGGGACTTCGATCTCGGTTGGCTTTTTGCCCTTCAGCTCGCCCACAAAGGTGTTGGAGCGGATGATGTCCAGCGTGGTCACGCCAAACAGTTTGTTCTTGTCGTATACACCTGCTTTTTTCAGCACTTCAGCAGCGATAGCAACGGTGGTGTTCACCGGATTAGTGATGATACCGATGCAGGCTTTCGGACAGGTTTTCGCAACCTGCTCGATGAGGTTTTTCACGATACCGGCGTTGACGTTAAACAGGTCAGAGCGATCCATACCTGGTTTACGAGCCACGCCTGCGGAGATCAGCACCACGTCAGCACCAACCAGTGCCGGGGTAGCGTCTTCGCCGCTGAAACCTTTAATTTTTACATCTGTAGGGATATGACTGAGGTCAACCGCTACCCCTGGGGTAACCGGTGCGATGTCATACAGTGAGAGTTCTGAACCTGAAGGCAGTTGGGTCTTGAGTAGAAGGGCAAGCGCCTGGCCGATACCGCCTGCCGCGCCGAGGACTGCAACTTTCATCCTAAACTCCTTATTATGGTTAGCAAATACGTGCCGTAACTCCATGCGGTGGCGACCATAATCCAGAGAGGGGGTAATTACAATCTTCCCGCCCTCAGAGTGCGACGTTACGCATTCCTCGAACGTTACTGCTGCATTTACTCGCCGGGTGGAACGACGCCTGAGCGCCCGGTCACAACCTGATGTTGTCACATCAACGGCGGTTACATTACACCTTAGCGATGCATCAAAACAACATCATTTTGATAACATTTAATTCACTTTGCGGCTTATTTCCGAGTCGTGACACAGGCATGTTCCTGGATAACGAAATTTGATAAAATCCGCCTCTTACATAACATTAATTCAGGCTTAATTTTTAGCTCGCATTTGCATAAAAATGCAATTAAATGCATAGTAATGTTATTCGTTTCCCTGCCTCAAGGTGATTCATGCGTAATTCCTCAAAACAAGAAGAACTGATCAAGGCCTTTAAGGCGCTTTTAAAAGAAGAAAAATTCAGCTCGCAGGGTGAAATTGTTCATGCGCTGCAGAACGATGGCTTTGAAAATATCAACCAGTCCAAAGTTTCCCGTATGCTGACCAAGTTCGGTGCGGTGCGCACCCGCAACGCGAAAATGGAAATGGTTTACTGCCTTCCTGCTGAACTTGGCGTGCCGACAACCTCCAGCCCGCTGAAAAACCTGGTGCTGGATATCGACTATAACGATGCCGTTGTCGTTATCCACACGAGCCCTGGCGCCGCGCAATTGATTGCACGTCTTCTGGACTCACTAGGTAAAGCAGAAGGCATTCTTGGCACCATCGCGGGGGATGACACAATCTTCACGACGCCTGCCAATGACTTCACGGTCAAAGAGCTTTACGAAGCGATTCTGGCGCTGTTCGAACAGGAACTTTAGCCTCCTCGCTGGCCCGCTCTCTATGGTGGGCCTCCCCCCACGGTCCGCCGCCTTCTTTATTCTCTTCCCCGTTGGAAAACTGCCTCCCCCTTCCTTGCCATAATAATTTCCTCTAAAAATTGTAGGCTATGTTTAATACCGCACAAATTATCAAAGCCATCCATCCTTATGATTTTACTTATATTTAACATTTTATTGGCGATAAAAACGCCGTTTTAATAACCAGAGGTAATAAAAAAAGCTTCTGTTAACGTAAAGTTTCATTGGGAATTGTTAGCATGGTATTAATTTTCCACGTTACTAGTGTATACTTGATTTTGTGATGAGGGTCACGAAACAAGGACCCCAACAAAAGAATACGACGAGGAAAAAAATCATGAACATGAAAAACACTTTATTAGCTGCAGGCCTGCTTTCAATGCTGTCATTCGGCGCTTTCGCCGCCACATCCGTTAACGCTGAACAGGCTCAAAACCTTCAGCCGGTAGGCACCGTTTCCATCAGCGGTATCGCCAGCTCGCCAATGGATATGCACCAAAAGCTGGAGCAAAAAGCCGAGCAGGAAGGGGCTTCTTCCTACCGCATCATCGAAGCGCGCTCTGGCGACCAGTGGCACGCAACGGCTGAGCTGTATAAATAAACCCGCAGCGTTATAAGCCAGACCAGTAATAAACGAGTAAATGAAATCAACAGTCGACGGCCCCAAGAACAATAAAAGCCGTATAGCCCTTCCGGCCGTCGTGAACCTTATTCAGGAGTAGACATCATGAAAACCACATTAACCATCGCAGCCGTCAGCCTTCTTTCCGTGCTCTCTTTCGGTGCCAGCGCAGCAGCGCAGCAAATCTCCAGCGAACAGGCTCAGGGCATGCAGTCTATGGGGAGCATTTCTGTCAGCCAGGTTGGCAGTGCGCCGATGGATATGCGTCAGGAGCTGTCGCAAAAAGCGACTGAAAAAGGGGCTTCAGCGTATCGCATTACCGAAGCCCGTTCTGGCGATACCCGCCACGCAACGGCTGAGCTGTACAAATAAACCCTCGTCGTCACGTCCGACGACTTTGCCCCCGCTCGCGGGGGCTTTTTTATGCCTGTACGTTGAAGCGTAGCTGGCCCTCCAGTTCCTCCTCTGCCTCATCAAACAGCAGAATCAGCGCGCCATAGCGGCGTCTTTGCATCTCCGGTAGGTTAACAAATTCGATTTCCGCCGGGAGCGGCAGACGTCCTCCAATTACTACATCCCAAAGGCTGTCCAGATCGCGAACCTGTTTTTTCTCCAGCGCAAAAGTCTGGATAAAGCGGCGATAGAATGCTGGCTGGTCCTCTATCTGGCTAAAATCAAAGGTATATTTTTTCATCTCCTGTCACCCCGCCGGAACACGCTCCGCATATCAACACTCACAGTCCGCCAATATGCAGGGTTTTCACTTCCAGAAACTCATCCAGCCCCAGCACCGAACCTTCCCGGCCAAGACCAGATTCTTTTACGCCGCCAAACGGCCCAAGCTCCGTTGACACCGCGCATTCGTTAATCCCAATCATGCCGCTTTCCAGCGCCTGCGAAACGCGGAAAACGCGCTTAAGATCCTGAGTATAGAAGTATGCCGCCAGGCCAAATGGGGTATTGTTGGCGCGCTCAATGACCTCTTCTTCCGTCTTAAAGCTGAAGCATGCGGCCAGCGGGCCGAACGTCTCCTCCTGCGCCAGCTTCATGTCATCGCTGGCGTTAACAATTACCGTAGGCTGCCAGAAGTTGCCGCC
The DNA here is from genome assembly GCA_041504365.1 of Dryocola sp. LX212. NCBI lineage: Bacteria > Pseudomonadati > Pseudomonadota > Gammaproteobacteria > Enterobacterales > Enterobacteriaceae > Dryocola > Dryocola sp. LX212. The sequence goes on along the minus strand of CP167917.1, from coordinate 438,438 downwards.
CAGCTGGTGGCTTTTACCGCCCACCAGCGCCTTGCCGCCTTTCTCCAGCGCATCTTCGACATGCTCTCGCACCTTGTCGACGGCAGATTTTTCAATCAGCGGCCCAACGATAACGCCCTCTTCAAGACCGTTTCCGACTTTCAGCGTTTTAACCGCATCCGCCAGTTTACTGACGAATTCGTCATACACCCCTTCCTGGATAAAGAACCGGTTTACGCTGACGCAAACCTGGCCCGCATTACGGAACTTATTGGCGATGGCTCCTTTCACGGCTTCGTCGATATCCGCATCGTCGAAGACGATATATGGCGCGTTGCCACCCAGCTCCATAGACACTTTTTTCATGGTTTCAGCCGCGTTACGTACCAGCGTTTTACCTACCGCCGTGGAACCCGTGAAGGAGATTTTGCGAACATCGCGACTTGCCATAATGGCGTCACTGATTTCCTGCGTGTTACCGGCAACGGCATTCAGCACACCGTCCGGGACGCCAGCTTTTTTCGCCAGCGTCAGCAGGGCAAAAGCGGACAGAGGCGTGTTATTAGCCGGTTTGATTACGCCAGTACAGCCCGCTGCCAGAGCAGGCCCCAGCTTGCGGGTCAGCATCGCCATCGGAAAGTTCCAGGGGGTGATAGCAGCAACCACGCCGATAGGTTCGCGGGTGGCAAGAATGCGGGAGCCAGGCTTAGCGGGCGGGATAATTTCGCCGTTCGCACGCTTGGCCTGTTCAGCGAACCACTGGATAAAGCTTGCGGCGTATTCCACCTCTCCCTCGGCTTCTTTTAGCGGCTTGCCCTGCTCGGTCGTCATTAAACGCCCAAGCCAGCTCTTGTTTTCGATCATCAGCTGATACCAGCGATAGAGGATGGTTGAACGTTCTTTGGCGGTTTTCGCGCGCCAGGAAGGGAAAGCTTTCGTGGCCGCAGCAATGGCCTGTTCGGTTTCTTTCTTACCCGCTTTGGCAACCTGCGCAATGGTCTCGCCGGTCGCAGGGTTGATCACGTCAAAGGTCTTATCAAGTTTGCGCCATTCGCCGTTGACCAGATATCCGGTGTTGAATAGTTCACTGTCCTGGAGTGCCTGATTTGTCATAATTTTCTCCTCTTTTAAAAAGCACATCAGGTAAGTATAGATACAAAAAAGCCGACGCAGGGCGTCGGCTAAGTTTGCTGACAAAGAAGTAAAAAGCGTGGTTTTTCCTTCTTTGTGAATTAAAGCTGAAAATCAATAAATTGATTTTTTTGTTTATTTTAATAGCGTCATCTTTTCGTATGGCATTTCCAGACGCTTATTAACCCTTTTAAAGCCGACGCAGGGCGTCGGCTCGGGAACTCAGACTAAGCATCAATCAGCGCATGTTGATAGCGATGCAGAACGTCGGCAAGCCGTTTGACCGGCTCGGTCACCTGAAGCGGTGCTTCCCAGACCTTGAGCTTTTCCTGGTAAACCTCCAGCTCGCCGAGCAGCTGCTGGAAATATTTACGCCGTTTGTCATCGTTTGAAGCCGAGATCACTTTGTCAGCCGTATTACGAAGCTGCCGGTGAAATGCAGAGAGATCGGCATTGATCGGTATCGGAGCATCGCGCAGCCGCTGGTGCGCAATAATGAGGATCAGCGCCAGCCGGTAACGTGCAATGTCGCCCGGAAACAGATTCAGCAGCAGGTAGAGCTGCTGATAAAGTGCGGGCAGGTGATTTTCTTTACGGCGCGCTTTATTGGTAGTCAGCGCCGAAACGGCGGCCGAAACAAACTGGTTGAGCAGCATGCGCCCGGTACGCTCTTTCGAGTTGTCCCGCACCAACAGTATCACCATCATGGCCAGGAAACAGCCGACAATCTGCCCCAGCGCGCTGTCCAGGAAGGAGCTGAAGTGGAATGTCATCGGGTTATCCAGCACGATGACGTTAATCGTCCCGGCAAGTGCTCCCATTGAACCCAGGCGCCGTTTTTGCACTTCGATACCAATGAAAAAGCCGAGCAGCGCAAGACTGATACACAGCAGCAGCATGCTTTGCTGGGTTGAGGGAATGATAACCAGAAAATAGAGCGCCCCCAGCGGCAGAGCCACCAGCATACCGTAAAGAAAATCCAGCGAGACCATACGAGGGTTTGGCAGGCGCATGGCAAGTGAGGTAACCACCGCAATCATCACCATCGCCCCGCTGCCGGAAGTCCAGCCGGTCCACAGCCAGAACAGGCTTCCCAGGCCACAGGATATCGTTGTGCGCCAGAAGTTAATCATCGCATGATGCCGCTCGGCGGACTGCACCTTAACAACGGTTTCACCGCTGAGGATTTCTTCTTCTACGGCACTGATCCTGGTGTTGCTGGCAACGCCCCGCTTCAGCAGCAGGAAACGCGTAGCGGCCCCAACCCAGCTACTGATAGTAACGGGGGTATGTTTTTCACCGCTGGATGAGATGAATCTCCTCAGAATTTTCAATTGCTTGTGAACGTCGGCGGCCGTCTCAACCGGCATCTCGAACAGCATTTTAAATTCCGGCGTGACGAATTCCGGACGTGTGTTCTGAATCAGGTAGGTTTCGCCAGCCTGGGTAATCAGCGTCAGAGAGAGCGTATTGATGGCTTTCAGGCGACGGTTTGCCAACCCCCAGCGTGAGGATTCAATTTTCAGGTTCGCACGCATGCCCTCCAGTGCGGTGGTACGCCGCACCAGGTTTGCCCAGGATTTATCGACCTCTTCTTTTTCACCGTGGGCGATACAAAGCTGCATCAGGCGATATTGATCCACCAGCACGTTGTCCAGCTCGCGGTCGATTTCCTGCTTGATGGAGCGCGGGGAGAAGAGCAAGTCAGCAAGGATGGCGCAGACGATACCGATAACGATTTCGCTACAGCGCTCGACGGCAAACTGCGGGGCCGTAACCGGGTCTGCCTGAATGGTGACGATAATAATCAGCGCCGTATAACCCGACAGGCCCCATGCGTAGGAGTTCTCGACCTTCACCAGCGAGGAGACCCAGGTGCAGAACCCTGCCCAGACGCAGCAGACCAGCAGCATAACGATCGGCGCGCGGATCAGGGTCGTGATAATAACCAGCGCCGCGATACAGCCGATAAAGGTACCTATGATGCGGAGCATACCGCGGTAGCGTATCGCGCCGGAGTATGGCTCGCCACCCGCGGCAAATGCCGGGCCAGCCGCAACGATGGCGGCAGTTAAGACCGCCCAGCGCGGCGTTTCGAGCTCAAAGTGAAAGCCAACAAACAGCGCCAGCACGATGGCAAACGCCAGCTTGAAGGCGAAGCGTAGGTGAAAGGGTGAGATGGAGTACATATCAGCCGCGCTTAACCAAATTCACGCAGACGATGCATGAACTTGATAAATACGGAATCCTGGCTGATATCCCGGTCTTTTTCACCGGTGACAACAACCGTTGCCGTGGTCCCCGCCGGGAAAAGGTTGCCCCGCTGCTGATCGAGACGAATACGCACCGGCACGCGCTGCGCCAGACGAACCCATTCCAGATTGGAGTCAACCGTAGCCAGGCCTTTTGAGTCACTGGTACTGCTGGCATTGGTGACGCCTGCGGAAATACTGTCAACCGTACCGCGCAGCACGCGGTTGCTGCCAAGCGGGGTGATCTGCACGCGATAACCCGGACGAATGCCCTCGAGCTTGGTTTCTTCCATATAGGCAAGAATGTAGAAGGTGTGCTGCTTCACCAGCGCCACAGCCGTAGAGCCACGGGTAATAAATTCCCCACCGTGCACATTAAGGTTGGTCACCCAGCCATCTGCCGGAGCACGAATGACGGTACGTTGCAGATCCAGCTGCGCCAGGTCACGCGTGGCTTCAGACTTTGCAAGCTGGTGCAGCACTGTTTGCAGCAGGTTATTGGACTGGTCAATCTCTTCACGAGACATAGCCTGGGTGCCGAGCTGGTTACGACGTCCTGCCTCGCGCCGCTTTTCACTGGCTAACGCTTTGTAGTAGGCAACATCAGCTTCGGCCTCTTCCAGCGCTTTCTGATACCGTGGCTGATCGATGGTGAATAGCACCTGATCTTTCTTCACGAGCTGGTTGTCATGAACCGGAACGGCAGTGATCAGGCCTGAGACGTCCGGGGCGATGGCGACAACATCCGCAGTAAAGCGGGCGTCACGCGTCCAGGGTGATTCGGTGTAAAACACCCAGGCACGGAATATGGCAATAAAAGCCAGCAGCACAAGAATGAGCGTGATGGCGGTGCGGGTTATTTTTCTTGTAAGTGTTTTCACATCAACCTCAAACGAACAGCTGCGAGATGAGCCAGAACAGGCAGCAGTAAAGCGCTGTATTGAACAATGCCGGATGCCAGACGAAATCATAGATGCCCGTAGGGGTCAGCAACCTGCGTACCAGCCAGAACGCGGCCAGCGACAAAATCAGCTCAAAGAATATCGGTGGAAAGGACAGCCCGAATACCACGATAACCGGAAATAAAGTCATGTTAACCTTGTCTGAATAGTACTTGCGACACGACGCCTGATAGTGAATCCGCGAAAGAGTTGCCGGGAACGGCAGGCGAGAACGCGGTAGGGGTCGTGTTAATAATAATATATTAACGTAACTGTTACCCTGTTATCTATAATATGTGATCTAAATCACTTTTAAACCAGAGTGAACAATCAGAGTAAATAATGGAAAGACTTAAACGCATGTCGGTGTTTGCCAAAGTTGTCGATCTCGGCTCGTTTACCGCCGCCGCAAGGCAATTACAGATGAGCGTTTCGTCCATCAGTCAGACGGTTTCGAAACTTGAAGACGAGCTTCAGGTAAAGCTCCTGAACCGCAGCACCCGCAGTATTGGCCTGACCGAAGCCGGGAAAATTTACTATCTTGGCTGCCGTAAAATGTTGTATGAAGCGCAGGAAGTACACGAGCAGCTTTACGCTTTTAACAATACGCCAATCGGCACACTACGCATTGGCAGCTCTTCAACCATGGCACAGAATGTCCTCGCCAATATGACAGCAGAGATGCTTAAAGAATATCCTGGGCTGACGGTGAATCTGGTGACAGGCATTCCAGCTCCCGACCTGATTGCCGATGGCCTGGACGTAGTGATCCGCGTCGGCGCACTTCAGGATTCCAGCCTCTTTTCGAAGCGGCTTGGGTCGATGCCGATGGTCATCTGCGCGTCGAAAACCTATCTCCAGCAAAACGGCGTGCCCGAAAAACCGGCCGACCTGGCTAATCATTCATGGCTGGAGTATAGCGTACGTCCCGATAATGAATTTGAGCTGATTGCACCGGAAGGTCTGCCGACGAAGATCATCCCGCAGGGACGCTTTGTGACTAACGATCCCATGACGCTCTCACGCTGGCTGAAAGCCGGTGCCGGGATCGCATACGTGCCGATCATGTGGGTGATCGATGAAATCAACAGCGGCGACCTGGAGATCTTATTCTCGCGCTACCAGTCCGATCCTCGTCCGGTGTACGCGCTGTATACCGAAAAGGATAAGCTGCCGCTGAAGGTGCAGGTGTGCATTAACTATCTGACTGAGTATTTTGTGAAGGTCGCGCAGCTGTATCAGGGGATGCGGGAAAGGAATGGCAGAGGTTCAGAAAACAGCCGGGGCTAGCCCCGGCCGTAGATTAAGGCTTAAGCGGTGCCGCCAACCGTCAGGTTATCGACTTTAAGCGTTGGCTGGCCTACGCCAACCGGCAGGCTCTGGCCCTCTTTGCCGCAGACGCCGACGCCGTTATCCAGCGCCAGGTCGTTACCGACCATCGAGATTTGCTGCATGGTTTCAATGCCCGAGCCAATCAGCGTCGCGCCTTTCACCGGTTTGGTCACTTTACCGTTCTCGATGAGGTACGCTTCTGAAGTAGAGAAGACAAACTTACCGGAGGTGATATCCACCTGGCCGCCGCCGAAGTTAGGTGCATAGATGCCGTACTCGACGGATTCGATGATTTCCTGCGGCGTGGATTTCCCCGCAAGCATATAGGTATTGGTCATACGCGGCATTGGCAGGTGCGCGTAAGATTCACGACGCCCGTTACCTGTTGGCGCAACGCCCATCAGTCGTGCATTCAGCTTGTCCTGCATGTAGCCTTTCAGAATGCCGTTTTCGATCAACACATTGTACTGGCCCGGTACGCCTTCGTCGTCGATGGCAACAGAACCACGGCGGTTTGCCATCGTGCCGTCGTCCACCACGGTACACAGCTCAGAGGCGACAAGCTGGCCCATCTGACCGCTGAATACGGAAGTGCCACGACGGTTAAAATCGCCTTCCAGACCGTGCCCCACGGCTTCATGCAGCAGCACGCCCGGCCAGCCTGCACCTAGCACCACCGGGAACATACCGGCAGGTGCCGCAACGGCAGAAAGCGTAATCAGGGCCATGCGCACGGCTTCTTTCGCCCAGGCGTCGGCACGCACTTCACCGCCCACGGTTTCGAGGAAATAGTCATAGCCAAAACGGCCACCGCCGCCGCTCGATCCTCGCTCGCGCTTGCCGTCTTCTTCCACCTGTACGCTGACGGACAGACGCACCAGCGGACGAACGTCTGCCGCCAGGGTGCCATCGGTCGCCGCGACCAGAATTAATTCATAGACACCGGTCAGGCTCGCCGTCACTTCTTGAACACGTTTGTCCGCGGCTCGCGCCACGCTATCAACGCGCTTGAGGATGTCGAGCTTTTCTTCACGGGTCATGCTCTGCAAAGGATCGGCGCTGGTATACAGCGCGCTGTGCTGTACCGCACCCAAGGTACGCGCACGGCCATCGCCCTGTTCACGCACGATGCTACGGGCTGCATGAGCACTTTGCTCAAGAGCCAGCAGGCTTATCTGGTCCGCATAGGCGAAACCGGTCTTTTCCCCACTCACGGCACGCACACCGACACCCTGGTCAATGTTGTACGAGCCGTCTTTAATAATGCGGTCTTCTAATACCCAGGATTCGTGATAACTGGACTGGAAATAGAGATCGCCATAGTCGAGTCGACGCTCGGACAGCTGTCCAAGAATGGAAAACAGATCTTGATGGTTTAAGCCATTCGCAGACAGCAACTGCTCACTTACCAGGTTCAGACTCATCGTTTGGCTACTCTTGTTTCATACAATTGGAGGTGCCCTAAATAGTTCAGGTCACGGAAAGGCGGCAAGCTCGCAATTCCCCAGAAGCATATTTTTACTATGTGACTGGGGTGAGCGAGCGCCGCCAACGCATCTGTGGCCTGAATATAACGGGCATATCTATTGAGCTTGCGGCAATTAGCTCCTCGCGTCAAATCACTTAACGTCCTTGACACGAGGCTGGCGCAGCACTTCGTTGATTTTTGGATCGTCTATCGGACCGGTGATGTGGTAGCGCAGCACGGAGATTTTACTCCACAACGGCCCCAGCACCTTACTGGCGGCAAACACGGCGGCCCCGACGATCGGGTTGATGACGAAGGCCGTCGCGACGCCCACCGTGGCGGAGATTTCCGGTGCTACGACGGCTTCCATGTTGAGCTGGTGGCGGACCAGATCGACGGAGCCTTTCATCGCGATGTCTGCTTCCAGGCCGTCCACCAGCGTGTCATCGGTGTGCATCACGCCATCTTTAATCCAGGCGGTGCTGCGGATGGAGTCGAAGTAGAACCCGTTCCCGAAGGTATCGCTGAAATCAAAGCGCAGTTTGCGCAGCAGCGTATCGAAGCTGACCAGGCGCAGCAGTTGGCCCGCGTGTCCCGTGCCGAGTTCGGAAATCTGTCCTTTGCCCAGATGGGTATGAAGAATGCCGTTCAGGGAAGAGACTTCCGGCTTCCACGGCTCAGCGCGCCAGTGCAGGTCGTAATCCACATTGAACGGGGAATCCTGGATTGGCGTTTTGGCGCCGAAGAAGTTGGTCGCCGCATCCAGTTTTTTGCCTTTCAGTTTGCCTTTCAGAGAAGTGCGCACTTCGCTCGGGCTGTTCACCCACTCACCGTTGCCCGTGAGGCGCGCAAAGCCATTGTCCACCAGCCCGTTGCTGAGTTTTAGCGTGCCGCCCTTAATGGCGATATCGCCGTCAATGCGGCCATATTTCTGCCCCCACAACCAGCAATCGGCGCAGCGTAGCTGCAGATCCGGCCAGTCCCGGAAGCTTATTGCGTCATTTTTCGGGGTGGAAGTACCGCTCGGCAGCGCGGACGAATTAGCGATGCTCCAGGCCGGGTTGAAGTAAAGATACTTAATCTCCGCCTGCCACGGTGCGCTATCGCGAATATTGAGCGTGCCGTTAATTTCCCGCCCCTGGGCATTGATTTGCGCCCCTCCCGGCAGCTGCTTCGATACCAGGCTCAGGTTATTCCAGACCTGACCACCCATAGTCAGCGCTGGCGTGCGCAGCGTAATGTCAGAGGGGAACTGAGCGGAGTTGCTGACCTGCTCCGTTGCCCCCTGACTAAACAGGGCCAGCCACTGGGCGCCATCCATCGCAGGCAAATCCAGCTCCAGCCCCTGCCGATCCGGCAACGGCGGCACCGTACGGCTGTTGGTTGCCCAGATGGCGCGATCGAGGGTCAGCTTTTTATTCAGCAGCCAGCGGCTCGAGAAGTGGTTGTTGCCCGCAGCGCTGCCCGTCAGGGTAAAACTATTAAGATCGCCCTTCACGGCGACTTTCAGCGGCAGTGGCTCTCCCGCAGATGTATTGACCGGCGCAGGTAAGTGACTACTTACACTCTTCAGATCGGCTTCAACGTCGACGCTGTAGGTCGGTTTCCCTTTATAAGGCAGGGTGATCCCAACGTTGCTTTTCCATGCCGCGCTGCCGCTCAGTGCTTTGTTAATCTGCTCCGGCAACACGCCCATTTTGTTCGGGCGCCAGTTACCGTTAAGGTTAACGCCAATCTGGTAATCCGTGTCTCCCGTTCTGGTATCAAAATTGATTTCCAGCGGCTGGTTAAACCAGGTTGCACGAAGCGGCTCGCTTTGCAGGTCGCCGTTTACAAAGCTGAATTTACCGCTGAGGTTTTTCAGCGTGCTGGAGAGCGGTTTGATCAGCAGCGTGTTGTTGTTTAGCACCACGTCGCCTTTGGCGGTGGTCATCTTGCCGTCAAACGGGATATCAAGATGTAAGCGAGCATTCACATTGCCGCCAATCTGGAGCTCATCCAACGCCGCGCCCAGCGAATCCTCAAGCGGCGTCTCTTTGAAATAGGGACCAACCGCGCTGCCCGGCCCGCTGATATCGGCATCAATCAGCATCTTCTCTTTCGAATAATCAGGAATGATGGCGGTCAGGTTGCGGGCCGTGACCCCGCCGAGCTTCACTTCCGGCGTTTTCATCCACAGCCCGTCATTAAGGAAATCGAGCTCAATGTTGAGATTTTCAAGCGCGGGCCAGTCCGGCTGGAAGGCGTACTTCGCGTTACGCAGCGGCACCAGCACTTCAAACTGCCCTTCGTTGTGCTTATAAGGGAAGAGCTGCGGGTTGCCGCCGTACACCAACGTGGCGCTGTCGGCCTGGCCGCCCTGAATCGCCCCGCTCAGGTAATCAACCAGCTCTTTGCCCATCAGGTTTTCCGGGAAATAGCGCCAGGCGTCCGCCCCGTTGCTGGTGCTGATACCGGCCAGAATGCTCAGCCATGGATCACCATCCGTGGGCTGGTAGTAGCGGAAATCGCCTCTCGCCCACAGCGAGCGGGCTTTAACATCGATTTTCTTACCGTCGAGCTGGAAACCATTGGCATTCTTTTGCCACTCAAGCGTAGCGGCCCCTTTCTCTACTTCCAGCGGTGCACGGAATACCGTCTCGTACGGCATTTTAGCCTGGTTCACCAGGGCGTTAAGCTGACCGTGTTCCACGCTGCCGGTAACAGAACCGGAGAAATTCTCCATGCCCGGCAGCATTTTCCACTGGTGCCAGCTGACGTCTTTCCAACGCCCTTGCAGGCGGGTTTTTTCCGTTTGCCGTAGGGGAATATCCGCAGCCAGCACGTCGATGTGGCCGCGCGGCTGCATGATATTCCAGATTTCGCCAAGGTCAGGAGAGATCTTCGCGGCAATCGGCAGCAGGCCGTTGAAGCTTTCCAGCTCAATATTGGTGGCGCGAACGTGCAGCTCTTCGCTGCGCTTGCCTTCTTTACCCCCGACGTCCTGCGGACCAATCCAGGCCAGCGACAGCGAGCCTTCCAGCCACGTTTTTCCATCGAGGGTAATATTGGTCGACGGGATAGTCAGATTCCAGCCGGCCTGGTCGCGGTTAACCCGGGCCATCAGGTTATCGACGGAAAGCGTGTGGTCGCTCTTATTGCCTTTCCAGCTCGTACCGCCCTGTTTGAGCCAAATATTGCCGCCTGCGACATCCCCTTTTCGAATATCCACCCAGGCTTCAAGGCTGAACTCAGCATTCTTTAGATCGATATTGTCCTGCATCCAGCGGCCCAGCCAGGGCTTAACGTCAACGCGGTCCGCCTGCAGCCAGATTTTACCGTTGTTCAGGATGCCGTTATCGTCACGCAGGTCCATCCTCACGTTAGCCAGGCCATGCTGCCCGGTAAAGCTGGAAAGGCTGACCTGCCCTTCGGCGCGGTGACGATTTTTTGTGTTCAGCCAGTTCAGCTGCGGGATGGTCAGTTCGGCGCGCTGGCCTGAAATGGTGAGGAAGCTAAGGGAGCTGTCGCGAAGATCGAAGTGATCGAACTGGCGAAAGAAAAGATCGCTGATTTTTCCCGGCTTAAACTTTCCTTCGCCGCGGTTCTGGCTAAGCGGTGTGTTGCTGCGCATGTGAAGCTGATAGAAGGTGAGATCGCGGAACTGCCAGCGAGCGTGGATCATGCTTTGCCAGATGTCCAGCGCCAGCGTCACGCGTTTGATGCGCATTTCGCCGCCGTCTTTCAGACCCGCTTTGATATCGCGAACGTCCAGCGTAGGACCGAAATTTTCCCAGCTGGCTTTAATTTGGCTTGCGTCCACCGGCGTGCCAGTCATAGCCTCAATTTTGTCCAGCAGTGCCGGGCGCCAGGCATCCAGGTGCGGCAAAACGAGCCGCAGGCCACTGACCAGCAGTGCGACGATAACAATCAGCGTTGCGCCTGTGATCACCAAAATGCCGGGCAGTCGCCTCATATCTCTCCTTGTCAGCCTTGCGGCCATGTCACCCTGTACAGTCCATCCGTCAGGATAAACTACATCATTACGACGTCGAACTGCTCCTGATTATAGAGCGGTTCAATCTGGACTTTTACCTGCTTGCCGACAAAGATTTCTACCTCTGCCAGCGCGTGAGATTCTTCGCTTTTCAGCGCTTCGCCAACCGCCGGAGACGCGTAAACCAGGAAACGGTCAGACTCGTAGGCATGGTGCACGCGGACGATTTCACGCATGATCTCATAGCAGACGGTTTCGACGGTTTTCACCGTTCCGCGCCCGTGGCAGGTTGGGCAACCGGCGCACAGCACATGTTCTACGCTTTCGCGGGTGCGCTTACGGGTCATTTCCACCAGCCCCAGCTGAGAGAAACCATTAACGCTGGTTTTCACCCGATCTTTACTTAGCGCCTGTTCAAGCGAGTGCAGCACGCGGCGGCGGTGGTCCTCGTTATTCATATCGATGAAATCGATAATGATAATGCCGCCGAGGTTACGCAGGCGCAGCTGCCGGGCAATCGCCTGGGTCGCTTCGATGTTGGTGTTGAAAATGGTATCGTCGAGGTTGCGGTGGCCCACAAACGCGCCGGTATTAATGTCCACGGTAGTCATCGCTTCGGTCTGATCGATAACCAGATAACCGCCGGACTTAAGCTCGACCTTACGCTCAAGGGCTCGCTGTATTTCATTTTCCACGTCAAACAGATCGAAAATGGGCTGGCGGCCCGTGTAGTGTTCGATGTTGCCGTGCACTTCCGGCATATACTCTTCGGTAAACTCAAGCAGCATGTCGTAGGTCAATCGCGAGTCAACCCTGATACGATCCAGCGCAGCGTCTGCGAAATCGCGCAGCACGCGCTGCGCTAACGCCAGTTCGCCATAAAGTTCACAGCGAGTTTTATTGCGCTTTTTACGCTCGCTGACTTTGGTCCAGACACGCTTGAGGTAGGCTGCATCAGATGCCAGATCCTCTTCACAAACCCCTTCCGCCGCGGTGCGAATTATGAATCCGCCCTGCTCGTCACAGTAAGCGTTAACTACACGCTTTAAACGCTCCCGCTCTTGTTCGCTTTCAATACGCTGAGAAACGCCAACGTGGGAAGCCCCGGGCATAAATACAAGGTAGCGGGATGGCAGGGTAATGTCGGTTGTCAGGCGGGCACCTTTGGTTCCCAACGGATCCTTCACCACCTGCACCATTAAATCCTGGCCCTGGCGCACCAGCTCAGAGATATCGCGGACCGTGAAGTTTTTACGCTCTTCTCCTGCCACGCATTCGGTGTGCGGCATGATGTCGGAGGCGTGAAGAAACGCTGCCTTTTCAAGGCCAATATCTACAAATGCCGCCTGCATGCCCGGTAGCACCCGGCTGACACGACCTTTGTAGATATTCCCTACAATTCCTCGGCGCGCTTCACGCTCGATGTGGATTTCCTGCAGTATTCCGCCGTCAATATAGGCCACCCGCGTTTCTGAAGGGGTAACATTGACCAGTAATTCAGCCGTCATCTTTTCCTCGTCCATCACGCAGTGCGTGAAAATTACTCAGCAACTCATAGGTTTCAACCAGCGGCAGACCGACAACCGCATGGTAACTGCCATTAATTTTTCTGACGAAACAGCCACCCCGGCCCTGAATGCCGTAAGCACCCGCTTTATCCATGGGCTCACCGCAGGCAACGTATTCGGCAATATCCTGCTCGGATAAGCTGCGAAAAGTCACGTCCGTCACCACCAGGCAGTCGAGCACCGTCTGGCTGTCCGCCAGCGCAACAGCCGTCATCACCTGATGCTGATGACCAGAGAGTAATCGTAGCATCTGAACAGCATGTTGTTGATCGCGAGGCTTTTCCAGCACTTCTCCATTGTAGATAACAATGGTGTCCGCACCTAATACCGGCAAATCACCTGGAGCCAGCGCTACACCCGCCAGCGCTTTGTCCCGCGCCAGGCGTCGAACATACTGCTCCGCACTTTCGTGCGCCAGACGCTGCTCTTCAACATTCGTGACAATACGTTCGAAGCTGACACCAAGCTGGGTCAGTAACTCCTGGCGACGCGGCGAACCGGAGGCGAGATACAAAGCTGTCATGATTACCCTTACTGCACGGCAAATTGCTGACGAATTTTACGCATCAGCAGGAAGATCCACGGCCAGAGCACGCCGTTCACCACGCTGCTCCAGAAGATTTCAGGTCGGAAAGAGACGTTGATAACCAAAAATTCTGACCAGAAGACGATGACGTCAGTTACCAGCGACAGCAGCATGACCACAAGAGCCTGCTGCCACAGCGCGAGGTTACGGAACAGCTGGAATTTTAGGGCTGCCAGATAGGCGACGATACTCAATGACAGGGCGCGAACGCCCAGCGTGGAGCCACTAATCAGATCCAGTATGGCACCCACCACAAAACCTGTGCCCACATTTACGCGGTGGGGCAAGGCCAGGATCCAGTAGAGCAGGATCAACAGCACCCAGTCCGGACGATAAACTTTCAGTTCGTCCGGCCAGGGCATGACCTGCAATAACAGGGCAACCAAAAATGAGAGCAAGATAACCCAACGTCCCTGGCTACGATAGCTCCCCACTACTGTCCCCCTCTGGTCACAGCTGCAGAAGGAGCCTTCGCTGCCGGTGCGGGCTGGGTAATCCCCGTGGCTGGTGGGGGCACGGGTGCCGGCGGCCCAACGGAATCAGCGGAAGGGAGAACCTGCGGCATCATCTGCATCAGACGCTCGTTTGCTACGCGATGAACCTCATCAGGTGGCATCGGGGTTTTGCCTTCGCGGTCCGCCCCCCACAATAGCAGCAGGTAACGCAGACGTTGCAGACCAGCCGTTGGGCGGGCCTGAATAACCGTGTACGCACGCTGCGTATCGAGTTTGACGGATGACACCACGCCGACCGGATAACCTTCCGGGAAGCGACCGCCCAGTCCTGAAGTCACCAGTACGTCACCCACACGGATATCCGTATTGGCTGGCAGGTGTTCTAGTTGCAGATCGTCAGTGCAGCTGTTACCGGCAGCAATCACACGGATATCATTTCGCAGTACCTGAATCGGCAGCGCATGAGTGGCATCGCAAATCAGCAGGACGCGGCTGGTAAGCTTGGCTACCGCAACAACCTGGCCGACCACACCTTTATCACTAATAACCGGCTGGCCTTCGTAAACCCCATTGACGCTGCCTTTATCGATAACGACCTGGTCGCTGTAGGGATCGCTGACGGTAGAGATCACCTGGGTGACCATCTTTTGCTCATCCTGGCGCAGCGGCGAGCCGAGCAGCTCACGCAGACGTGCGTTTTCCTGACGGAACTGGCCCATCATCAGTAATTCGCTGTTTTTCAGGATGAGTTCCTGACGCAACGCACGGTTTTCAAGTTCCAGCTGGTCACGTGACGCCAGCGTTTGCGACACGCTATCAAGCAGTTCACGGGGACCGTTTGAGACAAAATAGAAAGGACTGACAGCAGTATCCATGTACGTTCGGATCTGGCTGAACGCACCGAGTCGGCTGTCGGCAACAATGACGCCAATCGCCACTAATAGCGCCAGGATAAGGCGAATCTGTAGCGACGGGCCACGGCTAAAAATGGGCTTCATAGGCTATGCGTATTCCGAGGCCAACAAGAAGGGGCAGTACAGGACTGCCCTAACGTGCGGCTGATTACTCTTCGCTGAACAAGTCGCCGCCGTGCATGTCGATCATTTCCAGCGCCTTGCCACCGCCGCGGGCTACGCAAGTCAATGGATCTTCTGCAACTACTACAGGAATACCGGTTTCTTCCATCAGCAGACGGTCGAGGTTACGCAGCAGTGCGCCACCGCCGGTCAGTACCATACCGCGTTCGGAGATATCGGAAGCCAGCTCTGGCGGGCACTGTTCCAGTGCAACCATCACCGCGCTCACGATGCCGGTCAGCGGCTCTTGCAGCGCTTCGAGAATTTCGTTGGAGTTCAGGGTGAAACCACGCGGTACACCTTCTGCCAGGTTACGGCCACGCACTTCGATTTCACGGACTTCGTCGCCCGGGTAGGCAGAGCCAATTTCGTGCTTAATACGTTCCGCGGTCGCTTCACCAATCAGGGAGCCGTAGTTACGACGCACATAATTAATGATGGCTTCGTCGAAACGATCACCGCCGATACGTACGGATGAGGAGTAAACCACGCCGTTCAGTGAGATAACAGCAACTTCAGTGGTACCACCACCGATATCAACCACCATAGAACCGGTTGCTTCAGAAACTGGCAGGCCTGCACCAATTGCCGCAGCCATTGGCTCTTCAATCAGGAACACTTCACGCGCGCCCGCACCCTGAGCGGACTCACGGATAGCTCGACGTTCAACCTGCGTTGCACCGACTGGCACACAAACCAGCACGCGCGGGCTTGGGCGCATGAAGCTGTTGCTGTGGACCTGCTTGATGAAGTGCTGCAGCATTTTTTCAGTCACGAAGAAGTCAGCGATTACGCCGTCTTTCATTGGACGGATAGCCGCGATATTGCCAGGTGTACGACCCAGCATCTGCTTTGCGTCATGACCTACAGCAGCAACGCTTTTCGGTGAACCGGCACGATCCTGGCGAATGGCCACGACGGAGGGCTCATTCAGTACGATGCCTTGTCCTTTTACATAAATCAGGGTATTCGCGGTACCCAGGTCAATGGACAGGTCATTGGAAAACATGCCACGAAATTTTTTCAACATACTAAGGGATAATCCTGAAAGCTGGGGCGGAAACAAAATCCGCTTACTTTACCAACCACACGTTGCAGCGACAAGGCGCTTAAATGTTCTGCAGCGGTGAAAAATTGTGCTGTTTGCTTCAACTGTAACATCTACCCTTAGCGGCGCTTCATCCGTAGAGGAAGTAAACAGATGCTGTAGGTTAAACGAACAGTGCAAAGTAGCAAACCGATACCTTGCATGCTGCGATATTCTGGCCGGCAGGCGTATTTGCCCCCTTGAGATACAGCGCGCGTTATTCTACGTGGAAAACTTGATAAACGGCAGGTTAAACCGAGTATCTTTGTGAATATTTTTTCACGTTGCTGTCCAGCGGCGCGGAAGAGGCAAAAAAATCACCCTGAGCGCCGCTTATACCCTTCTCGGTCAGCGTCTGCCACTCTCCCCGCGTCCTTACGCCCGTGGCAAAGACCTGAATTTTCGTACCGTGACAGGTCTCGACGAGGCTCTGAACAAACAGCTGATTTTCGGTGCGCTTCTGGATGTTTCGCACAAGACCTGGATGCAGTTTAATTAACTCTACGTCCAGCTCCTTGATGTAGCTGGTGCTGACCACAGTTAAACCGGCCTGAACAATCGCCACTTGAGCACCAAGAACCTTGATTAACCTTATCACCGGTTGTAGGCGGCTGATGTGTTGACACACATCAGCCTCTGCAAGTTCAAAAATAATTCGCGCTCGTAGCGATTTTTCACATTGCATTAACGTATCCCTTAACCAGCGCTGGAAAGGAATGCGAATTAGCGAATCAACCGTTATCTGCACGGCGAGCGTCTCTTCAGGCCAGAACCCCACCAGCCGCAGGGCCCGGGCGATGATTTTGCGATCATATTGCTCAAACAGGCCGAACTGTTTCACCATCGGCATATACTCGGCCGACAGTACCTCTTCTTCACCGTCAAAGATACGGCACATGATTTCGCGATGATGAACGTTTCCGCTGCGGGTCACCGCCGGCTTTTGGTAGAAGCGCGGTCCACCACGGTGCAACGACTGCTCAATGAGAGTACGCCACTTAACGTTTCCGCGCCCCTTTTCCGGCAGCTTATCGTCATATATCGACCAGCTATTGGTGCCCTGCAGAGAAGCATTGCGGGTCGCAACCTCAGCATGTTCCATTACCTGCTCTTTCGTATGCCCACTTCGCCAGGCGCAAATACCGATGTGCAGCATGTCGTTACGGTCAAGAATTCGCGTTGGCGGCAGAGCATCCACAGCGGTCAGAAGCTGGCTGGCGAAACTGTCCGCTTCTTTTAAGGTGC
The DNA here is from genome assembly GCA_041504365.1 of Dryocola sp. LX212. Lineage (NCBI taxonomy): Bacteria > Pseudomonadati > Pseudomonadota > Gammaproteobacteria > Enterobacterales > Enterobacteriaceae > Dryocola > Dryocola sp. LX212. The sequence goes on along the minus strand of CP167917.1, from coordinate 421,342 downwards.
GATGGGGCAGCAGGACGGCAAAATCGCTGCGAAAATAGCGGGCAAGCAAAGCGCCCGGATAGCGCATCACAAAGGTGGACAGCAAGTTAATCAGCGTAAAGAGATATTCTTCTACGGCCGCACGCCCCCAGGTATCATGGAGGGTGTCAAAATCTGGCAGGCGGATAATCATCACCACGCCGTGGGCGCCGACCTGTTCCTGATCTTCCAGCAGCATCGCCAGTTGGTTATCAAAAAACAGGCGGTTATTAAGCCCCGTTTTGCCATCCTGAGCAGCAAAGGCTCGAATTAAAGTATCCATGCGGCTGCGCTGTTCGCTGGCATTCTGAAGATCGGATAACAGCAGGTCCATCGCGCTACTGGCGCGGGTTGGCCACTCCAGCACAGACCCTCTGACGCCAGCACTTCGGTCACCGTTCAGGATGCGGGTAGCGCGTTTTTCCAGCAGCTCCTGTCCGGCCAGCTGTTTCTTCATCCACTGCATAGCAAGCAGCAGCACCAGCAACATAAGGCCGATGGCTATAGAAAGCGGCACGGTAGTGAATAAAGAGTGGTAGTAACTGGCAACGGGATCGCGGTAGGTCAAGCTGACGGACATACCCGGGTGTTTCATGAGGTCAACAGCCGCCTGTCTGAAGCCATATGCCGTGGCCTCCGGCTCGTAACCCTGCGCAAGCTTCTGGGTATAAACAACGTTGTTACCCATTTTCAGACGAATTTCAGTAATGTCGATCGGCACCATTACATCGTTAAGGCGCGTGGAGAGCATTTCTGGGGAGGAGGTGACAAGCTCGCTGTCAATAATAGTGGCAACGGCCAGCATCCGTTGATGCACTTTGTCATGAGTGGCATTGAAGAAGCTAAGCGAGCAGCCAATAAGCGTTACAAAGATGGCTAAGCCGGTTAGCAACGTCATAAATGCTGAAAGCTTCGTCGTTAATCGCATCCCTGAGTTAACTCCGTCTGCTGAAGAAATCGCCACCTTAACCGGGCCTGGTTGATGCGGCATTACATAGTAAAAGGCTATGCCTGGCAAACCCCGTAAGCCAAAACATCGCCATTTGTTGCGGCAAAAGGGCATAAGGCGTCCTTAAGCGAGTATAGTCGGCAACTTTTTTTTGCCAATGGTAAGCAGCGGTAACAGCCGGACTTTACCGTAAATTTCAATTTTTTGTGAGATATTCGCCGGGAGGCCACTTCTCCGTCATGCTTAGTTAAAAGCATTTCAGGAGATCGCCATGAAAAAGGTTACCCGTTTTACCGATGCCGACGTCACGCCAGAATCCGTTTTTATGCTCAAGCGGCGCCAGGTGCTTAAAGCACTTGGCATTACTGCCGCCGCGCTTTCCGTTCCGCAAACGGCCAATGCTGATATCCTTTCATGGTTTAAAGGCAACGATCGCCCACCGGCCCCCTCGGGTAAACCGCTCCAGTTCAGCAAACCCGCTCAGTGGCAGACGAAACTGCCCATGACCCCGGAAGACAAAGTCACGGGCTATAACAATTTCTATGAGTTTGGGCTGGATAAAGCCGACCCGGCGGCCAATGCCGGTAGCCTGAAAACCGATCCCTGGCACCTGAAAATCAGCGGCGAAGTCGCAAAGCCAGTAACGCTCGACCTCGATGACCTCTATAAACGTTTCCCTCTGGAGGAGCGAATTTACCGCATGCGCTGCGTGGAGGCCTGGTCGATGGTGGTGCCGTGGATTGGCTTCCCGCTCAGCAAGCTGCTGGCCCTGGTCGAACCGAACAGCAACGCGAAGTACGTGGCCTTTGAAACGCTCTACGATCCGGAGCAGATGCCCGGCCAGAAAGATCGCTTTATCGGCGGCGGCCTGCAGTATCCCTACGTGGAAGGCCTGCGCCTCGACGAAGCGATGCATCCCCTAACGATGCTGACGGTAGGTGTTTACGGTAAAGCCCTGCCGCCGCAGAACGGCGCGCCGATCCGGCTGACCGTGCCATGGAAGTATGGCTTTAAAGGAATTAAGTCTATCGTCAGCATCAAGCTGGTTCGTGAGATCCCGCCCACCACCTGGAATATGGCCGGGCCGAACGAGTACGGTTTTTATGCCAACGTAAACCCAAATGTCGATCATCCGCGCTGGTCGCAGGCGTCCGAAAGATTTATCGGGTCCGGCGGCATACTGGACGTGAAACGTCAGCCAACTCTGCTGTTCAACGGCTATGCCGATCAGGTCGCTTCGCTGTATCGAGGCCTCAATCTTAAGGAGAACTACTGAGTGCGTCTGACTGCGAAGCAAATCACATGGCTGAAAGTGGCGCTGCATCTCGCGGCGTTTCTCCCCTTTGTATGGTTATTCTATGCGGCAAGCCAGGGGCTGTTCAGCGCTGATCCGGCTAAAGACATCCAGCATTTTACCGGCAGGATGGCGCTGAAGTTACTGCTGGCGAGTCTGCTGATCACGCCGCTTGCCCGCTATGCGAAGCAGCCGCTGTTGATCCGCACTCGCCGTCTGCTGGGCGTCTGGTGTTTCGTCTGGGCTTCCATCCACTTGACCAGCTATTCCCTGCTGGAGTTGGGGATCAGCAATATTGGCCTTTTGGGCAAAGAATTAGTGACCCGTCCTTACCTCATGCTGGGCATCGTGAGCTGGATTATTCTGCTTGCTCTGGCGGTAACCTCTACGCAAAGCGCGCAGCGTAAGCTAGGTAAACGCTGGCAAAAACTGCATAACTGCGTCTATCTGGTGGCTATCCTTGCCCCCATTCATTACCTGTGGTCAGTGAAGATTCTCTCTCCCCAACCCTTGCTTTATGCTCTGGGTGCCCTCACCCTCCTCGCCCTGCGCTACAAGAAGATCCGTCAATGGTGGCGATAACGCGAGAATTTTGCCATTTATCCCAAAACTAAAGCCCTGACGAGCATTGAAAGCAATAGGGGTTGATCATCTTCCCTGATAAGACCAGTATTTAGCTGCCAAATGCTACGAAATCGTTATAATGTGCGACTTTGGTTTTTCTGACAGGCCATTTTCAGGGTCTGAAGGTGACAACCGAGCAACTTAGGTATATTTTGTAAAATACCTACAAATTGCGGGAGATGGCAGCACGATGTCGGGTAATTTTCACATTTTGCTTTTGAACGGTCCTAATCTGAACATGCTGGGCACACGTGAGCCGGACAAGTACGGCGACCAGACCCTGGCACAGATTGTTAACGCGCTTGAGAACGAAGCGAAAAGCCTTAACGTGTCGCTCAGCCACCTGCAGTCGAATGCGGAATATGCGCTAATCGACCGAATTCATCAGGCGAAAGACAACGTCGACTTTATCCTGATTAATCCGGCCGCGTTTACGCATACGAGCGTTGCGCTGCGTGATGCCTTGTTGGCGGTGAGTATCCCGTTTATCGAGATCCACCTGAGCAATGTGCATGCGCGCGAACCGTTCCGCCACCATTCGTATCTTTCTGATAAAGCTGTCGGTGTGATCTGCGGATTTGGCGCCGACGGTTATTCATATGCACTACAGACGGCGGTCAAACGCCTGTCAAAATCCATCTAACAAGAGTACGGAACCCACTCATGGATATTCGTAAGATTAAAAAACTGATCGAGCTGGTTGAAGAATCAGGCATCTCCGAACTGGAAATTTCTGAAGGCGAAGAGTCTGTTCGCATCAGCCGTAGCGCGCCTAACGCGGGTTACCCGATGATGCAGCAAGCTTTTGCTGCACCAATGTACCAGCCACAGCCGCAACCTGGTCTGTCTAACGCTGTTGCTCCTGCCGCTACCCCGGCCATGGAAGCGCCAGCCGCTGCTGAAGTCAGTGGTCACATCGTACGTTCCCCGATGGTCGGTACTTTCTACCGTACCCCAAGCCCAGATGCGAAAGCGTTTATTGAAGTTGGCCAGAAAGTTAACGCCGGCGACACTCTGTGCATCGTTGAAGCAATGAAAATGATGAACCAGATCGAAGCTGACAAATCAGGTGTGGTGAAAGCCATTCTGGTTGAAAACGGCCAACCGGTAGAATTTGACGAGCCGCTGGTCGTCATCGAGTAACGAGGCGAACATGCTGGATAAAATTGTTATCGCTAACCGTGGTGAGATCGCCCTGCGTATTCTTCGTGCCTGTAAAGAACTGGGCATCAAGACTGTCGCCGTGCACTCCACCGCGGACCGCGACTTAAAACACGTACTGCTGGCGGATGAGACGGTCTGTATCGGCCCGGCTCCGTCCGTAAAAAGTTATCTGAACATTCCGGCAATCATCTCTGCGGCAGAAATCACCGGCGCAGTGGCGATTCACCCGGGCTACGGCTTCCTGTCTGAAAACGCCAACTTTGCCGAGCAGGTTGAGCGTTCAGGCTTCATCTTCATTGGCCCGCGCGCCGAGACTATTCGCCTGATGGGCGATAAAGTTTCTGCGATCAACGCGATGAAGAAAGCTGGCGTACCTTGTGTACCAGGCTCAGACGGCCCACTGGATGGCGATATGGATAAAAACCGTGCCCATGCGAAACGCATCGGCTACCCGGTTATTATCAAAGCCTCCGGCGGCGGCGGCGGTCGTGGTATGCGCGTTGTGCGTAACGATGCGGAGCTGGAACAATCCATCAATATGACCCGTGCGGAAGCAAAAGCTGCTTTCAACAACGACATGGTCTATATGGAGAAGTACCTCGAGAACCCACGCCATATCGAAATTCAGGTACTGGCAGACGGTCAGGGCAACGCAATCTATCTGGCTGAACGTGACTGCTCCATGCAGCGCCGTCACCAGAAAGTCGTCGAAGAAGCGCCAGCGCCGGGCATCACGCCTGAGCTGCGTAAGTTCATTGGCGAGCGCTGTGCGAAAGCCTGTGTGGATATCAACTATCGCGGCGCGGGTACCTTCGAGTTCCTGTTCGAAAACGGTGAGTTCTACTTCATTGAAATGAACACCCGTATTCAGGTTGAGCACCCGGTAACAGAAATGATCACCGGCGTTGACCTGATCAAAGAGCAGCTACGCATTGCGGCCGGTCAGCCACTGTCCATCAAGCAGGATGAAGTTCACGTTAAAGGCCACGCGGTGGAGTGCCGTATCAACGCCGAAGATCCGAACACCTTCCTGCCAAGCCCGGGCAAAATCACCCGCTTCCATGCACCAGGTGGTTTTGGCGTGCGTTGGGAATCTCACATTTATGCCGGCTATACAGTGCCGCCGTATTACGATTCCATGATTGGCAAACTGATCTGCTACGGCGAAACCCGTGAAGTGGCTATCTCTCGCATGAAGAATGCCCTGGCGGAGCTGATCATCGACGGTATAAAAACCAACGTTGAGCTGCAGACCCGTATCATGAATGACGAATACTTCCAGCAGGGTGGCACCAACATCCACTATCTGGAGAAGAAGCTGGGTCTTCAGGACTAGGTTTTTTTACGTCACGCTGTTCAGAAGGCCGGATAATCCGGCCTTTTTCTTTTTTTATTCCCCAATTCAGGTGATGCGTTACAATCGCCGCTTTATACGAACTCAAGGGACAATATGGACAAGCGTTTTGTTCAGGCAAATAAAGAAGCGCGCTGGGCGCTCGGGCTAACCCTGGCCTACCTTGCAGCTTGGTTAGTGTCTGCTTACTTACCTGGAAATGAGGTCGGTCTGACGGGCCTGCCGCACTGGTTTGAAATGGCCTGTCTGCTGGTACCTCTGGTCTTTATTGTGCTGTGCTGGATGATGGTGAAATTCATCTTCCGCGATATCCCGCTGGAGGATGACAATGCAGCTTGAAGTGATTTTGCCGCTGGTCGCCTATTTGCTGGTGGTGTTCGGCCTGTCCGTTTACGCCATGCGCCGCCGCAGCACCGGCAACTTCCTTAATGAATATTTTCTCGGCAGCCGCTCAATGGGCGGCTTCGTGCTGGCGATGACCCTTACCGCCACCTATATCAGCGCCAGTTCGTTTATCGGGGGGCCAGGGGCAGCCTATAAATACGGCCTGGGATGGGTGCTGCTGGCGGTGATTCAGTTGCCCGCTGTCTGGCTGTCGCTGGGCATCTTAGGTAAGAAATTTGCCATTCTGGCACGTCGCTACAACGCGGTGACGCTTAACGACATGCTGTACGCCCGCTACCAGAGTCGTCTACTGATCTGGCTGGCGAGCCTGAGCCTGCTGGTTGCCTTTATCGGTGCGATGACGGTGCAGTTCATCGGCGGAGCCCGCCTGCTGGAAACCGCAGCAGGTATCCCTTACGAAACCGGATTGCTGATTTTCGGCGTCAGCATTGCGCTGTACACCGCGTTCGGCGGCTTCAGAGCGAGTGTGCTTAACGACGCCATGCAGGGGATGGTGATGCTCGTCGGCACCGTTTTACTGCTGATAGGGGTGATTCATGCCGCGGGTGGTCTGCACAGCGCGGTGGACAAGCTGCAGCACATCGACCCGAAGCTGGTCTCTCCGCAGGGCGCCGATAACATTCTGTCGCCTGCGTTTATGACCTCGTTCTGGGTGCTGGTCTGCTTTGGGGTAATTGGCCTGCCGCACACCGCCGTGCGTTGCATCTCCTATAAAGACAGCAAAGCCGTTCACCGTGGCATTATTATTGGCACCATCGTGGTGGCAATTTTAATGTTTGGTATGCATCTGGCGGGTGCGCTGGGCCGGGCGGTATTACCCGACCTGAACGTGCCGGATCTGGTGATCCCAACGCTGATGGTGACCGTGCTGCCGCCTGTTGCCGCCGGGATTTTCCTCGCCGCGCCAATGGCCGCGATTATGTCGACCATTAACGCCCAGCTGCTGCAGTCCTCGGCGACAATCGTTAAAGATCTCTACCTCAATATGCGCCCGGAGCAAATCCACAACGAGAAGCGCCTCAAGCTGATGTCCTCGGTGATTACCCTGGTGCTGGGAGCACTGCTGCTGCTGGCGGCGTGGCGTCCACCTGAGATGATCATCTGGCTTAATCTGCTGGCCTTCGGCGGTCTGGAAGCCGTATTCCTGTGGCCGCTGGTGCTGGGTCTCTACTGGGAACGTGCGAACGCGGCGGGCGCGCTGAGCGGCATGATCGTCGGCGGCGTGCTGTACGCGGTGCTGGCGAGCTTTAATATCCAACTGTTCAGCTTCCACCCTATCGTTCCTTCACTACTATTAAGTTTGCTGGCCTTCCTGATTGGGAACCGCTTCGGTCATAGCGTCCACGCGCCAGCGCTTGTTTCAACTACTGATAAATAAAGAGTTTCGCCATGCCATGGATCCAACTGAAGATTAATACCACCGGTGCCAACGCAGAAGAGCTGGGTGACGCGCTGATTGAAAGCGGTTCGGTGTCCGTAACGTTCCAGGATACTCACGACACGCCGGTATTTGAACCTCTGCCGGGTGAAACACGCCTGTGGGGCGATACCAACGTAACGGGCCTGTTTGACGCGGAAGCGGACATGAAAGAGGTGGTCACCATTCTCGAGAATCACCCGCTGCTGGGTCAGGGCTTCCCTCATAAAATCGAGCAGCTCGAGGATAAAGACTGGGAGCGCGAGTGGATGGATAATTTTCACCCGATGCGCTTTGGCGAGCGCCTGTGGATTTGCCCAAGCTGGCGTGATGTGCCTGATGAGCATGCGGTAAACGTCATGCTCGACCCTGGGCTGGCTTTCGGTACCGGCACTCACCCGACTACCTCGCTGTGTCTTGAGTGGCTCGACGGACTGGACCTGGCTGGCAAGACCGTCATTGATTTCGGTTGCGGTTCCGGCATCCTTGCCATTGCTGCGCTGAAGCTGGGCGCGGCGAAAGCCATCGGCATCGACATCGATCCTCAGGCAATTCAGGCCAGCCGCGATAACGCCCAGCGCAACGGCGTCTCCGAGCGCCTCGAACTTTACCTCCCGCAGGATCAGCCAGAGGCCATGAGCGCCGACGTAGTGGTCGCAAACATCCTGGCCGGCCCGCTGCGTGAGCTTGCGCCATTAATCAGCGTGCTGCCTGTTCAGGGCGGTTTCCTGGGGCTGTCCGGCGTGCTGGCCAGCCAGGCAGAAGGCGTTTGCGAAGCCTATGCGGACAAATTCACGCTCGATCCTGTTGCCGAAAAAGAAGAGTGGTGCCGCATTACGGGTATCAAACGCTGATTTAATTCTTACTGCAGCGTGGTCGTCCGGCCGCGCTGCATATTCCGAATCTTTTCCCTCGCCATCTTTCGCCCCTGCTTCCCGCCGCATCTGGATTTATAATAAATCGCTTTAATTCATTGAATTAAAATATACAAAAACATAAGTCCAATCAGGGAATGAATCTATGAAAACACAGTTACGCCTTGCTGCTCTTCTTATTGCAGGTTTGCTGCCGGCGTTTGCCATGGCTTCGCACTGGAGCTATGAGGGCAAGGATTCTCCGGAGCACTGGAGCGAGATTGACGCGAACAACCAGCTTTGCCGGCAGGGTATGAATCAGTCACCCATTGATATTAATAAGGCCATGCAGGCCCATCTTCGCCCATTAAACACAGCCTACGCCGACTCGCCGATTAGCATCATTAACAACGGCCATACTATCCAGGCGGGGTTTGCTGAGAAGGCGAAGGATATCGTCACAATTGACGATGTTCCCTTCCAGTTACAGCAGGTACACTTCCACGCTCCGAGCGAAAACACGCTGCACGGGAAGCACTACGCGATGGAAATGCATATGGTGCATAAGAATGCCGACGGTGAAATAGCCGTCGTGGCGGTGATGTTCGAAACCGGTGCCGCAAATGATGAGCTGGCGAAGCTTTGGCAGGCCATGCCTGCGAAGGCAGATGAGTCTTCCGCACTTAAGCAGAAAATTGATGTGAATAAGCTGCTGCCCGATGATTTAACCCACTATCGCTTCAGCGGTTCACTAACGACGCCGCCTTGTTCTGAAGGGGTCCGCTGGCTGGTGATGAAGCATCCCGTCACCCTGTCGGCGCAGCAGCTCAAACAATTCACGGAAGTTATGCATCATGACAATAACCGACCGGTACAGCCGCTGCACGGCCGGGTAATTGTTGAATAATTAATCGCTTAGCGGGGCGCGTGCCCCGTATTTCATCTGCGGTTCACGGGGCAAAATCCTGAACTAAAAGCCCGAAAAATTGCGACCTTCATCGCATAAAAGTACTAAAACAGCCTATTTATGCAGCAGTTTATCTCGCTCGCGGGCGGTAAATAGTGGTTAATCGCTGCTGATTTTTCGCTAAATTCAAAAGAGCACAAATTAATCAATTACGGTTAAATACATGATATTTAAATAAATTAAAATTCCGTTTATCGGAAGCTTAATGATTCATTGATCCACAACAGCGGATTGCTCAAAGTTTGTCCTTTCATCTCGTGTAAAAAATGCGTAATATACGCCGCCTTGCAGGTACAGTATGGTCATTTCTTAACTCATGCGCATCGGACACCACCAGCTCAGAAATTGCCTTATCGCAGCACCTATGGCTGGCATTACCGACAGACCATTCAGGACCCTGTGCTACGAGATGGGAGCAGGTTTAACCGTTTCCGAGATGATGTCCTCCAACCCTGAAGTTTGGGCGAGCGACAAATCCCGTTTACGGATGGTGCATGTGGATGAACCAGGTATTCGCACCGTGCAAATTGCCGGCAGCGATCCTGAAGAGATGGCAGAAGCCGCACGCATTAACGTGGCAAATGGCGCCCAGATTATTGATATCAATATGGGATGCCCGGCCAAAAAGGTGAATCGCAAGCTGGCAGGTTCAGCGCTGCTGCAGTACCCGAGTCTGGTGAAGTCTATCGTGACGACGGTGGTGAAGGCAGTGGATGTTCCTGTGACCTTAAAGATTCGCACCGGCTGGGATACGGCGCACCGTAACTGTGTAGAGATTGCCCAACTGGCTGAAGACTGTGGCATTCAGGCCCTGACAATTCATGGACGCACCCGCGCCTGTTTATTCCAGGGAGACGCTGAGTACGACAGCATTCGGGCAGTTAAGCAGAAAGTTTCCATTCCGATTATCGCGAATGGTGACATTACTGACCCGCTTAAAGCCAGAGCTGTGCTCGACTATACAGGGGCAGATGCTCTGATGATAGGACGTGCAGCTCAGGGAAGACCCTGGATCTTTCGGGAAATCCAGCACTATCTGGACACTGGAGAGTTGCTTGCTCCCCTGCCTCTGGTAGAGGTAAAGCGCTTACTTTGTGCACATATTCGGGAACTTCATGACTTTTATGGTCATGTTAAGGGATACCGGATTGCGCGCAAACACGTATCCTGGTATCTCCAGGAACACGCTCCAGATGACCAGTTTCGGCGCACATTCAACGCCATTGAAGATGCAGGTGAACAGCTTGCGGCGTTGGAGGCATACTTCGAAAATTTTGCGTAATAGAAATAAAGAGCTGACAGAACTATGTTCGAACAACGCGTAAATTCTGACGTACTGACCGTTTCTACCGTTAACTCTCAGGACCAGGTTACCCAAAAACCCCTGCGTGACTCCGTGAAACAGGCACTGAAGAACTATTTTGCTCAACTGAATGGTCAAGATGTAAACGATCTGTATGAGCTGGTACTGGCTGAAGTAGAGCAACCATTGTTGGACATGGTGATGCAATACACCCGTGGCAACCAGACCCGCGCGGCCCTGATGATGGGCATCAACCGTGGTACGCTGCGCAAAAAATTGAAAAAATACGGCATGAACTGATACTAGTCAGTTAAGTCATTGATTAAAAAGGCGCTAACCGGCATGGGGAAGCGCCTTTTTTATTGTTTAAATCTCGCCTCCCTCCTTTTTCTCTCCATAATTTTCCCGCCCTGCGGCTTTTTCTCCACTTTGTTTACACAGCACACGAATTGCAATTATAGCCCTCTGCGTACTGCGTTATGGCGGTGATAAAATAAGCATATTCACACCGAGGCGGACTTTGTGAGGACACAGTGCGAACACCACGCACCAGCGAGAGTCTTCCCTGCTTCGGATTGGTATCAATGAGGTTGAAAATGAAAAAGCTAATCGCGGCAGCGCTGCTCTAGACACTTCTCGCTGGTTGTGCGACTAACTCCCCCTGTGTGCCGGTCTATGACGACCAGGGGCGTCTGGTGCACACCAACACCTGCATGAAAGGAACAACCCAGGATAACTGGGAAACGGCAGGGGCTATTGCCGGAGGCGCAGCGGCCCTGGCAGGTTTGACCCTGGGTATCGTTGCCCTGACCAAATAACATAGAGAGTTTGAGAAAAGCGCGGGTTAACTCCGCGCTTTTTTTTGCTCTGCATTCTTTAAGTGCAGCAATGTTGTATATGTAAACTTTTAGCCTCTCCCCGGAACGTCTCTTCCCAGGCAAAACGTGAAACAAATCACTCGAAACGTGACTGCTACATTCATTTGCAGCGCACTGCGTGATAATTCTCACAACTCCGCACGAACCCTATCATTGCTACTATTAACGCCAGAAATTAGTTCTTTCCGCACGATCAAATCCTGAAACTATTTTGCTCTGAAATGTGGCGCAGGTTTCAGTTTTGCACCGCGACGGGGCGTTGAGCGCTCCTTTTCCTGTCTACACTCAGCTTACTGCGCGCGGCCGTACACGCATATTGCCCAGCGCAAACCTGGCACTTCCTTTGCTTTATTGAGACTGGCTGATGCCACAGACAGGTAACGGCGCCTCCGGGACGCCACAAAATATAACGATAATTTCGCCACACAGGATGCATTATGAAAAAGATGATACTCGCCACGCTGGTCGCAGCCGGATCCGTGTTAGCGGTTGCGGGTCAGGCTCATGCCGGGACCTCGCTTGATGCAGTAAAAAAGAAAGGCTTTGTGCAATGCGGGATTAGTGACGGTTTGCCAGGTTTCTCTTATGCCGATGCGAGCGGCAAATTTTCCGGTATTGATGTGGACGTTTGCCGAGGCGTTGCCGCTGCGGTATTTGGAGATGCCTCTAAAGTTAAATACACGCCGCTGACCGCCAAAGAACGCTTCACGGCGCTGCAATCTGGTGAAGTAGACATTCTTTCTCGTAATACCACCTGGACTTCATCCCGCGATGGCGGCATGGGCATGATCTTTACCGGCGTTACCTATTACGACGGCATTGGCTTCCTGACCCATAACAAAGCAGGCCTGAAGAGCGCTAAAGAATTGGACGGCGCTACGGTCTGCATCCAGGCCGGTACGGATACCGAACTCAACGTCGCCGACTATTTCAAAGCGAACAACATGAAGTACACCCCGGTGACCTTTGACCGTTCCGATGAATCTGCGAAAGCGCTGGAATCGGGCCGCTGCGACACGCTCGCGTCTGACCAGTCTCAGCTGTACGCACTGCGCATCAAACTGAGCAATCCAGCTGAATGGATTGTCCTGCCAGAAGTTATCTCTAAAGAACCGCTGGGCCCGGTAGTTCGCCGTGGTGATGAAGACTGGTTAGCCATCGTGCGCTGGACGCTGTTCGCCATGCTGAACGCCGAAGAGATGGGCGTCGACTCCAAAAACGTCGACCAGATGGCCGCTAACCCAACCACGCCGGATATGGCTCACCTGCTAGGTAAAGAGGGTGACTTTGGGAAAGATCTGAAGCTCGATAATAAATGGGCTTATAACATCGTTAAGCAGGTTGGTAACTACGCTGAGATCTTCGACCATAACGTCGGCGCGGAAAGCCCGCTGAAAATCAAACGCGGGCAGAACAACCTGTGGAATAAAGGTGGCATTCAGTACGCTCCGCCAGTTCGCTAAGCGAAACGTCAGAAACGGGCGCTGCGAAGGTAGCGCCCAGAGTCAGATTTTATGTTACTGAGGTTTGCTTATGTTCCATCGCCGCCCCGCCGTAAAAGGAGATATCTCCTTATCTAATCCCGCGGTTCGTGCCTGGCTGTTTCAGATTATCGCGGTGGCCATTGTCGTCGGCATCGCGGTTTACCTGATACACAACACCGTCACCAACCTTAATCATCGTGGCATCACCTCAGGCTTTGCATTTCTCGACCGGGCCGCCGGCTTTGGCATCGTCCAGCATCTTATCGACTATGAGCAGGGCGATACCTATGGCCGGGTGTTCGTGGTCGGGCTACTGAATACCCTGCTGGTTTCCGCTCTGTGTATCATGTTTGCGTCGTTTATCGGCTTTTTCCTCGGCCTTGCGCGCCTGTCGGAAAACTGGCTGCTGCGCAAACTCTCCACCCTCTACATTGAGACGTTCCGTAATATTCCGCCGCTGCTGCAAATCTTCTTCTGGTACTTTGCCGTGCTGCGTAATCTGCCCGGGCCGCGCCAGGCCGTTAGCGCCTTCGATCTGCTGTTTCTCAGCAATCGCGGACTGTATATCCCTTCTCCGCAAATGGGTGAAGGTGCCGTCGCTTTTGTCGTAGCCGTCGCTGCGGCGCTGGTTGTGTCCGCCGGGCTTTATCGCTTCAATAAGATGCATCAGGTTAAAACCGGCCAGCTTCGCCGTACCTGGCCTATTGCGCTTGCGCTACTGATAGCCTTACCAATGCTCACTCAGTGGAGCTTCGGTGCGGCTCTGCACTGGGATGTTCCAGCCCTGCGTGGTTTTAACTTCCGCGGTGGGATGGTGCTGATCCCGGAGCTGGCTGCTCTGACGTTGGCGCTGTCGGTTTATACCTCCGCGTTTATTGCCGAGATCATCCGCTCGGGTATTCAGTCGGTGCCGTACGGCCAGCGCGAGGCTGCGCGTTCGCTTGCGCTGCCGAATCAGGTCACGCTGCGCCAGGTCATCATTCCACAGGCGATGCGGGTCATCATCCCACCGCTAACCAGCCAGTATCTCAACATCGTCAAGAACTCCTCGCTGGCAGCCGCCATCGGCTACCCGGATATGGTGTCGCTGTTTGCCGGGTCGGTGCTCAACCAGACCGGACAGGCCATCGAAACCATCGCCATTACGATGTCGGTCTACCTGATTATCAGCCTGACTATCTCCCTGCTGATGAATATCTACAACCGCCGTATCGCCCTGGTCGAACGCTAAGGAACCATGATGACGAAAGTATTAATCTCCCATCAGGCGCCCCCAAAGGTCGTTCGCTCGGGCGCGATACAGTGGGCCCGTAAAAACCTGTTCTCCAGCTGGACCAACAGCCTGCTAACGCTGTTCTGTATCTGGATGATGTGGGAACTGATCCCGCCACTGCTGAACTGGACAATCTTCCAGGCGAACTGGATAGGTGAGACACGAGCCGACTGCACCAAAGAAGGTGCCTGCTGGGTCTTCATTCACGCCCGCTTCGGGCAGTTCATGTATGGGCTTTATCCCCATGACCAGCGCTGGCGCATCAACCTCGCGTTAATCATCGGTCTGGTGTCTATCGTCCCTATGTTCTGGAGCGTCATGCCGCGCCGCGGTCGTTATATCGCTGTGTGGGCCGTTATCTACCCGCTGGTTGTGTGGATCTTGCTCTACGGCGGCTTTCTTGGTCTGGAACGAGTGGAAACTCGCCAGTGGGGCGGACTGACATTAACGCTGATCATTGCCTCCGTCGGGATTGCAGGAGCGTTACCGTTGGGGATCTTACTGGCACTTGGACGACGTTCAACGATGCCGGTGGTAAGGATCCTTTCCGTCGTGTTTATCGAGTTCTGGCGGGGCGTTCCGCTGATTACCGTCCTGTTTATGTCATCGGTCATGCTGCCGCTGTTTCTGGCGGAAGGAACAAGCATCGATAAGCTAATACGTGCGCTGGTAGGGGTGATCCTGTTCCAGTCAGCCTATGTCGCAGAGGTTGTGCGCGGTGGGCTACAGGCACTGCCTAAAGGGCAATACGAAGCGGCGGAGTCTTTAGCTTTAGGCTACTGGAAAACTCAGGGTCTGGTGATTTTGCCTCAGGCACTGAAGATGGTGATCCCGGGCCTTGTGAACACCATTATCGCCCTGTTCAAGGACACCAGTCTGGTGATCATCATTGGCCTGTTCGATCTGTTCAGCAGCGTGCAGCAGGCCACGGTAGATCCCGCATGGCTGGGGATGTCTACGGAAGGTTATGTTTTTGCAGCCCTGATCTACTGGGCTTTCTGTTTCAGTATGTCGCGCTACAGCCAGCATCTGGAAAAGCGCTTTAACACCGGACGGGCACCGCACTGAGGATGAATATGAGTCAAATTACACTGCAACCCGCTGACGCGATGATCATGTTGGAAAATGTGAACAAGTGGTACGGACAGTTTCACGTGCTCAAGGATATCAATCTGAAGGTAAAACAAGGAGAACGCATCGTGCTCTGCGGGCCGTCAGGTTCAGGAAAATCCACGACCATACGCTGCATTAACCATCTGGAAGAGCATCAGCAAGGGCGAATCGTCGTTGACGGAACAGAGCTGAATGACGATCTCCGCAATATTGAAAAGGTCAGGACAGAGGTGGGGATGGTTTTCCAGCACTTCAATCTTTTCCCTCATCTTACCGTTTTGCAGAACTGTACTTTGGCCCCCATTTGGGTCAAAAAGATGCCAAAAAAAGAGGCTGAGGCACTGGGCATGCACTATCTGGAACGAGTGCGTATTGCTGAACACGCACATAAATTTCCAGGACAGATCTCCGGTGGACAGCAGCAGCGCGTGGCCATTGCGCGTTCGTTATGCATGAAACCGAAGATCATGCTGTTTGATGAGCCAACATCCGCACTCGATCCAGAGATGGTTAAGGAAGTGCTGGATACAATGATTGGCCTTGCCCAGTCAGGTATGACAATGCTGTGCGTAACCCACGAGATGGGCTTCGCCAGAACGGTGGCGGATAGAGTGATCTTTATGGATCGAGGAGAGATAGTGGAGCAGGCATCGCCCGATGAGTTCTTTGCTCACCCTAAATCTGAGCGAACCCGCTCTTTCCTGTCTCAGGTTATTCATTGATAACAAAGCAAAGGCCGCTTTCGCGGCCTTTTTAGTCGGAATATAGTGAATTCCCCATAGCAAAAAGGCCATCCTTTCGGATGGCCTTCTTTTATTTGAAGCCTGGCAGTTCCCTACTCTCGCATGGGGAGACCCCACACTACCATCGGCGCTACGGCGTTTCACTTCTGAGTTCGGCATGGGGTCAGGTGGGACCACCGCGCTAGTGCCGCCAGGCAAATTCTTTATAAAATCGCCGAACTTTAACCTAAAAACTGGTGCTGATACCCAGAGTCGAACTGGGGACCTCACCCTTACCAAGGGTGCGCTCTACCAACTGAGCCATATCAGCACGCTAAATTTGGAGCCTGGCAGTTCCCTACTCTCGCATGGGGAGACCCCACACTACCATCGGCGCTACGGCGTTTCACTTCTGAGTTCGGCATGGGGTCAGGTGGGACCACCGCGCTAGTGCCGCCAGGCATATTCTGTGTATTGACCGTTATACTTCCGTATAACCATCAACTTAAATCTGGAACATTCAGCTGAAAATCAAATCTCTCACCAAAACACCTTCGGTGTTGTAAGGTTAAGCCTCACGGATCATTAGTACTGGTTAGCTCAACGTATCGCTACGCTTACACACCCAGCCTATCAACGTCGTAGTCTTCAACGTTCCTTCAGGACTCTCAAGGAGTCAGGGAGAATTCATCTCGGGGCAAGTTTCGCGCTTAGATGCTTTCAGCGCTTATCTTTTCCGCATTTAGCTACCGGGCAATGCCATTGGCATGACAACCCGAACACCAGTGATGCGTCCACTCCGGTCCTCTCGTACTAGGAGCAGCCCCCCTCAATTCTCCAGCGCCCACGGCAGATAGGGACCGAACTGTCTCACGACGTTCTAAACCCAGCTCGCGTACCACTTTAAATGGCGAACAGCCATACCCTTGGGACCTACTTCAGCCCCAGGATGTGATGAGCCGACATCGAGGTGCCAAACACCGCCGTCGATATGAACTCTTGGGCGGTATCAGCCTGTTATCCCCGGAGTACCTTTTATCCGTTGAGCGATGGCCCTTCCATTCAGAACCACCGGATCACTAAGACCTGCTTTCGCACCTGCTCGAGCCGTCACTCTCGCAGTCAAGCTAGCTTATGCCTTTGCACTAACCTCACGATGTCCGACCGTGATTAGCTAACCTTCGTGCTCCTCCGTTACGCTTTAGGAGGAGACCGCCCCAGTCAAACTACCCACCAGACACTGTCCGCAACCCGGATTACGGGTCTACGTTAGAACACCAGCCATTAAAGGGTGGTATTTCAAGGTTGGCTCCACAAGAACTGGCGTCCTCGCTTCAAAGCCTCCCACCTATCCTACACATCAAGGACCAGTGTTCAGTGTCAAGCTATAGTAAAGGTTCACGGGGTCTTTCCGTCTTGCCGCGGGTACACTGCATCTTCACAGCGAGTTCAATTTCACTGAGTCTCGGGTGGAGACAGCCTGGCCATCATTACGCCATTCGTGCAGGTCGGAACTTACCCGACAAGGAATTTCGCTACCTTAGGACCGTTATAGTTACGGCCGCCGTTTACCGGGGCTTCGATCAAGAGCTTCAGCTTGCGCTTAACCCCATCAATTAACCTTCCGGCACCGGGCAGGCGTCACACCGTATACGTCCACTTTCGTGTTTGCACAGTGCTGTGTTTTTAATAAACAGTTGCAGCCAGCTGGTATCTTCGACTGCCTTCAGCTCCAGGAGCAAGTCCCTTCACCTACCAGCAGCGTGCCTTCTCCCGAAGTTACGGCACCATTTTGCCTAGTTCCTTCACCCGAGTTCTCTCAAGCGCCTTGGTATTCTCTACCTGACCACCTGTGTCGGTTTGGGGTACGATTTGATGTTACCTGATGCTTAGAGGCTTTTCCTGGAAGTGCGGCATTTGTTACTTCAGCACCGTAGTGCCTCGTCATCACACCTCAGCGTTAGATAGAGTTCCGGATTTACCTAAAACTCCCGCCTACATGCTTAAACCGGGACAACCGTCGCCCGGCTAACATAGCCCTCTCCGTCCCCCCTTCGCAGTAACACCGAGTACAGGAATATTAACCTGTTTCCCATCGACTACGCCTTTCGGCCTCGCCTTAGGGGTCGACTCACCCTGCCCCGATTAACGTTGGACAGGAACCCTTGGTCTTCCGGCGAGCGGGTTTTTCACCCGCTTTATCGTTACTTATGTCAGCATTCGCACTTCTGATACCTCCAGCAGACCTCACAGTCCACCTTCGACGGCTTACAGAACGCTCCCCTACCCAACAACGCATAAGCGTCGCTGCCGCAGCTTCGGTGCATGGTTTAGCCCCGTTACATCTTCCGCGCAGGCCGACTCGACCAGTGAGCTATTACGCTTTCTTTAAATGATGGCTGCTTCTAAGCCAACATCCTGGCTGTCTGTGCCTTCCCACATCGTTTCCCACTTAACCATGACTTTGGGACCTTAGCTGGCGGTCTGGGTTGTTTCCCTCTTCACGACGGACGTTAGCACCCGCCGTGTGTCTCCCGTGATAACATTCTTCGGTATTCGTAGTTTGCATCGGGTTGGTAAGCCGGGATGGCCCCCTAGCCGAAACAGTGCTCTACCCCCGAAGATGAGTTCACGAGGCGCTACCTAAATAGCTTTCGGGGAGAACCAGCTATCTCCCGGTTTGATTGGCCTTTCACCCCCAGCCACAAGTCATCCGCTAATTTTTCAACATTAGTCGGTTCGGTCCTCCAGTTAGTGTTACCCAACCTTCAACCTGCCCATGGCTAGATCACCGGGTTTCGGGTCTATACCCTGCAACTTAACGCCCAGTTAAGACTCGGTTTCCCTGCGGCTCCCCTATACGGTTAACCTTGCTACAGAATATAAGTCGCTGACCCATTATACAAAAGGTACGCAGTCACCCCATAAAAGAGGCTCCCACTGCTTGTACGTACACGGTTTCAGGTTCTGTTTCACTCCCCTCGCCGGGGTTCTTTTCGCCTTTCCCTCACGGTACTGGTTCACTATCGGTCAGTCAGGAGTATTTAGCCTTGGAGGATGGTCCCCCCATATTCAGACAGGATACCACGTGTCCCGCCCTACTCTTCGAACTCACAGTATGTGCATTTTAGTGTACGGGAGTATCACCCTGTACCCTGCGACTTTCCAGACGCTTCCACTAACACACAAACTGATTCAGGTTCTGGGCTGTTCCCCGTTCGCTCGCCGCTACTGGGGGAATCTCGGTTGATTTCTTTTCCTCGGGGTACTTAGATGTTTCAGTTCCCCCGGTTCGCTTCGTTAAGCTATGTATTCACTTAACGATAGTGTGTCGAAACACACTGGGTTTCCCCATTCGGAAATCGCCGGTTATAACGGTTCATATCACCTTACCGACGCTTATCGCAGATTAGCACGTCCTTCATCGCCTCTGACTGCCAGGGCATCCACCGTGTACGCTTAGTCGCTTAACCTCACAACCCGAAGGTGTCTCGTAAGACACAATCGTATGTTGTGAAAATTTGAGAGACTCGAACATATCGTATTCCCATTCCTTATTACGGAGGAATGAGACGACATGTCGTTTCAATTTTCAGCTTG
Organism: Dryocola sp. LX212; assembly: GCA_041504365.1. NCBI lineage: Bacteria > Pseudomonadati > Pseudomonadota > Gammaproteobacteria > Enterobacterales > Enterobacteriaceae > Dryocola > Dryocola sp. LX212. The sequence goes on along the minus strand of CP167917.1, from coordinate 401,923 downwards.
TTCCGGATTTTTAAAGAGCAAATATCTCAAACATAACTCAGAGAGTCAGTTTTGAGATATTGAGGTCGGCGACTTTCACTCACAAACCAGCAAGTGGCGTCCCCTAGGGGATTCGAACCCCTGTTACCGCCGTGAAAGGGCGGTGTCCTGGGCCTCTAGACGAAGGGGACACTGAAGTCTCAATCGCAAGACGCCTTGCTTCTTTACTTTCATCAGACAATCTGTGTGAGCACTACGCAAGTTCGTATCTTTCAGGTAAGGAGGTGATCCAACCGCAGGTTCCCCTACGGTTACCTTGTTACGACTTCACCCCAGTCATGAATCACAAAGTGGTAAGCGCCCTCCCGAAGGTTAAGCTACCTACTTCTTTTGCAACCCACTCCCATGGTGTGACGGGCGGTGTGTACAAGGCCCGGGAACGTATTCACCGTAGCATTCTGATCTACGATTACTAGCGATTCCGACTTCACGGAGTCGAGTTGCAGACTCCGATCCGGACTACGACGCACTTTATGAGGTCCGCTTGCTCTCGCGAGGTCGCTTCTCTTTGTATGCGCCATTGTAGCACGTGTGTAGCCCTACTCGTAAGGGCCATGATGACTTGACGTCATCCCCACCTTCCTCCAGTTTATCACTGGCAGTCTCCTTTGAGTTCCCGGCCGAACCGCTGGCAACAAAGGATAAGGGTTGCGCTCGTTGCGGGACTTAACCCAACATTTCACAACACGAGCTGACGACAGCCATGCAGCACCTGTCTCAGAGTTCCCGAAGGCACCAATCCATCTCTGGAAAGTTCTCTGGATGTCAAGAGTAGGTAAGGTTCTTCGCGTTGCATCGAATTAAACCACATGCTCCACCGCTTGTGCGGGCCCCCGTCAATTCATTTGAGTTTTAACCTTGCGGCCGTACTCCCCAGGCGGTCGACTTAACGCGTTAGCTCCGGAAGCCACTCCTCAAGGGAACAACCTCCAAGTCGACATCGTTTACGGCGTGGACTACCAGGGTATCTAATCCTGTTTGCTCCCCACGCTTTCGCACCTGAGCGTCAGTCTTTGTCCAGGGGGCCGCCTTCGCCACCGGTATTCCTCCAGATCTCTACGCATTTCACCGCTACACCTGGAATTCTACCCCCCTCTACAAGACTCAAGCTTGCCAGTTTCAAATGCAGTTCCCAGGTTGAGCCCGGGGATTTCACATCTGACTTAACAAACCGCCTGCGTGCGCTTTACGCCCAGTAATTCCGATTAACGCTTGCACCCTCCGTATTACCGCGGCTGCTGGCACGGAGTTAGCCGGTGCTTCTTCTGCGAGTAACGTCAATCACAAAGCGTATTAAGCTTTATGCCTTCCTCCTCGCTGAAAGTACTTTACAACCCGAAGGCCTTCTTCATACACGCGGCATGGCTGCATCAGGCTTGCGCCCATTGTGCAATATTCCCCACTGCTGCCTCCCGTAGGAGTCTGGACCGTGTCTCAGTTCCAGTGTGGCTGGTCATCCTCTCAGACCAGCTAGGGATCGTCGCCTAGGTGAGCCATTACCCCACCTACTAGCTAATCCCATCTGGGCACATCTGATGGCAAGAGGCCCGAAGGTCCCCCTCTTTGGTCTTGCGACGTTATGCGGTATTAGCTACCGTTTCCAGTAGTTATCCCCCTCCATCAGGCAGTTTCCCAGACATTACTCACCCGTCCGCCGCTCGTCACCCAGGAGCAAGCTCCCTGTGCTACCGCTCGACTTGCATGTGTTAGGCCTGCCGCCAGCGTTCAATCTGAGCCATGATCAAACTCTTCAATTAAAAGCTTGATTTGCTTCAACTCGTGAAGCGGTGCTCAAAAATTAACTTTCGTAATAATTCAACTAAATGAATTACTGCTTGGTCACTCTTCAAGACTTGATATTTTTTTTGCATCCGAAGATGCTGAGATATCAATCCTGCGAGTGCCCACACAGATTGTCTGATAAATTGTTAAAGAGCAGTGAGTTACGCGCTTTCGCTTGCTAACTCGAGGTGGCGTATATTACGCTTTCCTCTTTCAGAGTCAACCCTTAATTTCAGGATTTTTAACTCTCATCGCCGCCGTTACTCTGTGATGTTGTTCACATGTTCCGTGTCGATGGAGGCGCATTATAGGGATCCCGTTTTATTGCACAAGTGTTTTTTCGATCTTTTTATCTAAGTGTTTAGTTTTCACCCTCTTCGCTGAGATCCTGCGCGATCGCCCCTATTTATGACGGTTTACCCGCTTGCCAATGCTCATAAAAGCAGCCAGAGTTGATCTACGAAATGAATTTCCTGAGGTCGCTATGTCCGCAGTATTACGCCCCTTCCATAAAATCTCTCCAAAAACAGGCCAACGGGTCATGCTGGATCCTTCTGGCGTGGTAATAGGTGATGTCACGCTGGGTGACGACGCCAGCATTTGGCCGTTGGTTGTTATTCGCGGTGATGTAAACCATGTTGTTATAGGCGCTCGCAGCAATATCCAGGACGGCAGCGTTCTGCACGTCACTCATAAGTCTTCTTATAAACCTGAAGGTAACCCGCTGATCGTGGGGGAGGATGTAACCGTCGGGCATAAAGTGATGCTGCATGGCTGTACGATAGGCGATCGCGTTCTAGTGGGGATGGGATCGATTCTGCTGGATGGGGTAATAGTAGAGGATGACGTCATGATCGGTGCCGGTAGCCTGATACCACAAAACAAACGTCTTGAAAGTGGGTTCTTATATCTGGGGAGCCCAGTGAAACAGGTGCGTCCTTTAACGGAGGCGGAGCTTGAAGGCCTGAAGTACTCCGCGAATAACTATGTGCGCTGGAAAGATGAGTATCTTGCTCAGGACAGCCAGTACCATCCCTGATCGTCTTCTTGCTCATCAAAGATTAGATCCTGTACTTCTTCTTCTAAATCCCAACGATGGAGGCGGAAAGCCTCCATCCACTGCTTCACTCCGTCGCCGCCAAACCGGCCGGCAAGAGTTATCCCGGCGATGGCGCAGTTAACCTGAAAACCATTTACCAACGCCGGGAAGCAGATCGCGCAGCGTTTCTCATCCCACACTTCACGATCCGGAAATTGGATCGACTGATTCATTCGTCCATTTCCTTCTGGAGCTGTTCAATTACTGGTGTGATTGCCGGGAGCACGCCATGCCATAATAAGAAAGCATGCGCCGCCTGCCCTACCAGCATTCCTAATCCATCTGCATAATGTTGTACACCGTGTTCTATGCTCCAGCCCAGGAACGGCGTTAGTCCCTTTTGATAAAACATGTCGTAGCAGCGAACGTTATGTGAAAGCAAAGATACCGGGATAGCCGGGACTTCGCCACCGACACCGCTTGAGGTAGCGTTGATAATCAAGTCAAACTCATGGCCAGCCAGCTGCTGTTGTTCAATGGCCTGAACGCTCCCGGTATGGCTGAACAGTGTTGCCAGCTCTTCCGCCCGGGTAAATGTACGGTTGGTGATGGTGACAGCGCAGTCAAGAGACAGCAGAGGAAGCAATACGCCTCTGGCCGCTCCACCAGCCCCTAAAAGAAGAACACGATCGCCCGGTTTAACCAGGGACAAACGTTCAAGGTCACTCAATAAGCCAATGCCATCGGTGTTATCACCCACCAGTCGGCCATCATCCAGACGCTTCAGCGTATTAACCGCACCGGCAAGCGCGGCGCGTTCCGTAAGCTCGTCTGCTCGGGCAAACGCCAGCTCTTTAAACGGCATCGTGACGTTGGCACCCTTACCACCAGCGGCAAAGAAAGCTTCCAGCGTCTCAATGAAGGCATCCACCGGAGCAAGAATACGACCATACGGATGCTCGATATTCAGCTGCTCAGCAAAAAGCTTGTGAATCTGCGGTGATTTGCTGTGTTGAATCGGATTACCGAAAACGGCAAAGGTGTCCATCATTTTATCCCTGGCGGAAAAGTTCGCCGGTTAAGGCATCGCGGATTTCAGAAGGGTTCTGGCGGCCACCGGTTTCACCACGTAAAACAGGGAAATCGGTACCGAACTGCTGCAAAACTTCTTCAGCGGTGCGGCATGGCGGTAAGCCAGTCAGATTGGCGCTTGTTGAAACCAGCGGTTTGCCGTATTCAAGACAGAGTGTTTTAACCAGCGGATGGTCCGTCACTCTGACAGCCAGGGAATCGAAACGGCCCGTCAGCCAGCGTGGCGTTGAGGGCAGAGCCGGGAAGACAAACGTTACCGGCCCGGGCCAGCGAGAGAAAACCGCTTCACGCTGCGCGGTGGTTAACGCCTGCTCATTCACATAAGGTTTTAGTTGTTCAAAATCCGCCGCGATGAGAATCAAACCTTTATCAACGGGGCGCTGTTTTAAAGCGAGCAGACGGGAAACCGCCAGCTCGCTGTCAGGATCGCAACCGACGCCAAAAACAGCCTCTGTTGGATAAGCGATGACATTATTATTTTTCAGAGCCGCGACGATCTGTGCGATGGGCTCTTGTTGCAGGCTATTGTTCACAATCTTATTCCGCCGTAACCGGCTTTCCACATTGTTTACTGGCACAAAGACACTTAACGCCCTGCGCCGTTTTCTTTTCTATTAATAACGGATAGTGGCATTCAGGACAAACCCCAGCGATGGGTTTGAAATTGATGACAAACTGGCATGCAGGGTAGCGATCGCACGACCAGAAGGTTTTGCCATAGCGAGAACGACGCTGCACCAGCTGGCCCTGTTGGCATTGCGGACAGGTGATTGCCGTCTCGTCAGGCTTGTCGATCACTTGAGTATGTTCGCATTCGGGATAATTGCTGCAGCCGATAAACATACCGAACCGCCCCTGGCGCAGGACAAGCGTTGCCTGGCATTCCGGACACGCCTGTCCATCCAGCACTTTAACAACATGGCCATCGGCCTGGCCTTTTAGCGGGCGCACGTAATCACATTCCGGGTAATGGGAGCAGCCCAGAAACGGGCCGTGCTTGCCGGAACGAATCGCTAACTCTGCCCCGCATTGGGGGCAGGGTTCATTTTTAGGCACCGTGAATAGTGCTGATTTGGTCATAGCTTCTCTTGCTGCACAGAAATTTAGTGCAGCATACCGTCATTTACTTCGAAGAGTAATTCTTCCATCTGCTGATAGGCATTTTCGCATCCCGGAATGTTGAACAGCACCATTAATATCACCCACTTTAAGTCTTCTAACTCAAATTCAGCGGTATCCAGCGCCAGCACGCGTTCAATGACCATTTCGCGAGTTTCGAGGTTTAGCACCTGAATCTGCTCAAGGAAAAGTAAGAATCCCCGGCAGCTGGCATCCAGACGCATGCTTTCTTCTTCCGTGTAGACCCGCATGGAAAGTGGATCGGCGGCCAGTTGCATCGGCTCGGTGAGCCCTTCCTGATAATCAGCCAGCTTTTCAAGCCATACCAACGCATTGTAAATATCTTCGCGATCAAAACCGGCATCGGTGAGATCGCGCGTCAATTTGTCCTGATCTACGCGCATTTCAGCTTCGTTATGGATGTAGGTTTCAAATAAGTACATTAGTACGTCGAACATGGCATGCCCTCCTCAATCGGACATAGCCGCCGGGTACAGCTGCGATCCATCCTGCTAACTCCAGTTCGAGCAGTTGGGCTACCGTCTCTGGCACAGGTTGGCCGGCACGTTCAGCGACGACGTCAACAGGTGTAACCTCATCTCCTACGTTAGCCAACAGCTCGGGAAATGGCAATGTGTGAACGCCTTCATCGGCAGAATATATTAGGGTTTTGTGCGATGGAGTCAGCCATTGCAGTTCGCTTTTAAGATGGTCAAGGATATCGGCGGGATGGCTGACCAGCGTGGCACCCTGTTTTATCAGCCAGTGCGGCCCTTCACTCCCCGGGCTGCCAATTGGCCCCGGTAGCGCAAAGACCTCTCTTCCTTGTTCCACAGCCAGTTTCGCTGTGACTAACGAGCCGCTGCGTTCAGAGGCCTCCACAACAAATACGGCCCGGCTCAGGCCGCTAATAATACGATTGCGACGAGGAAAGTTTGCAGGCCAGGGTGTGGTGGCTAACGGAAATTCGGAAACCAGTGCGCCACCAGCTTCAACAATGCTTTGTGCGAGCTGCCGATGACGTTTAGGGTAAATGTCATGCAAACCATTGCCCAACACGGCCACGGTTTTCCCTCCTGCCTGCAACGTAGCGCGATGGGCCACGCCATCAATGCCCAATGCCAGGCCGCTGGTTATGGTCAGCCCGGCGGCGGCCAGTGGCTCGCAGAACAAGCGGCACCATCTTTCACCATACATTGAGAGATTGCGGCTACCGACCACGGCCAGCTGATTCTTGGCGAGCAGCGGCAGGTTGCCTGCTATCAACAGGGCCGCAGGGAAATCCTCCGTAGCGCGGAGCTGTTCAGGATAGAGAGGACTGTCTACCGTGAGCAGATGATGTCCGGTTTGCTCAAGCCATAAATAGCTATTTTCAAGCTCACGCTCGCTAAAGCCAATAAATTGCTTAATCTGCCGGGAGGTGAGACCCGCAGCGGCAAGCGAGCCGGGGGAAAACTGCGTGCCGGACAGCAGGTATTGGGCGATTTCCAGCATCTTATCGCCGCTCAGGCTGTTCACTGCCATAAGGCGCAACCAAATCTCCGTTGGTAACACTGTTTCCCCCTGCCATAAGCCATAAAAGCAATCCTTGCGATTGGTCACTGATGCTGTCAATCAAAGGGGGTTTTGTCTAGAATAGAGAGAAGAATCCTTCTATCAATTGAACACAGCTCTGGATAAATATGTCAGTTTTACAAGTATTACATTTTCCGGACGAGCGCCTTCGCACTGTGGCGGCTCCGGTCAAAGAGGTGAATGCTGAGATTCAGCGTATTGTTGACGACATGTTCGAGACAATGTACGCAGAGGAAGGTATTGGCCTTGCGGCAACACAGGTAGATATCCATCAGCGCATTATTGTCATTGATGTGTCGGAAAACCGTGATGAACGCCTGGTACTTATCAACCCGGAAATGCTGGAACAAAGCGGTGAAACGGGTATTGAGGAAGGCTGCCTTTCTATCCCTGAACAGCGTGCTCTCGTGCCCCGTGCGGAAACCGTTAAAATTCGCGCGCTGGATCGTGAAGGCAAGCCGTACGAATTAGAGGCAGATGGCCTGCTGGCTATCTGTATTCAGCATGAGATGGACCACCTGATCGGCAAACTGTTTGTTGATTACCTCTCGCCGATGAAGCGTCAGCGCATTCGTCAGAAACTGGAAAAAATGGCTCGTCTGAACAAGAGCGCTTAATCCACTACGAAAGGGAATAATGTGTCTGATTCATTGCGTATTATTTTCGCCGGCACCCCCGATTTTGCAGCGCGTCACTTAGACGCGCTGCTGTCGTCTGGGCATCAGGTTGTCGGCGTTTTCACCCAGCCCGATCGCCCGGCAGGCCGTGGTAAGAAGCTTATGCCCAGCCCGGTTAAGGTGCTGGCCTGCGAAAAAGAGATCCCTGTGTTCCAGCCCGCTTCATTGCGCCCGGCTGAAAATCAGCAGCTTATTGCTGACCTGAACGCGGATGTCATGGTCGTCGTTGCCTATGGTTTAATCCTGCCAAAAGCGGTGCTTGATATGCCGCGTTTGGGCTGTATTAACGTGCATGGATCCCTGCTGCCGCGCTGGCGCGGAGCGGCACCAATCCAACGCTCTTTATGGGCTGGCGATGCTCAAACGGGCGTCACTATCATGCAAATGGATGTGGGCCTGGATACCGGCGACATGCTGTTTAAGCTTGCCTGTGACATCACCCCGCAAGATACCAGCGCATCACTTTACGACAAACTTGCCGATCTTGGCCCACAGGGGTTACTGGAAACGTTAGGCCAGCTGGCTGCGGGCAAGGCTAAGCCTGAAGTTCAGGATGAGTCACTTGTCACCTACGCCGAGAAGCTGAGCAAAGAAGAGGCCCGTATCGACTGGTCCCTTTCGGCAGTTCAGCTCGAGCGTTGTATTCGCGCCTTCAATCCATGGCCGATGAGCTGGCTGGAAATCGACGAGCAGCCAGTTAAAGTGTGGCGTGCCACGGCCATAGATCGGCAAACGAATGCCAAACCCGGCACTATTCTGGAAGCCACTAAACAGGGGATTCAGGTAGCGACGACCGAGGGCATTTTGAATCTTGAAGAGCTGCAGCCTGCTGGTAAAAAAGCAATGAAAGCGCAGGATTTGCTGAACTCACGTCGTGAATGGTTCGAACCAGGTACCTTACTCGCCTGAATGAAAAACGTTACTACGCCCGGGTAAGCCTGGGCATTTTTGTTTTTAAGCGCCGTAAACAGAGCGTAGCTATGAAAAAATCATTAAATCTTCGTAGTCTGGCAGCCCAGACTATTGAGCAGGTTGTCGAAAAAGGACAATCGCTGAGCAACGTGCTGCCACCGATGCAGCAAAAAGTATCTGATAAAGACAAAGCGCTACTTCAGGAACTGTGCTTCGGCGTGCTACGCACGCTACCTCAGCTGGAGTGGCTGGTGAGCAAGCTAATGTCCCGTCCAATGACCGGCAAACAGCGCACCATCCACTACCTGATCATGGTAGGTTTTTATCAGCTGCTTTATACCCGTATCCCCGCCCATGCAGCGCTTGCGGAAACCGTAGAAGGCGCCGTTGCAATAAAACGTCAGTCTTTAAAAGGTTTGATTAACGGCGTCTTACGCCAGTTCCAGCGTCAGCAGGACGAGCTGATGGCGGAAGCGGCAAAGCATGAGAGCCGTTTCCTCCATCCCGGCTGGTTGCTACAGCGCATCAGAAAAGCTTATCCAGGCCAATGGCAGGAAATCATTGCTGCCAATAATCAGCGCCCGCCAATGTGGCTGCGCGTGAACCGTCAGCATCACACTCGGGATGAGTGGCTTAAACTTCTGTCAGAAGCTGGCCTGGAAGGACAGCCGCATCTGCATTATCGCGATGCCGTCCGCCTGGACACGCCTGTGCCAGTTCATGTGCTGCCGGGCTTTGACCAGGGCTGGGTGACCGTTCAGGATGCTTCAGCCCAGGGTTGCGTTGATCTGCTCGATCCGCAGGATGGCGAAACGATCCTGGACCTGTGCGCCGCGCCAGGAGGCAAAACTACGCATATTCTGGAAGCGGCCCCGGCGGCTAAAGTTATGGCTGTAGATGTCGATCCAGCGCGGCTTAAACGCGTTTATGAAAACTTACAGCGTCTGGGCATGAATGCCGAGGTAAAACAGGGCGACGGTCGTTTCCCCGCGCAGTGGTGCGGCAAACAGCAGTTCGACAGAATTTTACTGGATGCCCCCTGCTCGGCGACGGGCGTCATTCGCCGTCACCCGGACATTAAGTGGCTGCGCCGCGATCGGGATATTGCGGAACTTGCGGAGCTGCAAAAAGAGATCCTCGAAGCTATCTGGCCACACCTGAAATCTGGAGGCACGCTGCTTTATGCAACTTGCTCAATCCTGCCGGAAGAAAACAGCCTTCAGGTCGCCGATTTCCTGAGTCGCCATCCTGAAGCGAAGCTGGTGGAAACGGGAACGCCAGAATTGCCGGGCATCCAGAATCTGCCGGCAGAGTACGAAGGCGACGGCTTCTTTTACGCTAAGCTTATTAAAAACTGACTCGCACATTACTGAGTCGTCAGTTTCATCCTTAATGAAGCTATAAATATGAAAATAATTATTCTGGGTGCGGGCCAGGTCGGTGGCACCCTTGCAGAAAACCTGGTCGGTGAGAATAACGACATTACCGTTGTCGACACCAATCAGGATCGCCTACGCAGCTTACAGGATAAGTTTGACCTGCGCGTCGTCCAGGGCCATGGCTCACACCCACGCGTTTTGCGAGAGGCAGGGGCGGATGACGCCGATATGCTTGTGGCCGTTACCAGCTCTGACGAAACGAATATGATTGCCTGTCAGGTCGCGTATTCGTTGTTTAACACGCCGAACCGGATTGCACGTATCCGGGCGCCAGATTACGTGCGCGATGCAGACCGTCTGTTCAACGCAGAAGCTGTGCCTATTGACCACCTCATCGCACCTGAGCAGCTGGTTATCGACAGTATCTATCGCCTTATCGAGTACCCAGGCGCGCTGCAGGTTGTGAATTTTGCTGAGGGTAAGGTAAGCCTCGCGGTAGTAAAGGCTTACTATGGTGGCCCGCTGATAGGCAACGCGCTTTCAACGATGCGCGAACATATGCCGCATATTGAAACGCGTGTTGCGGCGATATTTCGCCATGACCATCCTATTCGCCCACAAGGTTCTACTATTGTTGAGGCCGGGGATGAAGTGTTCTTTATTGCGGCCTCGCAGAATATTCGCGCGGTGATGAGCGAGCTTCAGCGCCTCGAAAAACCTTACAAGCGCATTATGGTGGTTGGTGGCGGTAACATCGGTGCTGGCCTGGCGCAGCGCCTTGAAAAAGATTATAGCGTTAAGCTTATCGAACGCGATCCGCAACGCGCTGCGGAACTGGCGGAGATGCTGCAAAACACCATCGTCTTCTATGGCGATGCATCTGACCAGGAGCTGCTGGCAGAAGAGCACATCGAACAGGTAGATTTGTTTATTGCCGTCACCAACGATGACGAAGCGAATATAATGTCCGCCATGCTAGCCAAGAAGATGGGCGCGAAGAAAGTCATGGTGCTGATCCAGCGTCGCGCATACGTCGATCTTGTTCAAGGCAGCGTCATAGATATTGCGATATCTCCCCAGCAGGCGACCATTTCGGCGCTTCTTGGACATGTGCGTAAAGCGGATATTGTCGGCGTATCTTCACTTCGCCGCGGCGTAGCGGAAGCAATCGAAGCTGTTGCGCACGGTGATGAAAGTACCTCACGTGTTGTTGGTCGCGTTATCGATGATATTAAGCTGCCGCCGGGCACTATAATCGGTGCGGTCGTGCGTGGTAACGACGTCATGATAGCTAATGACAATCTCCGCATTGAGCAAGGCGACCATGTGATTATGTTCCTCACTGATAAGAAATTTGTCAGCGACGTTGAGCGCCTGTTCCAGCCAAGTCCATTCTTCCTTTAAGCCATGCGGGCAGCCCTGAAGGCAGCCCGCTTGCAACCTGAATTCGATAAACCATTCTTAAATTAAGGGATTAGCGAAGGACTCTTATTTCCTTGCGTTATGGCAATCGGGTCATCATTTGTTAGACTTATTGACGTCAGCCGGAACAAGGAGAGAAAAATGAGCATGTTAAAAGAATTCCGCGAATTTGCGATGCGCGGAAACGTTGTAGATTTGGCAGTGGGTGTGATTATTGGTGCAGCATTCGGGAAAATCGTTTCTTCACTGGTCGCAGATATCATTATGCCGCCGCTTGGGTTGCTGATTGGCGGGGTGGATTTCAAGCAGTTCGCTTTAACGTTAAGGCCTGCAGCAGGGGATATCCCGGCTGTTGTGATGCATTATGGCGTGTTTATCCAGAATATCTTTGATTTTGTGATCGTGGCTTTCGCCATCTTTATGGCAATTAAAGTTATCAATAAACTCAACCGTAAGAAAGTTGAAGAGCCTGCGGCACCGCCTGCGCCAAGCAAAGAGGAAGTGCTGCTCAGCGAAATTCGCGACCTGCTTAAGCAGCAGAACGAACGAATCTAATAGCCTTATCTGAAAGAAGAAGGCCAGTGGTAAAAAAGCACTCTGCTTGTTTGCCACTGGCCTCCCAGTTACCCCTCTTGCCGTGTTTCGCGCTACGCTGATAGCTTCCCTTCCCTTTCTTGTTTTGTTCAACTCTCTGACGAAACAGTGGGTCATGTAATAACGCCTCGATAGCGTTGTCCTTTATAACCCCTTTATTATGCTGGTACTTGCTCATATAAACTCCAGTATGGTTAAATTTAACGGCGCGATTTTATGCCTGTGTCAGGTAAGCTACAAGCGTTATTTGACGGACGGCTTCTTCCTTAAATTCAGGTGTAAATCGTGGTGTGCCCATACGCTCCCCCTATGCTCAAACTATAGGGCAGGATCGTCTACCGGGGCGGGGTCAGTCCAATTTTGAGGTACTGGCTCCCTGCTCAAGGGCTTCAAGGATCGAGCAGTAAACGCTGCTGTGCGCAGTCCCACAGCAGGCATCGTTGAGTCGCTGTAATGATTTACGCATATGTGCAAGCTCGTTAATCTTTGAATCAACTTCTTTTAAACGGCTCTGTACAATGCCTTTTGATTCCAGGCAGGTATGATGCTCAGGATCGACACGGATCGAAAGCAGTTCACGTATAGTTTCAAGGGTAAACCCCAACTGCTTGGCATAGCGAATAAACTTAAGTCGCTGCAGATCGGTCTCGCTGTATAGCCGGAAGCCCCCCTCCGTTCGAATCTCATGTTCCATCATCTGCTGTTTTTCATAATAGCGAATGGTGTCGGGTGTCACATCAGCCAGTCTGGCCAGCTCTCCAATACGGTACATCCTTACTCCTCGACTTTATGGTGCAATTTAACGGCATATTCACCGTGCAGGAAATCGGTATTCAGGCCAGCCTCTCTTAGCTTAAGTTCGAGCAGCATCAGTTTTTTACTGATGGCCTGATAGTCAGGATGCTCCTGATTGATGGAGTTAAGCAAGTCATTAAGCTCCAGTGTTTCCTTACGCTGCTGGAGCTCAGTTGGAAGACAACCTGCATTCTTCAGCAGCCGGAAGGCCGTGCGTAACTCCGCCGGGACACTGGAATCATCATCCAATACCAGCGGGTGGCCCGCTCCTGGCAAATTTTCAAACTCACCTTTACGTTGAGCCTCGGCAATATGACGCTCAGCCCACTGATCGAGTAACCACATATCGTTAAATAACAGGGAAGGATTTGCATAAAGAATACGATGGAACAAACAGGAATGGGAAATTGCAGATATAAAAAAACCGGGCAAGCCCGGTTTTTTCATGCTACTACAGATTACTCTGCAGCAGCTTCTGTTTGAGTCTCGGCGCGGTCAACCAGCTCGATGTAAGCCATCGGAGCATTATCACCAGCACGGAAGCCACACTTAAGAATACGAGTGTAACCACCGGTACGCGCTGCAAAACGCGGACCCAGTTCATTAAACAGTTTTGCCACGATCTCGTTATCACGAGTGCGGGCGAATGCCAGACGACGATTAGCAACGCTATCAGTCTTGGCAAGAGTAATCAGCGGCTCAACTACGCGACGCAGCTCTTTCGCTTTAGGCAGGGTCGTCTTGATGATCTCATGACGAACCAGTGAACCTGCCATATTGCGGAACATAGCCTGGCGATGGCTGCTGTTGCGGTTCAGTTGACGACCACTCTTACGATGGCGCATGACCTTATCCTTCTCAGTAAAACCTTAACCTGTGATCCGGTTACTCGTCAGCGATGCTTGCCGGTGGCCAGTTTTCCAGGCGCATGCCCAGAGACAGTCCACGGGAAGCCAGCACGTCTTTAATCTCTGTAAGAGATTTTTTACCAAGGTTAGGCGTCTTAAGAAGCTCAACCTCGGTACGCTGTACCAGATCACCGATATAGTGGATAGCTTCTGCCTTAAGGCAGTTAGCAGAGCGGACAGTCAATTCCAGATCGTCAACAGGGCGCAGCAGGATCGGATCGAATTCTGGTTTCTCTTCTTTAACTTCCGGCTGACGAACATCACGTAAGTCAACGAAAGCTTCAAGTTGTTCTGCCAGGATGGTTGCCGCACGACGAATCGCCTCTTCAGGATCGATTGTGCCGTTGGTTTCCATTTCGATGACCAGCTTGTCCAGGTCGGTACGCTGTTCAACACGAGCTGCTTCAACATTGTAGGCAATACGCTCTACAGGGCTGTAACATGCGTCGACTAACAGACGGCCGATTGGGCGCTCATCTTCTTCCGAATGAATTCGGGCAGAGGCCGGCACATAACCACGACCACGCTGAACTTTGATACGCATGCTAATAGATGCATTCTCATCGGTCAGGTGGCAGATCACGTGCTGAGGCTTGACGATTTCGACATCACCATCATGGGTGATATCGGCTGCAGTCACAGGGCCAATGCCAGATTTGTTCAGGGTAAGAATAACTTCATCTTTTCCTTGAACTCTCACCGCCAGCCCTTTCAGGTTGAGCAGGATCTCCAGGATATCTTCCTGAACGCCTTCTTTGGTGCTGTACTCATGTAGTACACCATCAATCTCAACCTCGGTCACCGCGCAACCCGGCATCGAAGAAAGCAGAATACGGCGCAGCGCGTTACCAAGAGTGTGGCCAAAGCCACGCTCTAAAGGCTCAAGGGTCACCTTGGCGTGCGTCGAACTCACTTGCTCGATATCTACCAGGCGCGGTTTTAGAAACTCTGTCACAGAACCCTGCATTGTGTCCTCTCTTTGGTACTAAGCTTTACTTGGAGTAAAGCTCGACGATCAGGTGTTCGTTAATGTCCGCGGACAGATCAGTACGCTCAGGCTTACGCTTGAACACACCTTCCATCTTGGCAGCATCAACTTCCAGCCAGGTTGGCTTTTCACGCTGCTCAGCCAGCTCCAGAGCGGCCTTCACGCGAGATTGCTTTTTGGCTTTCTCACGGATGCTGACTACGTCATTCGGAGTTACCTGATAAGAAGCGATGTTAACAACGCGACCGTTTACCATTACTGACTTGTGGCTAACCAGCTGACGTGCTTCTGCACGAGTGGCACCAAAGCCCATACGGTAAACAACGTTGTCCAGACGACCTTCCAGCAGAGCCAACAGGTTTTCACCGGTGTTGCCTTTCAGACGAGCTGCTTCTTTATAATAGTTACGGAACTGACGCTCCAGCACACCGTAGATACGGCGAACTTTTTGCTTTTCACGCAACTGCACACCATAGTCAGACAGACGCGGTTTACGCGCACCGTGCTGGCCAGGAGCTTGTTCAATTTTACACTTGGTATCGATCGCGCGAACGCCAGACTTAAGGAATAAGTCGGTGCCCTCACGACGGCTCAGCTTGAGCTTAGGACCCAAATATCTTGCCATTTTCTTTCTCCAACAAACCTAAAAAAACGGGGCGTTATACGCGACGTTTTTTCGGCGGACGACAACCGTTGTGAGGGATCGGAGTCACATCAGTAATATTAGTGATGCGGAAACCAGCGGCGTTCAGAGCACGAATAGTAGATTCGCGGCCTGGACCCGGTCCCTTAACCATAACTTCCAGGTTCTTGATACCGTATTCTTTCACGGCTTCTGCGCAACGCTCTGCTGCAACCTGAGCTGCGAACGGAGTTGATTTGCGAGAACCACGGAAACCGGAACCACCGGCAGTTGCCCAACCCAAAGCGTTACCTTGACGATCGGTAATAGTAACGATTGTGTTGTTGAAAGAAGCATGGACATGAGCCACGCCGTCAGAGACTTGTTTTCTTACACGCTTACGTGCACGAACTGGTGCCTTTGCCATTATTCAATCACCCCGATTATTTCTTGATCGGTTTGCGCGGACCCTTACGGGTACGGGCGTTGGTCTTGGTACGCTGACCGCGTACTGGAAGACCACGACGATGACGCAAACCGCGATAGCAACCAAGGTCCATCAGACGCTTGATGCTCATGCTAACTTCACGGCGCAGATCACCTTCAACAACAAATTTGGCAACTTCGTCACGCAGCGTGTCGATTTGTTCTTCAGACAGCTCACTGATCTTCACATCTTCAGCGATACCCGCAGAGGCGCAAATGGCCTTGGAGCGAGTCTTGCCGACACCGTAAATCGAAGTCAATGCGATTACGGTATGCTTCTGATCAGGAATGTTAATGCCTGCTATACGGGCCACTATGCACTCCTACTATTTAGATTATGCGTTCCATACCGAAAAGCCCGTTTTCAGGATACTCAAATGGAAACGCATAGACATACAAAAGATTGGCTGGCTAATCTAGCCAGCTCAACCCAACTTTGCAAGAAAAATATGCGAGATAATCAGCCTTGACGCTGTTTATGCTTCGGCTCGGCACTGCAAATCACGCGAATAACACCGTCACGCTTAACGATTTTGCAGTTACGACATAATTTCTTGACGGAAGCACGAACTTTCATTTTTACTCTCCGTAACTTCTCAAGCGACAATTAACGGCCGTAGCCTTTCAGGTTCGCTTTCTTCAATGCAGACTCATACTGACTGGACATCATCAGAGTTTGCACTTGAGCCATAAAGTCCATGATGACCACGACGACAATTAACAGTGAGGTCCCACCGAAGTAGAACGGCACTTTCATTGCATCACGCATGAACTCCGGGATTAGGCAGATAAAGGTAATGTACAGCGCACCAACCAAAGTCAGGCGGGTCATTACTTTATCAATATACTTCGCCGTTTGTTCTCCCGGACGAATTCCTGGTACAAATGCACCGGACTTCTTCAGGTTATCTGCTGTTTCACGAGGGTTGAAAACCAACGCCGTATAGAAGAAACAGAAGAAGATGATTGCAGACGCATAGAGTAACACATAAAGCGGTTGCCCAGGCTGCAAATACAGCGAAATTGTTGTCAGCCAGTTCCAACCGGTTCCGCCCCCGAACCATGACGCAATGGTCGCAGGGAACAGAATAATGCTGGAAGCAAAGATAGCCGGGATAACCCCTGCCATATTCACTTTCAACGGTAAATGTGTGCTCTGCGCAGCATAAACGCGGCGACCTTGTTGACGTTTTGCGTAGTTAACCACGATGCGGCGTTGGCCACGCTCAACAAAAACAACAAAGAAGGTCACTGCGAATACTAATACTGCAACCAACAGCAACAGGAGGAAGTGCAGGTCGCCTTGCCGTGCTTGTTCGATAGTATGGCCGATGGCCGGCGGTAAACCCGCAACGATACCAGCGAAAATTATGATTGAGATACCGTTACCGATACCACGTTCAGTAATTTGTTCGCCAAGCCACATCAGGAACATCGTCCCGGTGACAAGACTCACAACAGCGGTGAAATAGAATGCAAAGCTTGGGTTTAACACCAAGCCTTGCATACCAGGCATATTCGGCAAACCGGTAGCAATACCGATAGACTGAAATATGGCCAACACCAGAGTACCGTAGCGGGTGTACTGGCTGATCTTACGACGACCAGACTCCCCTTCTTTCTTCAACTCTGCTAACGCTGGATGAACCACCGTCAGCAGCTGGATAATAATCGATGCCGAAATGTACGGCATGATACCCAATGCAAAGATTGAAGCACGGCTGAGTGCACCACCAGAGAACATGTTAAACATTTCAATGATAGTGCCTCGCTGTTGTTCAAGCAGTTTGGCAAGTACAGCGGCATCAATACCAGGGATCGGAATAAAAGAGCCAATGCGGAACACAATGAGCGCACCGATAACAAACATCAGTCTGCGTTTCAGCTCGCCAAGCCCACCTTTAGCACTTTGAAAATCTAATCCTGGTTGCTTTGCCATCTGCTACTTATTCCTCGATTTTACCGCCAGCAGCTTCGATAGCAGCACGAGCGCCTTTAGTGACACGCAGGCCGTTAACAGTTACCGGACGAGATACCTCGCCAGACAGGATCACTTTCGCGAACTCAATCTGAATACCGATAATGTTAGCTGCTTTCAGCGTGTTCAGGTCAACTACGTCGCCTTCAACTTTCGCCAGATCAGACAGACGAATCTCTGCGGTGATCATTGCTTTGCGAGAGGTGAAACCGAATTTCGGCAGACGACGATACAACGGCATCTGACCACCTTCGAACCCACGACGTACGCCACCGCCAGAACGAGAGTTCTGACCTTTGTGACCACGACCGCCGGTTTTACCGAGGCCAGAACCGATACCGCGACCCAGACGCTTGGAAGCGTGCTTAGACCCTTCGGCCGGAGACAGAGTATTTAAACGCATCTCTTACTCCTCAACTTTAACCATGTAGGAAACCGCGTTGACCATACCACGTACAGCAGCAGTATCTTCGCGCTCTACAGTGTGGCCAATACGACGCAGACCCAGGCCAAGCAGCGTTGCCTTGTGCTTAGGCAGACGACCGATTGCACTGCGGGTTTGTGTAATTTTAATAGTCTTTGCCATGGTCAATTACCCCAGAATTTCTTCAACGGATTTACCACGCTTGGCAGCGACCATTTCCGGAGATTTCATATTCGCCAGGCCATCAATAGTTGCACGAACCACGTTAATCGGGTTGGTGGAACCATATGCTTTAGCCAGAACGTTATGAACTCCAGCGACTTCCAGAACGGCGCGCATTGCACCACCGGCGATGATACCGGTACCTTCGGAAGCCGGCTGCATGAACACACGAGAACCTGTGTGCACACCTTTAACAGGGTGCTGCAGGGTGCCGTGGTTCAGCGCGACGTTAATCATGTTGCGACGGGCTTTTTCCATCGCTTTCTGGATCGCTGCTGGAACTTCACGCGCTTTACCGTAACCAAAACCAATGCGACCGTTACCATCACCAACCACTGTCAGAGCAGTGAAGGAGAAAATACGACCACCTTTAACGGTTTTAGATACGCGATTTACCGCGATCAGCTTTTCCTGCAGTTCGCCAGCTTGTTTTTCGATGTGAGCCATCTTACACCTCTACCTTAGAACTGAAGGCCAGCATCACGGGCAGCATCTGCCAGTGCCTGGACACGACCATGATATTGGAAACCAGCACGGTCAAAAGCAACAACAGTGATGCCTTTTTCCAATGCGCGCTCTGCAACAGCTTTACCCACAGCTGCAGCGGCGTCTTTGTTTCCAGTGTACTTCAATTGCTCAGTGATAGCTTTTTCTACAGTAGATGCAGCTACCAGGACTTCTGAACCGTTTGGTGCGATAACCTGTGCGTAAATATGACGCGGGGTACGATGTACCACCAGACGAGTCGCACCCAGTTCTTTAAGCTTGTGACGTGCGCGGGTCGCACGACGGATACGAGCAGATTTCTTATCCATAGTGTTACCTTACTTCTTCTTAGCCTCTTTGGTACGCACGACTTCGTCGGCGTAACGAACACCCTTGCCTTTATATGGCTCAGGACGACGGTAGGCACGCAGGTCAGCAGCTACTTGGCCAATCGCCTGCTTATCAGCGCCTTTCAGCACGATTTCAGTTTGAGTTGGACATTCAGCAGTGATACCCGCAGGCAGCTTATGCTCAACAGGGTGAGAGAAGCCCAGGGCTAAATTCACCACGTCGCCTTTAACAGCCGCACGATAACCTACACCAACCAGCTGCAGCTTCTTAGTGAAGCCTTCGGTAACACCGATAACCATTGCATTCAACAACGCACGAGTGGTACCCGCTTGGGCCCACGCGTTTGCAAAACCTTCGCGCGGAGCGAAAGTAAGAGCATTTTCAGCGTGTTTAATTTCAACAGCATCGTTGATAGTACGAGTCAGCTCGCCGTTCTTACCTTTGATCGAAATAACCTGACCGTTGAGTTTTACCTCTACGCCAGCAGGAATAACGACCGGTGCTTTAGCAACACGAGACATTTTATTCCTCCAATTAGGCTACGTAGCAGATAATTTCGCCACCAAGACCAGCCTGGCGCGCTGCACGATCAGTCATAACACCTTTAGAGGTAGAAACGACAGCAATACCCATACCGGCCATAACTTTAGGCAGCTCATCTTTTTTCTTATAGATGCGCAGACCTGGGCGGCTGACTCGCTGAATGCTCTCTACCACAGCCTTGCCCTGGAAATACTTAAGAGTAAGTTCCAGTTCAGGCTTAGTGTCGCCTTCAATTTTAAAATCTTCGATATAGCCTTCTTCTTTCAGCACGTTGGCAATTGCCAATTTCAGCTTGGAGGAAGGCATGGTGACCGCAACTTTATTCGCGGATTGACCGTTACGGATACGGGTCAGCATATCCGCGATCGGATCTTGCATGCTCATCTGTCTTTACTCCCGTGATTCAATTGGATATTACCAGCTAGCCTTTTTCAAGCCAGGTACTTCACCGCGCATTGCGGCTTCACGAAGCTTAATACGGCTCAACCCGAATTTGCCCACATAACCATGTGGACGGCCAGTTTGGCGGCAGCGTTTACGCTGACGGGACGGGCTGGAATCACGCGGCAGAGACTGTAGCTTAAGAACAGCATTCCAACGATCTTCGTCGGATGAGTTCACACCAGAGATGATAGCTTTCAATTCCTCACGCTTAGCGCGGTACTTGTCAGCCAGTTTTACGCGAACGACTTCGCGTGCTTTCATGGATTGCTTAGCCATTAGTAACCCTACCTTACTTGCGGAATGGGAAGTTAAAGGCAGCCAGCAGAGCACGGCCTTCATCATCAGATTTCGCAGTAGTGGTAATGGTAATATCCAAACCACGAACGCGATCGACTTTGTCATAGTCGATTTCTGGGAAGATGATCTGCTCACGGACACCCATGCTGTAGTTACCACGGCCATCGAATGACTTAGCGGACAAGCCACGGAAGTCACGGATACGTGGTACAGCAATGGTGATCAGGCGCTCAAGGAACTCCCACATGCGTTCGCCACGCAGAGTTACTTTACAGCCGATCGGATAGCCCTGACGGATTTTGAAGCCTGCAACAGATTTGCGTGCTTT
The DNA here is from genome assembly GCA_041504365.1 of Dryocola sp. LX212. NCBI lineage: Bacteria > Pseudomonadati > Pseudomonadota > Gammaproteobacteria > Enterobacterales > Enterobacteriaceae > Dryocola > Dryocola sp. LX212. The sequence goes on along the minus strand of CP167917.1, from coordinate 381,421 downwards.
GGTGATCAACGGCTTTTGACCGGAGATTGCTGTCAGGTCAGCTGCTGCGTTATCCAGCAGTTTCTTGTCAGCGATCGCTTCACCAACACCCATATTCAGGGTGATCTTCTCGACCCGAGGGACTTGCATGACAGAATTGTAGCTAAACTCAGTCATGAGTTTTTTAACTACTTCGTCTTTGTAGTAATCATGCAGTTTCGCCATCGTACTACTCCAAATTACTTGATAGTTTCGCTGTTAGACTTGAAGAAACGGACTTTTTTGCCGTCTTCGAATCTAAAGCCTACACGGTCAGCCTTGCCGGTTGCCGCATTGAAGAGCGCAACGTTAGAAACCTGAATTGCAGCTTCTTTTTCAACGATGCCACCTGGTTGGTTCAGGGCCGGAACCGGCTTCTGATGTTTCTTAACCAGGTTGATACCTTCAACGATGAGCTTGCCGGAAGACAAGACATTCTTAACTTTACCGCGCTTACCTTTATCTTTACCGGTTAACACGATAACTTCGTCATCACGACGGATTTTAGCTGCCATGATTCGCTCCTTAGAGTACTTCTGGTGCCAGAGAGATAATTTTCATGAACTTCTCATTACGCAGTTCACGAGTTACCGGCCCAAAAATACGCGTGCCGATTGGCTGCTCGCTGTTATTGTTTAAAATAACGCATGCATTACCATCGAAGCGAATGACAGAACCGTCCGGGCGACGAACACCCTTCCTGGTGCGCACCACTACCGCTTTCAGGACATCGCCTTTCTTCACCTTACCGCGAGGAATTGCTTCCTTGATGGTAATTTTGATGATGTCGCCGACGCCTGCGTAGCGACGGTGCGAGCCACCCAGAACCTTGATACACATTACGCGACGCGCGCCGGAGTTGTCGGCTACCGTCAGCATAGTCTGTTCTTGGATCATTTCAGTGCTCCGCTAATGTCAACTACTACTTCGGGACCTAAGTATTAGGTCGTTAAAAAGCCCCATAAACGAGGGCGCGGCATTATAACACCGGTTCCAGGATATGGGTAGAAAAAATAAACGGCCCACTACTGAGCCGTTTATTAGTTTGAGAACGCGTACTGTATTACAGAACAGCTTTCTCTACAACGCGAACAAGTGTCCAGGATTTATTCTTGGACAGTGGACGGCATTCGCGGATTTCAACCACGTCACCGATGCCACATTCGTTGTTCTCGTCATGTACGTGCAGTTTGGTCGTACGCTTGATGAATTTCCCGTAGATTGGGTGCTTCACGAAACGTTCGATGGCAACAACAATGGATTTCTCCATTTTGTCGCTGACAACGCGACCTTGCAGAGTACGGATTTTATCGGTCATTACGCACCCGCCTTCTGAGTCAATAAAGTCTTAACACGTGCAACATCACGACGCACTTGCTTCAGCAGGTGAGTCTGTTGCAACTGGCCACTTGCAGCTTGCATACGCAGGTTGAACTGCTCACGCAGCAGATTCAGCAGCTCGGTGTTCAGCTCTTCAACACTCTTTTCACGCAGCTCTTTTGCTTTCATTACATCACCGTCTTAGTTACAAAGGTGGTTTTAATCGGCAGTTTCGCTGCTGCCAGCTTGAAGGCTTCACGGGCCAGCTCTTCAGGTACACCGTCCATTTCGTACAGGACTTTACCTGGCTGAATCAAGGCAACCCAATACTCCACGTTACCTTTACCTTTACCCATACGCACTTCAAGCGGCTTTTCAGTAATAGGTTTGTCTGGGAACACACGGATCCAGATTTTACCTTGACGCTTAACTGCACGGGTCATTGCACGACGTGCTGCTTCGATCTGACGTGCAGTCAGACGACCACGGCCAACAGCTTTCAGACCGAAAGTGCCGAAGCTAACATCCGTTCCTGCAGCCAGACCACGGTTGCGGCCTTTGTGCACTTTACGGAATTTTGTACGCTTTGGTTGTAACACAGCGACTCTCCTTACTTACGGCCTTTACGCTGCTGCTTTTTAGGTTGAGCAGCCGGTTTTTCCGGTTGTTCAACAGCAGCCATCCCACCCAGGATCTCACCTTTGAAGATCCACACTTTAACGCCGATTACACCATATGTGGTGTGCGCTTCAGAGGTGTTATAGTCGATGTCAGCACGCAGTGTGTGCAATGGCACGCGACCTTCACGGTACCATTCGGTACGTGCGATCTCGGCACCGCCCAGACGACCACTAACTTCAACTTTGATACCTTTTGCGCCCAGACGCATGGCATTCTGTACCGCACGCTTCATAGCACGACGGAACATAACACGACGTTCCAGCTGTGAAGTGATGCTGTCAGCAACCAGTTTTGCATCCAGTTCAGGCTTACGCACTTCGGCGATATTGATCTGTGCAGGAACGCCAGCGATATCCGCTACGTACTTGCGCAGTTTTTCTACGTCTTCGCCTTTCTTACCGATAACGATGCCCGGGCGAGCAGTGTGAATAGTCACACGGATGCTCTTAGCTGGACGCTCGATAACGATACGAGATACAGACGCCTTCGCCAGTTCCTTTGTCAGGTACTGACGAACTTTAAAATCGCTGTCCAGGTTGTCAGCGAATTCTTTGGTGTTCGCAAACCAAGTAGAGTTCCAAGGTTTTACAATACCCAGGCGAATACCATTAGGATGTACTTTCTGACCCATTGCTAGTCTCCAGAGTCTCAGCGATCGGACACAACCACAGTAATGTGGCTGGTGCGCTTCAGGATGCGATCTGCACGACCTTTTGCACGAGGCATAATGCGCTTCATGCTAGGGCCTTCGTCTACGAAGATTTTCGCGACTTTCAGATCGTCAATGTCAGCGCCATCGTTGTGTTCAGCGTTAGCAATGGCAGATTCCAGTACTTTCTTAACCAATACAGCCGCTTTCTTATTGGTGTAGGTCAGAATATCCAGAGCCTGCGACACTTTCTTACCGCGAATCAGGTCAGCAACAAGGCGAACCTTCTGAGCAGAAGAACGAGCATGGCGATGTTGAGCTAAAGTTTCCATCTCTTCCTCCTACCTTATTTCTTCTTCGCTTTTTTATCAGCAGCGTGGCCGCGATAAGTACGAGTCGGTGCGAATTCACCCAGTTTGTGACCGACCATTTCATCGGAAACAAAGACTGGAACGTGCTGACGACCATTATGGACAGCGATGGTCAAACCGATCATGTTAGGAAAGATCGTTGAACGACGGGACCAAGTGCGCAGGGGCTTCTTGTCACCGCTTTCCACCGCTTTCTCTACCTTCTTCAGCAAGTGCAGGTCAATAAAAGGACCTTTCTTGAGAGAACGTGGCATGGCTTATCCTCTAAAATTATTTGCTACGGCGACGTACGATAAATTTATCAGTACGCTTGTTGCTGCGGGTCTTCTTACCTTTGGTCTGAACGCCCCACGGAGATACCGGGTGCTTACCAAAGTTACGACCTTCACCACCACCATGTGGGTGATCGACTGGGTTCATCGCAGTACCGCGAACGGTAGGACGAACACCACGCCAGCGTGCGGCACCAGCTTTACCCAGAACGCGCAGCATGTGCTCAGCGTTGCCGACTTCGCCCAGTGTTGCGCGGCAGTCAGCTTCGACTTTACGCATTTCACCAGAACGCAGACGCAGGGTAACGTAAGCACCATCACGTGCAACGATCTGCACATAGGTACCTGCGGAACGTGCCAGCTGACCGCCTTTACCTGGTTTCATTTCTACGTTATGAACAGTAGAACCAACCGGGATGTTGCGCATCGGCAGGGTGTTACCAGCTTTGATTGCAGCATCAACGCCAGATTGAATCTGGTCGCCAGCTTTCAGGCCTTTAGGGGCCAGGATGTAACGGCGTTCGCCATCTTTGTACAGAACCAGTGCGATGTTCGCAGAACGGTTCGGATCGTACTCAAGACGCTCAACAACTGCCGGGATACCGTCTTTGTTGCGTTTAAAGTCAACAATACGATAAGCCTGCTTGTGACCACCACCGATGTGACGAGTAGTGATACGACCATTGTTGTTACGGCCACCGGATTTGCTGTTTTTTTCAACCAGCGGAGCAAACGGTTTGCCCTTATGCAGCTCAGGGTTAACCACTTTAACTACGTGGCGACGACCCGGAGATGTCGGTTTACATTTAACAACTGCCATTGTCTTTCTCCTCCGACTTACTCAGCGCCGCCGACGAAGTCCAGATTCTGGCCTTCCTTCAGGGTGACGTAAGCTTTTTTCCAGTCGCTACGACGACCAATACGCTGTCCGTGACGCTTTGTCTTGCCTTTAACAACAAGAGTATTTACGCCTTTAACTTCTACTTCGAACAGTTTCTCAACAGCAGCAACGATCTCTGCTTTGGTCGCGTCTTTAGCAACTTTGAGAACGATGGTGTTGGTTTTTTCCATCGCCATGGATGCTTTTTCAGATACGTGCGGCGCGCGCAGTACTTTCAGCAGACGTTCTTCACGGATCATGCCAGCATCTCCTCAACTTGCTTAACTGCTTCCGCAGTCATAACGACTTTGTCGAAGGCGATCAGGCTAACTGGGTCGATAGCTGCTACATCGCGCACGTCAACCTTATGCAGGTTACGCGCAGCCAGGAACAGATTCTCATCCAGTTCGCCGGTTACGATCAGCACATCTTCCAGGGCCATGTCTTTCAGTTTCTGAGCAAGCAGCTTAGTTTTAGGTGCTTCAACAGAGAACTGTTCGACAACGATCAGACGATCCTGACGTACCAGTTCGGACAGAATGCTTTTCAGCGCTCCGCGGTACATCTTTTTGTTAACTTTTTGACTGTGGTCCTGCGGGCGAGCAGCGAAGGTTACGCCACCGGAACGCCAGATCGGGCTCTTTACAGAACCTGCGCGCGCACGGCCGGTACCTTTCTGGCGCCACGGCTTTTTACCGGAACCAGTTACTTCAGCACGGGTCTTCTGAGCACGAGTACCTTGACGGGCACCAGCTGCATAAGCAACTACAACCTGGTGTACCAGCGCTTCGTTGAAATCACGACCGAAGGTAGTTTCGGAAACAGTCAGCGCGCTTTGCGCGTCTTTCAATACTAATTCCATTGCTATCTCCTCACGCCTTCACAGCTGGTTTAACAATAAGGTCGCTACCGGTTGCGCCCGGAACTGCACCTTTAACCAGCAGCAGGTTGCGCTCAGCGTCAACGCGTACTACATCCAGACTCTGAACGGTTACACGTTCGTTGCCCAGTTGGCCTGCCATTTTCTTGCCTTTGAACACTTTGCCCGGAGTCTGGTTCTGACCGATAGAACCCGGAACGCGGTGGGACAAGGAGTTACCGTGTGTAGCGTCCTGGGTACGGAAGTTCCAGCGCTTAACGGTACCTGCGAAACCTTTACCTTTAGAGGTGCCAGTTACGTCAACTTTTTTGACTTCTGCAAACAGCTCAACGCTAATGTCCTGACCTACGGTGAACTCTTCGCCTTCAGCAAGACGGAATTCCCACAGACCACGGCCAGCTTCTACGCCAGCTTTAGCGAAGTGACCAGCTTCCGGCTTAGTTACACGGTTAGCTTTTTTAGCGCCAGTGGTAACTTGAACAGCACGGTAGCCGTCGTTAGCCAGGTCTTTAACCTGAGTAACACGGTTTGCTTCAACTTCAATTACGGTTACAGGGATAGAAACGCCGTCTTCTGTGAAGATACGGGTCATACCCACTTTTTTACCGACTAAACCAATCATTGTTTCAACCTCTCAATCGTCAATGACCTGATTAACCCAGGCTGATCTGCACGTCTACACCAGCAGCCAGATCCAGACGCATCAGAGCATCAACGGTTTTCTCAGTTGGCTCAACGATGTCAACCAGACGCTTGTGAGTGCGAATTTCGTACTGATCGCGCGCGTCTTTGTTGACGTGCGGGGAAATCAGAACGGTAAAGCGCTCTTTGCGGGTCGGCAGCGGGATCGGACCACGGACTTGCGCACCAGTGCGCTTAGCAGTCTCGACGATTTCCGCAGTTGATTGATCGATCAGACGATGATCAAACGCTTTAAGGCGGATACGGATTCTTTGGTTCTGCATGAGACCAGAGCTCCAATTATTTTATAGACGAAAAAAATTACTACTCGCACCCATTACGATTGATGGGAGAGTGTAATCGTTCATACATAGTTCCCCAATTGGGAACATTGTTGGCAGCAAACTGCACTACCGGGTTCTTATCGAACCAGCCGTCAATTAAGACAGGCCCGCGCATTATACGTAAATCCAGCCACTAAGCAAGCCATGCTTACGATTTAAACAGTATTTTCCTTCGGTGAGGTGATTAAAGCGGTTTAAAGAATGAACGAAGGGTCGGTGAGATTGAAGGCAAAGAAGCAAAGCCCTCACCACACCGCTACCTTTTGGCGCTCACCTTCAGATAGCGGGTGGTGTTACGTGATACATTAACGAACATAGGTTAACGATGAATGAAATTAGCTTTGTTCTTTAATCTGCGACTGAAGGTAGTTCTGTAGACCAATTTTAGAAATCAAATCCAGCTCTGTTTCCAGCCAGTCAATGTGATGCTCTTCTTCCGCGAGGATTTGAATCATCATGTCCCGACTAACGTAGTCGTGGATGGTATCTGCATATGCGATGGCTTCGCGCAGATCTTTGGCCCCTTCCATTTCGAGATTGAGATCTGACTGGAGCATCTCTTCGACGTCTTCACCGATATGAAGCTTGCCTAAATCCTGCAGGTTGGGAATGCCTTCAAGAAAGAGAATACGCTCGATGTACTTATCGGCGTGTTTCATTTCATCGATGGATTCATGGTATTCGACTTCATTGAGGCGCATCAGGCCCCAGTTTTTGAACATTCTCGCATGGAGAAAATACTGATTGATCGCGACAAGCTCGTTTCCCAATAATTTATTGAGATAATTTATTATCTTAATATCACCTTTCATTTTTTACTCCCTCCGCTTCCACTACATGAAGCGTAGATGTAGCACGGAGTAAGTCAAAAAAAAGTGACGAGCTTAAGCGATCTCTTTAAATTCCGGGATCTGCAGCAACTCTTCCTGCATGATTTCCCGCGCGGCTCTGATGCACTTGCCACACTGGTTCCCTACCGGGATAAACTTGCGGAGCTGCTGGAAAGACTGAGGCTGAAACTGGCGAACTGCCTGACGAATTTTTTTATCACTCACACCATTACACAAGCAAACGTACATAAGCACTCCCGTTCAAATTCTGCGCAAAGTGTAAATGAGAATAGTTATGATTACAATAGCACAGAGCCGATGAGTGAAAGCCAGCCGCGATAAAAAAAGTAAAAAAAAGAGCGCCGAAGCGCTCTTTTTTATACAAAGGTATCAGCGATTAAGCGATAACTTTAGCAACAACGCCAGCACCAACAGTACGGCCGCCTTCACGGATTGCGAAACGCAGACCGTCGTCCATCGCGATTGGGTGGATCAGGGTAACAACCATTTTGATGTTGTCGCCCGGCATAACCATCTCTACGCCTTCTGGCAGTTCGATGGTACCCGTCACGTCAGTTGTACGGAAATAGAACTGTGGACGGTAGCCTTTGAAGAACGGAGTATGACGGCCGCCTTCGTCTTTGGACAGGATATAAACTTCAGATTCGAACTGAGTGTGCGGCTTGATAGAGCCTGGCTTAGCCAGTACCTGACCACGTTCGATTTCTTCACGTTTGATACCACGCAGCAGAACACCAACGTTCTCACCAGCACGGCCTTCGTCCAGCAATTTGCGGAACATTTCAACGCCGGTACAGGTAGACTTAGCAGTCTCTTTGATACCAACGATTTCAACTTCTTCGCCAACTTTAACGATACCGCGCTCTACACGACCGGTAACAACAGTACCACGGCCGGAGATGGAGAATACGTCTTCGATAGGCAGCAGGAATGGCTTGTCGATAGCACGCTCTGGCTCTGGGATGTAAGAATCCAGGTAGCCTGCCAGTTCAACAATCTTCGCTTCCCACTCTGCTTCGCCTTCCAGCGCTTTCAGAGCAGAACCACGTACGATAGGCGTATCGTCACCCGGGAAGTCGTACTGGGACAGAAGTTCACGAACTTCCATTTCTACCAGTTCCAGCAGCTCTTCATCATCAACCATGTCGCACTTGTTCAGGAACACGATGATGAATGGAACGCCAACCTGACGACCCAGCAGGATGTGCTCACGGGTCTGAGGCATTGGGCCGTCAGTCGCAGCAACAACCAAGATAGCGCCGTCCATCTGAGCAGCACCGGTGATCATGTTCTTAACGTAGTCGGCGTGCCCTGGGCAGTCAACGTGCGCGTAGTGGCGAGTCGGGGTGTCATATTCAACGTGGGAAGTGTTGATGGTGATACCACGAGCTTTTTCTTCTGGTGCGTTATCGATCTGGTCGAATGCACGAGCAGAACCACCGAAGGTTTTAGCCAGAACGGTAGTGATTGCAGCAGTCAGAGTAGTTTTACCATGGTCAACGTGGCCGATTGTGCCGACGTTGACGTGTGGTTTTGTACGTTCAAATTTTTCTTTAGACACGGCTATATTCCTTACTGTTGTGCTCTCCCCTCAAGGAGAGAGCACGGGATCATTGTTTTAAAAACCTGGGCTTATTTACCACGGGCTTCGATTACGGCCTGAGCAACGTTGTTTGGCGCGTCATCATACTTCAGGAATTCCATGGAGTAAGATGCACGACCTTTGGTCAGAGAACGCAGCTGAGTTGCGTACCCGAACATTTCTGACAACGGAACTTCGGCATGAATCTGTACGCCAGTAGCGTTAGATTCCTGACCTTTCAGCTGACCACGACGACGGCTAAGATCACCGATAACGTCACCGGTGTTCTCTTCCGGAGTCTCTACTTCAACCTTCATGATAGGTTCAAGCAGAACTGGTTTCGCTTTCTTAAAGCCATCTTTGAAGGCGATAGAAGCGGCCAGTTTAAACGCCAGTTCAGAGGAGTCAACGTCGTGGTAAGAACCGAAGTGCAGACGCACGCCGAGATCTACTACCGGGTAACCAGCCAGTGGGCCAGACTTCAGCTGCTCCTGGATACCTTTATCAACGGCTGGGATGTATTCGCCAGGAATCACACCACCTTTGATGTCGTTGATGAACTCGTAGCCTTTCGGATTTGAGCCCGGCTCCAGTGGGTACATGTCGATCACAACGTGACCATACTGACCGCGACCACCAGACTGCTTAGCGTGTTTACCTTCAATATCGGTAACTTTCGCGCGAATCGCTTCACGGTAAGCAACCTGAGGTTTACCCACGTTCGCTTCAACGTTGAATTCACGCTTCATGCGGTCAACGATGATGTCGAGGTGAAGTTCACCCATACCAGCGATGATAGTCTGGTTAGATTCTTCATCAGTCCATACGCGGAATGATGGATCTTCTTTCGCCAGACGACCCAGAGCCAGACCCATTTTTTCCTGGTCAGCTTTGGTTTTTGGTTCTACTGCGATGGAGATTACCGGCTCCGGGAATTCCATACGTTCCAGAATGATCACGTTGTCTGGGTCACAGATGGTGTCACCAGTCGTCACGTCTTTCAGACCGATTGCAGCAGCGATATCGCCCGCGCGAACTTCTTTGATCTCTTCACGTTTGTTAGCGTGCATCTGTACGATACGGCCAAAACGCTCACGAGCAGATTTCACTGGGTTATATACGGTATCACCGGAGTTAACCACGCCAGAGTACACGCGGAAGAACGTCAGGTTACCCACGAACGGGTCAGTAGCGATTTTGAATGCCAGTGCAGCAAACGGCTCATCATCACTAGCGTGACGCTCGGAAGGGGTGTCCTTACCGTCGTCCAGCATACCGTTGATAGCCGGTACGTCTGTAGGTGCTGGCAGGTAATCAATTACCGCATCCAGCATTGCCTGTACGCCTTTGTTCTTGAACGCAGAACCACAGGTCACGAGAATGATCTCGTTGTTCAGAACGCGCTGACGAAGAGCAGTCTTGATTTCTTCCTCGGTCAGGTCTTCGCCGCCCAGGTATTTTTCCATCAGCTCTTCAGATGCTTCAGCTGCAGACTCGATCAGATTCTGGTGCCATTCTTCAGCCAGTTCGACCATGTCTGCTGGGATGTCTTCGTATTCGAAGGTCACGCCAGCATCAGCTTCGTTCCAGTTGATAGCTTTCATTTTCACCAGGTCAACAACACCGGTGAAGCCTTCTTCGGCACCAATCGCCAGCTGAAGCGGAACAGGGTTCGCGCCCAGACGGGATTTAATCTGGCCTACAACTTTCAGGAAGTTAGCACCCATGCGGTCCATTTTGTTAACGAACGCGATGCGTGGAACTTTGTATTTGTTAGCCTGACGCCATACGGTCTCAGACTGTGGCTGAACACCACCAACTGCGCAGTAAACCATTACCGCACCGTCAAGCACACGCATGGAACGTTCAACTTCGATGGTGAAGTCAACGTGCCCTGGGGTGTCGATGATGTTTACGCGGTGTGGTTCATACTGCTTAGCCATACCAGACCAGAATGCAGTAGTCGCTGCGGATGTGATAGTGATACCACGCTCCTGCTCCTGCTCCATCCAGTCCATGGTTGCTGCGCCGTCATGAACTTCACCGATTTTGTGGTTTACACCGGTGTAGAACAGAATACGTTCGGTAGTAGTGGTTTTACCGGCGTCGATGTGTGCACTGATACCAATGTTACGGTAGCGTGCAATGGGTGTTGTACGAGCCATTTGATTCCTCTATATCCTGGGACGTTCAGTTAAGTAACCCAAAGCGGGCAGCTTGTATGAAGCGCCCGCCTGGTGACTAATACTCCGAAGGGATTACCAACGGTAGTGTGCGAACGCCTTGTTGGCTTCTGCCATACGGTGAACGTCTTCACGTTTCTTAACTGCAGTGCCTTTGTTTTCTGCAGCATCAGAAAGTTCGTTCGCCAGGCGCAGAGCCATGGATTTATCACCGCGTTTACGAGCAGCTTCTACGATCCAACGCATTGCCAGGGCATTACGACGAACCGGACGGACTTCTACTGGAACCTGATAAGTAGAACCACCTACGCGGCGGGACTTAACTTCGACAGTCGGACGAACGTTGTCCAGAGCGACTTCGAAAGCTTCCAGCTCGTTTTTACCAGAACGCTGAGCCAGGGTCTCCAGCGCGGTATAGACGATTGCTTCTGCAGTAGATTTCTTACCATCTACCATCAGAATGTTTACAAATTTGGCCAGCAGTTCTGATCCGAACTTAGGATCCGGCAGAATTTTACGCTGACCTATGACGCGACGACGTGGCATGGGAATACTCCGTTGTTAATTCAGGATTGTCCAAAACTCAAAGAGTTAAGTTTGACATTAATATAAAACGTTTGGCCTTACTTAACGGAGAACCATTAAGCCTTAGGACGCTTCACGCCGTACTTAGAACGAGATTGCTTACGGTCTTTAACGCCGGAGCAGTCAAGTGCACCACGAACGGTGTGGTAACGAACACCTGGCAAGTCTTTTACACGACCACCACGGATCAGGATCACGGAGTGCTCCTGCAGGTTGTGACCTTCACCGCCGATGTAGGAGGTAACTTCAAAACCGTTAGTCAGACGAACACGGCAAACTTTACGCAGTGCGGAGTTCGGTTTTTTAGGAGTGGTAGTATATACACGAGTACATACGCCACGTTTTTGCGGGCAGGCTTCCAGCGCAGGCACGTTGCTTTTTGCAACTTTGCGTGCGCGTGGTTTGCGAACCAGCTGGTTAACTGTTGCCATTAAATAGCTCCTGGTTTTAGCTTTAGCTTCGTAAACACGTAATAAAATCGACCTCATATAATATGAGGACGCAGAATTTTAGGGCTGAGCCGAAAAGGTGTCAAGAAATATACAGCGATCCTGGTCTACCAGGTGATCTGCCGTTCGTGTTTAACCGTCATTCTGACGAAGTCATTATAGCTTACCGCGTCGATTTTGGTTGAAATTTGAGCAGTCAGGCCGCGAGCTTCAAGATCTTCATGCAGCGCGTAAAGTGATATGGGGGCAGCGAGCAGCAATTCAAGCTGACGGCAGCCTTCTACGGCCGCTGTCACGCCGTCCTGAATGAGCAGGAGCTCGTCTCCTGTACTGAGATAGCGCAGCAGCATGTTGATATCAATTGCAAAAGGCGAGCAGGACAGAATATGCAGCATGGGGCCTCAGAAAGTTAATAGTACGTCAAATTGATGCAGTTTCTCCCGCAGCGCATCCGCTGCGAGTACCTCAACGTCAACCACCCACGCACTGTTTTCGGCCACACCGCGCTCACGAGCGGACTCTACACACAGATAGCATTGCTCAATATCGTATAGAGGCAATACCCGGAACGTAGCGATGTAATCGCGTGAAAGAATTTTTCCAGGCTGCTGGTCAGGTAAAATCTGAAATACGCCGTCGCCGATAAAAAACACGCCAATATCTTCCGACAGTGCCGAGGTGGCAAGTAAGGCATCCAACCCTTCCCGCCCAGCGGAACTGCCGTGCGGCGCCGAGGTAAATACAAAGGCCACTCGTTTCATCAGAACTGCACCGTTCTGTCACAGGTCAGGGAAGCTTCAGCAAGCGCACCTAGCCCGCTCAGGCTGAAACCAGGCTGCAGGTTGCTTGCGCTAAGCCCGTTTTGTTTTGCTTCCGTCTCATCCACAACGCCACGACGCAAGGCAGCAGCAACGCAGATATGAAGCGCAACGCCATGCTGGTTATGAAGCTTCTGCCAGGCGCGCACAACGTCCACCTCATCGCTGGCAGGCGTCGTAAATTGATTAGCGTTCAGCACGCCTTCGCGGTAGAAGAATACGCTGCTGAGCGTATGACCTTCACTGATAACGGCCCGAGCAAACTGCAGCGCACTGCTGGCCTGCTGCGTTCCATAAGCCGGACCGGTGACCATGATTGCAAAACGCATTACCTTTCCTGTCCCATGAAATCCCCGTTTTTGAACTGGCGGATATAGAGATAGACGGTGTGCTTGGAGATGTTCAGACGGTCGGCCACCTGGTTGATAGCATCTTTGATATCAAAGATCCCTTTCTCATAGAGGTTAAGCACTATCTGACGATTCTTGGCATTATTGGAGACGTTGCGGTCAGCATTCACCTCTTCAATAGTGAACTCCAGCGTCTGGGTGACCAGATCTTCAACCGAGGACGCAAAGTTGACCGACGAAGGCACCTCTTGCGTTTCAGGTTGTACAAACGTCGCCATAATCTGCGAGAACGGCACATCCAGGTTGATATTGATACACAACAGGCCGATGACGCGCTCGTCACGGTTACGGATGGCAATAGTCTCAGACTTCATCAGCACGCCGCTTTTAGCCCTCGTGAAGTAGCATTTAGAGACACTACTGTCGGCGCCGGTCATGTCGTGGAGCATTCGCAAAGCAAGGTCGGTAATCGGCGAGCCAATTTTTCGCCCGGTGTGCTCACCGTTAGCAATACGAATGGCTGAACACTTTAAATCCTGAAGAGAATGCAGCACGATTTCGCAATGGGAACCAATCAGCATCGCCAGCCCGTCGACCACCGCCTCGTAGGATTTTAAGATTTCAAAGTCGGTTGGTTCAAAAGGACGCTGGTCCAGCAGGTCAAGCTCGCTGGTTTCGTTGGTCAAAAGCGAATTGGACATTAAAAGATACCACCCTCTAAAGAGAGCCTGTCGCGCTTTATTGGTGTCAGGGCAGACTCATACTCAGTTGCAATGCTGGCTGTTAAGGTAATACAGCGAGAGACCCGCTTTCCAGTCTTTATTATTATATGGCGCGACAAATAAAAAACCGCCGCCCCTGGGGGCGGCGGCTTATGGCTGAGATTACTTGCTTTTCGCAGCGTCGTCAGCTTTTGCATCCGGCGCGGCTTCTGCTGCCTGCGCTTCTGCTTTAGGGTCTGCCTTCGGTGCCGGTTTGATATCCAGCAGCTCTACGTCGAAGACCAGGGTAGAGTTAGCAGGGATCCCCGGAACGCCGGTTTTACCGTATGCCAGTTCTGGTGGGATAACCATTTTGATCTTGCCGCCTTTCTTAATGTTTTTCAGGCCTTCGGTCCAGCCTGGGATAACACCGTCAAGACGGAAGGAAAGAGGCTCGCCGCGAGTATAAGAGTTATCGAACTCTTTACCGTCAATCAGCGTGCCTTTGTAGTTAACAACAACCGTATCGCTGTCTTTTGGCGCTTCACCAGAACCCGCTTTTTCTACCTGATACATCAGGCCGGTAGAGGAAGTTTTAACACCTTTCTCTTTAGCGAAAGCATCACGGAAGGTTTTACCTTTATCAGCATTCTCTTTCGCGTCTTTTTCCATCTTCGCCTGGGCGGAGGTTTTCACACGGGCTTCGAATGCCTGCAGAGTTTGCTCGATTTCCTGGTCAGACAGTTTGCTCTTGTCTGCAAACGCGTCCTGAACGCCGGCAATCAGCTGAGTTTTATCCAGCTTGATGCCCAGCTTCTCTTGTTCTTTCAGAGAATTTTCCATGTAACGGCCCAGTGAAGCACCCAGCGCATAGGCTGATTTCTGGTCGTCATTTTTGAATGACGCGTTGCTTGCAGGGGCAGCGGCGGCATCTTTGGCAGGGGCTGCCGCGGTAGCTGGAGCAGCGAACGCCGGTGCGCTCAGGGCAACAACCATCGTGGTCGCCAGTAACGTTACTTTAAAAAGTGATTTCATCCATTTCTCCAGGGCCGGGGCCTCTAACCCCAAGGTTATTTTAAATAAGAGACGTACTATAACGTCGCGAGAGAAAACTACACAATCTCCGTGCTCGTTATCGAGTCAAATTCAGACTCTTTTTGTATGCAGAAGTTTCGTCTAAGGGCAAATGACGCTGTCACCGAGGCTGTTTTTCAGTAAAATCCCTGGAAATTGTCCATCCGCAGGCCTGCAAGAGGTGAGCCATGCAACAAAAAACGACCGAACAACGACTGGAAGAACTTGAGAGTCGTCTCGCATTTCAGGAGATAACCATCGAGGAGTTAAACCAGACAGTCACGGCACACGAGCTGGAGATGGTCAGGCTGCGCGAGCATTTTCGTCTGCTGGTCGACAAGCTTAAAGCCAGCCAGCCGTCGATGATCGCCTCCCAGGCCGAAGAGACTCCCCCACCGCATTATTAACTGTCGGAAAAGAAAAAGGCGCGTCATTCGACACGCCTTTTTTTATCGCTTTACGCTTAGTGGCAGCCGCAGCCGCCATTACCACCGCAACCACCTTTTCCGTGGTCATGGTCGTGGTCGTGACCACCGCAGCAACCACCTTCGTGGTCGTGGTGGTGATCGTGCTCGCCGTGAACGTGGCCGTGCGCCAGCTCTTCAGCCGTTGCTTCACGAATCGCGATAACTTCAACGTTGAAGTTCAGGTTCTGGCCAGCCAGCATGTGGTTACCGTCAACGACAACGTGGTCGTCTTCAACTTCGGTGATTTCAACCGGCACTGGCCCCTGGTCGGTTTCAGCCATGAAGCGCATGCCAACCTGCAGTTCATCAACGCCCATGAACACGTCTTTAGGAACGCGCTGCACCAGGTTGTCATCGTACTGACCGTAAGCGTCGTTTGCACCAACGGAGACGTCAAACTTGTCGCCAACAACGTGGCCGTCAAGCGCGGTTTCCAGCCCTGAAATCAGGGAGCCGTGACCATGCAGATAGTCCAGCGGCGCACTCACCGGAGACTCATCAACCAACACACCGTCTTCTGTACGTACCTGATAGGCCAGGCTGACCACCAGGTCTTTTGCTACTTTCATGATATCTCCTGAGCGTGGGAAAAAAACTGGCGACGATTGTAGCGGAAATCGACGCCGCTGTACCCTTAAGCTTAAAAAAACTCGGGGGATCGCGCTAGTCCGGATGGAAAATGCCGATCACCTGCTCTTGCTCGCGCACGTGTTCGCGGGCCTGCTTATCGGCTTCGCGCATCTGGTGGCCGCACTTAACACATTCAACGATATCAATATTATTCTCGCGCCACATCGCAAGAGAATCCTGCGCCTGGCACTGGGGGCAGACGGCCCCGGCAATAAAACGTTTACGCACTGACATTGGCTTCACCTTTTATTCAAATTCGTCCCAGCCATCAAGCTGGCGGCGCTCCTGTTGCATCTCACGCTCGAAAATCTCTTCCAGCTCCCGGCGGGCTTCCTTCACTCTGGAGATTTGCACCGTATCCGTATGAATGGGCATCAGTTCTCGCAGCATACGCATATCCAGGCGGCGGAAGTGTAGCTGGGCGCGATGGGCCTGGTGGGGATGCATTCCCAGGGTCATCAGGGCCTTACGGCCAAGCTCCAGCGCGCTGGAGAATGTCTCACGGGAGAACTGCTTCACCCCGGCCTGCAACAGCTCATGTGCCTCCACGCGCCCTCTGGCTCGCGCCAGAATTGCCAGATGCGGAAAGTGTTGCTGACACAGATGGACGATTTTCATCGTGTCTTCCGGTTCGTTGCAGGTAACCACGATGGATTTTGCCGCTTCGGCCCCCGCCGAACGCAGAAGTTCCACCTCGGTCGCGTCGCCGTAATAGACCTTATAGCCATACTTGCGCATCAGGCTGACCGAGCTGATATCCCGCTCCAGCACCGTGATACGCATTTTATTCGCCATCAGCAGACGGCCTATTACCTGCCCGAAACGCCCGAAGCCGACGATAATCACCTGCGGCTGGTCATCTTCAACATACGGCTTCTCATCGCTCTCTTCGACCGTGTTAAAACGCCGGGCGAGGATGGCATCCACTCCCTTCATCAATAACGGCGTGGTCATCATTGAAAGCGTGACGGCCACCAGCAGGAGCGGCATCTGGTCGCCCTGGAAAAGCTTCTGGGACGAGGCCGCAGAGAACAGCACAAACGCAAACTCCCCGCTCTGGCTCAGCACGCCCGAAAACTGCAGGCGCTCGGAGCTGCGCAAGCCGTAAACGTAGGATATACCGTAGAGCACGGCAAACTTAAGCGCGACCAGTACAACAACGCCGCTGATAACCAGCAGCAGATGGGTATAGAGCACGCCAAGGTTTAATGCCATCCCCACGGAGATAAAGAACAGCCCGAGCAATAATCCTTTGAACGGATCGATCGCGATTTCCAGTTCGTGCCGGTATTCGCTTTCCGCCAGCAGCACGCCCGCAATAAACGTCCCCAGCGCCATCGACAGCCCCAGCGCGTCCATAAACAGCGCCGAACCGAGCACCAGCAGCAGCGCGGCGGCAGTGAAGACCTCACGCACGCCGGACCCGGCGATAAAGCGGAACAAAGGCCGCAGCAGATAGCGTCCACCAATCAACATGCCCGCAAATGCCAGCACCTTAAAGCCGACTTTAATCCAGTCGGTGTGTCCGTCGTCGCTGCCCGCCAGCAGCGGCACCAGCGCCAGCGCCGGGATCACGGCTAAGTCCTGGAACAGCAGCACCGAAAACCCAAGCTGCCCCGCTTCATTGCGGTTCATCCCCTTGTCACGCATCAGCTGTAAAGCCATCGCGGTCGAGGACATGGCAAGGCCAATTCCGCCAATCACCGCCGCCTGCCACGAAAACTTCGTCAGCATAAGCAGCCCGGCAAGCACCGCGGCGCTCAGCACTACCTGAGCCGCACCCACGCCAAATATCGACCGCCGCAGCGCCCAAAGCTTCGACGGATTCAGTTCCAGCCCGATGATAAACATCAGGAACACCACGCCCAGCTCGGAGAAGTGTAGAATTTCGTCCACGTCACTGATAAAGCCCAGGCCCCACGGTCCGATGGCAATGCCCGCCAGCAGATAGCCAAGCACGGCGCCAATGCCCAGACGGGCGGCAATCGGCACGGCAACCACCGCGGCAAACAGGAACAGCACGCCCGCCAGCAATAAATCAGAACCTTCCATCAGCGACCTCCCGGCAACAGCGGTGCGGCCAGCCAGTCGCCATAGGCCCTGGCATGGCTTGCCAGCTCCTGGGATGTCTGACGGCGCGCCCAGTAAACAATCATCGGGTTGAGCCAGTGCATCCGGCACATCGCCGCAGTCAGCTCAAAGGGCCGTAAAATATCGGTCAGCGGGAAACGGTTAAAGCCATCGAGACGGTAGGCACCCTCCGGTTCGCCGGTTGTTATCACGCTGCGCCAGTACTTTCCCGCCAGCGCGTTTCCTCCCACGCCGCTGGCAAAACCACGGCTCAACACGCGATCCAGCCACTCTTTGAGCAAGGCCGGACAGCTGTAGGTATAAAGCGGGTGTTGAAAGACGATGACATCGTGTTCTTGCAGCAGGGCCTGCTCGTGGTAGATATCAATAAAAAAGTCAGGATAATGCGCGTAAAGGTCATGCACGGTGACATTTGCGAGCTGCTGAGCCGGCTGAAGCAACACCCGGTTAGCGACCGAGTCCTGTGATTCCGGATGGGCATACAGCAGCAAAACTTTCGGCGGCTGCGACATCATTACCCTCCAGGGCGTCGTCATAGTGATTATTTTGGGCTACCATGCAGCCCGACGTGATGCCTGGCACCACGTTCCCCAAATATAATGACAATTTAACATACTCTGAACATACGGCGCTTTATGATTGTTTTCTCCTCGTTACAAATTCGTCGCGGCACCCGCGTCCTGCTGGACAACGCGACCGCCACCATTAACCCAGGCCAGAAAGTGGGTCTTGTGGGTAAAAACGGCTGCGGTAAATCCACGCTGCTGGCGCTTTTAAAGAACGAGATAAGCGCCGATGGTGGCAGCATGACCTTCCCGTCTAACTGGGCGCTGGCCTGGGTGAATCAGGAAACCCCAGCGCTGGAAATGCCGGCCATTGAGTACGTGATTGACGGCGATCGTGAATTCCGCCTGTTGGAAGCGGAGCTGGCGCAGGCAAACGTTCGCAACGACGGCCACGCCATCGCGCTGGTACACGGCAAGCTTGATGCGGTCGATGCGTGGACCATCCGCTCCCGCGCCTCAAGCCTGCTGCACGGCCTGGGCTTCAGCAATGAGGAACTCGAACGTCCGGTGAGCGACTTCTCGGGCGGCTGGCGCATGCGTTTGAACCTGGCGCAGGCGCTTATCTGCCGCTCCGACCTGCTGCTGCTCGATGAACCAACCAACCACCTGGATCTGGACGCGGTTATCTGGCTGGAAAGGTGGCTGAAAAACTATTCGGGCACGCTAATTCTGATTTCCCACGACCGCGACTTCCTTGATCCGGTTGTCGGCAAAATCATTCATATCGAACAGCAAAGCATGTACGAATACACCGGCAACTACTCATCGTTTGAGGGCCAGCGCGCGACTCGCCTTGCCCAGCAGCAATCGATGTATGAAAGCCAGCAGGAGCGCGTGGCGCATCTGCAAAGCTTTATCGACCGCTTTAAGGCTAAAGCTACGAAGGCGAAGCAAGCCCAAAGCCGCGTGAAGATGCTCGAGCGCATGGAGCTGATTGCCCCTGCGCACGTGGACAACCCGTTCCACTTTAGCTTCCGCGCTCCGGAAAGCCTGCCGAACCCGCTGCTGCGGATGGAAAAAGTCAGCGCCGGTTATGGTGACCGCGTGATCCTCAACTCGATTAAGTTGAACCTGGTGCCGGGTTCGCGCATCGGTCTTTTGGGTCGCAACGGCGCGGGTAAATCAACGCTGATCAAGCTACTGGCGGGCGAACTTGCCCCGCTGCAGGGCGACATTGGTCTGGCAAAGGGCATTAAGCTCGGTTACTTTGCCCAGCATCAGCTTGAATACCTGCGCGCGGACGAATCACCCATTCAGCATCTTGCGCGCATTGCACCGAAAGAGCCTGAACAGCAGCTACGGGACTACCTGGGCGGCTTTGGTTTCCAGGGCGATAAGGTCACCGAACGCACCGAGTGCTTCTCCGGCGGCGAAAAAGCCCGCCTGGTGCTTGCGCTGGTCGTCTGGCAGCGCCCTAACCTGCTGCTGCTCGATGAACCAACGAACCATCTCGATCTCGACATGCGTCAGGCGTTAACCGAAGCGCTGATCGACTTCGAAGGCGCGCTGGTTGTCGTTTCCCACGACCGTCACCTGCTGCGCTCAACTACCGATGACCTCTATCTGGTGCACGACGGCAAAGTTGAAGCCTTCGATGGTGATTTGGAAGATTACCAGCAGTGGCTGAGCGACCTGCAAAAGCAGGATAACCAGCCGGACGATGCCGCTAAAGACAACGCCAACAGCGCTCAGAACCGCAAAGACCAGAAGCGCCGCGAAGCAGAGTTAAGGACCCAGACCCAGCCGCTGCGCAAGCAGATCACCACGCTTGAAAAGCAGATGGAAAAGCTCAACAAACAGCTGGCAGAAGTCGAAGAGAAGCTGGCCGATAGCGCCATCTACGAGCAGAGCCGTAAAGCGGAAATGACCGAATGCCTGCAAACGCAGGTGAAGGTGAAGTCGGCGCTTGAAGAGTGCGAAATGGAATGGCTGGACGCCCATGAACAGCTAGAGCAGATGATGCAGGCTGAATAAGAATTTGTAGGTCGGTTAAGCGTAGCGTCATCCGAAGGGTAAATGGCGGGAGCGCTTCGCTTTCCCGCCTTACAGTGTCACCGCCAGATCAGCAGCACGCAGGCCGCGGTCAGCAGCCCCATAAAGATATTGAAGATTGCCCACGCCCGGCGGCTGCGCAGCAGTTTTCCAATCAGGCTGCCGAAGGCAATCCAGATAACACCGGCCACAATGTTAACCAGCGCTATGCCAATACTGATTAACACAACGGAATGCAGGTACTGGGAACCCGCGAGGCTAAAGCTGGCAACCGCGCCCAGCGCCATCAGCCAGGCTTTTGGGTTGATAACCTGTAGCAAACCGCCCTGCCAGAAAGGGATGGGCGCAGGCGGCGGGGCATCGGTTTCCAGCCGCTCATAGGTGGCCGTGCCAATTTTCCATGCCAGCCACAAAAGGTAAATACTGCCGGCAATCTTCAGGATAAGGTGCAGCGCCGGGTAAAGCAGAATCAGGCTGCCCACGCCACAGGCCACCAGCAGCAAAATACACTGCATGCCAAGCATGATGCCGATCATCAGCGGTAAGCTGCGGACAAATCCGTAGTTGGCTCCAGATGAGGTAAGTAACGTATTATTAGGACCCGGGGTTATCGCTGCGACCCAGAGAAAGCCCAGCATTGATAAGAAAAGCGTTTCCATGACGTGGGTGCTCCACACCCAAAAGTAATAATTAGCAACTGAATGAAACTAACAGTGTGATATGGATCAGACAAGCCCCGCAGAATTGAATTTTAATCATGATGATGGCCAGGAATTCCGCCCGATGCGCGGTATGACCAACCCTCACCTGCAAACCATGCTGCCGCGTGTGATCCGCCGTCGCGTCAAATTTAAGCCCCACTGGCAGCGTCTGGATATGCCGGACGGGGATTTCGTCGATCTTGCCTGGAGCGAAGACCCGCGTGAGGCGATGCATAAGCCGCGTCTGGTGGTGTTTCATGGCCTCGAAGGAAGCCTGCACAGCCCCTATGCCCACGGTCTCATTGAAGCCGCGCAAAAGCGCGGTTGGCTGGGCGTGGTCATGCACTTTCGCGGCTGTAGCGGCGTGCCGAACCGCATGGGGCGAATCTACCATTCCGGGGAAACCGAAGACGGCAGCTATTTTCTGAACTGGCTCACGCTGCGCTACGGGGCTGTTCCCACCGCGGCGGTAGGCTTTTCACTTGGGGGCAACATGCTCGCCTGCCTGATGGCGAAACAGGGCACAGACTGCACGCTGAAGGCTGGCGTCATCGTCTCTGCGCCGCTGATGCTGGAGCAGTGCTGCTACCATATGGAACAAGGCTTCTCGCGGTTCTATCAGCGCTATCTGCTAAATCTGTTAAAAAAGAACGCCGCCCGCAAATTGAGAAGCTATCCGGGAACGCTGCCGGTAGATCTTCGTCAGCTCAAAGGCGTACGCCGTATCCGCGACTTTGACGACCTTGTCACCTCAAAAATCCACGGCTTTGCTGATGCGCTGGATTACTACCGCCAGTGCAGCGCTATGCCGCTGCTGCCGGACATCGCCCAGCCAACGTTGATTATCCATGCCAAGGACGATCCGTTTATGGATCATCACGTTATTCCTGATAAAGCCACGTTACCGGCTAATATTGAATATCAGCTCACCACCCACGGCGGCCACGTTGGCTTCGTTGGTGGCACATTACGCAGGCCGGAGATGTGGCTCGAACAGCGCATTCCCGACTGGCTAACGCAGTATCTGGACAACTAATATGTTACTTCCCTGGCAGGATATAGATCCCGAGACGCTGGATAATCTCATCGAATCCTTTGTGTTACGCGAAGGGACAGATTATGGTGAACAGGAGCGCTCGCTGGCGGCAAAGGTCGCAGACGTGAAGCGCCAGCTGCAAAGCCGGGAGGCGGTGCTGGTCTGGTCTGAACTTCATGAGACGGTGAATATTATGCCGCGCGGCCAGTTCCGCGGCTGATTAACACTACTCCCGACTCTGACCGTCGTAGGGTGGATAAGCTCCAGCGCCATCCACCACTGCGCCTGAGTCTGAGTCTGATGACGCAAAGCTAACCCGCCCAACGAAAACGCTCCGTTCGGTTAACCTTACACTGAATTCACCCATGGAGTTGTAGCCCTATGTCAGCCAAACATCCGGTCATCGCCGTCACCGGTTCCAGCGGTGCAGGAACAACGACCACCAGCCTTGCCTTTCGTAAAATTTTCCAGCAGCTGAACCTGCATGCCGCAGAGGTTGAGGGCGACAGCTTCCATCGCTATACCCGCCCGGAAATGGACATGGCCATCCGCAAGGCTCGCGATTTGGGACGACATATCAGCTATTTTGGCCCGGAGGCCAACGACTTTGGCCTGCTGGAGCAGACATTCGCAGAATACGGCCGCAGCGGCCAGGGAAAATCCCGAAAATACCTCCATACCTACGATGAAGCCGTTCCCTGGAATCAAATTCCCGGAACCTTCACTCCCTGGCAGCCGCTGCCGGAACCAACGGACGTCCTCTTTTATGAAGGGTTACATGGCGGTGTCGTTACCCCCCAGCATGACGTCGCAAACTTCGTGGATTTACTGGTTGGCGTGGTGCCGATTGTTAACCTGGAGTGGATTCAGAAGCTGGTGCGCGATACCAGCGAGCGCGGCCACTCCCGTGAAGCGGTGATGGATTCTGTTGTCCGCTCAATGGATGACTACATCAACTTTATTACGCCACAGTTCTCGCGCACCCATATCAACTTCCAGCGCGTACCGACGGTAGATACCTCGAATCCCTTTGCCGCACGCGGCATCCCCTCGCTGGACGAAAGCTTTGTCGTGATTCACTTTCGGGGCCTGGACGATATTGACTTCCCTTACCTGCTGGCCATGCTGCAGGGGTCATTTATTTCCCACATCAATACGTTGGTGGTGCCGGGCGGCAAAATGGGGCTGGCAATGGAGCTAATTATGACGCCGCTGGTGAAACGGCTGGCGGAAGGCAGGGAGATCGTTTAGGGCGGCAGGCACCGCCCTGACAGGCTTTATGCTTCAATCACTTCGTAGCTGTGCGTGATATTTGCCGCTTTCTCCAGCATCAGCGCAACGGAACAGTATTTTTCAGCAGACAGGTCAACCGCGCGCGAGACGGCGTTGTCCTTCAGGTCTTTGCCGGTCACGATAAAGTGCAGGTTGATGTGCGTAAACAGACGCGGTGCTTCTTCGCGGCGCTCGGAGGTCAGCTTCACCTCACAGTCGGTCACATCGTGGCGGCCCTTTTGCAAAATCGACACCACGTCAATGGCGCTACAGCCGCCTGCCGCCATCAGCAGCATCTCCATCGGGCTTGGAGCTTTATCACCGGCATTCCCGTCCATCAGGATCTGGTGGCCGGAAGCGGATTCACCCAGGAAGGTTAACCCCTCAACCCATTTCACTCTTGCCTGCATGTTGCTTACTCCAGTTGAAGAAATTTCTTTCCAGAGTACGCGGATGCGGCAGATCTCGCAACGGAAGGCGACCTGCGTCATGCTGAAACGAGACAATAGGAGACACCTGCCTAAAGCTATGCTAAAACAATCCGGATGCGGCATTGTTACATTGATTAATTGACGTAGCGGATGTGTGCAGAGGAGATCACAAATTACAGGCGGCAAGAGTGACTTGCAGGCCATTTCCCCCGAGTGGGAAGAATTCTAATGATTGCAACGCCAGACAGGGGTTCGCATCCTGTCTTTGGTAGCCAGTTTATAACAGAGGATAATCGCGCATGGTGCTTGGCAAACCGCAAACAGACCCGACTCTCGAATGGTTCTTGTCCCATTGCCATATTCATAAGTATCCATCGAAGAGCACGCTGATTCACCAGGGCGAAAAAGCAGAGACGCTGTACTACATCGTCAAAGGCTCGGTGGCAGTTCTGATCAAAGATGAAGAAGGTAAGGAAATGATCCTCTCCTACCTGAATCAGGGCGACTTCATCGGTGAACTAGGCCTGTTTGAAGAAGGCCAGGAGCGTAGCGCCTGGGTTCGTGCAAAAACAGCGTGTGAAGTTGCTGAAATTTCTTATAAAAAATTCCGTCAGCTTATCCAGGTGAACCCGGATATTCTGATGCGCCTCTCCTCCCAAATGGCGCGCCGCCTGCAGGTCACCTCAGAGAAAGTCGGCAACCTGGCCTTCCTGGACGTGACGGGCCGTATCGCCCAGACGCTGCTGAGCCTGGCAAAACAGCCGGATGCCATGACCCACCCGGACGGGATGCAGATCAAAATCACCCGCCAGGAAATCGGCCAAATCGTGGGCTGCTCCCGTGAAACCGTAGGTCGCATCCTGAAAATGCTCGAAGATCAGAGTCTGATCTCCGCCCACGGTAAAACCATCGTCGTTTACGGCACGCGTTAATTACCGCTTCAAAAATGGCGTGTCGCTTTTGCATCACGCCTTTTTTGTCTCTGAAGTCCTTCCGCCTTCTAAATAATGCAAGTTGCAGGTAGGCGGAAAGGGAGCTCATCCCCAGAAGCTTATATAACAAAGTGACAGGGGTGAGGGAGCGCAGCCAACCCCCCTGCGACTGGAAGTATGACGAGGAATGTGGCGCCGACTGATTTATCACCCCGAGGTTAACTACGCACTGCGTCAGACGCTGGTGTTATGTCTGCCGGTGGCGGTTGGCCTGGTGCTGGGCGATTTGCAGTCCGGCCTGCTGTTATCGTTAGTTCCCGCCTGCTGTAATATCGCTGGCCTGGATACCCCTCATAAACGCTTCTTTAAACGCCTGATTATCGGCGGCAGCCTCTTTGCTATCAGCAGCCTGATCATGCAGCTCATGCTGCTCTATACCGCCGTGCCGCTGCCCGTCATTCTGTTTGGTATGGCGATGCTGCTCGGCGTGACCGCTGAAATCAGCACGCTTCACGCCCGTCTGCTGCCCGCTTCGCTGATCGCCGCCATCTTTACGCTGAGCATGGCGGGAAACATGCCGATGTGGAAACCAATGCTGCTCTATGTCTCCGGCACGATCTGGTACGGCGTCTTTAACTGGTTCTGGTTCTGGATGTGGCGGGAGCAGCCGCTGCGGGAATCGTTAAGCCTGCTCTATCGCCAGCTGGCGGAATACTGCGAGGCGAAATACAGCATGCTGACCCAGCATACCGATCCGGAAAAAGCACTGCCGCCGCTGCTTGCCCGCCAGCAGAAAGCGGTGGACCTGATTACCGTCTGCTATCAGCAGCTCCATATGCTGGCAGCCAGTCAGCAGAACGGCTACAAGCGCCTGCTGCGCGCCTTCCAGGTCGCGCTGGATTTACAGGAGCACATTTCCGTCAGCCTGCACCAGCCGGAGGAAGTGCAGAAGCTGATGGAGAAAAGCCACGCCGAAGCGGTGATCCGCTGGAACGCCCGAACCATCTCCACCCGGCTGCGGGTGCTGGCGGACGACATTCTTTATCACCGCTATCCCCGCCGTTTCGTCATGGACAAACAGATTGAAGCGCTGGAGAAAATCGCCCGTCAGAATCCGGATAACCCCGTCGGGCAGTTCTGCCATTACCATTTCAGCCGTATTGCCCGCGTGCTGCGAACCCAGCGCCCGCTGTATGTTCGCGACCTGATGGAAGATCGCCAGCGCCGTCTGCCGCTGTGGCCCGCGCTCAAGAGCTATCTCTCGTTTAAGTCCGCCGCCTTACGCAACGCCGGGCGGCTCGGGGTGATGCTGGTCGTCGCCAGCCTGCTGGGCGCGTCCCTGCATCTGCCCAAGCCCTACTGGATTTTGATGACGGTAATGTTCGTAACGCAAAACGGCTACGGTGCCACACGGGTGCGCATCCTCCACCGTTCTGCGGGAACCATCGCGGGGCTGGGCATCGCCGGTATCGCCCTGCACTTCCACTTCCCGCAGTACATCGCGCTGACGGCCATGTTAATCATCACGCTGGTGAGCTACCTGTTTATCCGCAAAAGCTACGGCTGGGCGACCATCGGCTTTACCGTCACGGCGGTATACACCCTGCAGTTGATAACCCTGAGCGCCGAGCAGTACATCGTTCCCCGGCTGATAGACACGCTGCTGGGCTGCCTGATCGCCTTCGGCGGCATGGTTTGGCTCTGGCCCCAATGGCAAAGCGGCCTGCTGCGCCAGAACGCCCACGATGCCCTGGAAATGGACCAGGAAGCTATCCGGCTGATCCTGAGCAGCGATCCCGAGCCGACCCCGCTGGCTTATCAGCGCATGAAGGTTAACCAGGCCCACAACGCGCTGTTTAACTCTCTGAACCAGGCAATGCAGGAGCCTGGCTTTAACTCCCATTACCTGGCGGATATGAAGCTGTGGGTGACGCACAGCCAGTTTATCGTCGAGCACATCAACGCCATGACCACGCTTGCGCGGGAACATAATATGCTGACGCCCGATCTCGCCCAGCGCTATCTTCAGTCGTGCGAAATTGCGCTGCAGCGGTGCCAGCAGCGGCTGGAATATGACGGGCCGGGGGAAACTAAAGACGCGACGATTCTGGATGCCGAAGCGCTGCCTACCGGGCCGCTAAGCACCATGGAACAGCATTTACATCGGGTCCTTGGCCATCTCAACACCATGCACACCATTTCATCGGTGGCGTGGCGTCAGCGGCCTCATCATGGGATCTGGCTGAACCGCCGGTTAGGGCGATCCAGCAAGTAGAGGGAGAGCGGGCACTAAGCGTCGGATGGCGCGGGCTTATCCTGTCTACAGCGCCTTAACGATGTTGGCAACGGCCTGAGCAAAACGCTGCATGCCGTCATTGATGTCAGCCTCTTCTACGATAAGCGATGGCGCAAAGCGCATCACATCCGGCCCCGCGTTCAACACCATTACCCCTTCATGCGCGGCGGCGTAAAGGAAGTCACGGGCGCGGCCTTTAAACTGCGGCTGCAGCTCGGCGCCAATCAGCAGCCCCATGCCGCGAATATCGCTGAACAGGTCAAACTGTTCGTCAATCTGCTGTAAATGCTGCACAAACAGGTCGCGCTTCTGCGACACGCCGTTCAGCACCTGCGGGGTATTGATGATGTCAAATGCTGCGCCAGCCACGGCACAGGCTAACGGGTTACCGCCGTAGGTCGATCCGTGGGTGCCGACGTGAAATGCAGAGGCTATCTCCTGGGTAGTCAGCATTACGCTTACCGGGAAGCCGCCACCGAGGGCCTTGGCGCTGGTCAGAATATCCGGCGTCACGCCGTAGTGCATATAGGCAAACAAATCGCCGGTGCGCCCCATGCCGCACTGAACTTCATCAAAGACCAGCAGCGCTTTATGTTCATCGCACAGTTCGCGTAGCCCTTTAAGAAACTCAGGGGTGGCTGCAGTCACGCCGCCCTCGCCCTGAATGGGCTCAACCACAATGGCACAGGTATGGTCGTCCATTACGGCTTTCACCGCGTTGAGATCGTTAAACGGCACGTGAATGATATCAGCGGGCTTCGGCCCAAAACCGTCGGAATACTTCGGCTGCCCGCCAACCGAAACGGTGAATAGCGAGCGGCCGTGGAAAGCGTTATGGAAGGCGATGATTTTGGTTTTGTACGGGCTATGACGGGTTGAAGCATAATAGCGTGCCAGCTTGAACGCAGTTTCGTTAGCTTCGGTGCCGGAATTCATGAACAGCACACGTTCGGCAAAGGTGGCGTCAATCAGCCTGCGGCCCAGGCGCAGCGCAGGCTCATTCGTGAAAACGTTGCTGGTGTGCCACAGGGTTTCGCCCTGGGTTTTCAGCGCGTCCACCAGGGCGGGATGGCAGTGGCCTAAAGCCGTTACCGCAATGCCGCCCGCGAAATCTACGTATTCTTTCCCCTGCTGATCCCACACCCGGCTGCCTTTCCCCTTCACCGGGATAAACTCCGCTGGTGTATAAATCGGCAGGATCACTTCGTCGAAGGTTGCGCGGGTAATTGCTGATTGATCGGTTGCCATGTATTCCCCATCCATTTTATGCGAAAAGCCATATGAAAATATAATCACAAAATATGCATAAAAAATCATTCAATGGCAAACGAAAATCAACGATTCAGGAAATTGGCCAGCAGCTGGTGCCCTTCCTCGCTGAGAATACTTTCCGGGTGAAACTGCACCCCTTCAAGATCCAGCTCACGATGGCGAATCCCCATGATCTCCTGCTTATCTGTCCAGGCGGTTACGTCGAAGCAGTCAGGAAGCGTGGCGGGGTCGATTAAGAGCGAGTGGTAACGCGTGACGGTGAGCGGGTTGTTCAGCCCTTTAAACACACCGCTGTTGGTATGAGTGATGACCGAAGTCTTACCATGCATGACCTTTTCGGCGCGGACAATCGTCGCCCCGAAGGCCTGGGCAATGGCCTGGTGTCCGAGGCAGACCCCGAGCAACGGAATGTTTCCGGCAAACTTTTCGATAGCGGCAAGGGAAATGCCCGCAACGTCCGGCGTGCAGGGGCCGGGTGAAATCACGAGCTTTGCCGGAGCCATCTCCGCTATTTGCTCAAGCGTAATTTCATCATTACGCTTCACCCTCACCTCCGCCCCCAGCTCGCAAAAATACTGGTAGAGATTCCAGGTGAAAGAGTCGTAGTTATCGATCAACAGCAGCATGGCGGCTCCGGGCAAAAGAAGAACCGCGCTATTCTATTCGCTTTCCCGCGCTTCGCTCACCACTTTAGTGAAAATCTCCACCAGCGGCTGCAGATCCCCCAGCGCGCCCGCCTGGTTAGCGACCTGCCACTCTTCCCGTTCCGTTTCGCTCCAGTCCAGCATGAAGCCCGCGTGTATCGCCAGCTGTTCAAAGAAGACCCGCTGCGCCCGGCCGCTACCGACGAAAAACGGATGCAGTACGTTAATTTCGCAGTAGTAATGCGCCAGTCGTTCGATGAAGGCCTGCTTCGGGAGATCCAGCAGATATCGTTCATCTTCCAGCTCCTGCATCAGGTCGTTGCCTTCATTTTCGATGTACTCGAAATGGCAGAAACGGATATCGCCGCGGGAAATATCCTCTTCACGGAGTTCGCCTGCCCAGTCGAAGGCATCCTGGAAGAGCTGCTGATGAATGGAGCACAGCCAGGGCAAACCACGGTGCAGTGGACCCAGCTCAACAGACTCAACCCGCCGGGCAATAAGCTCATCCTGCGCGTGAGGCTCAGGCACATCCAGCCGGCTACTGGCTGCAAACGAGCTGCTGCGCTGCTGCTGCCAGAGCCGGGATTTTTGCTTGTCGGTGAGTTTCTTGCTCATATCGCCTCCCTTACTGCGTGACGGATTTTGCCACAAGTATAAGCGGCATTTTGCACGGTTGCCGGGGAGGAAACGTTGCGCGGGTAGTTACAACCCGCGCGGGGGGAATTACGGCAGGATCTTAGCGGAGAGGATAACTACCGGTTTTGACGGAACATTCTGGTACGGACCCACATCGTGAGACTGGACCTGAGAAATTTTGTCAGCCACGTCCATCCCTTTCACAACTTTACCAAATACCGCATAGCCGAAGTCACGCTGGCCATGGTCAAGGAAGGCGTTATCCGCCACGTTGATAAAGAACTGGCTGGTTGCGCTGTCTTTATCTGCGGTACGAGCCATTGCCACGGTGCCGCGGGTGTTGCGCAGGCCATTGTCAGCTTCGTTCTTGATCGGTGGATTTGGCTGCTTCTGGTTCATATCTTCAGTGAAGCCGCCACCCTGAATCATAAAGCCCGGGATCACGCGGTGGAAAGTGGTGTTGTTATAGAAACCGCTGTTGACGTAATCAACGAAGTTTTTCACCGATACAGGGGCTTTTTGGCTATTTAATTCAAGCTCAATATTACCGGCGGAAGTCGTCAATAAGACGTGTGGATCGCTGTTTGCCGCAAGAGCAGCAGGGGAGATAGCCGAGATGGCGAATACAGCTGCAACAGCCGCCAGTGTCGATTTGAGCATCAGGAATTCCTTACGAAGGCAGTGAATAAAGCAAGTTGCTAGATTGTAAAGAGGTGCCGCCAGCGGCGCCAGCCCTTTACGGTTTTTTACTTTTCAACAAAACAATAACTTGCGTGAATGAATCGGTTTTACACGAGTAAATATGTGACCTGACGCATGAAACGAATGGCAATAACCGAACATAATTACAATGAATGTTTAATTGGGTCACATTCAAGGCTAGAATTCATCCGCCCACTGCGCTGTCAACGCGCTTTACACTTCTATTCACAGGCCAGATATGACTAACAGCAACCGTACCAAGCTGCTTTGGATCAGCTTTTTCTCCTACGCCCTGACCGGTGCGTTGGTGATCGTCACCGGGATGGTGATGGGAAACATCGCAGAATATTTCCAGCTGCCGGTTTCCAGTATGAGCAATACCTTCACTTTCCTGAATGCGGGCATTCTCATCTCTATCTTCCTGAACGCCTGGCTGATGGAAATCGTGCCGCTGAAAACCCAGCTGCGCTTTGGCTTCCTGCTGATGGTGCTGGCGATGCTCGGCCTGATCTTCGGCCATAGCCTGACGCTTTTCTCCGCCTCCATGTTTGTGCTGGGACTGGTCAGCGGGATCACCATGTCTATAGGTACCTTCCTGATTACCCATATGTATGAAGGCCGTCAGCGCGGTTCACGCCTGCTGTTTACCGACTCTTTCTTCAGCATGGCCGGGATGATTTTCCCAATGGTGGCCGCAATTCTGCTGGCACGCAGCATCAACTGGTACTGGGTCTACGTCTGTATCGGCCTGGTGTATGTTGCCATCTTCCTGCTGACCCTGGGCTGCGAATTCCCGGCACTTGGCAAACACGCAAAGCAGAATGACGCGCAGCCCGTGGCGAAAGAGAAATGGGGTATCGGCGTGCTGTTCCTGTCCGTTGCCGCACTGTGCTACATCCTCGGCCAGCTGGGCTTTATCTCATGGGTGCCGGAATACGCCAAAAGCCTGGGCATGAGCATTAACGATGCGGGCACGCTGGTCAGCGATTTCTGGATGTCCTATATGGTCGGCATGTGGATTTTTAGCTTCATCCTGCGCTTCTTCGATCTGCAACGCATACTGATGGTGCTGGCGGGTGCCGCCACCGTGCTGATGTATTTCTTCAATACCGGCGAACCGGCGCATCTGGCCTGGTTTATCCTCGCTCTGGGCTTCTTCTCCAGCGCGATTTACACCACTATCATTACACTCGGCTCGCTGCAAACCAAAGTGGCTTCGCCAAAACTGGTTAACTTCGTGCTGACCTGCGGCACCATCGGCACCATGCTGACCTTCGTGGTCACCGGCCCGATTGTGGCGAGCAGCGGCCCGCACGCGGCGCTCCAGACCGCAAACGGCCTCTACGCGGTAGTCTTCATTATGTGCCTGGCGCTGGGTCTTGTAACCAAACACCGCCAGCACAATACGGCGGCTGCGGAGCATTAATAGCACCGGATGACGCTTCGCTTACCCCACCTACAGGACGAATGTTGTAGGGTGGATAAGCGCCAGCGTCATCCACCAAAGAAGATCTCTTCGCTGTCGTCCAGCATCACCCAGGTCTGGGCCAGCTGCGTTGTCGCAATTACTCTCCCTTCCCTTACCGACCAGCGTACCGGAACCTGCCGCCGCACCGCATCAAACCCATTTTCAGCGGGCAGAATAATCAGGCTGGCTTCCCGACTTCAATGCCATACTCGGCCACGCCGAACGTCCGCGCGCTGTTATCCGTAATCAGCTTCAGGCTCTCATCTATTTGCTGATAGCCCATCATCTGACAGACGTGCAGCCCCATATGCAACACCTGCAGCATGTTCGCGGTGCCGAGCGGATACCACGGGTCAACTACATCGTCATGACCAAAGCAGACGTTAATTCCCGCCTCCAGCAGCTCCTTTACACGCGTTACGCCACGGCGCTTCGGGTAATCGTCAAAGCGGCCCTGCAGGTGGATATTAACCAGCGGATTAGCCACAAAGTTGATGCCAGACATTTTTAGCAGCCGGAAGAGCCGCGAGGTGTAAGCGCCGTTATAGGAGTGCATGGCAGTGGTATGGCTTGCGGTCACCCGTTCGCCCATGCCTTCCCTGTGGGCCAGCATGGCGACCGTTTCCAGAAACCGAGACTGCTCGTCGTCTATTTCGTCGCAGTGGATGTCCAGCGGGCGGTCGTATTTTTTAGCCAGCGCGAACGCCCTATGCAGCGACTCGACGCCGTACTCGCGGGTGAATTCAAAATGGGGAATTGCTCCGACCACATCGGCGCCAAGCTGAAGTGCTTCTTCCAGCAGCGCCTCACCGTTGGGATAAGAGAGAATACCCTCCTGCGGGAAAGCGACAATTTGCAGTTCGACCCACGGGGCCACTTCCTGCTTCACCTCCAGCATTGCTTTAAGCGCCGTCAGCGTGGGATCGGACACATCAACATGGGTACGCACATACTGAACGCCGTTGGCTATCTGCCATTTCAGCGTCTGCCACGCCCGCGACTTCACATCATCGTGGCTCAGCAACGCCTTGCGCTCGGCCCAGCGCTCAATGCCTTCGAACAGCGTACCGGACTGGTTCCAGCTCGGCTGCCCGGCGGTCTGGGTAGTGTCCAGATGGATATGAGGCTCGATAAACGGCCCCACGGCAAGGCCACCGCGCCCGTTCAGGCGCTCCAGCGTCTCGGCCTGGGTTCCCAGCTCCCCCATTGGCTCGATGGTTTTAAAGCGCCCCTCTCCTATAGTGAGCTGCCACAGGCCGGGCCGATCGGCAAGGCGGACATTCTGGATGAGTTTCAGGGGGGGATTACGCATTGTGCCTCCGAGGCGAAAGGGCCTTTGCTCCTTTTTAGCATAAACTTTCCCCAGCGGGCCGTTTAAATGGCCAGTGGCGAAAAACCAGCCAATTCCATAACTTAGAAAATTCCTCTTAAATCAACTATATACCCATTAATGGGTATATAAAGGCGTATTTGATTTGCATCAATAATTACCACAGCTGAATCGTTAAGGTAGGTGTTAATAGAAAAGAAATTGAGGCAATTATGAGCAAAGTCAAAATCGCAATTATCGGTAATGGCATGGTTGGCCATCGCTTTATCGAGGACTTACTTGATAAAGCTCAGCCAGGCCAGTTTGAGATTACCGTCTTTTGTGAAGAGCCGCGCAAAGCCTATGACCGCGTGCACCTTTCATCCTATTTTTCCCACCATACCGCCGAAGAGTTATCTCTGGTTCGCGAAGGCTTCTACGAGAAGCACGGCGTTAACGTGCTGATTGGCGAACGTGCCATCACCATTAACCGCCAGGAAAAAGTGATTCACTCCAATACAGGCCGAACTGTTTATTACGACAAGCTGGTAATGGCCACGGGCTCATACCCGTGGATCCCGCCAATCAAAGGTTCTGAAACGCAGGACTGCTTCGTCTACCGCACCATCGAAGATCTGAACGCCATTGAAGCCTGCGCCCACCGCAGCAAGCGCGGCGCGGTAGTCGGTGGTGGCCTGCTGGGTCTTGAAGCTGCAGGCGCGCTGAAAAACCTCGGCGTGGAAACTCACGTTATTGAATTTGCCCCAATGCTGATGGCCGAGCAGCTCGACCAGATGGGCGGCGAGCAGCTGCGCAACAAAATTGAAAGCATGGGCGTGCGGGTTCACACCGGCAAAAACACCCAGGAGATCGTACAGGAAGGGAAAGAAGCGCGTAAAACCATGCGCTTTGCCGACGGCAGCGATCTGGAAATCGACTTCATTGTCTTCTCAACCGGTATCCGCCCACGCGACAAACTGGCCACCCAGTGCGGCCTGGAAACGGCCCCGCGCGGCGGCATTACCATCAACGACAGCTGCCAGACTTCAGACCCGGATATCTACGCTATCGGCGAGTGCGCCAGCTGGAACAACCGCGTCTTCGGACTGGTAGCGCCTGGCTACAAAATGGCCCAGGTCACCGCTGACCATCTGCTGGGCAGCGCGAACGCCTTTGAAGGCGCAGACATGAGCGCCAAGCTCAAGCTGCTGGGCGTGGACGTTGGTGGTATCGGCGACGCCCATGGCCGTACGCCGAACTGCCGCAGCTATGTTTATCTGGACGAAAGCAAAGAAGTTTATAAGCGCCTGGTCGTCAGCGAAGACAACAAAACCCTGCTGGGCGCGGTGCTGGTCGGTGACACCACTAACTTCGGCAACCTGCTCCAGCTGGTGCTGAACGCCATTGAACTGCCGGAAAACCCGGACTCGCTGATCCTCCCGGCTCACGCGGGCAGCGGCAAACCATCCATCGGCGTGGATAAACTGCCGGACAGCGCGCAGATCTGCTCCTGCTTCGACGTCACCAAGGGCGATCTGGTAAAAGCCATTAACAGCGGCTGCCATACCGTAGCGGCCCTGAAGGCAGAAACCAAAGCCGGTACAGGCTGCGGCGGCTGTATCCCGCTTGTCACCCAGGTGCTGAACGCCGAGCTGTCTAAACAGGGTATCGAAGTTAACAACAACCTCTGTGAGCATTTCGCGTTCTCCCGTCAGGAGCTGTTCCACCTGATCCGCGTCGAGCAGATCAAATCCTTCGACGAGCTGCTTAACAAATACGGTAAAGGCTACGGCTGTGAAGTCTGTAAGCCAACCGTGGGTTCCCTGCTGGCCTCCTGCTGGAACGACTACGTGCTGGAACCGCAGCACACGCCGTTGCAGGACACCAACGACAACTTCCTCGGCAACATCCAGAAGGACGGTACCTACTCGGTGATCCCACGTTCTGCCGGCGGTGAAATTACCCCGGAAGGGCTAATGGAAGTGGGCCGCATCGCCCGCGAATATAACCTCTACACTAAGATCACCGGCTCCCAGCGTATCGGCCTGTTCGGCGCGCAGAAAGACGATCTGCCGGACATCTGGCGTCAGCTGATTGAAGCTGGTTTCGAAACCGGCCACGCGTACGCCAAAGCGCTGCGTATGGCGAAAACCTGCGTGGGCAGCACCTGGTGCCGCTACGGCGTGGGCGATAGCGTGGGCTTCGGCGTTGAGCTGGAACACCGCTACAAAGGCATCCGTACCCCGCACAAAATGAAGTTCGGCGTGTCCGGCTGTACCCGTGAATGTGCGGAAGCACAGGGTAAAGACGTGGGAATTATCGCCACCGAGAAAGGCTGGAACCTGTATGTCTGTGGTAACGGCGGCATGAAGCCGCGCCATGCGGACCTGCTGGCGGCGGACCTTGATAGCGACACCGTGATCAAATACCTCGACCGCTTCATGATGTTCTATATCCGCACCGCCGACAAACTGACGCGTACGGCCTCCTGGCTGGACAACCTGGAAGGCGGCATCGATTACCTGAAGAGCGTGATCATCGACGACAAGCTGGGCCTCAACGAACAGCTTGAGTCGGAGCTTGCGCGCCTGCGTGAGAAAGTGATCTGCGAGTGGACTGAAACGGTGAACACGCCGGAAACCCAGGTTCGCTTCAGACACTTTATCAACAGCCCGCAGCGCGACCCGAACGTACAGGTCGTGCCAGAGCGCGAGCAGCACCGTCCGGCCACGCCGTATGAGCGTATTCCAGTCACCATGGTAGAAGCGGAGGAGATCGTATGAGCCAGTGGACTACCGTTTGTCAGTTAAACGACATCCTGCCAGCAACCGGCGTCTGCGCGCTGCTGGGTGACCAGCAGGTTGCAATCTTCCGCCCGCGTAACGACGAGCAGGTGTACGCCATCAGCAATATCGACCCTTTCTTTGAGTCGAGCGTCCTGTCTCGCGGGTTAATTGCCGAGCACCAGAATGAACTGTGGGTCGCCAGCCCGCTGAAAAAACAGCGCTTCCGCCTGCGTGACGGCCTGTGCATGGAGGATGAAAGTCACTCTATCGCGCACTTCGAAGCACGCGTGCAGGACGGCATGGTACAGATAAAAGCCTAAGCCCCGGAGAGGGTTTCAGCTTCCCCCTCTTCCTGAAGGGAGAGGGGACAAACCAATTAAATCATCGAACTACACGAGAGTTCCTTTATTTTTTACCTTTAGGGATAGCAAAATGTTCACCGATACCATTAACAAATGTGCTGCTAACGCCGCGCGCATTGCCCGCCTGTCGAAAAGTAATCCGCTCGGCTTTTGGGTTAGCTCTGCGATGGCAGGGGCCTACGTTGGCCTTGGCATCATTTTAATCTTCACGCTGGGCAACCTGCTCGATCCGTCTATTCGTCCTTTAGTGATGGGCGCCACCTTTGGTATCGCCCTGACGCTGGTGATTATCGCTGGATCCGAACTGTTCACCGGCCACACCATGTTCCTGACCTTTGGCGTCAAAGCGGGCACCCTTTCCCACGTTCAGATGTGGGCCATTCTGCCGCAGACCTGGCTGGGTAACCTGGTAGGTTCCGTTTTCGTTGCCCTGCTTTACAGCTGGGGCGGCGGCAGCCTGCTGCCGGTAGATACCAGCATCGTACACGCGGTTGCGCTGGCAAAAACCACAGCTCCGGCCACGGTGCTGTTCTTTAAAGGGGCGCTGTGTAACTGGCTGGTTTGTCTGGCGATCTGGATGGCAATCCGTACCGA
This sequence comes from Dryocola sp. LX212, assembly GCA_041504365.1. NCBI lineage: Bacteria > Pseudomonadati > Pseudomonadota > Gammaproteobacteria > Enterobacterales > Enterobacteriaceae > Dryocola > Dryocola sp. LX212. The sequence goes on along the minus strand of CP167917.1, from coordinate 344,542 downwards.
AGGTGCGGCGAAGTTCATCGCTATCTGGTGGTGCCTGCTGGCGTTTATCGCCTCCGGCTATGAGCACTCCATCGCCAACATGACGCTGTTTGCGCTCTCCTGGTTCGGTCATCACAGCGAGGCCTATACGCTTGCCGGTATCGGTCATAACCTGCTGTGGGTGACCCTCGGTAATACCCTTTCAGGTGTAGTATTCATGGGTCTGGGTTATTGGTATGCTACGCCAAAAGCCGAACGCCCGCAGCCTGAGCGCATCGCAACTGCTGAGACTGCACGCCAATAATTGAGGACCGTACGTGGATCACCTGCCGATATTTTGTCAGTTACGAGGTCGCGCCTGCCTGTTAGTTGGCGGTGGCGACGTCGCAGAACGTAAAGCACGTTTATTGCTGGAGGCAGGTGCGCTCGTCACCGTTAATGCCCTGGAGTTTACCCCGCAGTTTCAGGCGTGGGCGCAACAGGGCATGCTTACCCTTGAACAGGGTCCTTTCTCCCCTTCACTGCTCGATGTCAGCTGGCTGGCCATCGCCGCCACCGACGACGATGCGGTGAACCAGCAGGTCAGCGATGCCGCTGAGTCCCGCCGTATTTTCTGCAACGTGGTAGACGCCCCGAAGCAGGCCAGCTTTATCATGCCGTCGATTATCGACCGCTCGCCGCTGATGGTTGCCGTCTCTTCCGGTGGTACCTCTCCCGTGCTGGCGCGCCTGCTGCGTGAAAAGCTGGAGGCTATTCTTCCGCTGCACCTGGGCAAAATTGCGGGCTATGCGGGTACGCTGCGTGGCCGCGTCAAAGCGAAATTTGCCACGATGGGCGAACGCCGTCGCTTCTGGGAAAAGTTCTTCACCAATGACCGTCTGGCACAGTATCTGGCTAACGAAGACCAGAAGGCCATCGACCAGGAAACCGAATCGCTGTTTAACCAGTCGCTGGATCACCGCGGTGAAGTGGTGCTGGTCGGCGCGGGGCCGGGCGATGCGGGTCTGCTGACGCTCAAAGGCCTGCAACAGATCCAGCAGGCGGACGTGGTGGTTTATGACCGCCTGGTATCGGATGACATCATGAACCTGGTACGCCGCGATGCGGACCGGGTGTTCGTCGGTAAACGCGCTGGCTTCCACTGCGTGCCGCAGGAAGAGATCAACCAAATCCTGCTGCAAGAAGCCCAGAAGGGGAAACGCGTAGTGCGTCTGAAAGGCGGCGATCCGTTTATCTTTGGGCGCGGTGGCGAAGAGCTGGAAACGCTGTGCAACGGCGGCATTCCGTTCTCTGTAGTTCCGGGCATTACCGCCGCTTCCGGCTGCTCTGCCTATTCCGGTATCCCGCTTACCCATCGTGATTACGCACAAAGTGTGCGCCTGGTTACCGGGCACCTGAAAACAGGTGGCGAGCTGGACTGGCACAACCTGGCGGCTGAAAAGCAGACGCTGGTGTTTTACATGGGCCTGAACCAGGCTGCCGCGATTCAGGAAAACCTCATCAAGCACGGCATGCCGGCAGATATGTCCGTGGCGCTGGTCGAAAACGGCACGTCCGTGAAGCAGCGTGTAGTGAACGGTGAGCTGAACCAGCTTGGCGAGCTGGCAACCCAGGTGGAAAGCCCGGCGCTGATCATTGTTGGCCGCGTGGTTGCTTTGCGCGACAAGCTGAACTGGTTCTCTAATCACTGATCCAAAAGGGAAGCTTTCTCTCTCTTTTTGATCCATGCCTACAACCTGCCATCAAAATAAAAAAACCCGCCGAACAGGGCGGGTTTGTAAGCCAGATAAATATCGCTTACGGCTGAGGCACGAAGCCGATGACTTCGTAGACCTTTTTCAGCGTCGCGCTGGCGTGGCTGCGGGCTTTGGCAGCACCGTCTTTCATCACCTGCTGCAGGAAGGCCTCGTCGTTGCGGAAGCGGTTATAGCGCTCCTGCAGTTCGATAAGCATGCCGGAAACAGCTTCTGCCACTTCGCCCTTCAGGTGACCATACATTTTGCCTTCAAAATGCTGTTCCAGCTCCTGAATGGATGTGCCCGTCACGCCGGACATGATATCCAGCAGGTTGGACACCCCGGCTTTGTTCGCTACGTCATAACGTACTACAGGCGGCTCTTCCGAGTCAGTGACCGCGCGCTTGAGCTTTTTCACCACGGACTTCGGATCTTCCAGCAGGCCGATCACGTTGTTGCGGTTTTCGTCCGACTTGGACATCTTACGGGTCGGCTCAAGCAGAGACATGACGCGTGCACCGGATTTAGGAATAAATGGCTCCGGCACTTTGAACACTTCGCCGTACAGGGCGTTGAAGCGGGCGGCGATATCGCGGCTCAGCTCCAGGTGCTGCTTCTGATCTTCCCCCACCGGCACCAGGTTGGTCTGATAAAGCAGGATATCGGCGGCCATGAGCACCGGGTAGTCGAACAGGCCGGCGTTGATGTTTTCAGCGTAGCGCGATGACTTGTCTTTAAACTGGGTCATGCGGCTCAGCTCGCCAAAGTAGGTGTAGCAGTTCAGCACCCAGCTCAGCTGCGCATGCTCCGGCACGTGGGACTGCACGAAGATGGTACTTTTTTCCGGGTCGATGCCGCAGGCCAGGTAGAGCGCCAGCGTATCAAGCGTTGCCTTGCGCAGCTTAGTGGCATCCTGACGCACGGTGATCGCATGCTGGTCAACGATACAGTAAACGCAGTGGTAATCGTCCTGCATCTGAACCCACTGACGCAGCGCACCCATGTAGTTGCCGATGGTTAATTCGCCAGAGGGCTGCGCGCCGCTAAATACGATGGGTTTACTCATGATCTGCTTCCTGATTATCTTTGCAAGAGAGCCCGAACGCGGGCAATAGGTCACTGAACTTATCCAGTATGTAATCTGGTTTGCTCAGCGCTATGGACTCGCCATAGTTGTAGCCGTAGGTCATCCCAACGCTCGGGCAGCCTGCGGCCTGCGCGGCGAGGATATCATTGCGGGAATCCCCGACAAACAGCATTTCAGCCGCGCTGATGTTCAGCTTTTCCATCACCTTAAACAGCGGTTCCGGGTGCGGCTTTTTGTTCTGCACGTCGTCGCCGCCGATGATGACGGTGAAGTGTTTCGCGATGCCGAGGCTTTCAAGCAGCGGCAGCACGAACAGCGTAGGCTTATTGGTGACCAGCCCCATCGGCACACTTTTTTCAGCAAGCATTGCCAGCGTATCAGCAACGCCGGGGAACAGGAAACTGCCTTCGTCGACGGTTTGCGCATAGTAGCTGTCGAAGAGCTTACGGGCCATCAGGCACTGGTCGAACGTCGGCTCCTGGCCTTTCAGCGCCCAGGTCAGCGCGCGCTGTACCAGCACGTCCGCGCCGTTGCCAATCCACTTCTCGACGTTCTCTTCCCCTGCCGTTGGCAGTTCGAGGGCATAGAGCGCCTGATCCATCGCCTGGGCCAGGCCCAGCGCAGTATCCACAAGGGTGCCGTCTAAATCAAAGGCGACACCGCGAATTATTTCTAACTTATCCATGACTTACCTTTGCCAGCTCGTCGCGCATGCGATCGATGACTTCTTTATAATTCGGTTGGCTGAAGATGGCTGAGCCAGCAACAAACATGTCGGCGCCCGCTGCGGCTATCTCGGCGATATTATCAACTTTCACGCCACCATCGACCTCAAGGCGAATATCGTAGCCGGAGGCATCGATACGTTCACGGACCTGGCGCAATTTTTCCAGCGTATGCGGTATAAAAGATTGCCCGCCGAAGCCCGGGTTGACCGACATCAGCAGGATAACGTCCAGCTTATCCATTACGTGATCCAGCCAATTCAGGGACGTTGCCGGGTTAAACACCAGGCCTGCCTTACAGCCGTGCTCTTTAATCAGCTGAAGCGAACGGTCAACATGCTCGGAGGCTTCCGGGTGGAAGGTAATAATACTCGCGCCCGCACTGGCAAAATCGGGAATGATGCGGTCGACGGGTTTGACCATCAGATGAACATCAATGGGTGCGGTAATACCGTAATCACGCAGGGATTTGAGCACCATCGGGCCTATGGTCAGATTGGGAACGTAATGGTTATCCATAACATCGAAATGGACGACGTCACTACCTGCAGCCAGCACGCTGGCCGTGTCTTCACCCAGACGGGCAAAATCGGCAGACAGGATTGAGGGGGCAATCAAATACTGTTTCATCCGCTTCTCCAGTAGCATTTCATTTTGAGGCGAACGAAACGGCTCAGGCTACCCCATAGAGCGCCAGCAGTTCGTCCACCTTGTTACGCGTTCCACCATTGCTGCTGATGCTGCGTCTGACCTGTAGCGTCAGCAGCTGCGTCGCCTGTTGATACCAGACGCGGGTCAGCTCCGTCGCATGGTTCGATATCAGCACAGGCACATTGTTTCGTTGCAGACGTTCCGCCAGTTCAGCCAGATGCTGCTGCTGCGTCATGCTGAAGCTGTCCGTATGGTAGGCCGTGAAATTCGCCGTGGCCGATAACGGCGCATACGGCGGATCGCAGTAGACCACCGATCCCGGCGCGACGCCCGTCATGCTGACATCATACGACTGGCAGATAAAGGTGGCATTTTGCGCGCGTTCGGCAAAGTTATGCAGCTCTTCTTCCGGGAAGTAGGGCTTGCTGTAACGACCAAACGGCACGTTGAATTCCCCACGCAGGTTATAACGGCACAAGCCGTTGTAACAATGACGGTTCAGGTATAAAAACAGCACCGCGCGACGGAACGGATCCGTACACTGGTTAAACTCCATGCGGAAGCGATAAAACACTTCGCTGTCGTTGCACTCGGGCGTAAACAGGCTGCGTGCTTCCTGAACATACTCGTCAGTTCGCGCTTTGACAATGTTGTAGAGGTTAATCAGATCGCTGTTGATATCCGCAAGGATATAGCGGGAGTAGTCAGTGTTCAGAAAGACTGAGCCTGCTCCTACGAACGGCTCAATCAGACAATCACCTTCTGGCAGGTACTTCTTAATGTCATCGAGCAGGGGGTATTTCCCCCCTGCCCATTTCAGAAAAGCGCGATTTTTTTTCATGCTGCCTAACTATTTACACCTTCTCCAGCTGTGGAAAAGTTCCGACAGCGACTGCGCTTCTTCATTACTTCAGATCGGACTGCACCTGATGTATTGGTTTTGCCCACGGGTTTTTTGCCTGCACGTCAGCTGGCAGTGTTGCAACTGCACGTTTCGCTTCTTCCTTGCTGGCATAAATCCCGCTGACCAGTACATACCACGGCTGCCCGTTACGCACGGTCTGGTAAACCATATAGTGCTGCAGATTCTCTTTCTTCGCCCACGCGTTCAGGTTGTTCGAGTTAGAAGAAGAGCTGAGCTGCAAGGTGTAATGGCTGCCCGGTGCGCCTTTAATCGCACCCGCATCACCACTAACCGCAGCGCCGCTGGCAGCCGGTGCCGGAGTGCTACTGGTTCCCGCCGTCGCTGTACCGGCAGCAGAAGTCGTTGCCGTAGGGCCGACCGCTTTCGGTGTAGACGTGGATGTCGTAGCCGGAGCTTTCACAGGTTCTTTCGCTGCAGCTGGTGCGCTGACAGGTGCGCTGCTCTTAGTTGTAGCAACCGGTTTTGGCGCAGCTTTTGGCTCACTCGTAGTGGTTTTCGCCGTTGTCTGTGGTTTAGTCGCTACGGGCTGAGTCTTACGCGGCTCAATCACGGTTTTCTTACGTTCAGGGCGTGAAGCAGTATGGTGTGCAGGCTGGCTGTTCGTTGCATGGGCTGGTTCGGTCGTGGAATTACTTCCCGCCATGCGAGCAACCGTTGCAGGCTGGGTCGGCAGCGTAGAGCCGCTGGCCGCATTGTCGATCTGGCCCTGCTGCTGAGTCAGCGCATTGTTCAGATCGCCCGGAACCTCTACCCGCTGCTGGCCTTGCGGCGCTGGCTGCGTTTGCGCTTCAGTCGGGGTTGACGAGATAGGCGGCAGATTAACTTCCTGCGGATTTCCCGCGTTGCCCTGCTGAGGCTGGCCATGGGTCATCTGGGCGGCGTTATTAGGCTGAGCGCCGGTGTTCAGGTCGATATTTTTCTCAGCGCCAGCGTTAGTATTGGCGGTCTCAGTATCGGAGGACGGCGACTTCAGCGCGGAGCCAATACCAATAATCAGTAGCAGCAGAACCAGAATACCGATGCCCATCATCAGGTGCTGACGTGACACAGGGACTTTCTGCTTAGGTGCTTTTTTGCGGCCACGCGCAGGGCGGCGTTCGGCGGCTTCAACTTTGAGCTCGTCTCTCAGCTCATCTTCTTCTTCGTATGCTTCTTCTTCGTTACGCGGTCGGCGGGAGCGCGATGGGCGAGGCTCATCGGCATCCAGGTCGACATCATCGACATTTAGCTGAGGTTCGTTATCGAACTCTTCAGATTTGCGCGTACGGTCCCGACGGCGATCGCTGGGATCGGGTTTTAGCTCGTCTTCCGGTTTAAATTCATCCATTTAACACCCCACTCAAAGGCTCATGCCAGCGTTAGCTTATGCAATAAGCTTGAAGTTAAAAGTCGCCAGATTGCAACGACCAATTATTTCTAATAGTTACGCCTGCTGACAATCAGCAATGGCGGACAAAACGACATTGTGTGGCACTCCGCCACGTACTTCACTCTTCCCTATAGCAAGCGGCAGTACAAGACGCAGCTCACCTGCCAGTACTTTCTTATCACGCATCATGTGGGGCATATATGCGTCTGCTGACATTTCCTGCGGCCCGGTAACGGGCAGCCCGGCACGCTGTAAAAGCATAATAACCCGCTGAACATCGGCTTCACTAAATTGCCCCAGACGAAACGCTGTGCGGGCGGCCATAACCATGCCAGCCGCAACCGCTTCACCGTGTAGCCATTTTCCATAGCCCATTTCAGCTTCAATCGCATGACCAAACGTATGGCCCAGATTGAGTAAAGCACGTAAGCCGCTTTCGCGCTCGTCCGCTGCAACAACTTCTGCTTTTAGCTCACAACAACGACGAATACAGTAAGCCATCGCTTTACCGTCAAGGGCTAACAGCGCATCGAGATTCTCCTCAAGCCAGCGAAAGAAAGCCGTATCGAGGATTATCCCATACTTGATCACTTCAGCCAGGCCCGACGCCAGTTCCCGTTTCGGTAAGGTATTAAGACAGTCAAGATCCACCACCACCGAAGCCGGCTGGTAGAACGCGCCAATCATATTTTTACCAAGGGGATGGTTAACGGCCGTTTTGCCGCCAACGGAGGAGTCCACCTGCGAAAGCAGCGTGGTCGGAACCTGGATAAAGCGAACGCCCCGCTGATAACTCGCTGCGGCAAAACCGGTCAAATCTCCCACGACGCCGCCACCGAGGGCGATTAGCGTTGTGTCACGACCGTGAGGTTTTTCCAGCAGTGCCGTAAAGACGGTATCGAGTACAGCCAGACTTTTGAATTGTTCGCCATCCGGAAGGATGACGGAATCGACTTTAACGCCCGCCTGCTCAAGCACACCACGAACCTTATCCAGGTAAAGTGGCGCAAGGGTTTCGTTGGTCACCAGCATCGTCTGATCGCCCGCCTGTAGCGGCCAAAAAGACGCCGAGTCATTAAATAACCCGGCCGCAATGGTGATAGGGTAACTACGTTCCCCGAGAGTAACTGCTAACCTCTCCATAACGCGAAGTCCACCTTTTGAAGCTTTGCCCGCAGGCGTTTTTCGATTAAGCCAGAATCAATTGCTTTCCAACATATGAATAATCTGGTTAGCAACCACTTTGGCACTTTGGTCGTCAGTGCGAATCGTCACATCAGCAATCTCTTCATACAGAGGATTGCGTTCTTGCGCCAGGGCTTCAAGAACTTCACGCGGCGGTGTTTCAACCTGCAGCAACGGACGCTTTTTATCACGCTGTGTACGAGCAAGCTGTTTCTCGATTGTGGTTTCAAGATACACCACAACGCCACGGGCTGAGAGGCGGTTACGGGTTTCGCGAGACTTCACAGAGCCGCCACCAGTCGCCAGCACAATGCCCTGTTTTTCAGTGAGTTCGTTAATGATTTTCTCTTCGCGATCGCGGAAGCCATCTTCGCCTTCAACGTCGAATACCCAGCCCACATCAGCTCCGGTACGTTTCTCAATCTCTTGATCAGAATCGAAAAATTCCATATTGAGTTGCTGAGCTAACTGACGCCCAATAGTGCTTTTGCCGGCACCCATAGGCCCAACCAGAAAGATATTGCGTTTCTCTGCCATTTTTTCGGTACTACTAAGACAATTCGTTGATGATAAACCCACCGGGTAACATACTGCTGCGGCGGGACATGAACTGAAACCTCATAAGCGATAGTGCGAGAGTCAGACTAAAAATTATCTCAACACTCAAGGTAGTTTGGCAACCGATTAAATCACTCAACGTCTTCAGGGAGCGATAAAAGCATAAATCAGGTTTATCGGTCACAGGATTTCATTACCCTGCCTCTCGAAACGGTACACCTTGTAAGCTAATTCCTCTCTGGCGTCAAACACCTGAGCAGGGATTGGCAGAAAAACCCCTGGATTGCGCAGAAAATGACTACGGATGGGGAATAAGTCTTGGGGTGATAAAAACCACCAGCTCCCGGCGTTGACGATCTTTCGCGTCATGCCGGAAAAGACCGCCCAGCAGCGGTATACTTCCCAGTAAGGGGACGCTGTCCCTGCTCTCTTTATTATGCTGCTGAAAGATACCGCCCAGCGCCAGCGTCTCTCCCTCTTTCACCGAGACAACCGTTTCAATTTCCTGCTTATCTATAGCCAGCACTTCGCCCTCTGCCTGTTGAATACTTCTGCCGGGCATGTTCTGGCTAATTCGCAATTTCAGACGAATATTGCCCTGCGGTTGAATAGTAGGCGTAACTTCCATACCTAGCACGGCTTCTTTGAATTCAATTGACGTCGCTCCGCTTTCACCGCTGGAAACCTGGTAGGGAATTTCCGTTCCCTGCTTAATGCTCGCCGGCTGCTGGTGCGCCGCCATCAGCCGAGGGCTGGCGATAATCTCCAGCTGCTGCTGTTGCTCCAGGGCAGAGAGCTCCATTTCCAACAGGCGACCGTCGATGCGCGCAATATTAAAACCGGCGTGCGCCGTTGCAGCAGCCACGGCGACATCGGCACTTAAGGAATCCGGGTGAGGCAATATCTTACTCTTCTCCCCGTCCGCAAGGCTCCACTTCACGCCCAGCTCGCGCAGCTTGTTTTGATTGATCGTCACGATATGCGCGGCGATCTCTACCTGGCCCATCGGCAGATCCATCTCATTCACCCACCCGGCGACGTTTTTTAACACCGCAGCCGTATCCTGGATAATCAGACGATTAGTTCTGCCGTCTACCGACACGCTGCCGCGTGGGCTGAGCAGTTTATCTCCCATTCCTTTCAGGGATTCCGCAAGCGCGCCAGCTTCAGCGTGGACCGGCGAAAAAACTCGATGGGCCAGAGGCAGCTTAAGCGCCCGTTGTTTCTGCCGTTCCTCTTCAAGCACCTGCATCTGCCGCTGGCGCTCCTTCGGCCAGATCTGCACCACGCTCCCTTCCCGTTGCTGGGCCAGCCCGGCGGATTTTAGCACCAGCGCAAACGCCTGCTTCAACGGGATATTTACCAGATGCAGGGAAACCGCCCCCTCCACGCCCGGCGCAATCAGCAAGTTGATATTTTGATTCACTGCCAGCGCCTGAAGGACCTGAGCCACCGGCGCGTTATCGAGCACCAGCGAGACACCTTTATCGCCAAGGCTTACCGGCGGCCATGCCGCCAGCAGCACGAACATTCGCATCCATGTCATGATTTACTCCTTTGATTTTCCATTGATAAACAGACGGCCCACACTTTGCGGGCAGAGCGGCCGTTAATTGCTGTTGAGAGATGCTGGTGACCGGCGTACCGGGCTCGGTATCCATCCCAGTGGTGATTCGCCGCCAGCGCCCGCTGGGATCCTGCATAATTGCAATTGCGTCAGCCGCTGAGCTGACCACCCCCTTAAGCTGCCACTTATCCAGGCTGCCGGTCAGGGCATCGCAGGGCGTAACCAGTGGCTGGAAGGGATTGCGAGGCATAGCGCCTGATGCCTGCGCCGCCATCAGTAATAACAGAAGCAGATTACGGGGCATTGGCGAGCTCCAGCCTCAGAGTCAGGCGTAAGCGAGTGCCTACAGGTTCGATAGAAAAAGCCTGCAGATGAACGGCATCGTAACCGGACAGTACGGCAAACAGCCCGGGCAGCTTTTCCCAGGCCATGCGCAATTCCAGCGTGGCCGGTTTATCCGCCGGTAACCATTTGTGCAGCTCACCGCCGCTTGCTGACAGCAGCTCTACCAGAGAGAACGGGCGAGGAGAGGCTTCTGCGCTGGAGCGTGTGCGCGCTCGTGTTGAAACAGCCAGTCCGACGACCTTATGCCGAAGCTGAGCGACTTTAAGTCGGGCCTGTTGCTGCGCCACAAGCGCTTCATGAAGCCTGGCCTGACGTGGCTGAAGGACAGCAAACTCAAAAATTGTCGTCAGAAGACCGCAAGCGGCAAGCAAACTTAACGCCTTCGCCCAGGCCGGGCCGCTAATCCAGCGTTCGACCATCCTTACCTCCCTGCGCCAGACCCATGCTCATTGCAAAACCGATACGACCTTCGCCTTCCTGATTCACCTCACCCCACTGGACGGTATCGACACCGTCCAGTGTTTGAAAATGCCTGCCGGCCAGATGAATGTCCTCAGCCGCTGCCGCGTAACCCTGCACGTTCACTTTATCGCCGGTAAGAGAAAGGGCCTTCAGCCACACGCCGACCGGTAACCCGGCGGCCAGCTGGATAAAGCGTGACTCCCACGCCTTTACCCTCTGTCGCCGGACTTTAAGCTGCTGCTCTGCCTGCTGCTGGCGTTCAAGCTCCAGCAGCGTCTGCTGTTTATGCTGCAACGCGCCCTGTAGGTCCGCCAGGGAGCCCTCGTACAGGCGTTGCTGCGCCGCCTGCCCGCTAAGCGATACGGCCCGGGCAAGCTCCGTAAGCAAAAGCGCCAGCAAACAGCCTGCTGCCAGCAGGCTCCAGAAGCGCAGCCGAATAAGGCGCTGATGCTGCCGCCACGGCAGAAGATTGATAACGCCTCTCATCGACAAATCCGCCCGATTGCCAGAGCAATAGCAACGGTGAAGCAACCGCCGTGCCGCGGCAGCGGAGGTTGCAAACGCGCCAGCGCCCGCCAGGCATCGAGAAGCTGTACTCCCGGTGGCAACGGCTCCGGTAGCGAACTACTGAGGGCGATTTCATGCGGTGCAGCGTGCAGATGCAGACAGAGATCGGCGAAGGTTGCGGCCTGGCGGCTATCCACCCACCCCCACTCCGCAGGCTCGTCTGTTGTGGCCCACAGCCAGTGGTCGACTTCCCTGTGCACCAGCAGCCGGGGAGTGTCCGGCTGACAACATTTGCTCAGCGCGGACAGGACGCTGGCAGCGGGCGTCAGCGTCGCAGGAAAAAGCCTTTGTTTTGTGAAGCAATGAAGAAGCGCATCCACATCGCTGCGCCGGGCTGCGGTGACCAGACGCTTATCGGCATCCTGAGGCTGTATCTCGTAATCCCAGCTAAGCTGTGCTGGGGACATCTGAAGTTGCCTGGCAGCTGCGGCGGCGAGATAAGCCTCGCGCTCCGGCTCCCGCAGACGGTTATCAGGGGCGGGGACGGGCCGTTGCAGGGTACGCTGTGAAGGAAAGGCAACGCGGAGCTGATGGCGTAAGGGGAGTTCCCGCCGCCACTGCGCCAACACTTTAATCAAGCTTTCTGATGACTGCACCACGCCATCGCGGAAGGTGTGCTCAGGCACAGGGAGCTGCCACCAGTGGCGTAGCTGCCAGCCCTGACGCTGCCGCTGAACGGCCACGGCGCACAGCATTTCCCGTTGAATTTCCAGGCCTATTTGCCAGGTATTGATAACCATAGTGACGATCTCCGTATCGTTTGCTTGCGAATTTGGCATATCAAAGCTACTGGCTTGCCTTTATACTACTGCGCTTTTGTTTATAAACTGCCCAGTGGAAACGTAATGGGAAATTTAAGGTGAAGTTCGTAAAGTATTTATTAATCCTTGCAGTCTGTTGCATTCTGCTGGGAGCCGGCTCGATTTACGGTTTGTACAAATTTATCGAGCCGCAGCTGCCCGATGTCGCCACACTGAAAGATGTGCGTCTGCAGATTCCAATGCAGGTCTACAGCGCTGACGGGGAATTAATTGCCCAGTACGGTGAGAAGCGTCGTATTCCGCTGACCCTCAGTCAGATCCCGCCCGTCATGGTGAAGGCATTTATTGCCACCGAAGACAGCCGTTTCTATGAGCACCATGGCGTTGACCCGGTGGGGATCTTCCGTGCGGCGAGCATTGCGCTGTTCTCAGGCCACGCATCCCAGGGCGCGAGTACCATTACTCAGCAGCTGGCGCGTAATTTCTTCCTGAGCCCCGAGCGCACGCTGACTCGTAAGATCAAAGAAGCCTTCCTCGCGATTCGTATTGAGCAGATGCTGAGCAAAGACGAAATTCTCGAGCTGTATCTGAATAAGATCTACCTCGGTTACCGCGCATACGGCGTGGGTGCCGCAGCACAGGTTTATTTCGGAAAACCTGTCGATCAGCTGACGCTCAGTGAAATCGCGGTCATTGCCGGTTTGCCTAAGGCACCGTCAACGTTTAACCCGCTGTATTCGCTTGAAAGAGCAACATCTCGTCGTAATGTCGTGCTCTCTCGTATGATGAGCGAGGGTTACATTACCCAGTCCCAGTACGATGAAGCCCACAGCCAGCCTATCGTTGCCAACTACCATGCCCCGGAAATCGCGTTCTCTGCGCCTTATCTGTCCGAACTGGTCCGTCAGGACATGGTTAGCCGCTACGGCGATAAAGCCTATGAAGACGGCTACAAGGTTTACACCACCGTTACCCGTAAGATTCAGCAGGGTGCGCAGCAGGCCGTGCGTAACAACGTGATGAACTACGACATGCGCCATGGCTACCGCGGCCCGTCTAACGTGCTATGGAAAGTAGGTGAAGGCGCATGGGACGATAAGAAGATTATCGACTCGCTGAAAAGCCTGCCGGTCTACGGCCCGCTGTTCCCGGCGGTTGTGACCCAGGCGAGCCCAGCGGAAGCCACGGCACTGATGGCCGACGGCACGTCAGTGGCGCTGAACATGGAAGGCATGCGCTGGGCGCGACCGTACCGTTCAGATACTTCGCAAGGCCCAACGCCGCGCAAAGTCACCGACGTGGTACAGGCAGGGCAGCAAATCTGGGTTCGCAAGGTTGATGACGCATGGTGGTTAGGCCAGGTGCCGGACGTCAACTCCGCGCTGGTGTCTATCAACCCGCACGACGGTGCCGTGATGGCGCTGGTCGGCGGCTTCGACTTTAACCAGAGCAAATTTAACCGTGCTACTCAGGCGCTACGCCAGGTTGGATCGAACATCAAACCGTTCCTCTACACCGCGGCAATGGATAAAGGCCTGACGCTGGCGAGCATTCTCAACGATGTGCCTATTTCCCGTTGGGATGCCGGTGCCGGTTCCGACTGGCGTCCGAAGAACTCCCCGCCGCAGTACGCCGGGCCGATTCGTCTTCGTCAGGGTTTAGGCCAGTCGAAGAACGTGGTCATGGTTCGTGCAATGCGTGCAATGGGCGTGGATTATGCAGCCGAGTACCTGCAACGCTTCGGCTTCCCGGCACAGAACATCGTGCACACGGAATCCCTGGCGCTGGGCTCCGCGTCGTTTACGCCAATGCAGGTGGCCCGCGGTTACTCGGTAATGGCAAACGGCGGCTTCCTGGTCGACCCTTACTTCATTGCGAAGATTGTGAACGACAGCGGCGACACCGTGTTTGAGGCCAAACCGAAAGTTGCCTGTCCGGACTGCGATCTGCCGGTGATTTACGGCAATACGCCAAAATCTGACGTGCTGGAAAATAAGGACGTTGAGGATGTTGCAACGTCCCAGGAACAGCAAAACGCCGCCGTGCCGATGCCAAAACTGGAGCAGGCCAATAACGATTTGGTTGCGCAGACTACCGCGCCAGACTACGCGCCCCACGTGATTAACACGCCGCTGACCTTCCTGATTAAAAGCGCGCTTAACACCAATATTTACGGTGAGCCGGGCTGGCAGGGTACGGGCTGGCGCGCAGGTCGCGATCTGAAGCGCCGCGATATCGGCGGTAAAACAGGCACCACCAACAGCTCGAAAGATGCCTGGTTCTCCGGCTACGGTCCTGGCGTAGTGACTTCCGTGTGGATTGGTTTTGACGATCACCGTCGCAATCTGGGCCGCACTTCTGCAAGCGGCGCCATTAAAGACCAGATCTCCGGCTATGAAGGCGGCGCGAAGAGTGCGCAGCCAGCATGGGATGATTTCATGAAGGTGGCGCTGGACGGCGTACCGGAAGAGCCGCTGACGCCGCCGCCGGGCATCGTGACGGTGAATATCGACCGCAGCACGGGCCAGCTGGCCAACGGCGGTAACAGCCGCGAAGAGTATTTCATTGAGGGCACGCAGCCAACGCAGCAGGCGGTGCATGAAATGGGTACCACGATTATCGATAACGGCGAGACGCACGAGCTGTTCTGATACCAAGCGGTTGGACGATTCGGCAGGTGTATCACAACAAGCCTCATCATTTCGATGGGGCTTTTTTCATTCTTGCAGCCTGGCTCGAAGAGCCTCAACCCGGTCTGAACACGGATCAGCACACGATGGGCGCGTCGGCCCCTGACCTTATCCTTTCGCCCCCGTTTCTGATATACCCGTTTTAAAACGGCTAATTACTCTGGCTCCGCAGGTCGTTGTATCACCATGCAGCACCCGACGCTGACCATTAACCGTTACATGACTCGATCCGATTAAAGTTGCCTCTCTGCCGCATTGGGGACAATTGAACTTATGACAGGTGATAACCATTGGAACACATTCAACCGTGTGCGTGTATAGGCCCTGAATGATTGTGCCGCCGTGTGTAGTAGTGTCGCCCACCAGAATAAATCGCTGATTCATCTCAATCCGTCCTTGCGTGAAATATCTCAAAATAACTCAAAAAATTGCGTTGCAGCATATTTATACAGATAACCACTCAAAAACCACGGCCTTTTATTGTATGGTTTGTCATCAGTCTGAATAGACCCGGATTTCCTAGACGGTTCAGTGCCTCATGTGGACTGACCCCGCCCCGGTAGACGATCCTGCCCTATAGTTTGAGCATAGGAGGAGCGTATGGGCACACCACGATTTACACCTGAATTTAAGGAAGAGGCTGTCCGTCAGATAACGGAACGCGGTTATTCCGTCGCCGAAGTATCTGACCGTCTGGGCGTTTCTGCACACAGCCTCTACAAGTGGCTACGGGCGATTAAACCCGATAACAGCGAGCAGCATGCCCGGGATTTACTGGAGGCCAAAAGCGAGATCCTGAAACTACGGGCGCAGCTAAAACGTACCGAAGAGGAACGGGATATTTTGAAAAAGGCCGCGCGGTACTTTGCAAGGGAGCCCGACTGAAGTACCGCTTTATCAATGAGCACCGCACTGTATGGGGTGTGATGACGATGTGTCGGGTACTCAATGTCGCCCGGGCCGGGTTCTATGCGTGGCTGCACAACCCGGTCTCGGCACGTGATAAAGATAACCAGCGCCTGCTGACGCTTATCCGTGACTCATATTCACTGAGCGGAGGCGTATACGGTTACCGGCGGGTTCATGGCGACCTGAACGAAATCGGGGAAACCTGCGGCAAAAACCGGGTGGGTCGTATTATGCAACTGAACCGGATCAAAGCCGTACGCGGCTATAAAGCGCCGCGTCGTATCGCTGGTCGACCTTCAGTGGTTGCCCCGAATCGCGTGCAGCGGCAGTTTACTGTTGTCCGGGCCAATCAGGTCTGGGTCACCGACATCACTTACATCCGCACCTGGCAGGGCTGGTTGTATCTGGCGGTGGTTATCGATCTCTTCGCCCGTAACGTGGTCGGCTGGTCGATGAAACCCACTCTCTCACGCGAACTGGCGCTGGATGCGCTGATGATGGCGGTCTGGCGACGTAAACCCGACGGCGAGGTTATCGTGCACTCAGACCAGGGCAGCCAGTACGGCAGTGACGACTGGCAGCGCTTCTGCCGGGCCAATAACCTGGCTCCGAGCATGAGCCGGCGTGGCAACTGCTGGGATAATGCGGTGGCCGAATCGTTCTTCAGTTCACTGAAAAAAGAGCGCATCAGGAAGAGAATATACAAAACCCGGGATCTGGCCCGGGCGGATATCTTCGATTACATTGAAGTGTTCTATAACCGGTCCCGGCGCCACCGTCATCTCGGCGGCGTCAGTCCGGAGGCCTTTGAACAGGCCTCATCGTGAGGACAGAATTTGTCTACTGTCGTGGGGTCAGTCCACTTTTGCTGATGTGCGGAGGCGCTGGCATCCGTCTCAAAGATGGTGAAATTGAGTTTATCGCACCGCATTACGTCAGGTTTAAAGCGCCTGCCGTCGATTACATGGCGAAGGCGAGCCTTGATCATCTGAAGCCAACCTTTGCTGCAGGGGAGTTGGCCCAACAGTTCCGGCTGCATGCCCCTGACGACCCGGATCATATTCTGAAAGGTCAACGTTTCAGGCTCCATAAAAAAGGCGAAGTCATTGAGGGGATCACCGATGATAACGGTGAATCGCCACTGCTGAACACATCTGAACTTGACACCTGGTCGCTCGAATTAGTCCATGATATTGAAACCACGGAAGGAACCGTATGAGTGAGTCATCTGATACGCAGAATGCCAACCCATTTGATCAGTCTCCAGAGCCACAAGATCCGCAAAGTTTCGGCGCACACAATAACCGTTACCTGGCACAGCAGTGTATCGGCGTTCCGGTAAATGCCGGTAAACCGATGTACACCACGAACTGCCCTGTTCACCGTCCAATGCCCGGAATTGTGATATTGGTTCATGGCGTCAATGACGTGGGGGAAGCCTATCAGAACCAGGAACGCGGCATCATCGAAGGGCTGAAAAAGCGGCTTGGCCGCGATGATTTATGGCCGCATGAGTGGGAAGAAAAAACCTACGAAATCCGTAATGCGGAAGGGGTAATGGAGGACTGTACCGATACACAGAAAAAGCAGATGGTCTGCACCAGCACCGCGGTGCGCTCACCGGTAATCCCGTTTTATTGGGGTTATCGTCCGGTAGATAAGGAAATATGGGAGGAAGACCAGCGAACGTATCGTGAGGCCATGCGCAACAGCGGCAACAGCCCACAAACTCCTTTACCGTATGATGCCTATCGCGAAAATGACCCGGCGATTCTGAAACGTTTCGGTGGCAAGCATGCGATGGACTACTTTCATAATACCCTGGACTTAAACGGTGTCTGGGGCGGTGGGACGTTCGCCAACGCCACAACAAACATCCCTGATTTGCTTGGGCCGGGGGCCGGAGGGGCGGCGCTGGGCGCAGTCGGATTTTTGAGTCGTAGCGAACTGGCAAACGGCGGTGACTTTACCCAGCCGGTCTACAAAAATCCGCACAGGATTTACCAGTTTTATGCAGCACAAAGGCTGGCAAACCTGATATTAAGAATTCGGCGTAACCCGGCTACTCGCACCGATACGATTAACATTGTGGCGCACAGTCAGGGCACCATTATCACCATGCTGGCAAACATGCTGGTTAAGCAGGCAGATATGGCACCGGCTGACTGCGTGATCCTCAATCACTCCCCGTATTCTCTGGAAAATCGTTGGCTTGAGAACGGCCAGCCTGGTCATCATCAGACCGATACCGCCCGGCAGCAAACCTTTGAGAACTTTTGCCGCCTGATGGCGACGAACGAGAAGTTCGCGGCCAGCGGCGATGGCCTGATGAGTGCCGCCGACCAGAAGGCGCTTCTCGATACGATGACGCTCCCGCGCAAGGCATTCAGTAGCAGCTGGTATGATACTCCGTTAAATCAGCGCAACAATTTCGGAAAGGTCTATAACTATTTTTCCCCGCATGACGGCACGGTATCCCTGCTGCCTGTACAGGGCTTTGGCTGGCGCGGTGTTTCTCAAAAGCTGGCCGACACCATCCCCAATTTACGCCAACGCGTATTTTTCCAGAACGGCAGCGTCGGCCATGCGCCGGACGGAAAACCGTTTCGTAAGCCTGCTGCGGGAAAAGGCGATTTCGCTTATTCAGCGCTGACGAACGCAAGCTGGGATTTTGGGGACGTGGTGGCCAATGGTGAACAACTGCCAGAGCCATTTATCTTCACGCTGATGGGGCAGCCAGACCCGCTCGATACCCAATCCGACCAAAACAACGCCTACAAAACCCCCGTTAGTGGTAATGACGAGATGGTTTCGTATAACGCGAAAGCTGGGGCAGCCAGCCATGCCCGGCGCACAAAAGAGGAAGTGTTCAACTGCCCGCCTTACGATCCCTTTAAACATCTTCAGCCCGGTCACGTTCTTACCCAGAGGGAAATTGATGTGCTCAGAAACTGGCGGCAAATGGATATCGTCAGCGGCAAAATCACCGGCGTAAACGACGCTAACAAAAAGATCGTCGTTCGCCGTAATTTGACCGAAGCCGAGCGGCATAAGCTATTCACCTCCTCTGACGATGTGATGTTCAGCCAGCATTCATCAATTGTCATGTCGCCTAAAGTACCGGAACTGGCGATGGCTTACGACCTGGCTATCGGCCCCTGCAAGTCGTTTGATTATGAGCATGGTGCATTCTGGCGGGAATTAATCGCATTGGCCGACTGGCGTAGTTGGTCAACAGATAGCTATGCCAGGAACTATTATCGGACAGGAGAGCTGCCGGAACCGGAAACCAAAATTTTCATGAACAAGCCCGATCAGATCTTACCGCAAGGGGAATTTGGCGTGGTGAACCAGTTTATGAATGCCACCCGCGTGATCCCGGCTCGTTATCCGGAAGTCCATAATCGTGAAGTAGCAAATCTGCAATGGCCGATGCCCCCGGTTCAAGGATTTAATACTGTTCCCTCTGAACCGAGAAGGAAAATCGGATGACATCAAGAACTTTAAGCGTAGCGCTCCTGACTACACAGTTATTAGTTGCAGGATGTACGTCCTCGCAGGAGCCACCTACACAGGTGATTTATCGCTTTGACGATCATCGCTATCTGGAACTGAAGGGCTGGAACTGCCAGGGGGCGTTGTACTACGTTGACCCGGTCCGCGGGATCCGTTCTGAAGTCGCAAGCCAGTTTTATCGGGCATTTGCTGATAAATATATACATCCTTCGGAGCGCTATATTGCCGTTCCTTCGTGGGATTCTTCTGCCTTCCTTGTTTCAAAAAATTACGGTGAGACCTGGCAGGTCGCGCATTTTGATACAGGATTTCATACCGTTGAACCGGACGGCTCAAGCAGTCCATCCAGAGAAAATATGCTCTCGTTCACGGTCGTAAACGATCAGGGATTTTTGCTTACTCGCCAGGGCAATCTTTACATGAGCTCAAAACCCTTCGATGATCCGCGCATAATGCCGGGGGGAAAAGGGGTTGATTATATTGATGAGGACGGAGATAAGCACCATATGCGGCCAGGCTTTGCAGGGCCAGGATGGGGACTGTCGTATATTCCACCGAAAACAATCGACCAGTTAACTTACCAGTACCTGACTAACTGGCAGAACCTGCCGATCCGCGTGCCAGAGGTCAGCAATTACAAGGGCTGGGACCATATGCAGTGCAACCCGGATCGTGGGGTTAAGGAATGAACAACCTGATTCGGGTAATCCAGACGCTCTGCATGGGGATATTATTAGCGGGATGTACGGCCGCGCAGGAGTCGCCGACGCAGGTTATTTACCGGTTTGACGATCATCGTTACCTGGAGTTGAAGGGTTGGAACTGTGAGGGGGCATTATTCTACGTTGACCCGCAGCGCGGTATACGTTCAGAAGTTTCTAGCCAGTTTTACCGGGCCTTTGCTGACAAGTATGTGCATCCTTCCGAGCGCTATATTGCCATTCCGTCCTGGGATACGGATGCCTTCGCAGTTTCAAAAGATTACGGAAAAACATGGCAATCAGCAACGTTTAACACTGGGTTTCATACGGTCGAACCGGACGGCTCAAAGAGTCCATCCAGAGAAAATATGCTCTCGTTCACGGTCGTTAACGATCAGGGCTTTCTCTTAACTCGCCAGGGCAATCTTTACATGAGTTCAAAACCCTTCGATGACCCACGGATTTTGCCCGGCGGCTCCGGCGTTGATTATGTCGATGAAGACGGTGATAAGTATCATCTTCGACCGGGCTTTGCAGGTGCAGCCTGGGGGTTATCGTACATTCCACCGAAGTCTCTTAAGTACTTAACGGCTTCTCAGTTAGCTAACTGGCAGAACCTGCCGACCCGCGTACCAGAAGTCAGCAATTACAAGGGCTGGGATCACATGCAGTGCAACCCGGATCGGGGGCTTAAAGAGTGAGCACGGTGAATTAAATCATCTAAAGTGAGAACACTTTCAAACGAGGTGTTTTAAACGCTACAGGCGGCCCTGCTCTTTCAGCCATTCGCGCAGCAGGAACAGCGCGCTGACGTTTCGCGCCTCGCTGAAGTCTTCTTCATCCAGCAGGTCGAGCAGTTTTGCCAGCGGCCAGCGCACCTGCGGCAGCTCTTCCGGCTCATCCCCTTCCAGTGACTCAGGGTAGAGGTCTTCGGCGACCACGATATTCATCCTGCTGGAGAAATAAGAAGGCGCCATGGTGAGTTTTTTCAGGAACGTTAGCTCGTTGGCTCCAAAGCCAACCTCTTCCTTCAGCTCGCGGTTCGCAGCTTCAAAAACGGTTTCACCCGGGTCAATAAGCCCCTTAGAAAAACCGAGCTCGTATGATTCCGTCCCAACCGCATATTCACGAATCAGAATGACATGATCGTCGACCACCGGGATAATCATTACCGCTTCGCGCGAAGAAGGCCGCATGCGTTCGTAAACGCGGCGTACGCCATTGCTGAACTCCAGGTCCACGGTCTCGACATTAAACAGGCGTGAACGCGCCACGGTCTCAACATGTAAAATGGTCGGCTTCTGTAAGGATTTGCTCATCGTGACTGGTTTAAAGAGTGGGACAGGTGTGTCATTGTGCGGTATGCCGCACACCTCGTGCAATGCACATTGGTTATTATTTACATTTTTGTAACCTTATCCGATCGTTCATAGCGGTGCATGTATCTGTCAAGCATGCGCAATGAAATAGGAATTTGCTGATATTTGCCGGGAAGTCGCTTTGCTAACATCAAGTTACCGCAGGTTTTACCCTACAAAAGACTCAAGTTCACATTTGTACCTGCCGATAACAACTCATACACCCATAATGCTTTAAGGTGTGCATCTTGCTGCGCTTGAATAAGAAAACGATGATTTAATGGGGATGGCATGAGCACCTTACTCCTTTTTTTAGCTGCTATGCTGGCCTGTGTAATCATTGCCGGATGGTTGGTCTGGCGCAGCCTGCGGCTGCGTTCCCGGCCTGCAAACGTACAATCCTTTACCGGTGCTACCGCCCGTAAACTCACCGCTGAAGAGCGCACTGCCGTTGAAGCTTATATCGAGACGCTGACCCGAACCCAGGACATCGTCGGGCCAACCGGTGCCAGTACGGCGCCCGTGAGGCTGGTGCTCAACGCGCAAAGTAGTACCGTCCTCTCGCTTACTCGCTCCATTACCCGCTACGGACTGTCGACGGATGACGCCAACAAATGGCGCTACTACCTCGATTCCGTGGAGGTCCACCTGCCGCCGTTCTGGGAGCAGTACATCACCAACGATAATAACGTTGAGCTGATCCGTACCGAGACCGTGCCGCTGGTTATCTCGCTGAATGGTCATACTCTGGGGGAAGAGAGGATTGATAACCGCGGCTTCGCGCTGGAACGGGCGACTAACAGCCAGGCCTCGATTCGCGGCGAAGAGAGCGAGCAAATCGAACTGCTGAATATCCGCCAGGAAACGGCAGAGGAAGCAGCCCTCAGCCGCCCGGACGGACTGCGCGAGGCGATTCTGTTATGCGTCGCGTTTGTCATGCTCTATCTGTGCCTGGTCAGCCCGATTGTCGTGCTGCCCTGGCTGCTGGGCGGCGCGATTATGCTGCTGGCCGCAAGCCTCTGGGGGCTGTTTGCCCCTCCGGCTAAAAATACGCTGCGTGAGATCCACTGTCTGCGCGGCACGCCCAAGCGCTGGGGTCTGTTTGGCGAATCCAACCAGGAGCAGATTAACAATATCTCGCTGGGCATTATTGACCTGATTTATCCGCCGCACTGGCAGCCCTACGTCGCACAGGATCTCGGGCAGAAGACCGATATTGATATCTATCTCGACCGTAACGTGGTGCGCCAGGGGCGCTTCCTCTCGCTGCACGATGAGGTTAAAAACTTCCCCATTCAGCACTGGATGCGCAATCTGGTTATCGCCACCGGCGCGCTGGCGGTGCTGCTGATGCTGCTGATTTGGGTGCCGCTGGAAATGCCGCTGAAATTAAGCATCTCCTGGCTTAAGGGCGCGCAAACAATCGAGGCGACGACCGTTGCGGATCTGCAGAAAACTCAGCTGCGAGTTGGCGACACCCTGCGCGTCTCCGGCACCGGCATGTGTAATATTCATCTGCCCGGCGCCTATCCGACAAAACAGAACAACCCGTTTACGCCTTTCGACTGCTCACAAATTGTCTGGAACACGGCCCGGCCGCTGCCGCTGCCGGAGTCTGACGTCATGGATAAAGCCACGGCGTTAACCCAGGCGGTCAGCAGCCAGCTCCATCCGCAAACGGAAGCAGACTCGAAGGTTAACCCGCAGCTAAGAACGGCCATTCAGAAATCGGGTATGGTGCTGCTGGATGATTTCGCCAGCATCGTACTGAAGACCCAGGCGCTCTGTACAGCGGACGATGAATGCGTTCGCCTGAAGAACGCACTGATCAATCTGGGCAATACCAAAGACTGGGAATCGCTGCTCAAAAGGGCCGATGCCGGCAAGCTGGACGGCGTGAACGTGCTGCTACGACCGGTGAGCGCCGAGTCCCTTGATAACCTCGTCACCACCTCCACCGCGCCGTTCTTTATCCGCGAAACGGCCCGCGCCGCACAGAAGCTCAACAGCCCGGCTCCCGGCGGTTTTATTATCGTCAGCGACGAAGGCAGCGATCTTGTCGATCAACCTCTGCCGCCGGTTTCGCTGTATGACTTCCCGGCCCAGGAGCAGTGGGAAGAGTTTCAGCGCCTGGCCGATATGCTACTGCGTACGCCGTTCAGCGCCGAGGGGATTATTACCGGCCTGAGCACCGATGCTAACGGCACCCAGCACGTGACGCTGCACCGCATTCCTGACAGCAGTAGCCTGTGGCGCTATATCGCAACTACCCTGCTGCTGTTGAGCATGCTGGTTCTGGCACTGTTCAACGGCGTGCTCGCCTGGCGTCGCTACCACCGTAGCCGCAACCGTCTGGCACAAATTCAGCAGTACTATGAAAGCTGTATGAACCCTTCGCTCACGGCTATCCCGGCGGTACGCCCACTGTTCTGACCTCACGCGGCAGGTTGTGCTAACCTGTCGCGCAGTTTCCTTCAATCAGGTTTACCCCATGCATATTGATATTGCCTGGCAGGACGTTGACACCGTTCTGCTCGATATGGACGGCACGCTGCTGGATCTCGCCTTTGATAACCATTTCTGGCAGAAGCTGGTCCCGGAAACCCTCAGTCTCGATCGCGGCATTCCTCTGGATGAAGCCCACCAGCTTATACGCCAGGAATATCACGCCGTGCAGCATACGCTAAACTGGTACTGTCTGGACTACTGGAGCGAGCGGCTGGGGCTGGATATCTTTGCCATGACCACCGCACAGGGGCCAAACGCGATACTGCGTGAAGATACTGCGCCATTTCTGGCGGCGCTGAAAGCGTGCGGGAAAAGGCGAATTCTGCTGACCAATGCGCATCCGCACAACCTGGCCGTGAAGCTTGAACACACTGGTTTAGCCCAGCACCTTGATTTATTGCTTTCCACCCACACATTTGGTTATCCGAAAGAGGATCAGCGTTTGTGGCAGGCCGTCGCCGCGCATACCGGGCTTGAAGGGGCGCGCACCGTCTTTATTGACGACAGCGAGCCGATTCTGGACGCCGCGGCGCAATTTGGTATTCGTTACTGCCTGGGCGTCACTAACCCTGACTCCGGCGTGGCAGACAAAACCTGGCAGCGCCATCCCGCGCTGAACGACTACCGCCGCCTGATCCCTTTGCTTTCCGTAAAGGAGTAGCCATGAAAGAAAAGCCCGCGACAGGCGTACGCCTCGACAAATGGCTTTGGGCCGCCCGCTTTTACAAAACCCGCGCCGTGGCGAGGGAGATGGTTGAGGGCGGCAAGGTGCATTACAACGGACAACGCAGCAAGCCCAGTAAACTTGTTGAACTGAACGCGATGCTGACGCTGCGTCAGGGCAACGACGAACGTACGGTGACCGTCCTCGGCATTACCGAACAGCGCCGCCCGGCAGCGGAAGCGGCGCTGCTGTACGAAGAGACGGCGCAAAGCGTCGAAAAACGGGAAAAGGTGGCGCTGGCCCGCAAGATGAACGCGCTGACCATGCCGCACCCCGACCGTCGCCCGGATAAAAAAGAGCGTCGGGATCTGATGAAATTTAAACACGGTGGCAACGAGTAGCTGCCGCCTGACCGAGAGAAAATTATGGCTCAACACGACCAACTCCACCGTTACCTGTTTGAAAACTATGCCGTGCGCGGCGAGCTGGTGACGGTTTCCGAAACCTGGCAGCAGATCATGGAAAACCATGACTATCCGCAGCCGGTAAAAACGATCCTCGGCGAACTGCTGGTTGCCACCAGCCTGCTGACGGCAACGCTGAAGTTTGACGGTGATATCACCGTGCAGCTGCAGGGCGACGGCCCGATGAACCTCGCGGTGATCAACGGCAATAACAAGCAGCAGATGCGCGGTGTGGCTCGCGTTCAGGGCGATATTCCTGCGGACGCGGACATGAAAACCCTGATCGGCAACGGTTATCTGGTGATCACCATCACCCCAAGTGAGGGCGAGCGCTACCAGGGCGTTGTTGGGCTGGAGGGCGATACGCTGGCCGAGTGTCTGGAAGATTACTTCCTCCGGTCCGAACAGCTGCCAACGCGCCTGTTCATCCGTACCGGCGACGTGGATGGCAAAGCCGCTGCGGGCGGTATGCTGCTGCAGGTACTACCGGCGCAGGACGCCCAGGCCGATGACTTCGCGCACCTGGCCGCGCTGACCGAAACCATTAAAGCGGAGGAGCTGCTGAACCTGCCTGCTAACGACGTTCTGTGGCGCCTGTACCACGAAGAAGAGGTCACGCTCTACGATCCGCAGGCCGTTGAGTTCAAATGCACCTGCTCCCGCGAACGCTGTGCCGACGCGCTGAGCACCCTGCCGGACGAAGAGGTGGACAGCATTATTGCCGACGACGGCGAAATCGACATGAACTGTGATTACTGCGGTAACCACTATGTGTTCGACGCAATGGACATCGCAGCTATCCGCAACAATGCCTCACCGGCGGATCCGCAGGTACATTGATCGTTGAAGCTCCCTCTCTCACAGGAGAGGGAGCAAAAAAAACCTCGTTTGCACGCAAACGCGCGCTCAATCACAAAGCGTCCGTTTATCGCACTAATTTTTAACATATTCAGACTATTTTCCCCGACCTTTTGCCATTTCCTGCCATACTCTCCACCCGTTGTGACCAGCCTCACAGCGTTTTCCGCTACCCGATTTGAGTCGGATGCTCAAATCTATGAGTTTGGTCGCGGTTAACAACCAATAAACAACCCTACAATCTAAGGCAGTACAAATTGGCTAAGGAGCAGTGAAATGCGAGTTAAAGGCATAACCCCGCAGGATCTCAAGGCTTATGGAATTCACGATGCGAGTGAGGTGCTTTACAACCCCGATTACGAAACGCTGTACCGCGAAGAGCTGAACCCCAGTCTGCAAGGCTTTGAGCGTGGAGTAGAAACAAGTCTTGGTGCGGTGGCAGTCGATACCGGTATATTTACCGGCCGCTCACCGAAGGATAAGTACATCGTCCGTGACGATACTACCCGCGACACCCTGTGGTGGGCAGACAACGGCAAAGGCAAAAACGATAATAAACCCCTTTCTGAAGAGACCTGGCGCAGCCTGAAGGGTCTTGTCACCGAACAGCTCTCTGGTAAACGTTTGTTCATTGTCGACGCGTTCTGCGGTGCCAATGCAGACACGCGTCTGTCGGTACGTTTTATTACCGAAGTGGCCTGGCAGGCTCATTTCGTTAAAAACATGTTTATCCGCCCAACCGACGAAGAGCTGGCAACATTTAAACCTGATTTTGTGGTGATGAACGGCGCCAAATGCACCAATCCTCACTGGCAAGAGCAGGGACTGAACTCTGAGAACTTCGTAGCCTTTAACCTTACCGAGCGCATGCAGCTGATTGGCGGCACCTGGTACGGCGGCGAAATGAAAAAGGGCATGTTCTCCATCATGAATTACCTGCTGCCGCTGAAGGGCATTGCTTCCATGCACTGCTCGGCAAACGTGGGTGAAGATGGCGACGTGGCCGTGTTCTTCGGGCTTTCCGGCACCGGCAAAACCACCCTGTCCACCGATCCGAAACGCCGCCTGATTGGCGATGACGAACACGGCTGGGACGACGACGGCGTGTTCAACTTTGAAGGCGGCTGCTACGCGAAGACGATCCGCCTGTCTGAAGAGGCGGAGCCGGACATCTTCCACGCTATCCGTCGCGACGCGCTGCTGGAAAACGTCACCGTGCGTGCCGACGGCTCCATCGACTTTGACGACAGCTCAAAAACGGAAAATACCCGCGTCTCCTACCCGATTTACCACATCGACAATATCGTTAAGCCGGTGTCGAAAGCGGGCCACGCGACGAAAGTGATTTTCCTGACCGCAGACGCCTTTGGCGTGCTGCCTCCGGTATCCCGCCTGACGGCAAACCAGACGCAGTACCACTTCCTGTCTGGCTTTACCGCGAAGCTGGCAGGTACCGAGCGCGGCGTCACCGAACCAACGCCAACCTTCTCCGCCTGCTTCGGCGCGGCATTCCTGTCGTTGCACCCAACGCAGTACGCGGAAGTGCTGGTGAAGCGCATGTTGGCATCCGGCGCACAGGCTTATCTGGTGAATACGGGCTGGAACGGCACGGGCAAACGTATCTCGATTAAAGATACCCGCGCGATCATCGACGCAATACTGGATGGCTCGCTGGACAACGCCGAGACCTTCACGCTGCCGATGTTCGATCTGGCGATCCCCATCGAGCTGGGGGGCGTTGACCCACATATTCTCGACCCGCGTTGCACCTACGCGTCCCAGGAACAGTGGCAGGAGAAAGCAGAGCAGCTGGCAAAGCTTTTCGTGGCTAACTTCGAGAAGTACACCGATACCCCGGCGGGGGCTGCATTAGTGAGCGCAGGGCCTAAGATCTAAGTTCTTTGTCGGTGGTAGATGGCGCTGGCGCTTATCCACTCTACGACTCGAACGATTTGTAGGTCGGATAAGCGCCATCCGACATAAAAAAAACGAACCCCGAGGGGTTCGTTTTTTATTTTCAGCGCATCAGGCTTCTTTGGTTTGCGTCACGACCTTACTTATCGGCAGTGACAGATAAGCCCTGATCCGTAAACCACCGCGTTCGCTGCTGCCGATATCAAGCAGGCCGTTATGGTTGTCGATAATACGCTGGACTATCGCCAGGCCCAGCCCTGTGCCGCTGGTGGTACGGGCACTGTCACCGCGCACAAACGGCTGGAACAGGTGCTTAAGCTGCTCGGGCTTGATCCCCGGGCCGTCGTCTTCCACCTGGAACCAGGCACGGTTCAGCTCGCCGCCGCTGCTGACTTTGATCCAGCCGTTACCGTAGCGGGCAGCGTTAACCACCATATTGGCAACCGCACGCTTAATGGAGAGCGGGTGGATGTTGACCAGCAGTTCCCCCTCCTGCAAATCTGTTTCGATTTCGCGTTCGTAGCCGCTTTCTGCGGCCACTACTTCGCCCAGTACGCCGTTCAGGTCCGCCGTTTCCAGCGGCATCTCCTGCCCGGTGCGCAGGTAGTCGATAAACTGTTCGATAATCGCGTTGCACTCTTCGATATCTTTATTAATCGACTCGGCGAGATAGCCATCTTCCTGGCCCATCATCTCCGTAGCAAGACGGATACGCGTCAGTGGCGTTCGCAGGTCATGGCTGACCCCTGCCATCAGCAGCGTACGGTCATCCGCCAGCTGTTTAACGCCCGCTGCCATATGGTTGAACGCACGGGTTACCGAGCGGACCTCCGAGGCACCGTATTCGCGCAGCGGCGGCGGAATAATACCTTTACCGACCTGAAGCGCAGCGTGCTCGAGGTCGACCAGCGGTCGGTTCTGTATGCGGATAAACAGCCACGCGCCCCCTATCGCCAGCAGCATAATGGCAAGCGTATAGCGGAACAGCGGCGAGAAATCACCCTGGTGAATTTCAGTGAGCGGAACGCGGACCCAGATATTCGGCGACAGCCAGGTCTTCAGCCAGACTACCGGCGAGCTTTTGTTGACTTCGACGCGGACCTCCGTCGGGCCGCCCAGTTGCTGCGCCATCTGCTGGCTTAAAAACTCATAGTGCTGCGCCCAGCGCAGGCCGGCATCTTCCGCCGCCTCGTTGGAATACAGAGAAATGCCCAGCTCGCGGTAAATCTCACGGCGGAAGGCCGGCGGCACCACCAGCTGCGTGCCGTCTTCAAGCTGCAGTTTATCCGTCATCAGCATACGGACTTCGTAGGCGAGGACTTTATTAAACTGCTGCAGGCTTGGCAGGATCGCGAAGTTAAGCACCACAAGGTAGGTCGTCACCAGGCTGACAAACAGCAGGGTGACGATCAGGAGCAACGTACGGGCAAACGAGCTTCTTGGTGAGAAGCGGACTCGCCTCATGCCTTAGAACCGTCCGGCACGAAGACGTAGCCCAGACCCCATACGGTCTGAATATAGCGCGGATGCGCCGGGTCCTCTTCCACCATGCGGCGCAGGCGGGAGATCTGTACGTCGATAGAACGTTCCATGGCGCTGTACTCACGGCCACGGGCAAGGTTCATCAGTTTGTCACGGGAAAGGGGTTCACGCGGATGGCTTACCAGGGCTTTCAGTACCGCGAATTCACCGCTGGTCAGCGGCATAGGCTCATCTTCACGGAACATCTCGCGGGTGCCGAGGTTCAGTTTGAACTTGCCGAAGGCGATAACCGCTTCTTCCTGAGAAGGCGCGCCCGGCAGTTCGTTCGCCTGACGACGCAGGACTGCACGGATACGGGCTAACAGCTCACGCGGGTTAAACGGTTTTGGAATGTAGTCATCAGCACCGATTTCCAGGCCCACAATACGGTCCACTTCTTCACCCTTGGCGGTGACCATAATGATCGGCATCGGGTTGCTCTGGCTGCGCAGGCGGCGGCAGATAGACAGGCCATCTTCGCCGGGCAGCATCAGGTCCAGCACCATCAGGTGGAAGGACTCACGGGTTAACAGACGATCCATCTGTTCCGCGTTGGCGACGCTACGAACCTGGAAGCCCTGTTCGGTCAGGTAACGCTCCAGCAGAGCACGCAGACGCATATCATCATCCACGACCAGAATTTTATAGTTCTCTTGCATTCTTATAACTCCCAAAGGCTCGAACAGTTGAGTGCGTATTCTTAAAAAACTGTGTCAATACGACCAGTCAAATCTGGTATACATTCTAGTCGAAATTGTTACAAAGCATATTAAACAGATGGTTATCAGCTCCTTTTCACCAAAAAGAATGACCTGACTCGCAAATACCGGGGATTGCCATCATCCTGATATTTCGGTTTAAATCACTCCCATTGTTCCCGACGCCAAAGGCTTACTGATGAAAACGCCGCTGATTACCCGAGAAGGCTACGAAAAGCTCAAGCAAGAAAAGGATTACCTGTGGCGAGAAGAGCGTCCGGAGGTGACCAAAAAGGTCACGTGGGCGGCAAGCCTTGGCGATCGCAGTGAAAACGCCGACTACCAGTACAACAAAAAACGGCTGCGCGAGATAGACCGCCGCGTACGTTATCTGACGAAATGCCTCGAATACCTAAAGATTGTCGACTATTCCCCCCAGCAGGAGGGCAAAGTGTTCTTCGGCGCCTGGGTCGAAATTGAAAATGACGATGGTAATCAGCTGCGCTTCCGCATTGTCGGCTACGATGAAATCTTCGGTCGTAAAGACTACATCTCCATCGACTCGCCGATGGCCCGCGCCCTGCTGAAGAAAGAAGAGGGCGACCTGGCGGTCGTGCAGACCCCCGGCGGCGAAGCCCAGTGGTACGTTAACAAAATTGAATACGTGAAGTAGCACGATGCCGGTCACAGAACCGTCCGATTAATCGCCACTCAGGGGCTGCGGCTGGCATTTTCACCCTCCAATCCGTATAACTGTCCCCTGATTTTTGCACCTAATGACCTACTCAACACAGATGAAAAGCCATGATGAATGATTCGCTCTGCCGCATTATTGCAAGTGAGCTTCATGCCAGAAACGAACAGGTGGAAGCCGCCGTTCGTCTTCTTGATGAAGGGAATACCGTGCCGTTTATTGCACGTTATCGTAAGGAAGTCACCGGCGGTCTGGATGACACGCAGCTGCGTCAGTTAGAGACCCGTCTTAGCTACCTGCGCGAGCTTGAAGACCGCCGCCAGGTCATTCTGAAATCCATTACCGAGCAGGGTAAACTGACCGACGAGCTGGCGAACGCGATTAGCGGCACGCTGAGCAAAACCGAGCTGGAAGATTTATACCTGCCGTACAAGCAAAAGCGCCGCACGCGCGGGCAAATTGCCATCGAAGCGGGCCTTGAGCCGCTGGCTGACCTGCTGTGGAACGAACCGTCCCACGAGCCGGAACAGGAAGCCGCCCGCTTTGTGGATGCCGACAAAGGCGTCGCCGATACCAAAGCCGCCCTTGATGGCGCACGCTATATTCTGATGGAGCGCTTCGCGGAAGACGCAGCCCTGCTGGCGAAAGTTCGCAACTACCTGTGGAAGAACGCGCACCTCGTTTCCACGGTTGTCAGTGGCAAGGAAGACGAAGGCGCGAAATTCCGCGACTACTTCGATCATCACGAACCTATTGCTACCGTGCCGTCCCACCGCGCGCTGGCCATGTTCCGTGGCCGCAACGAAGGCATTCTGCAGCTGGCGTTGAACGCCGATCCGCAGCACGATGAGCCGCCTCGTGAAAGCTACTGCGAACAGCTGATTATCGAGCACCTCGCCCTGCGCCTGAATAACGCCCCGGCGGATGCCTGGCGTCGCGCCGTGGTGAGCTGGACCTGGCGCATCAAAATACTGATGCACCTGGAAACCGAGCTGATGGGCACTGTGCGCGAGCGCGCCGACGAAGAAGCCATCAACGTCTTTGCCCGTAACATGCACGACCTGTTGATGGCCGCCCCTGCCGGCCTGCGCGCCACGATGGGGCTGGATCCCGGCCTGCGTACCGGCGTAAAAGTCGCGGTTGTCGATGCAACCGGTAAGCTCGTCGCCACAGACACTATCTATCCACATACCGGCCAGGCTGCGAAAGCCGCCGCTGCCGTAGCTGCGCTGTGTGAGAAGCACAACGTGGAGCTGGTGGCGATTGGCAACGGCACCGCCTCCCGCGAAACCGAACGTTTCTACCTTGACGTTCAGCAGCAGTTCCCGAAAGTTACCGCCCAGAAGGTTATCGTCAGCGAAGCGGGTGCTTCCGTATATTCAGCATCCGAGCTGGCTGCTCTGGAATTCCCGGATCTCGACGTATCGATCCGTGGCGCGGTGTCCATCGCCCGCCGCTTACAGGACCCGCTGGCAGAACTGGTGAAAATCGATCCGAAATCCATCGGCGTGGGCCAGTACCAGCACGACGTCAGCCAGTCGCAGCTTGCTAAGAAGCTGGATGCGGTGGTTGAAGACTGCGTGAACGCCGTTGGCGTGGATCTGAATACCGCTTCAGTCCCGCTGCTGACCCGCGTAGCAGGCCTGACACGCATGATGGCTCAGAATATTGTTAACTGGCGCGATGAGAACGGCCGCTTCCAGGATCGCCAGCAGCTGCTGAAAGTCAGCCGCCTGGGGCCAAAAGCCTTTGAGCAGTGCGCGGGCTTCCTGCGTATCAACCACGGCAACAATCCGCTGGATGCCTCGACCGTTCACCCGGAAGCCTATCCGGTGGTTGAGCGCATTCTTGCCGCTACCGAGCAGGCGCTGGCAGACCTTATGGGCAACGGCGAAGCGCTGCGCGGCCTGAAGGCGAGCGAGTTTACCGACGAACGCTTTGGCGTGCCGACCGTTACCGACATCATCAAGGAGCTGGAAAAACCGGGTCGCGATCCGCGCCCTGAATTCAAAACGGCGAAATTTGCCGACGGCGTGGAAACCATGAACGACCTGACGCCGGGCATGGTGCTGGAAGGCGCGGTAACCAACGTTACCAACTTCGGTGCCTTTGTGGATATCGGCGTGCACCAGGACGGACTGGTCCACATCTCTTCACTCTCCGACAAGTTCATCGACGATCCGCATAAGGTGGTGAAGGCCGGTGACATTGTTAAAGTGAAGGTGCTGGAAGTGGATTTGCAGCGTAAGCGTATTGCGCTGACCATGCGTCTTGACGAGCAGCCGGGCGAAACCAACGCCCGCCGCAGCAGCGCGCCACGCGAGCAAAACAACGGCCGCCGCCCTGCCCAGCAGCAGGCAAAACCGCGCGGGCGTGATAACGCCAGCAGCGGCAACAGCGCGATGGGTGACGCGCTGGCAGCGGCGTTTGGTAAGAAGAGCTAACCTTCCGGCGGATGACGCTGCGTTTTCCCACTCTGCTCCCTTTTATGGGTCAGCGTGGATAAACAAAGCGTCATCCACCGTATTTAGCACAATTTGTTCTAATTTCCCGACGCACCATTCATAAATAACATTTCATTATCAGCCGGGTTATTTCCTCAACCATTATAAAGCGTTCCCCGCCCGCTATATTTCTGCGAATGTTTAATTAATAAACCTGCGCGCATCATTCATGTAACACATGAAATGCCTGCGCAACATTAATCCACGAAATATAATGACGTTACGCTTTATTCACGTTCTTAAGCCTTTGTAATAATTTGCTTAAATTAAAGACCCATGTTAAATATTTCCACACTGATATCATCACCCACCGTGGCATTTAATAATAAAAAATGAGCGCTGATTCATAAAATAACTATTGCTGATAGAAACCATTCTCATTATCATTGTGG
This sequence comes from Dryocola sp. LX212, assembly GCA_041504365.1. Taxonomy (NCBI): domain Bacteria; kingdom Pseudomonadati; phylum Pseudomonadota; class Gammaproteobacteria; order Enterobacterales; family Enterobacteriaceae; genus Dryocola; species Dryocola sp. LX212. The sequence goes on along the minus strand of CP167917.1, from coordinate 311,234 downwards.
TGTTTATTACGCTTACCTTACCTTTAAAGATAAAGGCGATCGCCGCGCAACGGGACGTGCCGGTGAAATCAGTAGCTCAGCCAGCGGGAAATCTGCGTCTCGCTTAAGAAGGTCCTATGCACTTCATACCGAAAAGCACCTGGAAAATAACCGGCTTTGCCCGTGACATAAGCCCGGCGTACCGTCAGAAATTATTATCTCTGGGTATGCTTCCCGGCTCCTCTTTTAACGTTGTTCGCGTCGCCCCTTTAGGCGATCCGGTGCATATCGAAACGCGTCGCGTGAGCCTGGTGCTGCGTAAAAAAGATCTCGAATTATTAAACGTCGAAGTCGTTGCCTGAAAGGCGGGTTGGGCGTACGCGCTCTGGTTTTAATTCTCTCTAGTTCACGAAAAAAATGAAAAACTTAACTATAGGTTTAATCGGTAACCCCAATTCAGGCAAAACCACGCTGTTTAATCAGCTGACCGGTTCACGTCAGCGCGTGGGCAACTGGGCGGGCGTGACCGTCGAACGAAAAGAAGGACAGTTCTCCACGCTGAACAATAAAGTCACGCTGGTTGACCTGCCGGGCACCTACTCCCTGACCACCATCTCGTCGCAAACGTCGCTCGACGAGCAAATCGCCTGTCACTACATTCTGAGCGGCGACGCCGACCTGCTGATTAACGTCGTCGACGCGTCAAACCTTGAGCGCAACCTTTACCTGACGCTACAACTGCTGGAACTGGGCATTCCCTGCGTTGTGGCGCTTAATATGCTCGATATCGCCGAGAAGCAGGCCATTCGTATCGATATCGATGCCCTTGCCACTCGCCTTGGCTGCCCTGTCGTGCCGCTGGTTTCAACCCGTGGGCGCGGCATCGAAGGGCTGAAACTCGCCATCGACCGCCGGGAACCTAACAGCCGCCCAGACCTGGTGCTTTACCCCCCCGCCCTGCTTAAAGAGGTCGACAGCCTGGCGGCGGATATGTCCGGCGAGATGCCGGAACAGCAACGCCGTTGGCTGGCCCTGCAAATGCTTGAAGGCGATATTTACAGCCAGGCCTTTGCCGGCAGCACTACGGGCAAGCTCAAAAAAGCGCGTAAAAATCTCTCTCAAACCCTTGAAGATCCGGCCCTGCTGATTGCCGATGCGCGCTACCAGTGCATTGCAGCAGTATGCGATACCGTCAGCAACAGCCTGACCGCCGAGCCAAGTCGCATGACGGCGATGATGGATAAAATCATCCTTAACCGCTTCCTCGGCCTGCCGATCTTTTTGCTGGTCATGTACATCATGTTCCTGCTGGCGATTAACATCGGCGGCGCGCTGCAGCCAATATTTGACGGCGGCTCTGCGGCCATTTTTATTCACGGCATCCAGTGGATTGGCGCCACGCTACACTTCCCGGACTGGCTAACCATCTTCTTAGCCCAGGGCATCGGCGGCGGTATTAACACGGTGCTGCCATTAGTGCCGCAAATCGGCATGATGTACCTGTTCCTCTCCTTCCTTGAGGATTCCGGGTACATGGCCCGAGCGGCGTTCGTAATGGACAGGCTGATGCAGGCGCTCGGCCTGCCGGGGAAATCCTTCGTACCGCTGATTGTCGGCTTCGGCTGTAACGTGCCGTCCGTGATGGGCGCCCGTACCCTGGACGCCCCGCGTGAACGCTTGATGACCATCATGATGGCACCGTTTATGTCCTGCGGTGCACGTCTGGCAATCTTCGCCGTCTTCGCCGCCGCGTTCTTTGGCCAGGACGGGGCGCTGGTGGTCTTCTCTCTCTATATCCTCGGCATCGTGATGGCGATCCTGACCGGGCTGATGCTCAAGTACACCATCCTGCGCGGCGAAGCGACGCCGTTCGTGATGGAGCTGCCGGTTTATCACGTGCCACACCTGAAAAGCCTGCTGATGCAAACCTGGCAGCGCCTGAAGGGCTTCGTGCTGCGCGCCGGTAAGGTGATTGTCATCGTCAGTATTTTCATCGGTGCCCTGAACAGCTTCTCGTTCAGCGGCAAGCCGGTGGACAACATCAACGACTCCGCGCTGGCCTCCGTCAGTAAAGTTTTGACGCCGCTGCTTAAGCCAATAGGCGTACATGAAGATAACTGGCAGGCCACAGTAGGGCTGTTTACCGGTGCGATGGCGAAAGAGGTCGTCGTCGGGACGCTCAACACCCTCTACACCGCAGAAGACATGCACAACGAGGCGTTTGATGCCGCCAGCTTCAACCTGTGGGACGAACTGGGTGGTGCCGCCGGGGAAACCTGGCAGAGCCTGAAAGACACCTTCAGCCTGAGCGTGCTGGCCAACCCCATCGAAGCCAGCAAAGGCGACGGTGAAATGGCGACCGGCGCAATGGGCGTGATGAGCGATAAGTTCGGCAGCGCGGCGGCAGCTTACAGCTACCTGATTTTCGTCCTGCTCTATATCCCGTGCATTTCGGTAATGGGCGCGGTTGCCCGTGAGTCGAGCCGCGGCTGGATGACCTTTTCCATTCTTTGGGGGCTGAATATCGCTTATTCCCTCTCCACGCTCTACTACCAGACCGTGTCGTTCAAAGAGCATCCTCAGTACAGCCTGATCTGCATTCTGGTGGTGATCCTGTTTAACGTGGTGTTAATGGGCGGCCTGCGCCGCGCCCGAAGCCGCGTGAACCTCAGCCTGCTGGCAACCCGAAAAACGGCAGCAGCGGCCTGCTGCGAAACCAGCACCGGCGACTGCCACTAAGGCAACAGGGGAAAGTTATGGCGAGCTTAATTGATATCCGCAACGCGCTGGCTCTGCAGGGCCGTATGGATGCCGCACAGATAAGCCAGCTGCTCGCCACCCCGCTGCCGCTGGTGAACGCTATGCTCGGTCGCTTAGAGGCGATGGGTAAAGCGATGCGGATTCAGGAAGACCCGCGTGACTGCCTGGCGGGTGGCTGTAAGAGCTGCCCCGAAGGAAAAAAATGCCTGCGGGAAGTCTGGATGCTGCAGGGCTAAACCATCGCTATTCATCAACAAGCTTTGCGAACCGGTCAATCTGCTCGCAGAACTCAGCGGGATGCGAAATAAACGGCGCGTGGGCGGCCTTAGGAAAAATAGCGGACCCGCTTTGCGGATAGCGCTCATCCAGCAGCGCCGCGATTTTGCGCGGCACCAGCCCGTCGAGATAGCCGTAAAGCCGCAGGAACGGCACGGTGAGCGTGTCCATCTCCTCGCGCAGGTCGACAGTTTTCAGGATCTCCAGCCCGCCGTTAAGCACATTCACCTCCGGCATTGGCTGTTCCAGCACCACCGCTTTTAACCGGCGAGCGTCCTGACGGGCCGTTTCCGTGCCCAGCGTCTGCAGCGCGAGGAAGCGCTCAACGGTACGCTGAAAATCTTCACTTAACTGCCGCTGGAAACCAGCGAGCACGTCCGGCTTGATGCCAGGCCACTCTTCATGGGCGGTAAAACAAGGCGATGAAGCAACGGTGATTAATCCGCGCACGCGTTCAGGGTGCCCAAGTGCGACCCGGCTTGCCACCAGCCCGCCCAGACTCCAGCCCAGCCAGATAGCCTGCTGTGGAGCCTGCGCCAGCACCACCTCCGCCATCTCTTCCAGCGTCAGCGCGCCAAAACCCTGGCTGCGGCCATAGCCGGGCAGATCCACAAGATGTAAACGAAACTGCGAGCCGAGTTCCTCGCCAATGCAATGCCATACCTCGGCGTTCAGCCCCCATCCGTGCAGCAGCACAAGATCGCTTTTTCCTTCACCTTTTGTCTGCCACCAGAGCTTGCTCATCAGTTATTGTTCTCGTTTTGCCATACAGGGAGGTGGCTATGCTAACAATCCCGGGGCTGTGTTGGCTATGCCGGATGCCGCTTGCCTGCCCTGCATGGGGGATGTGCTCACGCTGCAAGGCGGCCATGCCGGTGGTTCCACCTTGCTGCCCGTGCTGTGGCCTCCCGGCCATGTGGACAGCATCGCCCTGCGGCAGGTGCCTGCAAAATCCTCCGTTGTGGGACCGATTGCTGTTCGTCACGGACTATCAGCCGCCGCTGAGCAAGCTTGTTCATCGCTTTAAGTTTGAGGGTGCCACCGCGCTCGCCCCGGCGCTGGCCCGCTTACTTTTGCTAAAAGTGCTGGATAGCCGCCGTCGGGGGGATTATTTCAGGCCGGACGTCATCGTTTCAGTCCCCCTCCACACCCGCCGGGCCTGGCGTCGGGGATATAACCAGAGCGCCCTCCTCGCCATCCCCCTCGCCCACTGGTTAAACTGTGAATATCAGCCCAAAGCCGTCCGGCGCGTCAGGCCAACGGCCACTCAGCATCAGCTCACCGCAAGGCAACGGCGAGGCAATCTTAAGGGGGCGTTCAGGGTTGATATTCCGGTGGCGGGACGCCATATGGTTATTGTGGATGATGTCGTCACGACGGGCAGTACCGTGGCGGAAATTGCGCGACTGCTGAAAAAGCAGGGCGCGGCGACTATCCAGGTATGGTGCCTTTGTCGAACCTTGTAGACCCTCGATGATGGGCGTATTATAACCGACTAAAATAGTCAACTATTGAGCAATCGTTATGATCCGTATTTCCGATACTGCACAATCCCACTTCGCCAAACTGCTGGCGGGACAGGAAGAAGGGACGCAAATTCGCGTATTTGTTATCAACCCTGGTACTCCAAACGCGGAGTGCGGGGTGTCCTATTGCCCGCCGGATGCGGTAGAAGCTTCAGATACAGCGTTGAAATTCGAGCAGCTGACCGCCTACGTGGACGAGCTGAGCGCGCCTTACCTCGAAGACGCTGAAATCGACTTCGTGACCGACCAGCTCGGTTCCCAGCTGACGCTAAAAGCCCCGAACGCCAAAATGCGCAAAGTGGCTGACGATGCGCCGCTGATGGAGCGCGTTGAGTATATGCTGCAGGCGACGGTCAATCCACAGCTGGCAGGCCACGGCGGCCGCGTGACGCTGATGGAAATCACCGATGAAGGCTTCGCCATCCTGCAGTTCGGCGGCGGCTGCAACGGCTGTTCAATGGTGGACGTGACCCTGAAAGAAGGCATCGAGAAGCAGCTGCTGGCTGAATTCCCGGAGCTGAAAGGCGTTCGCGACCTGACCGAACACCAGCGCGGTGAGCACTCTTATTACTGATACTTGTGGTGGATGACGCTGACGCTTATCCACCCTACGACTGATCATTGCGGTGGATGACGCCTGTACTTCCCTACCCTACGAGTCCTTCCCGTAGGGCAGATAAGTAGCGCGTCATCCGCCGTGGGTTTTGTCGTTAACCCTTCCTGCGCCGCTTATCCAAATCCTTCAGCAGCTTGTTAACCTCGGCGTCGGCAAACATCGCTTCAAGCGAGGTCGACAGCTTGCGGCGCCAGTTCTTGTATTGATAGCTCGTCCCGGGGATATTCACCGGTTCCGCCATGCCCAGCCAGTCTTCCGGCTGTAATCCCAGCAGCGCACTGCCGCTGTCTGCGATATAGCGCTGCATCCCACGGTTGAGCGTTGCCGTCATCGCCATCAGCGAAGCGTTATGTCCGGCCCGCTTCGGCAGGCAGCCATACTTGTGCAGCCCTTCCAGTAGGCCCTGCTTCGCACGTTCGCGATCCTGATACAGCTCGCTCAGCACGTCCGCATCCGGATACAGCCCCAGGGTTTTACCCAGCGTCAGATCGCCGTTTTCCCAGTAGCCTCGCAGCGTCGGTAAATCGTGGGTGGTCGCTACCGCCATGGACTGTTTTGGCCATGACTGAGGCGCGCGGAACCGCTTCTCGTTGTCGTGTTCAAAATAGAGCACTTTATACGAGTAAACGCCGCTGTCCTTCAGCTTGCCGACGATTTCCACCGGCACCGTGCCCAGATCCTCGCCGATCACCATACAGTTATGACGCTTGCTTTCCAGCGCCAGAATCGACAGCAGATCGTCCACCGGATAGTGCACGTAGGCACCTTTATCCGCCGTTTCGCCGTAGGGGATCCACCACAGGCGCAGCATCGACATAACGTGGTCAATACGCAGCGCGCCGCAGTTGGTCATGTTAGCGCGCAGCATTTCGATGTAAGGCTGATAGCCACGAGCCACGATGACGTGCGGATCCATCGGCGGCAGGCCCCAGTTCTGGCCCAGCGGGCCGAGAATATCCGGCGGGGCGCCTACCGAGGCCTTCAGGCAGTACAGCTCCCGGTCGCACCAGGTTTCCGAGCCGCCTTCCGCCACGCCAACCGCCAGGTCACGATACAGGCCAATCGGCATCTTAAAGCCCTGGCTGGTCTGCCAGCAGGCTGCAAACTGCACGTGGGCAAGATACTGCAGCCAGAGACAGAAATTCACCTCATCGCGGTGTTCCTGACAGAACGCTTTAACTGCGGGATTGTGCGCATCGCGGAAGCCTTCCGGCCAGACCGGCCAGCCCCAGCGCATCTCATCTTCTTTAACCTGATAAGCGTGCAGCGCGTCGAAAGCGGCCTGGTAATAAAGACTGTCGCCGCCGTTGGCCACAAATGCCTGGAAAGCCTGCATCTGCTCATCGCGAACGGTGCGCAGCGAAAACTGTTTCCAGGCCATGCGCAGCGCCGCCATTTTTAGCGCCGTGACGGTAGCATAATCCACCCACTGCGCGTCACGCGCCGACTGCAGAGTCTGCTGCGTGCTCGGCATCTTCCACCAGGCCTGCGCCTCATCGCTCAGCAGAAAGTCATCCACGCCGTTGACGTCGATATAAATCACGTTCAGCCAGCGGCGCGATGAAGGGCTGTACGGGCTGGCGCTCTCCGGGTTAGCCGGGTAAAGCGCATGAATCGGGTTCAGGCCGATAAACGACCCGCCGCGCTTCGCCACGTCCATCAGCATGCGCTGCAGATCGCCAAAGTCACCGATACCCCAGTTGTGATCCGAACGCAGCGTATAGAGCTGTACGCAGGCACCCCAAAGCTTCTTGTCCTGCAGCAGGGCATCTGGCTCATAGCAGCGCTTCGGCGCGACAATGACGCGGCACTGCCACTGGTGTTCGCTCTGGCTGACGATCAGCTCGTGGTAGCCCTCCGGCAGCTTTGCGGGCAGCGCCAGCTTCTTTCCGGCCTGCGCGTGCCCCTTATGATGCTTCCCCTCTTCCGTAATGAGCTGCCAGCTGAATTCGCCATGGCCCTCCAGCGGCAGCGTCATTTTGGCTCCGGCGGTAAATACCTGCACGTTGGGCACCGGCGCGACCGCCACCTTTTTAGGGGCAGCGGTACGGCTCATGGCTTCCAGCAAACGCAGCTTGGTCTCCGCCGGAATGGCCTGCGGCTTGCCGTGAGCATTGATGTAGTTTGGGCTTATTCCTGCCGCCAGCGCGGCGTTATCAAGGCGTTTGCTGTCCATATCTTCCCCTTAGCGCTTCGCCTGCCAGATGCGTTGCTGGTAATCGCGGATTGAGCGATCCGAGCTGAACATGCCGCAGCGGGCGGTGTTCAGGATGGCGGCGCGCGTCCAGGCTTCCTGGTCGAGGTAGAGCGCATCCGCCAGCTTCTGCGCTTCGGCGTAGGCCGTGAAGTCCGCCATGACCAGGTACGGGTCGCCGCCCTGCTTGCCGATGCTGTGCAGCATCTGGTCGAAGGCATGCTTATCGCCGTCGGCGTAAATACCTTTCTCCAGCTCTTTCAGCACCGCATCCAGCACTTTGTCTTTCTTACGCCATTTAACCGGGTCGTAGCCTTTGGCCTTAAGCGCTTTCACCTCTTCCACGGTGTGGCCGAAGATAAAGATGTTCTCGTTGCCCACCTTCTCGGCGATTTCAACGTTCGCGCCGTCCAGCGTGCCTACGGTCAGCGCACCGTTCAGCGCCAGCTTCATGTTGCCGGTGCCGGAAGCCTCTTTACCCGCGGTAGAAATCTGCTCCGAGATATCCGCCGCCGGGATCATGATTTCCGCAGCAGAGACGCAGTAATCCGGAATGAACACCACTTTCAGCTTGTCGCCAACTACCGGGTCGTTATTAATCGCCTGCGCAACCTTGTTGATAGCAAAGATGATGTTCTTGGCGAGGTAGTAGCCAGGCGCAGCTTTCGCGCCGAACAGATAGACACGCGGCACGCGGTCAGCCTGCGGGTTCTCGCGGATCTCTTTGTACTGCGCCAGGATGTGCAGCAGGTTAAGGTGCTGACGCTTGTATTCATGCAGACGTTTGATTTGCACGTCGAACAGCGCATCCGGGCTGATGACGATGCCGGTACGCGCCTTCACGAACGCCGCCAGCTTCACTTTGTTCTGGTATTTGATGTCGCGATATTCCTTGCGGAACTTCGCGTCGTCGGCGTATTTTTCCAGCCCTTCCAGCACGTCCAGATCGTTCGCCCACTCTTTCTTCAGCTTCTTGTCGAGAAGCCCGGCAAGCGCCGGGTTGCACTGTTTGATCCAGCGGCGCGGCGTAATGCCGTTGGTGACGTTGTGGAATTTGTTCGGCCACAGCTGGTGGTATTCCGGGAACAGATCTTTCACCACCAGATCAGAGTGCAGCGCGGCGACGCCGTTGACCGCAAAGCCGCTCACTACGCACATATTCGCCATGCGCACCTGCTTGTCGTACACCACCGCCAGCTTAGCCCAGACGGCCTCATCGCCCGGCCAGGTCTTATCCACCAGCTTTTTAAAACGGGCGTTGATTTCGTTGACGATCTGCATGTGGCGCGGCAACAGAGCCTTCACCAGCTTCTCGTCCCAGCACTCCAGCGCTTCTGGCATGAGCGTGTGGTTGGTGTAGGCGAAAGTTTTGCTGGTGATAGCCCAGGCGTCGTCCCAGCTCATCTGGTGCTCGTCAATCAGCACCCGCAGCAGCTCAGGAATGGCGATGGTCGGGTGCGTATCGTTAAGCTGAATCACTTCGTAATCCGCCAGCTCTGCCAGCTTACGGCCCGCCAGGTGGTGGCGACGCAGGATGTCCGCCACGGAGCAGGCGCACTGGAAATACTGCTGCATCAGGCGCAGCTTTTTGCCGTTCAGATGGTTGTCGTTCGGGTAGAGAACCTTGGTCAGCTTCTCAGCGTCGATGCCCTGCTGCTCTGCCTTCAGGAAATCGCCGTCGTTAAATTTTGTCAGGTCGAAAGGATGGGCATGCTTAGCCTGCCACAGACGCAGCGGCTGGGCGACGCCGTTACGGTAGCCCAGCACCGGTAGATCCCAGGCTTCGCCCTGGAAGATAAACGCCGGTTCCCAGCGGAGGGTCTTGCCGTCTTTAACCACTTTGCCGCCCACGCCAACCTGCACGTCGAGAGCGGAATTATGCTGGAACCACGGGTAGCTGCCGCGATGCCAGTCGTCCGGCGCCTCCATTTGCTGGCCGTCTTTGAAGGACTGGCGGAACAGGCCGTACTGGTAGTTCAGGCCGTAGCCAATCGCCGGCTGGCCGACCGTCGCCATGGAATCCAGGAAACAGGCTGCCAGACGCCCCAGACCGCCGTTGCCCAGCGCCGGGTCAGTCTCTTCTTCAAGCAGGTCGGTCAGGTTGATAGCAAAGCCTTTCAGCTCATCCGCCACCTCCTGATACCAGCCCAGGTTCAGCAGGTTGTTGCCCGTCAGACGGCCAATCAGGAATTCCATAGAGATGTAGTTCACATGGCGCTGTTTCGCCTGCGGTTTCGCAACGGGCTGGGCGGCCAGCAGTTCGGCTAATGCGCCGCTCACGGCCTGCCACCACTGGTGCTGGGTCATATCCTGCGCGGAATGCAGGCCAAAACGCTGCCACTGGCGGGTCAGCGCAGCCTGAAATTGTGCTTTATTGAAGGTCGGCTGTGACATAGGGAATCGGGTCCTGTGATTGTTCTGAATTCATTGCCCGCTAGTGTGCCGGGCAGCCTGGGCTTATTCCTCATCCTGAGGGGGATTAGACGGGGAGGAGCGATGGGGATGAGTGAAAAGTGTGATCGCCACCTCTAAATACCTGCCCTGTGGGTACGCAAGACCCGCCCAAGTTCGGACAACAAATGACCAGCTACGTTCGTTTAAGGCTTTCGACTGAAACCGCTTTCTTTTCAGGCCGGGCGCGGATTTCATGCAATTTTAGAGCGGGGTAAATGAATGGCTAACATGAAACTTATTACTTAAAAATATGGAATTGTGACAAGGTGCAACTTACCAGGCACGAAAAGTTCAACATTCTTGCAATAAAGTGCAATCTGGCCGACCTTACATTCAGGCATTAATTACGAAGCGTAAAAAAAATCATTCCTTAATCTTTTTTCCTGCATCTGTCGCGCTGCAACCCTCTCCGGCTGCGGCTCGAAAAATGACGGAAAAGACACAGTGAAGTGACTGACTATGTTGATCCCATCCAAATTGAGTCGCCCGGTACGGCTGGAAAATACCGTGGTACGCGACCGTCTGCTGGTGAAATTATCCACAGCCGCCAACTATCGGCTGGCGTTGGTAACAAGCCCGGCAGGCTATGGCAAAACCACACTGGTCTCCCAGTGGGCTGCAGGGAAAAATGAGTTGGGTTGGTACTCCCTTGATGAGGGTGACAACCAGCAGGAACGCTTTGCCAGCTACCTGATCACCGCCGTTCAGCAGGCGACAGGCGGCCACTGTGTCAGTAGTGAAGTGATGGCCCAGAAACGCCAGTACGCCAGCCTCTCGTCGCTGTTTGCCCAGCTGTTTATCGAACTGGCTGAGTGGCACCGTCCGCTGTTCCTGGTGATAGACGACTACCACTTGATCAACAACCCGGTTATTCATGAAGCAATGCGCTTTTTCATCCGCCACCAGCCTGAGAATCTGACGCTGGTGGTGCTTTCGCGTAACCTCCCGCAGCTCGGCATTGCTAACCTGCGCGTACGCGATCAGCTGCTGGAAATCGGCAGCCAGCAGCTTGCCTTTACCCATCAGGAAGCGAAGCAGTTCTTTGACTGCCGCCTGACCGCGCCCATAGAGCCTGCGGACAGCAGCCGCCTGTGCGACGACGTTGCCGGATGGGCAACCGCCCTCCAGCTTATCGCCCTCTCCGCACGCCAGACCAACACCCCGACGCACCATTCCGCGCGCCGCCTGTCAGGCATTAATGCCAGCCACCTGTCCGACTATCTGGTGGATGAAGTGCTTGATAATGTCGATGCCAACACGCGAAACTTCCTGTTACGGAGTTCTATCCTGCGCTCGATGAACGATGCGCTGATCGTGCGCGTGACGGGTGAAGAAAATGGCCAGATGCGGCTGGAAGAGACCGAGCGCCAGGGGCTGTTTTTGCAGCGTATGGACGACTCCGGCGAATGGTTCTGCTTCCATCCGCTGTTCGGCAGCTTCCTGCGCCAGCGCTGCCAGTGGGAACTCGCCGCCGAATTACCCGATATCCACCGTGCCGCCGCCGAAAGCTGGATGGCGCAAGGGTTCCCGAGCGAAGCCATTCATCACGCACTAGCTGCGGGCGACGCAAATATGCTGCGCGACATCCTGCTGCACCACGCGTGGGCGCTGTTTAACCACAGCGAACTGGCGCTGCTGGAAGAGTCGCTGAAAGCCCTGCCGTGGGAAAGCCTGCTGGAAAATCCTAAGCTGGTGCTGCTGCAGGCCTGGCTGATGCAAAGCCAGCACCGCTACAACGAAGTTAACCTGCTGCTGGCGCGGGCCGAGCAGGAAATGAATCTTGAAATGGACGACACGCTGCACGGCGAATTTAACGCCCTGCGCGCGCAGGTCGCCATTAACGACGGCGATCCGGAAGAAGCCGAGCGGCTGGCGATGGTCGCCCTCGACATGCTGCCGCTGGCTAATTACTACAGCCGCATTGTGGCAACGTCCGTTCACGGCGAAGTGCTGCACTGCAAAGGTGACTTAACGAAATCCCTCTCCGTCATGCAGCAGACCGAGCAGATGTCCCGCCGCCACGACGTCTGGCATTACGCGCTGTGGAGCCTGATCCAGCAAAGCGAAATTCTGCTGGCACAGGGCTTTTTGCAGGCGGCGTGGGAAACGCAGGAAAAAGCGTTCATCCTCATCCGCGAGCAGCATCTTGAACAGTTGCCGCTGCATGAATTCCTGCTGCGCATTCGCGCACAGCTGCTTTGGGCCTGGTCGCGCCTTGATGAGGCAGAAGCCTCCGCGCGTTACGGTGTGGAAGTCCTCGCCGGGTATCAACCTCAGCAACAGCTGCAGTGCCTGGCCTTACTGGTTCAGTGCTCGCTGGCCCGTGGCGATCTGGACAACGCGCGTAATCACCTTAACCGCCTGGAAAACCTGTTAGGCAACGGGCCGTACCACAGCGACTGGGTATCGAACGCAGATAAAGTGCGGGTGATTTACTGGCAGATGACCGGCGATAAAAAATCCGCCGCCAACTGGCTGCGCCTGACGCCAAAACCAGAGTTTGCCAACAACCACTTCCTGCAAAGCCAGTGGCGCAACATCGCCCGCGCGCAGATCCTGCTCGGTGAGTTCGACCCGGCGGAAATGGTGCTGGAAGAGCTAAACGAAAACGCACGCAGCCTGCGCCTGATGAGCGACCTCAACCGCAACCTGCTGCTGCTCAACCAGCTTTACTGGCAGTCTGGCCGTAAGAGCGACGCGCAGCGCGTGCTGATGGAGGCGCTGTCGCTGGCTAACCGCACCGGGTTTATCAGCCACTTTGTGATTGAGGGAGAGGCAATGGCGCAGCAGCTCCGCCAGCTAATTCAGCTCAATACCCTGCCGGAGCTGGACCAGCACAGGGCCCAGCGCATCCTGCGCGAGATTAACCAGCACCATCGCCACAAGTTCGCTCACTTCGACGAAAACTTCGTTAACCGTCTGCTGACCCACCCGGAGGTGCCGGAGCTTATCCGCACCAGCCCGCTCACCCAGCGTGAATGGCAGGTTCTGGGGCTGATTTATTCAGGTTACAGCAACGATCAGATCGCCGGTGAGCTGGACGTGGCGGCCACGACCATTAAAACGCACATCCGTAACCTGTACCAAAAGCTGGGAGTCGCGCACCGTCAGGACGCGGTGCAGCATGCGCAGAAGCTGCTGAAGATGATGGGCTACGGGGTCTGATAAATGGCGGATGGCGCTTACGCTTGTCCGCCCTAAATCTTTGAATTTGTAGGTCGGATAAGCCTGCGCCTTCCGCCACTTCGCCTTATGAAGCCAAAGAGAGCTGGGCCTTACCGTTCCGCTTTGCCAGCCACTGCGCCACCCGCGACTGCTGCTCGTCCGTCAGCCACATGCCTAATTTCGTCCGGCGCCAGATAGCATCCTCCACGCGTCTTACCCACTCATGCTCGGCCAGATAGCGCAGTTCGGCCTCGTAAAACTCATGGCCAAAATCTTCGCCTAAATCTCTGATACTCGCCGCATCCGCCAGAATCAGCTCGCTGTTGCTGCCGTAGGTTCGGGCAAAGCGACGGGCAAGGCCCTCACTCAGGAACGAATAGCGGCGGCGCAGCTGGGCGGCAAAATCATCGCGATCGCCGGAGATATCCCCACCCGGCAGCCTGCTGTCTTTCGTCCAGGCCGGTCCCATTTTAGGGTAGTAGGTTTGCAGCTTGTCCAGCGCGTGTTCGGCCAGTTTACGGTAAGTTGTCAGCTTGCCGCCAAAGACGGACAGCAGCGGCGCCCTGCCGTTTTCATCATGAATATCCAGCGTGTAGTCGCGGGTTACGGCCTGCGGAGAGTCGGACTCGTCATCACACAGCGGCCGCACCCCAGAGTAGGTCCACACCACGTCTTCACGGCTCAGGTTTTTTTTGAAGTGTTCGTTATAGACGTCCAGCAGGTATTTCACTTCGCTTTCGTCAATGTGCACCGCTTTCGGGTCACCTTTGTATTCCACGTCGGTCGTGCCGATGATGGAGAATTCGTCCATCCACGGGATCACGAACACGATGCGCTTATCTTCGTTTTGCAGAATGTACGCCTGCTTCTGGTTATGCACGCGCGGCACCACGATATGGCTCCCCTTGATCAGGCGGATACCGTAAGGAGACGGCAGTTTCAGCCCGTCGTCGAAAAAGTCTTTTACCCACGGTCCGGTAGCATTAACCAGGCCGCGCGCGCGCCAGGAAAAGGTTTCGCCGGTGTCGATGTCCTGCGCCTCCACGATCCAGTGGCCGTTTTCACGGCGGGCGCTGGTTGCGCGGGTGCGGGTTTTCACCTCGCCGCCTTTTTTGGTCACCATCTGCGCGTTCGCCAGCACAAGGCGTGCATCGTCTACCCAGCAGTCGGAATATTCGAAACCGCGCACGATCTCGGATTTCAGTACTGAATCTGAGCCAAAACGCAAACCGGTGGAAGCTGGCAGGCTGGTACGTTTGCCCAGATGGTCGTACATAAACAGACCGATACGGATCATCCACGCCGGGCGCAGATGCGGGCGGTGCGGCAGGCGGAAGCGCATCGGGAAAGCAATATGCGGCGCCATGTTCAGCAGCACCTCGCGTTCGGCGAGCGCTTCGCTCACCAGGCGGAATTCGTAGTGTTCCAGGTAGCGCAGGCCGCCGTGGATTAATTTCGAGCTGGCGGATGAGGTGGCGCAGGCCAGGTCCTGCCCCTCCAGCATTAACACGGACAGGCCGCGGCCCGCGGCGTCAGCTGCAATACCGGCGCCGTTGATACCGCCGCCAATGACAATCAGATCTTTGGTTTCCATGCTGCCCTCACACACTTTCGTTAAAGCTCATAAATGTTCGTTATCGCTCATGATAGCAAGTGACCGGACTTTTGGTAACGAAAAAAAAACATTTCTGCGTGATATAGATAACATTATGGCGTTAATATCAGCGGCCGGCGCTGGCTTTCGCTTAGTATTGCGCTCAGCCAGCCCCTTTTCCTTTATTTGTATACGAGCAACGTTATGGATCAATTTGAATGTATTGGTGTGGAAGAAGCACACCAGAAGCTGCACCAGAAGCTGGCGGTATTAGTTGATATCCGCGATCCGCAAAGCTTTGCGATGGGCCACACGCCGGGCGCTTTCCACCTGACTAACGACCGGCTGGTCGCTTTTATGCAGCAGACGGATTTCGACACGCCGGTGATGGTGATGTGCTATCACGGTAACAGCAGCAAGGGCGCGGCCCAGTATTTGCTGCAGCAGGGGTATGACAGCGTCTACAGCGTTGACGGCGGCTTTGATGCCTGGCATCGCCATTTCCCGGCTGAAGTCACCCACGGCGCAGCCTGAAGGTAATAAAAGCGTCGTTAAGCGGGTATACTGCTTCCCTTTGTACGGATTTGGCTGAAAACCCTATGATCATGATTACCTCGTTTGCCAACCCCCGGGTTGCGCAGGCGTTCGTCGACTATATGGCGACCCAGGGCGTTGTCCTGACCCTGCAGCAGCATCAGCAGCAAAGCGATGTCTGGCTGGCGGACGACGCTCAGGAAGCAAAAGTCCGCAGCGAACTGGAGCAGTTTCTCGCCAACCCAGGCGACGCGCGCTATCTGGCTGCCAGCTGGTCTGCGGGCGATACCGCAAGCGGGCTGCGCTACCAGCGCTATCCCTTCTTTGCCACCATCAAACAAAAAGCCGGGCCGTTCACGCTGGCGATGATTGCCGCCTGCGTGCTGGTCTATCTGGCAATGCAGGTAATGGGCGATCGCACCGTCATGGCCCTGCTCGCCTGGCCGTACGCGGACAGCCTGAAGTATGAGTTCTGGCGCTATTTCAGCCACGCGCTGCTGCACTTTTCCATCCTGCACATCACCTTCAACCTGCTATGGTGGTGGTATCTCGGCGGCCCGCTGGAGAAACGCCTCGGCAGTGGAAAACTCATCGTGCTGACCCTTATTTCGGCGCTGCTCAGCGGCTACGTGCAGGCTAAATTCAGCGGCCCGCTGTTCGGCGGCCTGTCCGGTACGGTCTACGCGCTGATGGGCTACGTCTGGCTGCGCGGTGAGCGCGACCCGGAAAGCGGCATCTTTATGCAGCGCGGCCTGATGGCCTTTGCCGTGCTGTGGATTGTGCTTGGCTACTTCGATATTTTAGGCATGTCGATTGCCAATGCCGCCCACGTCACCGGATTACTGGTTGGACTTGCGATGGCGATGGTGGATACCCTGCATGCGCGAAAACGAACATAAAAATCAGAGGTAGGCCTGCGTGAAACAAACACAACGTCACGACGCGATTGTCGAACTGGTTAAAAAACAGGGCTATGTCAGCACCGAGGAGTTGGTGGAGCAGTTTGCGGTCAGCCCGCAGACCATTCGCCGGGATCTGAACGACCTGGCGGATCAGAATTTAATTATGCGCCACCACGGCGGGGCGGCGCTGCCGTCCAGTTCGGTGAATACTTCATGGCACGATCGCAAAGCTACCCAGACGGCAGAGAAAGAGCGCATCGCCCGTAAAGTGGCAAGCCAGATCCCGAACGGCGCCACGCTGTTTATCGACATCGGCACCACGCCGGAGGCAGTTGCCCATGCCCTGCTGGACCACAGCAATCTGCGCGTCGTCACCAACAACCTGAACGTCGCCAACACGCTGATGGTGAAAGAGGATTTTCGCATCATTCTGGCAGGCGGTGAGCTCCGCAGCCGCGACGGTGGGATCATCGGCGAGGCGACGCTCGATTTTATCTCCCAGTTCCGTCTCGACTTCGGCATTCTGGGGATCAGCGGCATCGACAGCGACGGCTCGCTGCTGGAGTTTGATTACCACGAAGTGCGCACCAAAAAGGCGATTATCGAAAACTCCCGCTGCGTGATGCTGGTCGTAGACCACTCCAAATTTGGCCGTAACGCGATGGTGAATTTGGGCAGCATCAGCCTTGTGGATCAGGTCTATACCGACGTGCCGCCACCGCCGGGCGTGATGCAGGTGATCAAAGATAACAATCTGGTGCTGGAGCTGTGCTGAGCCTTTAACGGTTTTTTAGGGCGGAAAAGCGTAGCGTTTTCCGCCCTAATCTTTAAAGCCGCACCGGCTTGATATGCCAGATTTCGTCGGCGTACTCCTGAATCGTCCTGTCAGATGAGAAATAACCCATGTTGGCAATGTTGTACATGGTGCGAATGGTCCATTCTTCTGGCTGACGGTATAGTTCGTCCACCTTGTCCTGGCAGTCCACGTAGCTGCGGTAGTCCGCCAGCACCTGGTAGTGATCCCCAAAGTTAATCAGTGAATCCAGCAGATCGCGGTAGCGCGTCGGTTCGCCGGGGCTGAAGGTGCCGCTGCCAATTTGCGTCAGCACCTGGTGCAGCTCTTCATCCTGTTCGTAATACTCGCGCGGCTTGTAACCGTTGCGCCGCAGCTCTTCGACTTCCTCCGCCGTATTACCAAAGATAAAGATGTTGTCCTCACCGACGTGCTCCAGCATCTCGACGTTTGCGCCGTCCAGGGTGCCAATGGTCAGCGCGCCGTTGAGGGCAAACTTCATATTGCTGGTGCCGGAGGCCTCTGTGCCCGCAAGCGAAATCTGCTCGGAGAGATCCGCAGCCGGAATGATGATCTGCGCGAGGCTCACGCTGTAGTTCGGAATAAAGACCACTTTCAGACGATCTTTCATATCCGGATCGTTGTTGATCACCGCCGCCACATCGTTAATAAGATGAATAATGTGCTTCGCCATGTAGTAAGCCGATGCGGCCTTACCGGCAAAAATATTGACGCGCGGCACCCAGTCCGCCGTTGGGTCGGCTTTGATGCGGTTATAGCGCGTGATAACGTGCAGCACGTTCATCAACTGGCGCTTGTATTCATGTATGCGCTTGATCTGCACGTCAAACAAAGCGTTAGGGTTCACCACCACGTTCAGCTGCTGGCCGATGTATTCCGCCAGCCGTTTCTTGTTGGCAAGCTTCGCCTTGCGCACGTCCTGATGCACGGTCGGGTAATCGATATGCTGCTTCAGCTCATTAAGCTGGCCCAGATCGGTGCGCCAGGTACGGCCAATGTTTTCGTCCAGCACGTCTGACAGCGGCGGGTTCGCCAGCGCCAGCCAGCGACGCGGCGTGACGCCGTTGGTTTTATTGCTAAAGCGCATCGGGAAGATGGCGGCAAAGTCGGCAAACAGCGACTGCACCATCAGGTTTGAGTGCAGCTCGGAGACGCCGTTCACCTTGTGGCTGGCGACCACCGCCAACCAGGCCATGCGCACGCGGCGACCGTTGGACTCGTCTATGATTGAGGTGCGCCCCAGCAGGCCGGTATCGTTCGGATACTGCTCTTGCAAGGTTTTAAGGAAGTAGTCGTTAATCTCGAAGATTATTTGCAGATGGCGCGGCAGGATTTTGCCGAGCATGTCTACCGGCCAGGACTCCAGCGCCTCGCTCATCAGCGTGTGGTTGGTGTAGGAGAACACCTGGCAGGTCACCTCAAAGGCGTCTTCCCAGCTGAATTTATGCTCGTCCATCAGCACGCGCATCAGCTCAGGGATAGACAGCACCGGGTGGGTGTCATTGAGGTGAATCGCAATCTTATCTGCCAGATTGGCGTAGGTTTTATGGAGCTGGTAATGACGGCTGAGAATGTCCTGCACGGTGGCGGAGACCAGGAAGTACTCCTGCCGCAGACGCAGCTCGCGCCCCGAATAGGTCGTATCGTCCGGATAAAGCACGCGGGAGACGTTCTCGGAATGGTTTTTATCCTCCACCGCCGCGAAGTAGTCACCCTGGTTGAATTTGCCGAGGTTGATTTCGCTACTGGCCTGGGCGTTCCACAGGCGCAGGGTGTTGGTCGCATCGGTGTCGTAGCCGGGAATAATCTGGTCGTAGGCCACTGCGAGGATCTCTTCGGTTTCCACCCAGCGGGATTTTTTGCCTTCAAGCTGCACGCGCCCGCCGAAACGCACTTTGTAGCGGGTATTGTGGCGCTTAAACTCCCACGGGTTACCGTATTCCAGCCAGTAGTCTGGGGACTCTTTCTGCCGCCCGTCCACAATATTCTGTTTGAACATGCCGTAGTCGTAGCGGATACCGTAGCCGCGTCCCGGTAAACCGAGCGTAGCAAGCGAATCGAGGAAGCAGGCCGCAAGACGCCCGAGGCCGCCATTACCCAGTCCGGGGTCGTTTTCTTCGTCGATCAGCTCTTCGAGGTCGAGGCCCATCTCTTCGAGGGCGTTCTTCACGTCGTCATAAATGCCCAGCGAAAGCAGCGCGTTGGAGAGCGTGCGGCCAATCAGAAATTCCATCGACAGGTAATAAACCTGACGAACTTCCTGGGAGAGCTGCGCGCGGTTTGAGCGCAGCCAGCGTTCCACCAGCCGGTCGCGGACGGCGAACAGCGTGGCGTTCAGCCACTCGTGCTTGTTGGCAATGGCAGGATCTTTACCCACCGTAAACATCAGCTTATACGCTATCGAGTGCTTTAACGCTTCGACGCTCAGCGTAGGCGACGCATAGGAAAAGGGTGCGTTCATAATCAGTGATTCCTGGATGATTACAACAAGCGTTGATATAGGTCGCGGTAGGACTGCGCCGCTACCTGCCAGCTAAAATCCATATTCATGGCCTGACGCTGGACAAAACGCCACAACGACGGGCGGGACCACAGCACGAAAGCACGTCTGATCGCACGCAGCAGCGACCAGGCATTACTGTCTTCAAAGACAAAACCCGTTGCGATTCCGTCCGCCAGATTCTCAAGGGAGGTGTCGGATACCGTATCCGCCAGTCCGCCCGTGCGCCGCACCAGCGGCAAAGTGCCATATTTCAGGCCGTACAATTGCGTTAAGCCGCATGGCTCAAACCTGCTTGGAACCAGAATAACGTCCGCGCCGCCCATAATGCGGTGGGAGAATGCTTCGTGATAGCCAATCTGCACGCCAACCTGGCCGGGATGCTCGGCAGCCGCCGCCAGAAAACCTTCCTGTAAGACCGGGTCGCCCGCCCCCAGCAGCGCCAGCTGGCCGCCCTGCTCCAGCAGCCCCGGCAGCGCTTCGAGCACTAAATCCAGCCCTTTCTGGCTGGTTAAGCGGCTCACGACCGCAAACAGCGGCGCTTTGTCGTTCACCTTCAGGCCCATCGCCACCTGCAGCTGTCGTTTGTTCTCCGCCTTCTCCTCCAGCGAGTCGCGGTTGTAGCGCGAACTCAGCAGCAGGTCATGGGTCGGATCCCAGATTTTGTCATCGACGCCGTTCAGGATGCCGGACAACCGTCCTTCGCGGTGGCGCTGAGTCAGCAGCCCCTCCATCCCATAGGCGAAGTGCGCCTCGGTAATTTCCCGCGCGTAGGTTGGGCTGACCGCCGTAATATGATCAGCATAGTAAAGGCCGGCCTTCAAGTACGAAATTTGACCGTTGAACTCCAGGCCGTTGACGTCATAGAACGACCATGGCAGGTCAATTTCATTCATATGATGGGCGTAAAAGAGTCCCTGATAGGCCAGGTTATGGACGGTAAATACCGACTTTGCCGGGTTGCCACGCGCGCGTAGATAGGCTGGCGTCAGCCCCGCATGCCAGTCGTGAGCATGCACGATATCCGGGCGCCAGAACGGGTCCAGCCCGCAGGCCATCTCGCTACCTGCCCAGCCGAGCAGGGCAAAACGCAGCACGTTGTCTGGATAGGCAAACTGGTTGGTGTCGTGGTACGGACTGCCCGGACGGTCGTATAAATGTGGCGCGTCTATCAGGTAAATCCCCACTCCGTTTAGCTGGCCGTACAACAAAGTCATATGACCCGCGAAGGTATCGCGATGTGACACCACCTGCACATCGGTAATACCGCGACGAATATCAGGAAACGCAGGCAGCAATACGCGTGTTTCCACACCCCCGGCAATTTGAGCCGCGGGCAGCGCGCCAAGTACATCAGCAAGTCCACCGGTTTTTAACAGTGGGAATATTTCAGAACATACATGTAAGACCTGCATTCTCGCTCCCGTATAGCAAGTCTCGGCGCTGCGTTTTGTCAGGAACAGACGCCGAACGATAAAATGACCACGCACGGCACGCGCCGCGCATGGGTCAATCCTTCACTTCTTAACCTTGCAGCCTGGCCAGCATTTCCCGGGTCACCAGCACGATGCCTTCTTCCGAGCGATAGAAACGGCGCCCGTCTTCTTCAGCATTCTCGCCAATAACCATGCCTTCAGGGATCACACACGCCCTGTCGATAATGCAGCGGCGCAGACGGCAGGAGCGCCCGACTTTTACGTCCGGCAGCAGCACCGACGAATCGATATTACAAAACGAGTTAACGCGCACCCGCGGGAACAATACCGACTGCACCACCACCGATCCGGAGATAATGCAGCCCCCGGAAACCAGCGAGTTCAGCGTCATGCCGTGGCTGCCCGAGCGGTCCTGCACGAACTTGGCTGGCGGCAGCGGTTCCATATGGGTACGGATGGGCCATTCCTGGTCGTACATATCCAGTTCGGGCGTCACCGACGCGAGGTCAAGGTTGGCCTTCCAGTAGGCTTCAAGCGTCCCAACGTCGCGCCAGTAAGGCTCGGCGTCCGGGTCTGACTGCACGCAGGAGAGCGGGAACGGGTGGGCAAACGCCTGGCCGGATTTCATGACGTAAGGGATGATGTCCTTACCGAAATCGTGGCTGGAGTTCTCATCGATGTCGTCGGCCTCAAGCAGCTCGTAGAGATAATCGGCATCAAAAACGTAGATCCCCATGCTGGCTAACGCTTTGCTGTCGTCGCCCGGCATCGACGGCGGATGGGCAGGTTTTTCCACGAATTCGATAATTTTGTCTTCTTCGTCAACCGCCATCACGCCGAAGGCTGTCGCTTCATGCAGCGGTACCGGCATGCAGGCCACGGTACAGCGCGCCCCTTTTTCGACGTGGTCAATAAGCATGCGCGAGTAGTCCTGCTTGTAGATATGGTCCCCGGCCAGGATCACCACGTATTCGGCCTTGTAGCGACGAATAATGTCGAGGTTCTGGGTGACGGCATCCGCCGTACCGCGATACCAGTTTTCCCCGTGTACGCGCTGCTGCGCGGGCAGGAGATCGACAAACTCGTTCATCTCTTCGCTGAAGAACGACCAGCCGCGCTGGATGTGCTGCACCAGCGTGTGCGACTGATACTGGGTGATCACGCCAATACGGCGGATGCCGGAGTTAATGCAGTTAGATAGGGCAAAATCAATAATGCGAAATTTGCCGCCGAAGTGGACGGCGGGCTTCGCGCGCGTAGAAGTTAAGTCTTTTAGTCGGGTACCGCGGCCACCTGCCAGAATCAGCGCAACTGATTTATTCGGCAGCTGTCTTGCCAGCATTAGAGGGTCGTTCTTCTCAAGTCTAACCATGACTGACTCCTTTATTATGACTTCTGGAATACGCAGACTCCGTGCGCAGGACCATGCCAAACAGCCATCACCACCGGGTTGTCCTCTCCGGCAAAGGGAGGAATGGCTCGCCACTCCCCTTCGGGTAATACGATGTCCGCAACTTCTTCGGTGGCATTTATCGTAATAAGCCAACGTTCACTGAGCAGGATTTGCAGGCGGTGGACCCCGCCTTGCCATTCATCGGCATTCAGTGGTTGAGCCTCTTTGTTAAGCCAGCGCACATTGTCATCACCGTCCTCCCACCAGTCGTTCCGGGTAAGGGCCGGAATGGTCTGGCGCAGATGAATCAACGCCGCGGTAAAGGTCGTTAAACCGTCGTTACAGTGCTCCCAGTCAAGCCAGGTAAGGGCATTGTCCTGGCAGTAGGCATTATTGTTGCCGTGCTGGCTGTGTCCGTGTTCATCCCCCGCCAGCAGCATCGGAGTCCCCTGAGAGAGCAGCAGCGTTGTCAGCAGTGAGTGCACGCTGTCACGCCGCCGTTCTTTGATAATCAGGCTGGCTTCCAGTCCCTCGAAACCATAGTTGTTGCTGTAGTTATTGCCCGTCCCGTCGCGGTTATCTTCGCCGTTGGCTTCGTTGTGCTTATGGTTAAAACTTACGCAGTCGCGCAGGGTAAAGCCGTCATGGGCGGTAATCAGGTTGATGCTGGCTGAAGGGCGGCGATCGCCCTCGCGGTAGACATCGCTCGACCCGGCAAAGCGGCAGGCGAATCCCCCCAGCGATAAATCTTGCTGCAGCCAGAAGCGGCGCATCCCGTCGCGGAAATGATCGTTCCATTCGGCAAACAGCGGTGGATAGTTCCCCACCTGGTAACCCCCCGCACCGATATCCCAGGGTTCAGCGATCAGCTTGATCTGCGACAAGACGGGATCGTTCTTGATCGCCTCAAACAGCGGCGCATCCTGACGAAACTCCGGGGTTCTCCCCATGATCGACGCCAGATCGAAGCGGAAGCCGTCAACATGGCAACTGTCGACCCAGTAACGCAGGCAGTCCACCATCTGGCTGACCACCCACGGCGTGCTGAGATTCAGCGCGTTACCGCAGCCCGTCCAGTTGTGGTAATCGCCGTTGTCCATTAACCAATAATAGCTACGGTTATCGATTCCGCGCAGGGAGAAGGTTGGCCCGTCCAGATCCAGCTCCGCGCTGTGGTTAAGCACGATGTCCAGAATCACTTCGATGCCCGCCTTGTGCAGCGCTTTGATTGCCCCGCGTAGTTCGTTGGCGGCATTGAGCGGGTCATGATTGATGGCGTAGTAGCCTTCAACGGCGTAGAACGCCCGCGGGTTGTAGCCCCAGTAGTTGCTCAGTCCTAAGTGGGCGACGCGCGGCTCGGTAACAAAATGCGCCACCGGCAGCAGTTCGATCGCCGTGATCCCCAGGCGTTTGAAATACGCGATCATCACCGGATGGCCGAGCGCGGCGTAGGTGCCGCGGATCTCCTCAGGAATGCCGGGATGCTTCAGCGTCAGGCCGCGAACGTGGGCTTCATAAATAATCGTGTTGCCCCACGGCGTGCGCGGGTGCTCGTCGTCTTCCCAGTCGAACGTCTCCCTTACCACCACGCACTTCGCCATCTCATGGGCGTCGTCCTGCATGTCCGGCTGGTCATGGCCGCCGTGAAAATGGGGATGGTCGTTCAGACCGCCAACCACCACGCGGGCGCAGGGATCGAGCAGCAGCTTCGCCGGATTAAAACGATGGCCGTTATGCGGCTCCCACGGGCCGTGAACCCGGTAGCCATACAGCAGCCCCGGTTTGGCATTGGGCAGATAGCCGTGCCAGATGTCCCCGGTGCGCACCGGCAGGTCATAGCGCTGTTCATGGCCGTGCTCGTCAAAGACGCACAGCTCCACCTTGTGCGCGTGGGCGGAAAATAGCGTGAAGTTCACTCCTTTTCCGTCATAGTGCGAGCCGTACGGCGCCGAATTCCCGGCGGTAAGCTGCGTCATTCGCCCTCCCGGACCAGCCAGATAGTGGCCAGCGGCGGCAGCGTGATGCTCAGGGAGTGCTCGCGCCCGTGGCTGGCGATTTCATCGCTGTGAACAACGCCGCTGTTGCCGGCGTTGCTGCCGTGATAGTGCATGGAGTCGGTGTTCAGCTCTTCGCGCCAGCGGCCCGGCTGGTTGATACCGAAACGATAGTTATGGCGCGGCACCGGCGTGAAGTTAGCCGCAACGATCACCTCATTGCCCTCCGAGTCACGACGCACGAAGATAAATACCGAGTTGGCTTTGTCTTCCACCACCAGCCATTCAAAGCCGTAGGGATCAAAATCAAGCTGGTGCATGGCGGCGTGGTGGCGATAGATGCGGTTCAGGTCTCGCACCAGGCGCTTCACGCCGTGGTGCCAGTTGTCGCCGCCTTCCAGCAGGTGCCAGTCCAGGCTGGTGTCGTGGTTCCACTCGCGGCCCTGGGCGAACTCGTTGCCCATGAACAGCAGCTTCTTGCCGGGGAAGGCCCACATCCAGCCGTAGTAGGCGCGCAGGTTGGCAAACTTCTGCCACGCGTCGCCTGGCATTCTGTCCAGAATCGATTTCTTGCCGTGGACGACCTCATCGTGGGACAGCGGCAGCACGAAGTTTTCGGTGCTGTTGTAGAGCATGCCGAAGGTCATTTTGTCGTGATGATGCTGGCGATAGACCGGGTCGAGCTTCATGTAGTCCAGGGTGTCGTGCATCCAGCCCAGGTTCCACTTGAACCAGAAGCCCAGGCCGCCCATTGACGCCGGCCGCGACACGCCGGTGAAGTCGGTGGACTCTTCCGCCATGGTGACCGCGCCCGGCGTTTGCTCGCCAATAATGCGGTTGGTGCTGCGCAGGAACTCAATGGCCTCTAAGTTTTCGCGCCCGCCTTTGTCATTAGGGATCCACTCCCCCGGCTCGCGGCTGTAGTCGCGGTAAATCATTGAGGCCACCGCATCCACCCGCAGGCCGTCTATGCCGAAGCGTTCAATCCAGTACAGAGCGTTGCCGACCAGATAATTGCTGACTTCGCGCCGCCCGTAGTTGTAGATCAGCGTGTTCCAGTCCTGATGAAAACCTTCGCGAGGGTCGCCGTGCTCGTAAAGCGAGGTGCCATCGAACTTCGCCAGCCCGGCGTCGTCCGTCGGGAAATGGCCGGGCACCCAGTCGAGCAGCACGTTCAACCCTGCGGCGTGGGCAGCGTTGATGAAGTAGCGGAAGTCTTCCCGGGTGCCGAACCGCCGGGTTGGCGCATACAGCCCCTGCGGCTGGTAGCCCCAGCTGCCGTCAAACGGATGTTCGTTAATCGGCAGCAGCTCCAGGTGCGTGAAACCCATCTCCTTGACGTACGGCACCAGCTGGTCCGCCAGCTCGCGGTAGCTTAGCCAGAAATTGTTGTCCGCGTGGCGACGCCATGAGCCGAGATGCACTTCATAGATAGAGATTGGCTGGTCGAAGCCGTTGGCCTTTTGTCGGGCCGGGCTGAGCACGGTTTTCTCCGGCAGGCCACAGATAAGCGAAGCCGTTTCCGGGCGCATCTGGGACTCAAAGGCGTACGGATCGGCCTTCAGGCGCAGGTGGCCTTCGGTATCGATCAGCTCAAACTTATAAAGCTGGCCGGGATGCGCACCGGGGATAAACAGCTCCCAGATGCCGCTTTCCCGGCGCAGGCGCATCGGGTGGCGGCGGCCATCCCAGTAGTTGAACTGGCCCACCACGGAGACGCGGCGGGCGTTTGGCGCCCAGACTGAGAAGCGCGTCCCCGTCACGCCGTCCATTGTATCGGCATGAGCGCCCAGGGTTTCATAAGGGCGCAGGTGGGTACCTTCAGACAGCAGCCAGCTGTCAATTTCCTGGATCAGCGGGCCAAAGCGGTACGGATCATCAATCAGATTTTCCTGACTATGCCAGACGACGGCCAGCTGATAGCGAAAAGGATTTTTGCGGCGCTGAATAATGCCGCTGAAGAAACCGCGCGAGTCGAGGCATTCAAGTTTGCCGACCTTGCGGCCGGTTTTTGGTTCGATAACCCAGACCTCGGTGGCGTCAGGCAACAGTGCGCGGACTTCCAGCCCGGCTTCTGTTTTATGCATCCCCAGCAGGGAAAAGGGGTCGGCGAAATGACCCGCAATAAGCGCATTGATTGCGTCTTTATCGGGAAGAACAGACATGGTATTCGTCCTGTTTATTGTATGTGCCCGACAACCCGGCACTTGTCATTGACCCTAACGGGCAGCGTAAAAAGAACTCCTGTAAGCTGCTCCGCCCAACTAATCATCATGACGGTTTATTCCGCCCTGACTTAAGCATAGCCAACGTGCTGTTTTACTCCTGGGAAATAATGGCCAACATCACGACATCCATGTATGACGCGAAAAAAAAGGGGCTGCAATGCCCCTTTGGTATGTAAGTGTAATTATGCGAGCAGCCGCAACATTCTGCGCAAAGGCTCGGCGGCCCCCCACAAGAGTTGGTCGCCGACGGTGAACGCGGAGAGATACTCCGGCCCCATATTCAGCTTGCGCAGACGGCCAACCGGCGTGGTCAGCGTGCCGGTCACCGCCGCAGGGGTCAGCTCACGCATGGTGATGTCGCGATCGTTTGGTACCACTTTCGCCCAGTCGTTGTGGGAAGCGAGCATCGCTTCGATGGTTGGAATCGACACGTCTTTCTTCAACTTAATGGTGAAGGCCTGGCTGTGGCAGCGCAGCGCGCCGACGCGGACACAAAGCCCGTCAACCGGAATCACGGTGCTGGAATTCAGAATCTTGTTGGTCTCCGCCTGGCCTTTCCACTCTTCACGGCTCTGGCCGTTATCCAGCTGCTTGTCGATCCATGGGATCAGGCTGCCCGCCAGCGGCACGCCAAAGTTATCCACCGGCAGATTGCCGCTGCGGCCCAGGTCCGTCACTTTGCGTTCGATATTGAGGATGGCGGATGCCGGGTCTGCCAGTTCGGTCGCCACTTCGCCATACAGCTGGCCCATCTGGTTTAGCAGTTCACGCATATGACGCGCCCCGCCGCCGGATGCTGCCTGATAAGTCGCCACGGATACCCAGTCAACCAGGTCGTTGGCGAACAGGCCGCCCAGCGACATCAGCATCAGGCTCACGGTGCAGTTGCCGCCCACAAAGGTTTTCACGCCTTTGTTCAGGCCTTCCTGGATGACGTGCTGGTTTACCGGGTCAAGGATGATGATGGCGTCGTCTTTCATGCGCAGCGAAGAGGCCGCGTCAATCCAGTAGCCCTGCCAGCCGCTTTCACGGAGCTTTGGGTAGACTTCATTGGTATAATCGCCACCCTGGCAAGTAATGATGATATCCAGTGCCTTCAGTGCTTCCAGATCGTAAGCGTCCTGAAGCGTGCCGGTAGACTGGCCAGCAAAAGACGGGGCGGCAAGGCCCAGTTGAGAAGTAGAGAAGAAAACGGGACGAATGGCGTCAAAATCACGCTCTTCTACCATGCGCTGCATGAGTACAGAGCCGACCATACCGCGCCAGCCAATAAAACCTACATTTTTCATAGCGACTTATCCTGCAGAGATGTTTGCGTTGTGTACATTTATGGAACGTCACCCCACATTACAAAATGCAGCCAAAGTCGCAAGTGAATTTAATCAATGATATCCGCGCGATCAGTAACAGAGCTTATTAGGCGGATTTTTTTAGATTTTGGGAAAAACAGATGAACGATATTTTATCCGCGGCGGTACTGCTGATTCTGATAATGGATCCGCTCGGCAACCTGCCTATTTTTATGTCGGCGCTCAAACACACTGAGCCAAAACGCCGCCGGGCGATCATGATTCGAGAGCTGCTTATCGCATTGATTATCATGCTAATTTTCCTTTTCGCCGGGGAGAGAATCCTCGCCTTCCTTAACCTGCGCGCGGAAAGCGTGTCGATTTCAGGCGGGATCATCCTGTTCCTGATCGCCATTAAAATGATTTTCCCGAGCCACGACGGCGGCAACGCCAGCGGCCTGCCCGCCGGTGAAGAACCTTTTATCGTCCCGCTGGCCATCCCGCTGGTCGCCGGACCTACGTTGCTGGCTACGTTGATGCTGCTCTCACACCAGTATCCCAATCAAATGGGCCATTTAGTGGCGGCACTGATGCTGGCATGGGGCGGAACAGTAGCTATTTTGCTCCAGTCATCGCTGTTTTTACGCCTGCTGGGCGAAAAGGGCGTAAATGCGCTGGAAAGACTGATGGGGCTGGTGCTGGTGATGCTGGCAACGCAAATGTTCCTGGATGGCATCCGCGTCTGGATGAAAGGCTAAGCGCAGTCATGCTCTACAGCTGAGGAGCGAGAAGTTAAAGGCGTCGTTAAATCACGCTTCCAGGTTCGTCCCAGTTAAGTGAATTAAAGCTAACTTCTCCCTTCTCCCCGCGCAAGATAGAGCAAGCAGGAGAAAGGAGAAGGTTCCAGGCTCATCAAAGCACGTGCTTTATTCTGCAAAAGAATAAAACACGTTAGTTATTATTTTTTCTGCAAATCAATACGGTAGACGGCAAAACCAATCTCATCTTTCTCAAGCAAGTGCATCGGATGCTGTGCCTGTGACTTAATAAAGTCTGCCGCGCGCTGCGTAGGTGAAGTTTCTATTCTGACATCCAACGGCGTATCGCTGCTGATGGGCGCAATCCGCCAGTTATTATTAACCTTCGGCGTATATTGACCATGCTGCTTCGTTTGTTGATTAAGATAATTGGCGACTATCGTGCGCACTTCATCCGGCGCGGATAAAACCACATTCTTTTCACCTGTGCCGGCAAATTTACCGGTGAAAGCCCGGTAATTATTTACCGCAACAAGGAATGTTGCATCCTTCTGCAACGGTTTGCCTCGCCATGTTAGAGAGTGTATCCGCTGCGCTTTAGGATCGACCAAATGACAATCGGTGTCGTAGCGCGCGGGTTGCGTCACGTCAATCTGGTAATGTAACTCATCGAACATATCGAAGTTGTAAGCCCGGAATCCATCCCAGTTAAACAAGTATTGCGGTTTGGTACTGCTGGGATCGATGCGGTTATACATGCCTGCAGAGCATTCCAGCCACTCTTTTATATCGCTGCCGTTCACTTTAACGGCTGCCAGCGTATTGGAATACTGATAAAGGTCTGCGGCGTTACGAAAGCTTAACGGCCCTTTTGGCATATCGACAAAAGCGGCGGGATCGTTTTTGCGCCCACCGGCTTTAAAAGGTGCTGCAGCCGAGAGCACGGGGAGATCGGCCAGATCGGGATCGCCCTGTATAAAACGTTCCACCCACGCCTTTTGTGCGGCGCGGACTATTTCAATAGCCGATGAGTCCTGTACCAGCGCGAGAAAAGTATTGCTATCTTCGGCAAGCGTACCAATCGGCTTGTTCACAAACTGCCGAGTATTCTCATGAGCTTTCTCAAGCGTTTTAACCAGCGGAATGCTGGCGGAGACCAGTGCTTTTCCCTGCTTCTTATCGAAGACAGGTCGGGCCTGCGCATGGCCAGAGATGACTTTCCATTTCCCCGTCTCGCCTTCCAACACGAGATCGATGATACCAAGGTTATCGGCCCAATGCCCCGGCATAACGGCAGGCACACCGTTTACGGTACCCTTTTCAATATCGGCTCCCGGAATCGACGCGAAGTTTTTGCCTGGGAAGATACCGTGTGAATGGCCAAAAACAATGGCATCAACGCCGGGGACCTGCGTAAGGTAGTACACTGAGTTTTCTGCAAGGGCCTTATAGGGATCTGCCGAAATGCCGGAGTGTGCGATGGCCACTACGATATCAGCCCCTTCCTGACGCATCTGCGGAACCAGGGTTTTCGCGGTTTCGGTAATATCTTTGGCAACTACCTTGCCAGCCAGTTTAGCTTTATCCCACAGAACAATCTGAGGCGGCACAAATCCAATGTAGCCAATGCGCAGGGTGTGCGATTTCCCTTCACTGTCTTTGACAGGGGTATCTACGATCAGATACTGCTTAAAATAAGGTTGATTTGTGCTGGCGTCATAGACATTGGCATTGATATACGGGAATGCTGCACCACTTATGGCTTTTTTCAGATAGTCCAGGCCGTAATTGAACTCGTGGTTACCGAGGCTGCCCACGGTATAATCCAGAGTATTCATCGCCTGATACACCGGATGAATCTCACCTTCTTGCAGGCTGGCCGCGGCATAGTCTGCCATCGGGCTACCCTGAATAATATCGCCATTATCCACCAGCACGCTATTGGTTGCTTCTTCACGTGCGGCTTTAATCAGCGAGGCGGCTCGGACCAGGCCATACTGCTCCGTGGGCGCGTCTTTGTAATAGTCATAGTCCATCATATTGCCATGGACGTCCGTCGTTTCCATGATACGCAGATTGACTGTTGCCGCATTGGCCGTGCAGCAAACCAGCAACGCCAGCAGAGACACTTTCAGTGGATAAAGAGTTTGCATCATCATTTCCCTATTAATAATGGTATTTCGTGCCTTCACCCCCAGTGAGACACGCTAACCTAAAATTAAAAGAACAGCCCCACAACGGTGGCGTTCAATAAACTGACCAACGTAGAACCATAGAGCAGTTTGAGACCGAAGCGGGCGGCATTGTTACCTTGTTGAGTATCAAGCGCCTTGATTGCTCCCACGATAATGCCGATGGACGAAAAGTTGGCGAACGACACCAGGAACACTGAGATAATGGCGACGGTGCGTTCAGAGAAGTTGAAGTTACCCTGAGACATGTTAAGCATGGCAACGAATTCATTGCTGACGATCTTGGTGGCCATCAGGCTACCTGCCTGAACGGCTTCAGCCCAGGGTACACCCACCAGGAATGCCAGAGGAGCAAACAGGTAACCCAGAGCCTGCTGGAATGTCACGCTGAACACGGCGCTAAAAATACCGTTAGCCATGGAAATTAACGCAATAAAGCCAATCAGCATCGCTCCAACAATAATCGCCACTTTGAAGCCATCAAGGATGTATTCCGCCAGCACTTCAAAGAAGCTTTGTTTTTCAGTCTCAACAACAACGAGAATGTCCTCTTCCGGGCTGACCTGATAAGGGTTAATCAGTGAGGCCATAATAAATCCGCCAAACAGATTCAGCACGAGGGCGGTGACCACATAGCGCGGATCCAGCATCACCATATAGGCACCCACAATTGCCATTGATACGGTAGACATCGCAGAAGTACAAAGCGTGTACAGCCGTTTTTCCGGCAGCAGCGCAAGCTGCTTTTTAACCGAGATAAAGACTTCAGATTGACCAAGAATCGCTGACGCCACCGCGTTATAGGATTCCAGCCGCCCCATGCCGTTGACTTTACTTAGCGCAAGACCGATGTATTTGATAATAAATCCGAGGATTTTCCAGTGTTGCAGAATGCCAATCAGTGCAGAGATAAACACGATGGGCAGTAACACTGAGATAAAGAAAGTAATTTCCCCTTTGTTAACCAGGCCACCAAAAACAAAGTTCACCCCTTCCTGAGCATAGGCAAGCAAGTTACCAAACACGTCGGCAATAACGCTAATCACCGTGTTACCCACATTGGTTTTTAACAGCAATGCCGTCATCACAAACTGGCAGCCCAGCATGACGACCAACGGGCGTTTACGGATCTCCCTGCGGTTTTTGCAGACCAAAATCGCCAGAGCGAAGATAACCAGAATACTAACTATCCCTATGATGTACTTCATAATTTCCTCAAAACATATAATCAGGCAAGTTTCTTGCGATTTTTCCGCCGCTCAATCTGTGAGACATCGCCGCAAACATGGATGTTATTATGCGAACATTTCCAGGCTAAAAATGTTACTCAAATAACAAAAAATGGATTTAAGGAGGAAATAATGATCAAAATAAGGATTGTCATGTTGAAATTTTCACACCCCACCGCCGCCTGACTTTATGCCAGAATCGGAGCTGGAGATTTTCGGAGGAAAGCTGAACGATTTTTCCAGAACATGCGGCAAGGAAGGCTATCTCTTTATCCCAAAGAAAAAGGCAGCCTCCGGGGAGTACTGCCTTTTTCACTGCTGAAAACTCAGCTCAACAAACTGAAAGCATTCATCCCGACAAGTGCCCCCGTGGTGCCGAGGATGGTTTCCATCATCGTCCAGGTTTTTAGGGTTTGCCCTTCCGTTGCGCCGGTAAATTTACCGAACAGCCAGAAGCCCGCGTCGTTGACGTGGCTCACTACGATTGAACCGCCTGCGATACAGATGGACAGCGCGGCCATCTGCGCGCCGCTGTAGTTCAGTTGCTCAATAACCGGCATCACCAGGCCAACCGCCGTCAGGCAGGCGACCGTTGCTGAACCCTGGATGATACGCACTGCCGCTGCCAGGATGAAACAGGTCAGCGCAATCGGCAAACCCATTCCCGTCAGCGCTTCACCCAGTGCCGGACCCACGCCGGAATCCACGAGCACCTGTTTGAATACGCCGCCCGCACCGATAACCAGCAGGATGATGCCCGCAGGCTGCAGCGCGGCGCCGCAGATTTCCATCACCCTTTCTTTCGCCATGCCCTGACGGTAGGCCAGACCATAAATCGCTACCAGACAGGCAACCAGAATCGCGGTGAACGGGTGGCCGACGAACTCCATCCACTCATAAAGGGTGGAGCCCTGCGGCACGAAGCGCGCGGCGATAGTTTTCAGGCCAACCAGCACCAGCGGCAACAGGATCAGCGACAGGCTGAAGCCGAACGACGGCAGCTTGCCTTCGCCCAGGTGCGGCTCGGTGATATCGTCAGGAATTTTCAGCTCAACGTATTTGCTGATGAAGTTTCCCCACAGCGGCCCGGCGATAATCATGCCGGGAATGGCCGCACACAGGCCGATGAGGATCATCCAGCCGAAGTCGGCGTGCATCTGGGAGGCCAGCAGCATCGGCGCAGGCCCCGGCAGCAGAAACGCGGCGGCGGCGGCAACGCCCGCAAACAGAGGAATAACCAGCTTAACGAGATTGGTGCCGGTATGGCGCGCCATGGAGAACGCCACGCTTATCAGCAGCACGATGGCCACTTCAAAGAACAGTGGCAGCGCGCAGATTAAGCCTGCCAGGCCAATCGCATAATGGGCGCGGCTGTGGCCGAATGACTTGAGCATTTTGACCGCAATCTGGTCAACGGCGCCCGTTTCATGAAGGATTTTCCCGAACATCGCGCCGAGCGCGACGACGATAGCCAGGAAGCCTAGCGTACCGCCCATTCCTTTTTCCATGGTTGTCGCGATCTTATCAAGCGGCATCCCGGAAAACAGCCCTGCACCTATAGAAACCACCATCAAAGCAACGAAGGCGTGCATGCGCGCCTTCATCACTAAAAACAGCAGCAGCAAAACGGAGCCGACTGCCGTTAAAATAAGCGTTAATGTACTCACTTCGCACTGCCTTTGTTAATCACATCAATTGTGCTGGCGACAACGTCCTCCAGCGGCTGGTCGATATCCACGACCAGAACATCATTTTCTGCAGTTGGCTCTTCGAGCGTTTCAAACTGGGTAACCAGCATCTGGGTTTTGAAGAAGTGACCTTTACGCGCCTTCAGGCGGCTTTCGATCACCTCGAAATCCCCTTTCATGTAGATGAATGAAAGGTTCGGGTTTCCGTCGCGCAGCTGGTCGCGGTAGTCCTTTTTGAGGGCCGAGCAGACAATCAGGGAGACTTTGTTGGTGCGCTGCATTGCAAAGGCGGCATCGTTCAGCGCCTTCAGCCACGGCTTACGGTCTTCGTCGTTTAGCGGCTCGCCGGAAGCCATTTTCATAATGTTGCAGCGAGGATGCAGGAAATCGCCGTCCAGGAAGGCGGCTTTTAGCTGATGGGCCACTTCGCTGGCGACGGCCGATTTGCCACTGCCAGAAACGCCCATCAGGACGTAGATGTGGTGGTCATGGTTAGTAGTGCTCATAGCGTAGCTCCGACTGGCACAATGATTTCAGAAGTCAGCTTCCCGCGAACACATACATTTGTTACGGGTAACTGTTATCGGTAACATTGTCAGCAGTGGTTGAGCAATAAGCAATAACCATTCTGTTGCAAAGTGAATAAGTGTGAACTACATCATACTTTGAAAATCTTAGATCGAGCCGCCCGGCGACAGGGTAAAGCCCAGGTCCAGCAGCTTCGGCGTCACCTCTTCGCCGCGAATTCTCGCCAGCAGGCGCTCTGCGCCAATACGCCCCATACGCTCACGCGGCGTGAGGACGCTGGCAAGCCTTGGCTCCATCACCTGCCCGATGTCGTGGCCGTGGAAACCGGCAATCGCGATGTCATGGGGAATGCTCAGGCCCTGGCGCTGGCATTCGAACGCGGCGCCTATCGCTAAATCATCGTTGGTACAGAAGATGCTGTCCAGCTCGGGATATTCGCGTTTCGCCTGGCGGAACAGTTCTATCCCGGTGGAATAGGAAGAGGATTGCTCGACCATTACGCTGTAGGGCACCAGCCCCGCGTCCTGCATTGCCTGCTCATAGCCGCGCTTCTTGATGACGGTACGTTCATCGAGGCGAGCGCCGAGATAGGCCACGTGGCGGTGGCCCCGGCTGATAATGGCGGCGGTCATCTGGCGGGCGGCTTCGAAGTTGTCGAAGCCGACGGCGATATCCAAACAGGGTGAAACGCTGTCCATCAGCTCAACCACCGGAATACCGGCTACCTCAATCATTTTTAGCGTGCGCGGCGTGTGTGAGCGTTCGGTCAGAATCAGCCCGTCAATGTTCCAGGAGAGCATGGACTCCAGGCGCTCTTCTTCCAGCTCCGGCTTGTAGCCGTAGTGGGCGAGCATGGTCTGGTAACCGTAGGCGTCGATCACGTTTTCGATGCCGCGCAGCACTTCCGCGAACACCTGGTTGGTAAGAGAGGGCAGCAGAACGCCGATGGCGCGGCTGGTTGAATTGGAAAGGATATCGGGAGCGCGGTTAGGAATGTAGCCCAGCTCGTCGAGGGCAGCGGCAATCTTCACCTGCAAAGCGGCGGAAACCTGATCGGGATTGCGTAAAAAACGGCTCACCGTCATTTTGGTGATCCCTACGCGATCCGCAACGTCCTGTAGTACCGGTCTTTTCTTTTTCATATTCCGCGCGCGCTTCCTCAACAATGACGCCGAAGTTTAGCACGGACAAAGCACAACCTTCCCCTGTTTAAGAGGAAGGTTGTGACCGGTAACTAATCAGATTTAGACCGGAGGGAGATCAAAAAGTAGGATCTCGCTCGCTTCGTTGGCGTGAACAGAAATTGCCTGCTCATCCCACACGGCAACCGCATCGCTGGTTTTTGCCTGCGTGCCGTTAATGGACACGTCGCCTTTAACAACCTGGATCCAGATGCGACGGTTGGCCGGAACCTGATACACAGACTGCTCGTCTTTCGCCAGCGCCCAGCGGGACAGCTCCATATCCTGATTCACCTTCAGCGAACCGTCACGAGCATCCGGGGAAAGCACTAGCTGGCGGCCCTGCGGCGCATCAAAACGGCGCTGATCGTAACGCGGTGTGATGCCGGTTTTTTCTGGAATGATCCAGATCTGGTACAGGCGCAGACGCTCAGTTTTGCTCGGGTTGTACTCGGAGTGGGTGATCCCCGTCCCGGCGCTCATGATCTGAAACTCACCGGCAGGCACTTTCTCTTCGTTGCCCATGCTGTCCCGGTGCGCCACCGCCCCTTCCAGCACGTAGGTCAGGATTTCCATGTCTTTATGCGGGTGGGTTCCGAAGCCTTCACCGGCTGCAACCACGTCTTCGTTAATGACGCGCAGCGCGGAGAATCCCATATAGTTGGCGTCGTAATAGTTGGCAAAAGAGAAGGTGTGCCAGCTATCCAACCAACCATGATTCGCGTGACCACGTTCTTCGGCTTTTCTTAAGTAGATCATTTCACTTCTCCTCGATTTGTTTGATGGAGTAAGTGTGGACCCGAAGCGGAGGAGATCATAGAGGGTGAAGTTTGACGCCTCTGTTCAAAAAATATGAATGAGTTTGAGGCGTCAGCGGAGAGGGTTAAGCCAGCGTCACCGTTGAAGGGGAAGCCTGTTCGAAGCCGCGTTCGAGGATCTCAAGGTTGGTTAATGCTTCAGATTCACTGACGAAATTAGGCTTACCGTTTACGATGGTTTCATAAAGTGCGTCGTACACGCGGCCATAGTCGCCCTGCTCCGGCGTCAACTCTTCACGCACGGTCTCACCAGCATCGTTAACGTACTCCAGCACGCCGACGGTGCTGTCTGCCGCAAAGCCAGGCTCGCCGGGCATGATGTACGCCTTGAGGCTGGTTTCCTGCTGGTCGATACCGTATTTAACGAAAGAACCTTTGGTGCCGTGGACGATAAACTTCGGATAGTCGATTTTCACCAGATGGCTGGTTTTCACGATGGCTTTAAGGTCGCCGTAGAAAAGCTGGGCCTCAAAGGTGTCGTCAGGGTTGGCCTTGTTGCGCAGGCTGCGAATGTCGTAGGCGACGTGGTCCGGGCGG
Source organism: Dryocola sp. LX212 (assembly GCA_041504365.1). Classification (NCBI taxonomy): domain Bacteria; kingdom Pseudomonadati; phylum Pseudomonadota; class Gammaproteobacteria; order Enterobacterales; family Enterobacteriaceae; genus Dryocola; species Dryocola sp. LX212. Next base: position 274,649 of record CP167917.1, on the reverse strand, counting down.
CCAAACAGCGAAATGATCTGATCCATGGTGTGTACGCCTAGGCCGTAGAACGCGCCGTCGGCAGGCAGGCCTGGCGTGGTTGCCGCCTCCGGGCGATACATATCAAAATGGCTTTCCACTTCCACCACGGTGCCCAGCTTGCCGCTGTCGATGGCCTTTTTCATGGTCAGGAAGCAAGAGTCAAAGCGGCGGTTCTGATAAGGCGAGACGGTCAGCCTTTTGGCACGCGCCAGCTCGAATAGTTCTTTGGCTTCTTTTAACGTTGGGGTGAACGGCTTTTCCACCAGCACATTTTTACCGGCCTCCAGCGCCTTCTTCGCGTAGTCGAAGTGGCTATCCTGATGGGTGCAGACCACAACCAGCTTCACCTTCGGGTCGTTCAGCACCTCATCCAGATCGCTGGTGAAATGGATATGCCCGTACTGCGGCTGCTGCTCGACGTCCGGCTTTTCATGACGACGGTAGATATGGGCGACGTGGAATTTGTCTTTGCGAACCAGAACGTAAGGAAGATGGTAGCGGGTGGTGCTTTTGCCAAAACCAATAAAAGCGCAGTGGAGGGTCATTGCTTCGTCCTTTTGACTTTGAATTGTCTTAACCCTACTGCATTCGGCTACGGATGGCATGCATTTTTGGTGGATGGCGCTGGCGCTTATCTACCCTACGAAACCCTTGTCTCATGGCACTCTTTGGTGGATGGCGCTAACGCTTATCCACCCTACAAAACCACGCCCTACGTAGGTCGGATAAGCGTTAGCGCCATCCGACACTCTCGAAAAATGGCAAAAAAAAAGCCAGCACCCGGCTGGCTAAGTAATACTGGAAGCAATGTGAGCAATGTCGTGCTTTCAGGTTGTCTCTGTAAGGGTCTCCCCTGAATGCATGGCAATAATAATCATTATCATTCGCACTTGTAAAGCTTAATTTGAAAAAATGTGTCGTTGACTTCACAAACAAAGTCAATGATGTTTAAAGGGTTTAACTAACCCATTGAGGATAAAAGGATGAGTGAAATCGTAGTGCGTCACGCAGAAATTGGCGATGCGGAAGCCCTGCATCAAATTTACAGCCAGCCGACGCCGCAGCGCGACACGCTACAGATCCCTCATACCCCTCTAAAAATGTGGAAGGATCGCCTGGCGGAGCCAAAACCGGGCAGCCGCAATCTTGTCGCCTGTATCGACGGCAAAGTCGTCGGCCAGCTGATGCTGACGGTAGAGCCGTCCCCGCGCCGCAGCCACGTCGCCACCTTTGGGATGGGCGTGGACAGCAACTTTCATGGCAGGGGCGTCGCCAGCGCATTAATGGCCGCAATGACGGACCTGTGCGACAACTGGCTACGTGTCGATCGGATTGAACTGACGGTGTTCACCGATAACGCACCGGCGCTGGCGGTGTACCGTAAGTTTGGCTTCGAAGTGGAAGGCACCGGCAGAAACTTCGGCCTGCGCGACGGGAAGTATGTGGACGCGCACTTTATGGCGCGGCTGAAGCCGGTCTAGGCTGGAGGGAAATGGCGGATGGCGCCTGCGCTTATCCGCCCTACCGCTTTGATTCGTAGGGTGGATAAGCGCGAGCGCCATCCACCGCCACAGCTCAATACCCCTCAGTCAAATCCTCAACCGTACGCGGGTCAGAGGCCCCGTACAGCTTGCCATCAGGTGCAATCATGATGCTCTGCGTGCTGCCCATCGCTTCCTTCACCACGACCTTTTGTCCCTTCTCAGCCAACAGTTTCAGCGTGTCCGGGCTAAAGCCTTTCTCCACCCGCAGCTCGTCCGGCAGCCACTGATGGTGGAAGCGCGGCGCGTTGGTCGCTTCGGCGACGTTCATCCCGAAATCGACCGAGTTAATCACCATTTGCAGCACGGTGGTGATAATACGGCTGCCGCCTGGGCTGCCGGTTACAAGCCAGGTCTTGCCCTCTTTCACCACAATTGTGGGCGACATCGACGACAGCGGGCGCTTATGCGGCCCTACCGCGTTGGCATCGCCACCCACCAGCCCATAAACGTTCGGCACGCCCGGCTTCGCGGAGAAATCGTCCATCTGATTGTTCATCAGGATACCGGTGTTGCCCGCCACGATGCCGCTGCCGAAGTTGGTGTTCAGCGTGTAGGTCACCGCGACGGCGTTACCGTCTTTATCCACCACCGAGAAGTGCGTGGTCTGGTTGCTTTCATACGGCGCGAGCTTGCCCGGCTTGATATCGCTCGACGGGCGCGCCTTGTTGACGTCGATTTTCTCCGCAAGCGATTTGGCGTAAGCCTTGCTGGTCAGCGCCTGCCAGGGCACTTTGACGAAGTCCGGGTCGCCCAGATATTCCGAGCGGTCGGCGTAAGCGTATTTTTCCGCCTCGGCTATCAGCTGCATCGCATCGGCGCTGCCGAAGCCGTATTTCGCGAGATCGAAGTTTTCGAGGATATTCAGGATCTGTACGATGTGGATCCCGCCTGAAGATGGTGGCGGCATGGAATACACCTCGTACCCCCGATATTCACCGCTGATGGGCTTACGCTCCACGGCTTTATAATTCGCCAGATCGGCTTTGCTGATTAACCCGCCGCTGTTCGCCATTTCGTTGGCAATCTGGTCGGCAATCGGGCCTTTATAGAAGGCATCAGGGCCGTTTTCGGCAATCAGCTCCAGGCTTTTGGCAAGATTAGCCTGCACCAGCCTGTCGCCCTTTTGCAGCAGGTTACCGTTCTTCTTCCAGAAGATGGCCTTGCTGTTTTCATGGCCCGGCAGCACTTCTGAGCCGTACTGCTTCAGGTCATCTGCCAGCGCTTCGTTAACGATATAGCCATCTCGCGCCAGCTTATATGCAGGCTGAATGACCTTGGCCAGCGGCATAGTGCCGTACTTTTCCAGCGCCAGAGAGAAACCGGCGACCGTGCCAGGTGTGCCGGAAGCGAGCGGAGAGGTAAGGGATTTTTTACTGTCGGCATTACCCTGCTCGTCGAGGAACATGTCGCGAGAGGCCTTTTCCGGCGCCATTTCACGGAAATCGATGGCGGTGGTTTTACCGTCTTTGGTACGCAGCAGCATAAAGCCACCGCCGCCAAGGTTACCGGCCTGCGGATGGGTGACCGCCAGCGCGTAGCCCACCGCAACGGCGGCATCCACAGCGTTCCCGCCCTGTTTAAGAATATCAACGCCAACCTGTGTCGCCAGCGCGTCAACGGAGGCAACCATGCCGTGTTCAGCACGCACAGGGTGATAAATATCTGTTTCAACACCATAGGAGACGGGAGGAGGTGCGGCCCCCGCGGTCAAACAAAGGCTCATCATCAGTGCAAGAATGGCAATCCATCGCCTTGTTTTAATCCAGAAGGTATTCAACGTCTTCATCGTTATTTTCTCCATGTTTTCAGGGTCAATCCCCAGATAATCCTGGTCTAAAAATCCTAAATAACCATCGTGCTGACAGAAACAGAGTAAACTTAGAAGATCCCCCAGATGGAGGAAGTGAAGATGAAAAAACTATTGCTTCTGACGGCCCTGCTGCCTTTTGTCAGTCTTGCACAGCCGCTCAATACCATGAATAACCCGAACCTGCCGGATTATCAAAACCCGACCCACCAGCGCATGCAGACGCAAATGCAGTCGCAGCAAATCCAGCAGAAAGGGATGCTCAACCAGCAGCTGCAGACCCAGAACCGGGTTCAGCAGCAGCAGCTTGAATCGCAGATAAACAATAATTCGCAGCGGGTGCTGAGTTCGCAGCCGGGTGAGTTGAATAACAGCGGGCAGCAGATGCTGCCGAACACCAACGGTGGGATGCTAAGCAGCGGAGGAAGCGCGGTTCAGCAGGAACATATGCTACAGCCGAAGGCCAACGGCAGCATGCTGAACCAAAATAATTCCAGCATGATGCAGCCTAACATTCCCTTGAAAACGATTGGGCCTTAACGATGGTGGTGGATGGCGCGAATGCTCGCTTATCCACACTACGAGTTATTGAGCTTTAAAGTCCGGGCCGATCTCATCGATTCGGTCCGTGCAAATCGCATCGACACCCCAGCGCAGCAGCTGTGCTGCTCGTTGGGGCGTGTTTACCGTGTACACCAAAATATGCAGCCCCGCGTCTTTTATTGCCCGCACCCGCCCTTCATCCAGCAATTTGTGATTCAGATGGAGTGAGACGCACTCGAGGCGGGCAGTGAGCGCTTGCCAGTCGTCTCGCCACTCATCCAGCAGCAAGCCTCGCGGCTGCTCTGGTGCGGCAGTCTGGGCCGCCTCAAGCGCTTCAATGGCAAAGGAAGAGAGCAGCGGCGCCGTTTGTCCAGCCCATAGCTCACGGGCCGCCAGCGCGATGACCCTGCCGGTCTCGGTTTCCAGACCGGTGGTCGGCTTAATTTCAATATTCGCCATCATGCAGTGGAGCCTGCAGCGCTCCGCCACCTGCGAAAGCAGCGGCAGCGGCTCACCCTTGAACCTGCTGCCAAACCAGCTTCCCGCATCGACGTTTAGCAGCCGATCCCACGGCAGTTCCCCCGCAACACCCCAGCCGTTGCTGGTGCGCTCGAGCGTATCGTCATGTAGCAGGAAGATTTGCCCGTCCTTCGACAGCTTCGCGTCGAATTCGATCATCGTGTGGCCGTAGTGCGCGCCGATGTCGATGGCCGCCAGGGTATTTTCCGGCGCCAGTTTACCGCCGCCGCGGTGGGCGACGATGGAAGGGTATGGCCAGTTGCTCATAAACGTTGTCCATTTTCTGCGTCAAAGCTGTCATTTTTAAAGAAATGCAAATTTTGTTCCGGAAGATGCAGCCACAACTCGCTGCCCTGCTGCGGCCTGACCTGATGCGAAAGCCGTACAACCACTTTCTGCTTGCCCCAGCGCCCGTGCGCCAGGTTATCTGCGCCGAGCATTTCGAGCGTTTCTAAACACCAGGGGATTCCACCTGCAGATTGTGAGCTTAACGCAATATGTTCCGGGCGGATACCCAGCGTAATGGCCCGTCCGGCCCAGGATAATCTCGGGCTGCCCAGCGGCAGCGCAATGCCCCCATCCATCTCGAAACGGTAGCCGTCCACGCTAATTTTCCCTTCCAGCAGGTTCATGGCCGGCGAGCCGATAAAGCTCGCCACGAAGCGGCTTGCCGGGCGCTCGTAGACTTCAACCGGGGTGCCGATCTGCTCGGCAATGCCTTTGTTCATCACCATCACCCGCTGCGCCAGCGTCATCGCCTCCACCTGATCGTGGGTGACGTACAGGCTGGTGGTATTCAGACGGCTGTGCAGCTGCTGCAGCTCAAGGCGCATCTGCACGCGCAGTTTGGCATCCAGGTTAGAGAGCGGCTCATCGAAGAGGAACACGGCCGGATCGCGCACGATGGCACGTCCCATCGCCACGCGTTGACGCTGGCCCCCGGAAAGCTCGCGCGGGCGGCGCTTGAGCAGGTTATCCAGTTCCAGAATACGGGCCGCTTCCAGCACCTTCTGGTGGATATGATCTTTGCCCATGCCGCGGATTTTAAGCCCCCAGGCCATATTCTCTTCCACGCTCATATGCGGATAGAGCGCGTAGTTCTGGAATACCATGGCGATACCGCGCTCTTTCGGCTCCATCTCGGTGACGCGCTGGCGGTCAATCCAGATATCGCCGCTCGTCACGCGCTCAAGCCCCGCCACCATGCGCAGCAGGGTGGACTTCCCGCAGCCGGAAGGGCCAACCATAACGATAAATTCGCCGTCCGCCACGTCCAGCGTCAGCGGTTGAATCACCTGGGTTTTACCGTCCCAGCTCTTGGATACTGCCTGTAATTTCAGTCCTGCCATGGGTTATTTCTCACTGTCTACCAGGCCACGCACAAACGCGCGCTGCATTGCTAAAACGATAATTACCGGAGGGACCAGGGTCAGCAGCATGGCCGCCATCACCTGGTTCCACTGGGTGGTGCCCTCGCCGGAGGACATCATCCCTTTGATACCGGCCACTGCGGTGCCGAGGTTCACATCGCTGATAATCAGCAGCGGCCATAGATACTGGTTCCAGCCGTAGATAAAGGTGATGACGAACAGCGCCGCCAGATTGGTTTTTGACAGCGGCAGCACGATGTCCCGAAAGAAGCGCATCGGCGACGCGCCGTCGATGCGTGCGGCCTCCATCAGCTCGTCCGGCAGCGTCATAAAGAACTGGCGGAACAGGAAGGTGGCGGTTGCCGAGGCCATCAGCGGCAGCGTCAGGCCCGCGTAGCTGTCGAGCATGTTCAGGCTGGCGATGACCTCCACCGTCGGGAAGATCCGCACTTCGACCGGCAGCATCAGGGTGATAAAAATCATCCAGAAGAACAGGTTGCGCAGCGGGAATCTGAACCAGACGATGGCGAAGGCGGAAAGCATTGAGACGGTGATTTTGCCCACGGTGATCGCCAGCGCCATCACGAAGCTGTTTAGCAGCATCAGGCCAAACGGCGCGCTGTTCGCCCCTACGCCGTGCCGCCATATGTACGCCATGTTCTCCAGCAGGTGGCCACCGGGGATCAGCGTCATCGGCGTTTCAAACACGGCTTTGTTGTCCAGCGTAGCGGCGACGAAGGCCACGTACAGCGGGAACAGGATCGCCAGAATGCCGATAATCAACATGGTATGGCTGAAGAAAGTCAGCCCGCGACGGTTCTCGATCATTGGTAGCGCACCTTACGTTCCACGAAGCGAAACTGAACGACCGTCAGCACGATAACCAGCAGCATCAGCACCACGGACTGCGCCGCCGATGCGGACAAATCCAGCCCGGCAAAGCCTTCGCGGTAAATTTTATAGATAAGCGTGGTGGTCGCCTGCACCGGGCCGCCGCCGGTTGCCGCGTCGATAACCGGGAAGGTATCGAAGAAGGCATAAACCAGATTGACCACCAGCAGGAAGAAGCTCACCGGCGCAATCAGCGGCAGCGAGAGCTTAAAGAAGCGGCGCACCGGCCCGGCACCGTCAATCGCGGCGGCCTCCACCAGCGAGCGGGGAATAGACTGGAGCGCCGCGAAGAAGAACAGGAAGTTGTAGCTGATCTGCTTCCAGACCGAGGCGAACACCACCAAGAACATCGCCTGTCCGCTGTTCTGGGCGTGGTTCCAGTGGTAGCCGAACTGCTCCAGCAGATGAGTCAGCAGACCGCGTCCGGGATTAAAGAGAAAAATCCACAGCACCGCCGCGATAGCGGGCGCAACGGCGTAAGGCAGCAGCATCAGGGTTTGATATAAACGGCTGCCCCGCACGACGTAATCCACCAGGGCTGCGAAAAACAGCGACACCAGCAGCCCGCAGCCCGCCACCAGCCCGCTGAAATAGAGCGTGGTGTAGAACGAATCCAGATAGTAGCTATCGTGAAATAGCTGCGTGAAGTTATCAAACCCAACGAAGGTGCTGGAAAGCCCAAACGGATCGACGCTCTGCAGCGAGTACCACAGCGCCTCGCCCGCGGGCCAGATGAAGAAGATGACGGTGATAATCAGCTGCGGCAGAACCAGCGCGTAGGGTAGCCAGCCTGAGCGGAATACCGGACGAGAAGATGACATAAACGATTTTTTCCTGAAAATGTCGGGTGACGGCTTCGCCTTACCCGACCTACAGATAGCACTTCGTAGGTCGGATAAGCGCCAGCGCCATCCGACACAACTCAGGCTCAGGACTTTGTCGACTGCTCAAAGCGGCGCAGCAGAAGGTTCCCGCGTTCGACGGCTGAGTCCAGGGCCTGCTGAGGGCTCTTCTTGCCGGTCCAGACTGACTCCAGCTCTTCATCCACAATGGTGCGGATCTGCGGCATGTTGCCCAGGCGCAGACCTTTGGTGTACGGCAACGGTGGCTTATTCAGCATCTGACGGGTGGCGATGTCCGCCCCTGGGTTTTTCTCGTAGAAGCCCTGCTCCCGGGTTAGGTCGTAAGCGGCTTTGGTAATCGGCAGGTAGCCGGTTTTCTGATGCCACTCGGCGGCAATTTCCGGCTGGGCAAGGAACTGCATAAACTCGGCCACGCCTTTGTAGGTCGCCTTGTCTTTGCCCTGCATCACCCACAGGCTGGCCCCGCCGATAATGGCGTTCTGCGGCGCGTCCTTCACATCGGCATCGTAAGGCATCATCCCCACTCCGTAGTTGAATTTGGCATACTGCCGAATGTCGGCCAGTGAGCCAGAAGAGGCCGTGGTAATGGCGCAATCGCCGCTGTAGAACTTCTCGGTGGATTCGTCCTTGCGGCCGAAGTAGCTGAAATCACCCTTCTTGTTCAGCGCTTCCAGCAGGGCGATATGCTTTACCTGCTCCGGCTTGTTGAATTCCAGTACCGCGTCGGTGCCGTCAAATCCGTTGTTTTTTGTGGCAACCGGCAGGCCGTGCCACGCGCTGAAGTTTTCAATTTGGATCCAGCCCTGCCAGCCGCTGGCGTAGCCGCACGTCATGCCTGCCGCTTTCAGTTTGGCCGTGTACTCCGCCAGCTCCTGCCAGGTTTTTGGCGGCTGGTCCGGGTTCAGTCCGGCTTTTTTAAAGGCGTCTTTGTTGTAGTACAGCACAGGGGTGGAGCTGTTAAACGGCTGGGAGAGCAGATGCCCGGTTTTCGCGTCGGTGTAATAACCGGAAACCGTCGGCACGAACTGGGATTCGTCGAACTTAATGCCCGCATCGTTAAACACTTCGTAGACAGGTTTGATAGCCTTTGAGGCCATCATGGTCGCCGTGCCCACTTCGTAAACCTGAAGAATGGCCGGAGCGTTACCGGAACGGAACGCCGCAATACCCGCCGCCAGGTTCTGTTCGTAGTTGCCCTTATAGACCGGAACAATCTTGTAATCAGGGTGGGTCTGGTTGAAGCGGCTTGCCAGGGAGTCGACCTCTTTACCCAGCTCACCTTCCATGGAGTGCCAGAACGGGATGGACGTTGCGGCAATAGCGTTGCTGGTCAGCGCACAGCCAAGGGCCATGCAAAGGGCTGTACGTCGTAACGATGCAGTCATGTCTTATCTCTCTTGTTATGAGGCTAAAAGCGCGATAACACGCGTTTTTGTTCGCATCAAAACATGCCATGCGCGAATGACAGAAAAATAACCGGGAGGTGACAGGATCGTGACGGTTGCATGTTGGGAAGATGACGGAGAGCTTACGGCATCCTCCCCGACGGTTTATCGATAGCCGTTTTTTTCAGCTTGGTTATTCAGCCACTTGTCGTAACGGCGCTGCTTTTCCCGCTGAATATCCGTCTGGCTGTCATAGGCGTCCGGGCAAACGCTGTAAAGCCGCCATTGACGCCAGAAACAATAGATATTTCATATCGACCTCCTTATCGTTTTCGTTACGGTTAAGCCATTATCGTAGGGCGGATAAGCGCAGCGTCATCCGCCACAAGTTTCAAAACACTGTGTCTTAGCCGCCCTACTGGAACTAGCCGCCCAGATAGGCGCTGCGCACCGCTTCGTTAGCCAGAAGCGCGTCGCCGGTATCTTCCAGCACGACGTGGCCGTTCTCCAGCACGTAGCCACGGTCCGCCAGCTTCAGCGCCTGGTTGGCGTTCTGCTCCACCAGGAAGATGGTCATGCCTTCGCTGCGTAGCTGTTCGATGGTGTCGAAAATCTGCTGGATGATGATCGGCGCGAGGCCCAGCGACGGCTCGTCGAGCAGCAGCAGGCGCGGCTGGCTCATCAATGCACGGCCAATGGCCAGCATCTGCTGTTCACCGCCGGACATGGTACCGGCACGCTGGATGCGGCGTTCATACAGGCGTGGGAACAGATCGTAGACGCGCTTGATGCGGGTCTGGAACTGGTCACGCTCCGCGAAGAAACCGCCCATCGCCAGATTCTCTTCCACCGTCATGCGTGAGAAGACGCGGCGGCCTTCCGGCACAATCGCAACCGCTTCGCGCATGATGCGCGCGGTTTGCCAGTCGGTAATGTCTTTGCCATCAAACGTAATTTTGCCGCTGGATGCACGCGGGTCGCCGCAAAGCGTACCCAGCAGCGTAGTTTTACCCGCACCGTTCGCGCCAATCAGGGTCACGATCTCACCCTGCTTGATGTGCAGACTGACCTCGTGCAGCGCCTGGATCTTGCCGTAGTGGGCGCTTACGTGGTCAAAGGACAGCATGATATTTTCCATCTTAAGCCTCTCCCAGATAGGCGCGGATCACGTCAGGGTTGTTACGGATTTGCTCCGGTGTGCCGTTGGCAAGCGGAGTTCCCTGGTTTACCACGTAGATCCGGTCGGAAATGCCCATCACCAGCTTCATGTCGTGCTCAATCAGCAGCACGGTGGTGTTGTGGTGATTACGTAGCTCCATGATCAGCTCATCGAGCTCGTGGGTCTCTTTCGGGTTAAGGCCAGCGGCAGGTTCATCCAGCATCAGGATTTCCGGTAGGGTGACCATGCAGCGTGCGATCTCGAGACGACGCTGGTCACCGTACGCCAGGTTGCTCGCCTGGCGGTTTGCCTGCTCGAGCAGGCCGATACGTTCAAGCCAGGTGGCGGCCCGGTCCAGCGCTTCACTTTGCGCGCGGCGGAAGCCAGGGGTTTTCAGCAGTCCGGAAAACACGCCGGTTTTCAGCTGCATATGCTGCGCAACCAGCAGGTTTTCGATCACCGTCATTTCGCGGAACAGGCGCACGTGCTGGAAGGTACGCACCACGCCCATGCGGGCAATCTGCTGACCCGGCAGGCCTTCCAGGTGCTGGTCGCGCAGCATGATGGTGCCGCCGGTCGGCTTATAAAAGCCCGTCAGGCAGTTGAAGACGGTGGTTTTACCGGCGCCGTTCGGGCCGATTAACGAAACAATTTCCCGAGGATGCAGCTCAAGAGCGACATTGTTGACGGCGAGCAGGCCGCCGAAACGCATCATCAGGCCGTTTACGGATAACAGTGGCTGACTCATGCCTGCTCCCCTTTCACTTGTTCTATCTGCGCCTTCTTCAGCTTAAGCTGCGGGCGGGTCATTGGCAGCAGCCCCTGCGGACGCCAGATCATCATCAGCACCATCAGGCCTCCCAGCACCAGCATGCTGTACTCATTCAGATCGCGCATCAGCTCACGGGAGACAACCAGCAGCACCGCAGCCAGAATAACGGCAAACTGCGAGCCCATCCCGCCCAGCACAACGATGGCCAGCACGAAGGCCGACTCGGCGAAGGTGAAGGATTCCGGGCTAACGAAGCCCTGGCGCGCGGCAAACAGCGTACCGGCAAAACCGGCGAATGCGGCGCTGATGGTGAAAGCGGTCAGCTTAATGCGCGTCGGGTTGAGGCCCAGCGAGCGGCAGGCGATTTCATCTTCACGCAGCGCTTCCCATGCACGGCCCAGCGGCATGCGCAGCAGGCGGTTAATCACGAACAGAGAAAGCACCACCAGCAGCAGCGCGACCAGATAAAGGAAGATAATCCTGTCGCCCGGGTTGTAGGCAATATTGAAGAAGTTGCTGAACGTATCCCAGCCCCCTTCCCGCGCGGTGCGGCTGAACTCCAGGCCGAACAGCGTTGGCTTAGGGATCTGGCTGATGCCGTTCGGACCACCGGTGATCTCGGTATTGTTCAGCAGCAGGATACGGACGATTTCGCCGAAGCCGAGCGTCACAATGGCCAGATAGTCACCACGCAGACGCAGTACCGGGAAGCCGAGCAGGAAGCCCGCAGCAGCCGAAACCAGTCCCGCCAGCGGCAGGCAGGTCCAGAAGCCCAGGCCATAATAGTGGTTCAGCAGCGCGAAGGTATAAGCGCCAATGGCGTAAAAGCCGCCGTAGCCCAGCACCAGCAGGCCAGACAGGCCAACCACCACGTTCAGACCCAGACCTAGAATGATGTAGATCATCGTCAGCGTCGCGATATCCACCGTGCCACGTGAAACGACGAACGGCCATGCCACAGCGAGGATCAGCAGAGCAATCAGGAAGATTTTTTGTTTCGGCGTGGAGCCGTCCAGCGCGGGCAGCACAAACTTCGGCCCGGAGACCTTTTTAAGCCCCTTCTGGAACGCCGGGCGCAGCAGTTGGAAGACGAAAACAATTACCGTACCGATCCACACCCACTCCCAGCGCACGGAACCCGCACTGTTGACCACCAGTTTGGTGCCGTCCAGGCTCAGCTGCACGCCCATAAAGACGCCGGCCAGCACGAAGAACATCGCCGCCGACAGGGCAGAAAAAACAATATGCATCGGTTTCATACTTTCTCAACCTCCGGACGACCCAGAATCCCGGTAGGCATCACCAGCAGCACCACAATCAGCAGGGCAAAGGAGACAACGTCTTTGTATTCCGTACTCAGATAGGCGGAGGTCAGCGCTTCGGCCACGCCCAGAATCAGGCCGCCAATCATCGCGCCTGGAATGCTGCCAATGCCGCCAAGTACCGCGGCGGTAAAGGCCTTCATACCAGCCATAAAGCCGATGTACGGGTTGATAACGCCGTAGAACTGGCCGAGCAGCACGCCCGCCACCGCGGCCATCGCAGCACCGATAACGAAGGTTAAAGAGATAACGCGGTCGGTGTTAATCCCGAGCAGGCTCGCCATTTTCAGGTCTTCCGCACAGGCACGACATGCGCGGCCCATGCGTGAATAGCGAATGAACAGCGTCAGCGCCAGCATCGCCAGGAAGGTCACCACCCAGATAACGAGCTGCATGGTGGTAATGGTGGCGGTGAAGTTTTCGCTCGCACCCACCACCCACTGCCCGTTAAACAGGCTTGGCAGGGCGATATCGCGGGAACCTTCGGTGAGGCTGACGTAGTTTTGCAGGAAGATGGACATCCCGATGGCGGAGATCAGGGCAATCAGGCGCTTGGAGTTACGCACCGGCTTGTAGGCCACGCGTTCAATACTCCAGCCGTAGGCGCTGGCGATGATAATCGCCCCGATGAAACCTGCGCCTACCAGCATCCAGCCCACGTCGATACCCAACATCATCAGCGCGGCGATGATCATAAACGAGACGTAGCTGCCGATCATATAGACTTCGCCGTGGGCGAAGTTGATCATGCCAATAATGCCGTACACCATGGTATAGCCGATGGCGATCAGCGCGTAGGTGCTGCCCAGCGTGACGCCGTTAAACATCTGCTGCACGAAATAGAGAAACTGCTCGGACATAACTTAACCTTATTATTCCTTCCGGGCGTTGCGCCCGGAAGGTGGGATGACTGAAGTAGCCTTCGCCTTATTTCGCCACGGAGGACGAACCGTCGGCGTGCCACTGGAAGACACCAAACTCAAATCCTTTCAGATCGCCTTTCTCATCCCAGCTCAGCGGCCCAATCACGGTTTTCGCACCGCTTGCTTTAAGATCTTTTGCTAAATCAGCCGGTTCTGAGCTGCCGGTACGCTCAAGTGCGGTTGCCAGAGACTGCACGGCTGCGTAGGTGATCCACACGTACGGGCCGCTCGGGTCTTTTTTCTCGGCCTTCAGCGCGTCGACGATAGCTTTGTTTGCCGGATCCTGGTCATAACGTTTTGGCATCGTCACTAGCATGCCTTCACCCGCCGGGCCCGCGATATTCGACAGGGATGCGTTACCCACGCCTTCCGGTCCCATAAACTGCGTTTTCAGGCCAACGGCACGCGCCTGGCGCAGGATCTGCCCCATTTCCGGGTAGTAGCCGCCGTAGTAAACGAAGTCGATGTTTTCTTTTTGCAGACGGGCAACCAGCGTGGAGAAGTCTTTGTCGCCTGCGGTGATGCCGTCAAAGAAGACGATGTTCGCGCCGCCTTTTTTCAGCCCGTCCTGCACGGAGCGCGCCAGGCCTTCACCGTACTGTTGCTTATCGTGAATGATGGCGATGCGCTGCGGCTTAACGTGCTGAAGGATGTAGTTAGAGGCGGTTGGTCCCTGGGAAGAATCCAGACCGGCGGTACGCATGATCATCTCGTAGCCGCGGCTTGTCAGCTCCGGGTTGGTCGCGCCAGGCGTAATCATCAGAATGCCTTCGTCTTCATAGATATCAGAAGCGGGCTGCGTTGATGATGAGCAAAGGTGGCCAATGACGTAGCGCACGCCGTCGTTAACGATTTTGTTAGCGACCGCAACGGCTTGTTTTGGATCGCAGGCGTCGTCGTATTCTACCGCGACAAGCTTGTCGCCTTTAATGCCGCCTTTGGCATTGATGTCTTTGATAGCCTGGCGTGCACCGTTGAACTCCATGTCACCCCATTGCGCTACCGGGCCGGACATCGCCCCGACAACGGCGACTTTAATGTCTGCAGCGGTTGCCGCGTGAGACATCGCCAGAGCAACCATGCCTGCGAGTAACGTCTTCGCGTTCATTTTCATCCGTTTCAATCCCCATTCTTTCGTGATTTGGTGGTTTTATGCTGGTCAAAAAACGGCTGCGCTTTTTGTAATCAATTTAAGATTTTTACCAGTGCCTTTAATGGCTTAGCGGCAGAATTTACAATATTTGCGGCTAAAAGCTCTATTTTTCAGGCGATTAAGCAGAGATATTATTCTGTATTTGAGCAGAGTGAAACAAAAAAAAGTGCCATTTTCAGCATAAAATAGCGGTACAAAGAGCGGAATAAAATGCTGGGTTTTAGGGTTTTATACTGACCATATTTCAATCTGACGTTTTTCTAACTGCTTAATGTTTGTCACAGAATGCAATCGGCTGCCAGGGCGCAGAAAAAAGATAAAGCGTCTGGGGTAAATAAATTGGTTACACTCTGTGTTTTCCCGCTTTTTGGTTAGCTCGATTATGAAACTCACCATCATTCGTCTGTTTGAGTGTAGTGCCCAGGATGAGATCGATCTCGCTAAGATCTGGCCTGAATATTCCCGCGCTTCGCTCCAGCTTTCCGATCCCCATCGCATCTATGCAGCGAAGTTTAACGATCGTCTGCTCGGCGCGGTGCGCGCTACGCTGGCAGGGACATCGGGCACGCTGGACTCTTTGCGAGTGCGTGAAATCACGCGTCGGCGCGGTGTGGGACAGTATCTGATTGAAGAAGTGCTGCGCGATAACGCGGAAATCACCAGCTGGTGGATGAACGACGCCGGCGTGGAAGATCGCAGCGTGATGGCGGCGTTTATGCAGGCTTTAGGGTTTCGGGCGCAGACGGGCGGCTGGGAGAAATAGGACAAGAACGTCGGATGACGCAAGCAGCTCAGTTGTAGGAGGGATAAGCGTCAGCGTCATCCCTAAATACCCGCCCTGACGGGCGGGTCCTTCAAACCTTACTTAGCGTCGGTCGCTGTACCGTTGGCATGCCAGGTAAAGATGCCGAACTCAAAGCCCTTCAGGTCACCTTTCTGATCCCAGGACAGTGGACCCATTACGGTATCCACGGAGCTGGCTTTAAGGTACGTAGCAATTTCAGCAGGATCTTCTGACTTATTCAGACCAGCCGCCAGAGACTGCAACGCAGCGTAGGTAGTCCACACGAATGCACCGCTTGGATCCTGTTTCTTCGCTTTAATCGCATCGACGACCGGTTTGTTAGCAGGGACCTGATCGTAGTTCTTCGGCTTAGTCACTAACAGACCTTCGGCGGACTCACCGGCGATGTTAGACAGCGAAACGTTCGCCACGCCTTCCGGCCCCATGAACTGAGTTTTCAAACCCGCCGCGCGAGATTGGCGCAGGATCTGGCCCATCTCAGGGTGGTAACCGCCGTAGTAGACGAAGTCGATGTTCTCTTTCTTCAGGCGCGCGACCAGCGTGGAGAAGTCTTTCTCGCCTGCGGTGATGCCGTCAAAGAACACCACGTTAGCGCCGCCCTTCTTCAGATTGTCCTGAACGGAACGCGCCAGGCCTTCGCCATACTGCTGCTTGTCGTGGATAACCGCGATGTTTTTCGGCTTCACGTGTTCAAGAATGTACTTAGCCGCGGTTGGCCCCTGGTCAGAATCCAGGCCGGTAGTACGCAGCGTCAGCTTGTAGCCACGCGCGGTCAATTCTGGCGCCGTTGCCGCCGGGGTGATCATCAGTATGCCTTCGTCTTCATAAATATCAGACGCAGGCTGTGTGGATGAGGAGCACAGGTGGCCAATAACGTATTTGATGCCGTCGTTAACCACTTTGTTGGCAACCGCTACCGCTTGTTTCGGGTCGCAGGCGTCGTCATATTTGGTGATGACCAGCTTGTCGCCTTTAATGCCGCCTTTGGCATTGATATCCGCAACGGCCTGCTCTGCACCGGTGAATTCCTGGTCGCCGTACTGGGCAACCGGGCCGGACATGGCACCGACTACTGCAACTTTAATATCCTTGGCGAATGCCGCATTGCTCATAGCGAGCGCGATACAACCAGCCAATAAGGCTTTGCCCTTCATTTTCATCCTGAGAATCCCCGTTCTTGTTGTGATTGGTCTTTGTTGTGTTGTTCTGGCACTGTTTTTTTTGATGTGGAGATTACCGCGCAGGCCATCGCCGCACTCCGTGCTAAAAACATACCCGATTTTGGGCTTTTTGGAATAACAATTTTGTCACGTTTGAGAAGGGGATATCGCGAGCATAAAAAAACCGCCCCGGGAGGCGGTTTTTTATCTGACTTGAAAAACTCAGGCTTCGATAGCCATACGCAACTTTTTCATCGCGTTCTTTTCAAGCTGGCGAACACGCTCTGCGGAGACACCGTAACGGTCTGCGAGCTCCTGCAATGTGCTCTTGTTGTCTTCGTCTAACCAGCGTGCGCGGATGATGTCCTGGCTACGCTCGTCCAGGCCCAGCATAGCATCGCTGAGTTTGTCAGCGGCATGGGATTCCCAGTTATCGTCTTCAATACCATCGGCAAAGTTAGACGTTTTGTCCTGTAAGAACAGAACCGGGGCCATTGGCGCGCTTTCGGCATCGTCATCGTTGCCCATATCAAAGGTCATGTCCTGCGCTGCCATGCGCGATTCCATTTCACGCACGTCTTTGCTGGAAACCCCCAGCTCGCTGGCGACCATTTCCACTTCGTCCTGGTTGAACCAGCCCAGACGCTGCTTACTTTTACGCAGGTTAAAGAACAGCTTACGCTGAGCTTTAGTCGTAGCGACCTTCACAATACGCCAGTTACGCAGTACGTATTCGTGAATTTCAGCTTTAATCCAGTGCACGGCAAAGGAGACCAGACGCACACCCACTTCCGGGTTAAAGCGGCGCACGGCTTTCATCAGGCCGATGTTACCTTCCTGGATGAGGTCAGCCTGCGGCAGGCCGTAGCCTGAATAGTTACGAGCGATGTGAACAACAAAGCGCAGGTGAGACAGGATCAGCCTTTTCGCTGCTTCCAGATCGCCCTGGTAATGCAGCTTTTCAGCCAGCTCCTTCTCTTCCTCAGCCGTTAACATCGGCCAGGTATTAGCAGCCCGGATATAGGATTCCAGGTTACCAACAGGGGCTAAAGCTAAAGTATGCATATCTTTGGTCATTCAAACCCTCTCTTAGAGATAACGTACAGGTTGCCACAACGATGTACATGGCAAAGGCACTGACTCCACGTCAGGACGCCAACCGTACCCTTCACACTACTCTCAGACAGTGATCTTATCCACAAGTTCAATGTATGGCTGTGTATAGATTACACACAAAATGTGACAGCACAATGAAACATAGCAGGTGAGCTAGCGAACCGGAGTGGAACTTGCTCCCCTGCTGACGGGTACATTGTAGCAGGGGAGAAGTATATCAAAAATTTATTACTCTGGGGTAAAGCGACGTAAATGTTGTACGGTGGCAAGCCAGGCGGCCAGCCAGCCAATCATGGAGGACACCAGCAACAACAGCAGGCATTCGTCAAAGCCTAAGCCAGAAATATCGAACTTCGTGCCGAATACCTGGGCGACGTCGGTCACCGCAGATGACAGCCTGAGCACGAGAATTTCGGACAAAATCAGCGATAACAGTGCGCCGCTAAAGCCCAGAAGCGCGCCGCCGTAAAGGAACGGGCGCAGGATAAAACCATCCGTTGCGCCGATGAGTTTCTGCACGTTTATTGAATCACGGCGGGCGAAGATGCTCAGGCGAACCGAGTTACCAATCACCAGGAAGACCGCAGCAACCATCAGCAGGCCAATCATCGCGGCAACACGCCCCACCAGGCCGGTCAATGCTGCAAGGCGGGCAAACCAGCTGTCGTCCATGCGCACTTCATCAACGCCGTTAATGCGCGCTACACGGTCGCGGAGGGTGTTCAAATTGTCGGTAGTCTGGAAATCCAGCTTCGGATTGACCACCGCCACGGCTGGCAGCGGGTTTTCTTCCAGCATATCCAGCGCGCCGCCGAAGCCCGACCAGTTGCGGAATTCGCCCAGGGCTTCGTCGCGGGACAGATAATTAACTTTGTCGACACCCTCTTCCGCCTGAATAGCCCCGACGACCTGCGCCGCCGCGTTGTCATCCAGCGCCTTGTCGAGATAAACCGTGATTTGTGGAGAAGGGTAATACTGCGTCGCGGCCTGATTCACATTCTTGTAAACCATGTAGCAGACGCTTGGCAGGGTCAACGAGATGGCGATAACCATCACGGTGAGGAAGGTGGCAAGCGGTTTGCTTTTCAGATCCTGAAGCGCGCCTTCCCAGGCGTAACGGAACTGTTCGTTCACGCCGCCTTTCAGGGAACGGGCTTTAGACTGCGGCCCTTTGCCACGCTTCTTCACCGAGCGACCTAGATCCCCCAGCTTATTGAGCTTATTGATTTTGTCCAGTCTGTTACTGAAGCGTTTGATTTGGTTGAGCGCAGAACGTTTATTCACCGAGGCCTCCATGCAAATGGCCATCGCTTAACGTCAGCATCCGGTAGCTGCGACGAGAGATAAGCCCCATGTCGTGCGTTGCCATCAGGACCGTTACCCCAACGCGGTTAAACTCTTCGAACAGGCGCAGAATGCCTTCCGAAAGGGCGTCGTCAAGGTTACCGGTCGGTTCATCCGCCAGCAGCACGGCAGGTTTATTCACCACCGCACGGGCGATGCCCACGCGCTGCTGTTCACCGCCGGACAGCTGAATCGGGAAGTTTTTCGCTTTATCCAGCAGGCCGACCTTATCGAGCGCTGCGCTGACGCGGCGGCGAATATCTTCCCCGCTGGCACCGGCGATAATCAGCGGGATAGCCACGTTGTCGTAAACGGTTCTGTCCATCAGCAGGTGGTGGTCCTGGAAAATCATGCCGATTTGGCGCCGCAGGAACGGCACCTCACGGCTCTTCAGACGGCTGATATCATGACCACTGAAGGAGATCTTCCCGGCGCTTGGCCGTTCAATGCCGCAGATAAGCTTGAGCAGGGTACTTTTCCCCGCGCCGGAGTGGCCGGTCAGAAATGCCATCTCGCCCGGCTGCATGTGGAAGGTGACTCCCTGCAACGCCTGGCGTCCACCGAGATAGGCTTTACTGACGTGTTCAAAGCGAATCATTGTTAATCCTCTCGGGCAAAAAGTGCCTCAATAAAATCGTCCGCCTTAAACGGACGTAAATCCTCAATTCGTTCGCCAACGCCGATATAGCGAATCGGAATGCCAAACTGGTCAGCAACGGAGAAAATCACGCCGCCTTTGGCTGTGCCATCCAGTTTTGTCAGGGTGATCCCCGTCAGCCCTACGGCTTCGTGGAACAGCTTCGCCTGGCTTATTGCGTTCTGACCCGTGCTGGCATCGAGGGTGAGCATAACCTCATGCGGGGCGTCTTCGTCCAGCTTTTTCATTACCCGGACAATTTTCTTTAGCTCTTCCATCAGGTGCGCTTTGTTCTGCAGGCGCCCGGCGGTATCCGCCAGCAACACATCAACGCCACGGGCCTTAGCGGCCTGAATGGCATCGAAAATTACCGATGCGGAATCCGCGCCGGTATGCTGAGCGACAACAGGAATATTGTTGCGCTGGCCCCAGACCTGGAGCTGTTCAACGGCCGCCGCACGGAAGGTATCACCCGCCGCCAGCATGACCGATTTGCCTTCCTGCTGGAACTGGCGCGCCAGTTTACCGATGGTGGTTGTTTTACCTACACCGTTAACACCAACCATCAGAATGACGAAGGGGGTTTTGCCTTCAACGTTGAGCGGCTCGTCGACCTTCGCCAGGATCTCGCTCATTTCGTCTTTCAGCAGGCCATACAGCGCTTCCGCATCGCGCAGTTCTTTGCGGCTCGCGCCTTCAGTCAGATTGGTGATGATTTTGCGCGTGGTTTCCACGCCCACGTCCGCAATCAGCAGCTGCTCTTCCAGCTCTTCAAACAGATCGTCGTCGATTTTCTTGCCGCGGAACAGGCTGATAAATCCAGAACCGAGATTTTGCTTCGTTTTTAGCAGGCTGCGCTTAAGGCGGGCAAAGAAACCTTCTTTAGTTGGCCTCTCCTGTTCCTGCTGGGCGTCGTCCTGCGCGTTTTCTTCCGCCTCTTCTTCTGGCTCGATAACTTCGGCAGGCGCCTCTTCTACAGGGGCATAGTCGACGTGCGCAGCAATTACTTCTTCGACTTCAGCAACGGTTTCGTCGGCGGCCTGTTCCTGCTCAGCCAGCCACTCTTCTGGCTCAGGCTCGCTTGCAGCAGTCTCTTCGGCGATCTCTTCTGGCAGCGGCAGCTCTTCATGCTCAATGGCCGCCTGCGGCTGAACGGCTGGCTCTGGCTCAATGATTTCAGGCTGTGGCTCAGGCACGACTACCTGCTCTGCTACTGGCTCAGCTTCAGCTTCAGCTTCTGCTTCTGCTTCTGCTTCTGCTTCTGCTTCTGCTTCTGCTTCTGCTTCTGCTTCTGCTTCGCGTACGGCCTGCGGCTCGGGGGCGTCTTCAACCAGCTTTTCGCTAACTTCCACGACGTCCTGGGCAAAGGCTTCTGTTTCCTGCGGGGAATGCGCGGCTAGCTGTTCAGGCTTTTCCTCGGCAACAGGCTGCTCTGCCTCTTCGATTTGTTCAGCGATTTGCTCTGCGTTCTGCTCAGCAATCTCTTTGGCAACCGGCTGTTCCTGTTCTGATTTTTGTTCTGATTTTTGTTCTGGTTCCTGTTCCGGCTCCTGCTCTTTCTGACCAAAGCCCAACCAGGAAAAAAAGCCACGTTTTTTGTCTTTCGCCATTTGCGAATGTACTCCTCGCTGTTGATTCATGGCACAGACCCGATCGCACAGGCTCCGGGCACTGAAAATAATCGTCGATTGAATATGTTAGTCTATCACTTTCCAGGCGCTTACGGCACTCTGGCGGATTAAGGTTTCCCCGCATCCGCAGCGCCGTTAGAATAGCTGACAAAAATCGCATCCCAGTGAGTCTCATGAAGAAACCCCAATCCTCCGGCACCGGCCAAATCCGCATCATCGGCGGGCAGTGGCGCGGCCGTAAACTTCCGGTTCCGGACAGCCCGGGGCTGCGCCCGACCACCGACCGGGTGCGCGAAACCCTGTTTAACTGGCTGGCTCCGTCGATGGTCGATGCCAGCGTGCTGGACTGCTTCGCAGGCAGCGGCGCGCTGGGGCTGGAAGCGCTGTCACGCTATGCGGCAAGCGCTACGCTGCTGGAGATGGACCGCAGCGTTTCGGCACAATTACAGAAAAATCTGGTGACGCTCAAGGCGGCTAACGGCACGGTGGCGAATACCAACACCCTGAATTATCTGGCGCAGCCTGGCACCCCGCACAGCATCGTGTTTGTCGATCCGCCGTTCCGTAAGGGGCTTCTGGAAGAGACGTTAACGCTGCTGGAAACCAACGGCTGGCTGACGGAAGACGCCCTGATTTATGTGGAAAGTGAAGTGGAGAACGGTATGCCGCCGGTTCCTGCGAGCTGGACATTACACCGTGAGAAAGTGGCCGGCCAGGTCGCCTATCGCCTCTACCTTCGCGAAGTCAAAGGAGAAACACCGTGCTGATTAACATAGGCAGACTTTTGATGCTGTTCGTGTGGGCATTTTTGCTGCTGAATATCGTCCACCCGTTCCCGCGCCCGCTGAACATTTTTGTCAACGTGGCGCTGATTTTCACCGTGCTGATGCACGGCATGCAGCTGGCTCTGCTGAAGTCGACCCAGCCCAAAGACGCGCCGCCGCTGAGCCGCCTGCAGCAGTTTAAGATTTTCGTCTTCGGCGTGTTTGAACTGCTGGCCTGGCAGAAGAAGCTGCGTCAGGGCAGTAAGTAAGCGCGCATTACTGAGTGGTATCAGGGACGAAGCCAATAAAGCGCGTCCCTTTGTATTGCAAAGTCCCCTTATCCCCCACACTCATTTCATGATACTGCGCGGCCTGCACGCGCATTTTCAGCTCCATGCCACCCGCCTGCGGACGGAACCACACTTCATACCGCATTGCCTCCCCGGCAGGCGTCACATCGCGCTGGCGCGAGCGTCGGTCGTTGGCAGGCTTTTCACGTTTTGTAGAGACAACTACGCTTTTCTGGCTCAGCGGCGCGGCGTCATTTTCGGCGTTCTGACGGCGCTGGTGCATAAAGCGAAAAGAGGCGACAACCACGATTAACACGATGATTGCTATAAAGATAACGGGCGGCTTGCTCATGGTTTTTTCTCATATTGTCGGTCACTTTTAAGAATACAGCGCACGTCCGGGCGTTGTCATCACCCGGCGTTGCCCACTAGACTGAAGGGATGAACACGGGCGACCGTGCCGTACGCCAACAATTACAAAAGGGACACGCCATGCTTTGGTCATTTATCGCTGTATTCTTTTCGGGATGGCTTTACGTCGACGCCTCCTACCGCGGCCCTGGCTGGCAGCGCTGGGTTTTTAAGCCGGTTACGCTGCTGCTTTTACTGCTGCTGGCCTGGCAGGCGCCGATGTTCGAAGCCACCGGCTACTTAATTCTCGCGGGCCTGCTGGCAACGCTTGTGGGCGATGCCCTGACCCTGCTGCCCACCCAGCGCATGCTGTACGCGATCGGCGCATTTTTCCTGTCACACCTGCTCTATACCCTCTATTTCGCCAGCCAGATGACCTTCTCGTTCTTCTGGCCATTGCCGCTGGCCCTGCTGATCGTCGGCGCGCTGCTGGTGGCGCTGATCTGGACGCGGCTCGAAACTTTCCGCTGGCCAATCATGACCTTTATCGGCATGATGCTGGTGATGGTGTGGCTCGCCGGTGAGCTTTACTTCTTCCGTCCGACCAGCGCCAGCTTCTCAGGGTTTGTGGGCGCGGCTCTGCTGTTGCTGGGAAATATCGTCTGGCTGGGCAGCCATTACCGCCGCCGCTTTGCTGCGGACAGCGCCATCGCTGCCGCCTGCTACTTTGCCGGTCACTTTATGATCGTGCGGGCGTTATATATTTAATTCGCGCAAACCCTCTTGACTCTGGAGTAAGCTCCAGAGTGTAACATCGGTAATGAGAACTTTATCATTACCCAGGAGGGTGCATGTTCAACTCTAAAAATCCCCCGCAGTTTGCGAAGGCAAAGCTTAGCCCGCTGCCTGTTGAGGCACCCTCTTGCTGCTCTGACGAGCAGTGTGTCGCCGGGCCGGAAACCGCCACGCTTCCCGATAGCGGCGAGCGATACAGCTGGCTGGTGGCCGGAATGGACTGCGCGGCCTGCGCCAGAAAAGTTGAAAATGCCGTGAAGCAGATTCCTGACGTTCAGCGCGTTCAGGTACTGTTTGCCACGGAAAAGCTGCTGGTCAGCGCCCCGCGCGACGTTCGTTCGGAGGTAGAAAAAGCAGTCAAGGCCGCCGGATATACTCTGCGCAACAGCGATGCGCCCAAAACTGAGCCTCCCTCCGGCTGGCGTGAAAACCTCCCGCTCCTCTCTCTGATTGCCATGATGGCGATCAGCTGGGGTCTTGAGCAGTTTAACCACCCATTTGGCAATCTGGCCTTTATCGCCACCACGCTGGTCGGCCTGTGCCCCATCGCGCGCCAGGCCGTGCGCCTGATCCGCAGCGGCAACTGGTTTGCCATTGAAACGCTGATGAGCGTTGCCGCCATCGGCGCGCTGTTTATTGGTGCCACGGCCGAAGCCGCGATGGTGCTGCTGCTGTTCCTGATTGGCGAACGGCTTGAATCCTACGCCGCCAGCCGCGCTCGCCGTGGCGTCAGCGCATTAATGGCGCTCAAACCCGAGGTAGCAACGCGCATCCGTAACGGCGAGCGGGAAACCGTCGCGCTAAGCGAGCTGCGTCCAGGCGATATCATTGAGGTCTCTGCCGGTAGCCGTCTGCCTGCGGATGGCCGCCTGCTTGGCCAGGCCGCCAGCTTCGATGAAAGCGCGTTGACCGGCGAATCCGTTCCCGTGGAGCGCGAGCAAAACGAGAAGGTCCCGGCGGGCAGCACCAGCGTTGACCGGCTTGTACAGCTCGAAGTAATTTCCGGGCCGGGCGACAGCGCCATCGACCGCATCCTGCGCCTGATTGAGGAAGCCGACGAGCGCCGCGCGCCGATAGAGCGTTTTATCGATCGTTTCAGCCGTATTTATACGCCGATTATTATGGCAATAGCCCTGCTGGCGGCAGTCGTTCCGCCGCTGCTGTTCGGCCAGAGCTGGAGCGAGTGGATCTATAAAGGGCTGGCGCTGCTGCTTATCGGCTGTCCGTGCGCGCTGGTTATCTCAACGCCTGCGGCAATCACCTCCGGGCTGGCCGCCGCTGCACGACGCGGGGCGCTGATTAAAGGCGGAGCGGCCCTGGAGCGTCTTGGCAAAATCCAGCATATTGCGTTCGATAAAACGGGTACGCTGACCGAAGGTAAACCGCAGGTCACCGCGATAGAAACCTCGGGTTCGCTTAGCGAAAACGAACTGCTGGCCCTTGCCGCTTCCGTAGAACAAGGCTCAACGCACCCTCTGGCGCAGGCAATTGTCCGCGAAGCGCAGAGCAGATCCTTAGATCTTCCGCCTACCCAGGCACATCGCGCTCTGACGGGGACTGGCGTGGAAGCGACCTTCAAGGGTGAAACGGTACTGCTAAGCACGCCGGGCAAACTCCCCGCCGGTTTGCTGACTGAAAGCTGCCAGCAGCGCATTACCCGGCTGGAAGCGGAAGGCCAGACGGTCATCGCAGCGATCCGCCAGGACGAGCTATTGGGCGTTATCGCCATGCGAGATACCTTGCGCAGCGATGCCCGAGAAGCAGTAGAGGCATTGAATAAAATCGGCGTACAGGGTGTGATGCTGACCGGCGACAACCCTCGCGCCGCAGCCGCTATCGCAGGTGAGCTGGGCATGGACTACCGCGCCAGCCTGCTGCCCGCCGATAAAGTCAAAGCGGTAAATGAGCTGAACGCGCAAAGGCCGCTGGCAATGGTGGGAGACGGCATTAACGACGCCCCAGCCATGAAAGCGGCAACCATCGGGATCGCCATGGGCAGCGGCACGGACGTTGCTCTGGAAACCGCCGATGCGGCGCTGACGCATAACCGCCTGACCGAGCTTGCGGGCATGATCGGCTTAGCAAGAGCCACCCATAACAACATCCGCCAGAACATCACCATCGCGCTGGGCCTGAAAGCCATTTTTCTGGTTACCACGCTCTTGGGCCTGACCGGCCTGTGGCTGGCGGTACTGGCAGATTCAGGCGCAACGGCACTGGTCACGGCTAACGCGCTGAGGCTGCTGCGGAAAAAATAATAGCTGGATGACGCTGAACCTTCCGGCCCCAACTTGACGGTTTTTTTGTCGGATGACGCTTCGCTTATCAGACCTACGACTACGACAAAGGAGTTAACCTGGTTTTGTAGGGCGAATAAGCGCCAGCGCCATCCGACCTACGACAGAGAGAGTTAACCTGGTTTTGTAGGGCGGATAAGCGCCAGCGTCATCCGCCGGATTTAGTTCATCCCCAACGCATGCGGCAGCCAAAGCGACACCCACGGGATGTAGGTCACCATCGCCAGCACCACCAGCAGCATGGCGTAGAACGGCAGCATGGCCTTCACCACCACTTCGATTTTCTGCTTGCTGACCGCGCTTGCCACAAACAGCACCGAACCCACCGGCGGGGTGATTAGCCCGATTCCCAGGTTCACCATCATGATCATCCCGAAATGCACCGGGTCGATGCCCAGCGCGTTGGTCACCGGCAGCAGCACCGGCGTTAAGATCAGGATGATCGGCGCCATATCCATCAGCGTGCCGATCAGCAGCAGCATGACGTTAAGGTACATGAGGATCACGTACTTGTTGTCGGACAGCGACGTGAAGAACTCAGTGATGCGCGCGGGCAGCTGCATGTAGGTCATCACCGCGCCGAAGGCCGCCGCAAAACCAATCAAAATCATGACGATCGAGACGGTTTTCACCGTGCGGAACATCAGCTTCGGCAGCTCGTTCCATTTGTAGTCACGGTAGATAAACATGGTGACGAAGAACGCCCAGACGCAGGCCACCGCCGCCGATTCCGTGGCGGTGAACACGCCGGTCAGAATGCCGCCGAGGA
Organism: Dryocola sp. LX212; assembly: GCA_041504365.1. Taxonomy (NCBI): domain Bacteria; kingdom Pseudomonadati; phylum Pseudomonadota; class Gammaproteobacteria; order Enterobacterales; family Enterobacteriaceae; genus Dryocola; species Dryocola sp. LX212. Next base: position 248,418 of record CP167917.1, on the reverse strand, counting down.
TAATCACCACGGTCATCAGGCCCCACAGCGCATCAAAGAAGATTTTTAAAGCCTGTTTGTACGGAATGCGATCGCCCTTCGGATAGCCGCGCTTGTGGGCAAAACCCAGGCACATCACCATCAGGCTGGCCCCCAACAGCAGTCCGGGCAATATCCCGGCAATAAACAGCGTGGCGATGGAGACCGTGCCCCCTGCCGCCAGCGAATAAATCACCGAGTTGTGGCTGGGCGGGATAAGTATCGCCTGTACCGATCCGCTCGCCGTTACCGCCGCCGCGTATTCCCGCGGATAGCCCTTTTTCTCCATTTCCGGGATCATCACGCTGCCGATGGAGGCGGTATCCGCCACCGACGACCCTGAAATCGCCCCGAAGAAGGTCGACGCCACGATATTCACCAGCGACAGGCCGCCACGAATAAACCCGACAAAGATGTAGGCGAAGTTCACCAGACGTCTGGCAATGCCCCCTTCCGCCATAATCGCCCCCGCCAGAATAAAGAACGGGATGGCCAGCAGCGTGAATTTGTTCACCCCGCTGGTTATCTGGATCATGATCGCCTCGAGCGGTAAATCAATCCACAGCGCGCCGACCATGGCGCTGAGGCCCACGGCAAAGGCGACGGGCATCCCCACCGCCAGCAGCACGGCGAGGGTGGCTAATAATATAAATGCATCCATTTTGGATCCCCTGGCCGTTAACCGTGATTACCCAGCAGCACTACCGGTCGGTTCTCCTGGGAACCAAACAGCAGCCGCTCGATAACGAACAACATCAGCAACACCGCGCCAACAGGCAGCGGCAGATAGGTCTGCCCTGAAGTCAGGATGGGGAACTCGGCCACCGGCTGCTCCCACAGATCCGCACACAGGAAATAGCTGTAATAAAGCATCACGCCTGAAATCAGCAGCATCAGCAGGTCAACCACCCGTGCGCAGAACGTCTGCGCCGCCGCTGGAAGCCGGTCGGTCAGCATGTTTACCGCAATATGCGAACCTGCGCGGTAGCTCACCGCCGCGCCGATAAACGTAAAGGTCACCATGCAGATAATCGCCACCGGCTCCGGCCAGGACTCCCCACGGTTGAGCACATAGCGCGAGAAAATCCCAATCGGAATAATGATGGTCATGACAAGCAAGGAGAAACCGGCGACGACCATCGCCGCCAGGTAGACTTTATCCATCCAGTTTGAGTAGCTTTGGGACATACGTCCTCCACGAAAGCGTTAGCGTCAGAATTACTGGACGTCAGCAATGGCTTTCATCAGTTCCTGATGCTTGTCGCCGTACTGTTTGCGGACCGGCTCGGTCGCCTTCACGAACCAGGCCTTGTCGATTTCGTGGAACTGCACGCCGCCAGCCTTCATTTTATCCAGGGCCTGTTTGTTGTAGGCATTCCACAGCTCGCGCTGTTCCATCTGCGCTTCGCGGGCAAGCTTGAGGATTTTCTGCTGGTCGTCGGCGCTCAGCTTGTCCCACTTCACCTTCGAATAGAGCAGCATTTCTGGGGTGATGAAGTGGCCGCTTAAGGTGTAGTTTTTCGCCACCGGCATGTAGTTGTGGGCAATGAACGTTGGCGGGTTGTTTTCCGCGCCGTCGATAACACCGGTCTGCATACCGCTGTAAACCTCGCTAACGCCCATCGCCACGGAGTTAGCCCCCATGTCTTTCAGCGTTGCCAGCGCAACCGGGCTGCCCTGCACGCGGATTTTCATCCCCTTCAGATCTTCCGGCTTCACGACCGGTTTTTTGGTTATCAGGTTACGCGTGCCGGAGTCCATCCAGCCGAGGAACACCAGGCGGGACTTCGGGTTAGCGGTGAGCTTGTCGCCAATTTGCTTGCCGAGATCGCCGTCGATGACTTTATGCATATGGTCTTCATCGCGAAAGACGTACGGCAGGGTAAAGACCTCAACGTCGGGCAAAATAGCGGCAACCGGAGCCATAGAGACGCGAATCATGTCAATTGCGCCCATCTGCGCCTGCTCAATCATCTGCTTTTCATCGCCCAGCACGCCGCTTGGGAAGACTTTAATCTCCAGCTCGCCGTTGGTCTCTTTTTTAAGCTTTTCGCCCATGTGCTGAACGGCAACTACGTTCGGGTACCCTTCAGGGTGGACGTCGGCGGCTTTGATCACTTGCGCGTAACCGGCCTGCGCAAAGAGCAGCGTCGCGGTGGACAGGCACAGGCCGGCAAAAGCAGGCAGTAAAGTCTTCTTCATCGTGTCGCTCCAGCAGATATAGGTAAGGGAGGTAAGAATTAAAACAATGTTTTAGTTTGACGAATAAAAACTAGACCACGGGGGAAAAAGCGGAGGTGAAGCACTTCACAAAAGCGACAATATCTGAAACAAGAGTTCAGGAATGATGCAAAGAAGGTTCAAAACCCTGCGCTGGCGCACAGGGCCGACAGAGATTACTGGCCTTTGCGCAGCAGATAGCGATAAGGCAATGATTCGACGTGCTGCGCGAGCAGTTCGTGCTCCATAAAGCGGCAGAAACCGGGAATATCGCGCGTGGTGGCCGGGTCGTCGGCGATAACCAGCAGCGTTTCACCCGTCTGCATATTGCGCACGGTTTTGCGCACCATCATTACCGGCTCGGGGCAGCGCAGGCCGAGGGCGTCCAGCGTGTGGTCGGGGTTGGCAAACAGATCGGTCATGGTCGGTCTCACATTTTAAAAACCGCGCTAGTTTACGCCTGGTAAATTCCTGCGCAAGAGACGTTAACGATTGCGCTAAAATTAACCGTTGCAAAGCGGGGCTAACGCAGTATCATGCCCGCCGTCCAGCTTGCTGGCAGACATTGTTTACTGGGTTCCCTCACCCCATTCACTAAAAAGGCTAAAAAATGACGCAGTTCACTTCGACTCAGCGCGTAAAGGCGCTGTTCTGGCTATCGCTATTCCATTTGCTGGTGATCACCTCCAGCAACTACCTGGTGCAGCTTCCCGTTTCGGTGTTTGGTTTCCATACGACCTGGGGCGCGTTCAGCTTCCCGTTCATCTTCCTGGCAACCGACCTGACGGTGCGAATTTTTGGCGCGCCCTTAGCACGCCGTATCATCTTCGCGGTGATGATGCCCGCGCTGATTATCTCCTACGGCATTTCCGCCCTGTTCTATATGGGCAGCTGGCAAGGGTTTGAAGCGCTGACGCACTTTAACCTGTTCGTCGCCCGCATCGCCGCCGCGAGTTTTATGGCCTACGCGCTGGGCCAGATCCTCGACGTCCACGTGTTTAACCGCCTGCGTCAGAGCCGCCGCTGGTGGCTTGCGCCAACGGCCTCTACGCTGTTTGGCAACGTCAGCGACACGCTCTCCTTCTTCTTTATCGCCTTCTGGCGCAGCCCGGACGCGTTTATGGCCCAGCACTGGGTGGAGATCGCCATCGTTGATTACTGCTTCAAGGTATTAATCAGTTTAGTGTTCTTCCTGCCGATGTACGGCGTACTGCTGAATATGCTGATGAAACGCCTGGCGGATAAATCTGAAATGTCGTCGTTACAGCCGGGTTGACCGTGACTGAATTATCTTATGCTAAGATGCTGAGATCGGCCTCAATGGCTAGTTAACATTAAAGGAAGATGTCATGCGTAACCTGGTAAAATATGTCGGTATCGGCCTGCTGGTGCTGGGTCTTGCTGCCTGCGACAACAACGACACCAAAACCCCGACCGAAGGCGCTGCGGCGGAGAGTAACGCCAGCGGCCAGCCGGTAACCCTGCTGGACGGCAAGCTGAGCTTTGCGCTGCCTGCGGATATGACCGACCAGAGCGGAAAATTAGGCACACAGACTAACAATATGCATGTCTATTCGGACGCCACGGGCCAGAAAGCCGTGATTGTGATCGTGGGCGATAACAGCCCGGATGACCTGGCTGCGCTGACAAAACGTCTGGAAGATCAGCAGCGCGCGCGCGACCCGCAGCTGCAGGTCGTCACCAACAAATCCGTCGAGGTTAAAGGCCATACGCTGCAGCAGCTCGACACCGTTATCTCTGCGAAAGGGCAGACTGCCTACTCTTCAGTCATTCTGAGCAAAGTAGACAACAAGCTGCTGACCATGCAGATCACCCTTCCGGCTGACGATCAGCAGAAAGCGCAGTCCGCCGCTGAGAACATCATCAATACCATCACCATCAAATAAGGTTTTGCGGGTGTAGCACGGCCTCCGGTTACCATCGGGGGCCGTTTTTTTTGCCTGAAATCAGGACTTTCAGACACCCCCTCTGCGTAGGATACAAACGAACCGCTACACTATGAAGATCGATCACAGAAAGGAATCCTCCATGCGCACCCTGCCCACCCCGGAAGCAGATAAAGTCGGGCTACACATCCTGTTAAAACTCTCTGCTCTGGTGATTATTCTCGCGGGCATTCACGCGGCGGCAGATATCATCGTCCAGCTGCTTCTGGCGCTGTTTTTTGCCATCGTGCTCAACCCGCTGGTGACCTGGTTTATTCGCCGTGGGGTGAACCGCCCGCTGGCGATTTCCATCGTCGTGTTCGTGATGCTTGTCGTGCTCACCATGCTGATCGGCGTGCTGGCCGCGTCGATGAGCGACTTCATGGAGCTGCTGCCGAAGTACAACAAGGTGCTGACGCAAAAGGTACTGGAGATTGAGAGGATGGTGCCTTTCATGCATCTGCGCCTGTCGCCCGAACGCATGCTGCAGCGCATGGATTCTGAGAAAGTGATGGCCTTCGCCACCACGATGATGACGGGCTTTTCCGGCGCGATGGCGAGCATCCTGCTGCTGGTGATGACCGTCGTGTTCATGCTTTTCGAAGTACGCCACGTCCCTTACAAGCTGCGCTTCGCGCTCTCCAATCCGCAAATTCATATCGCCGGCCTGCACCGCGCGCTGAAAGGCGTAACGCATTATCTGGCGCTGAAAACCTTAATCAGCCTGTGGACGGGTGCGATCATCTGGGCGGGGCTTGCGCTGCTCGACGTGCAGTTCGCGCTGATGTGGGGCGTGCTGGGCTTCCTGCTTAATTACATCCCGAATATCGGTTCGGTGATTTCCGCCATACCGCCGATGTTTCAGGCCTTCCTTTTCAACGGCACCTACGAAATGATCATGGTCGGCGTGCTGTTCCTCGTCGTGCATATGGTGCTGGGGAATATCGTGGAGCCGCGCATGATGGGCCGCGGCCTCGGGATGTCCACCTTCGTGGTGTTTCTCTCGCTGCTGTTCTGGGGCTGGCTGCTCGGCCCGGTGGGCATGCTGCTCTCCGTGCCGCTGACCAGCGTCTGTAAAATCCTGATGGAAACAACGAAAGGCGGGGCCAAGCTGGCGATTCTGCTCGGCCCTGGGCGGCCAAAGAGCCGCTTACCGGGTTAATCCCCTCGTCCCTCAGGGTTACAGGCCCTGGGGGAATATTTTCGGCAGCTCGCTTGCCGGGCAGGCAATCACGCTTTCATTGTTTTCGCCGCAGTCTCGCACGAAGGTAATCGCCGCGAGTTCGTCAATGACCCGTTGGTAAAAAGACCTTATTCCCGGCAAAACTAACGTGTCAGCAGTTGCTCTCTACGCCACGGTTTAAAAGTGAGCCACAGCAACAGGCCAGGCAATTGCAACACAATCAGCAACCCAAGCGACCACTGGTAAGCTACTGCGGGATAACTGTCATTAATGCTCTGCCAGTGGCCAATGACTCCGCCAACAATCCATTGCACTATAAACGCCAGCACAAACACGACAAGGTTAAAGGAAGAACTGACTCGCCCGGCAAGTTCCGGGGAGACGGACTGTGCCACAATGGCGTAATTCATGGTGGTAGACGTGCCAAAAAAGCTGAACCCTACGGCGATAAGCCATGGAGGAACCGGCATACCACTTATCATCAGAGCCTGGAAAAAAACGAAAATACATACGCCAGTGCCGCAAATCATAATCGGCTGCACACCAAATTTTCGCAGAGAGTCCGTCAACCAGCCAAAGCTCAAAGAGCCAGCCACCATAGCGACCGTCCCGTACATCAACACGGTTGCCATCTGCACCTCGTTCAGCCCGGCCACGTCGCGCAGCCAGGGACCCATCCATAACGCCAGAATCGCCATATAGGTTGCGTGAGCGAAAACCGAGTAGAGCGCCAGACGCCAGAAGGTCCACGAACGATACAAACTGACCACCGCCAACGACATATCGTGAAGCCGGGTGTTTTTCGGTGTGTAATCACGACGTACGGTGCAGTGGATAACCAGGCTGACAGCCAGCGTCAAAGCCGCCAGCAATAAAAAAACCTCCCGCCAGCTCATCCAGTGCATCAGGATTTGAATCGGCGCGGTAGAGGCCATCGCCCCCAAACCACCGACGGATAACAAACAGGCGGTGCTCAGAGGAAGACGTTCTACAGGCAACCAGATTGAGCAAGCTTTAATCGCACTCATTAGCGATCCGGCAACCCCAAGGCCAATCAAACCCCGCCCGATAATCAATCCTATTTCAGAATGCGAAAGCGCAAAAATCACCGACCCAGCGGCTGCTATCAACAGCATCGGGCTTTGCACTGAACGTGGGCCATAGCGGTCAAGCATCACGCCCAGCGGAATTTGTGCGGCAGCGAATGTCAGGAAATATGCGCCCGTCAGTAATCCCATACTTTGTGCTGGCAGATGCAGCGAAGAAGCCAGATCGCTATAAATAACCGCATTGACGGTCCTGAAAAGGTAAGAGATGAAATGCCCCATGCCAAACGGAATAAAAATGGTCAAAAACAACATCGCAAAACTTTGCTTTGCCTGCTGTACAGCTTCCTCTACTGCTAGTGGATCATTTTGCATCATCGGCCGCCTTGCGTTCTGGTAAAGAAAATGTCGTTCTGATTTCGCAACATACCCGCCCACGGGCATCGTTTAGCCACAGCTGATCGGGTGCCGGAAGCATTTCCGACACCTGTATGCGCTGCGCTTTTTTGAGTACGGTTGTCAAAGCATCGATAGCCAGGGGGTTATCGAAATCAATAAACAGAGGTTTTGGTTCGCTATCGCACTTGATAAATACCCAACGAGGCAGGCTATGGCTTTGTTGCCAACAGCGCCAACCGACAAAGGCATGGAAATCATCAGCTTCCGGGGAAGGCCACTGAGATTGCGCGAAAACCCAGGTTTGCCGCTTATAGATAGTCTGGTTGAAGCGTATTCTGCGTTTTTCGTGGCGTGGCACAACGTCATGAGCCAGTTCAAATACCAGACGATGCAATGCGCTGCCGTAAACGCATAGCAAATCTTCATCGAAGGCATTTTGGCTATCAACTACCCACAAGCGCCCTTCCCGTACAGTAACCTTCGCTCGTCCTATCGGATAACGGCGCTCATGCGCAACACAGCCGCCACCGCCAGGTAATATCAATTGGCTGTAGCGTTCAACCAAAGGCCAGTCAATATGCGAACGCTGATAGCTTTGGGGTGAATCAGCGAGGATTAAACGGGAGCGGCCCATCAACAAACTGACATGCTGCGCAATTTCGGCATTAAACGGGCTGAACGGTGCGGCAACCGGCTGGCTAAGAGTATGAACGGCGGGATGTGTTTCCCCGAGAACCAATGTGAACTCCCCACGGTTCAAGGCGTGATTGTCAGTGGCCGCCAGCATAATATCGGGCGAATGGAAGCTATCACCAAAGACAGAAAACTCACCGGCCAGGGGACAAAGCAAATAAAGGCGTTCCACTACGCCATGCAGAACCGCTTCATCAAGCACCACTTCCTTACCCTGCGCTGATGCCAGCACAGGCTGCCAGGCAGTTTCCAGCATGGTGAGGAGCTTTTTCTGAATAGCGTGCTGAGTTACAGCCTGCTGCGCATTCAGGTGGTGTAGCAAAGCCAGCAAACTCACCCCCGCAGGATGATTAGCTGCTTGCCGCTGATACACAGCCAGCCAGGCTTCATGTAGTAAGGCTCCACTGGCGCGGGTAAGCCAGGTATAAATAGCCATCAAACCTGAGAAATCACGCTCCAGATGCCGTTGCAGGTCACGACTGAACGTCACTACACTCTCACTGGCGCAGTCTTCGTAGATGGGATAGCGCCCAACGTACATCTTGCCGCTCTCACGCTGCAAAGAAACGCCCGCATCGCTAAACAATTGGTTTAAAGCATCAAGCGAGGATTGCCGCTGCGTAAGATCGCCACCAGCATACTGATCCCTTAAACGCTGTGCCTGCTGGAAGACCGCCTGCCAGTGGCAAATAAAATGTGCGGGTAAAGACGCCTCATCCATTTGCTGAAGTAGTTGTTCAAGCGGCTCTGCTGCTCCTGGGGCTATTTCAAAACCCTGGTCAAGCACGCGAGACGCCACAAGGCTTTCCACCAGCCCAGCCGGGGGGGTGCTTAATTGCGCAGTGGTAATACCGGGGGTAGCGATGATTTCGGTCAGTAGTTCAAGTACCTGACCTGTCAGTTGCCGCGATTTCTCCAGAGGGTAATAGAGAATGTCCTGCTGCAAATGACAGCCCGCATTCAGCCGTAGAGGCAGCAGTGAGAGTTGAGGGCAGCATTGATTAATCTTTTCTACCAGCCGCTGAATCAACCAGCTCTCAAAAAAAGTACGCCTTTGTTTGAGTCCATTACCGGGCTGCCAGTCCACAACCACGCGGGTAGATTGCTGCTCGCTGAACGCCCCCCATCCAATTGGACCAAAAAAGCTGCAGGTATCATTTTTGGTACATAGACGTTGCGCATAGCTCCAGCCCAAACGAATTTTCTGTTTTTTGCGGCTGTCATTGGCGCAATGACGTTCGGCAATTAATGCGGTCATTCGTTGGGCTGCATCTGGATTGGAGATAAAAATTGCCTCTGCCACCTGCGGGGAAGAGAGAAAATCGATCAACTTCTGGCGGGTCTGCTCGCATCCTTCCGTGAAGCGCTGACGCAGGTCGGCTTCCTGCTCTCCCAGCAACTGGTTGAGATGATCCCATTGTTGCAAATCAATTTCCAGAGGCGCTCGTAGCGCAAGCGGCAAGTCACTCACCGCCAGGGGTTGTTTAGCCTGAAGCTTGCGTAAAAACTTTTTGCATTGATCCTCGCCACAGTCCAAAGCCTGTTTCTCCAGACGCGTCGACAGCTCTTCACGCCGTACAAGTAAGCCAGTGAAATCACGGAGTGGAGCGATCAACGCCACGGGCGTCAGATGCAGAATGTGGTCTATGGAAAATCCAGTGGAGCGTAGCCAAAAATAGTCAGCACACTTCATCTTGCCTCCCCGCTAACCAGTGCGTTACAGGCCAACAGACGAGCCAAATGCAATTCGTCCTGGTGTTCCGGCTGAACATTTGCCAGTGAAGGGGCGTTAAACAGTGCCGCACAGCGGTCCGGAACGCGCAGATATTTATGCCGGCTGCTGTAATCGGGTAGCACAACCAGCAGATTTTCCTCCCCGATAGCGGGTTCGTGAAGCCCGAGGCTTTTTTTATCGCGCAGCCAGTTGGTGAGCTGATAGCGGCTACGATAAAGCCGCGCCATGCCGGACTGCTGATACTCAGCTCGCCCAGCCGTCACCAGGCCAGGACGATTTTGCAAGGAGAGGTAAAGCGTTACGGTCGTTTTTTCCAGCCATATTAAATCGACCAGAGCTGCGGACAAGCCGAGAAGGTGCTGTTTTTCAATAAGCCAGTCCAATGCTTCAGAGCCATACTGATACACGCGCGGACCATAATCGTGCCAATGATGCTGACGCAAAAAGCGGTGTGATAGCTCTGCCATCTCGAAGCCACTATTTAGCAATGCGCGCAGCGTCAGAGGTGCTCCAGTTTCCAGCGCGTTGATAAATGAGTTCACCAGCCTAAACTGATAGTTTTCAATGAACCATTTCGCACGATCACGGCTATCGGCATAAGCTGCGATAACATCCTGTTCCGCCGGACTTAAACTCGTATCGTTTGCCCCCGACCAGGTCGGGTCAAAGACGCGCTGCTGGAGCATTTCATCACGCAGGATTTTTCGCCAGGTGTGCCAGACAAGTTTAGCATCCATCATTGACCACCTTCGTCTGTACCGTCGCTCGCCGCCAGATCTCCTGCGCGCGTTTGACATCTTTCACGATCATCGACTCATCGCCCTGATCCATTACGCGGGTCAGGGTGTGATGCGCCTGACCCTGGTATTCCAGAATAATTGCCGAAGGCGTCGTCCGTTGCAGCAGCGTTTCGTAAAGCTCCCATACCGGCTCCGGGACCGCGGCATCGTGCCAATCATGATATAGCCCCTCAGCCCAACTGCCACCGGCCAGATGCACAGCGATCACCCGCTCAAGCGGGATGGTGTCCAGGTAATCACGCAGATCGAAATGGGGCAAATTTATGGAGTTAGCATAGATGTTATGTAAATCGAGATGCAAAAACGTGCCTGACCTTGAGACAAGCTGGGCCAGAAATTCCGCTTCGCGCATTTCGCTACCGGGACAGGAGAGATAATAGGCCGCATTTTCATGTGCCAGCGGTATCCCATAACGTTGCTGAAGCTCTGCCGCACGGTCGGCACAACGCAGCATCTCCCGATGAGAAAATTGCAATGGGCTGCTCCAGATATCTAACCAGGAGTCGTCACCATAGAAACAGTGATTTGCCACCCATGGGCTATTTATCATTTTTGCCAGCGGAACGTGGCGCTGGACCGCAGCAGTAGACTCCAGTGGATTAAAACCAAAATCGCAGCCGTAGTTTGAATGGGCCAGCAGGGTAAAACGCTCACCCAACTTTTCAAGCGTCGCCCGCACTTCAGGGCGTAAGATGTGTGGCCCATCCAGCGGCGCCATAATGTTATCGAGCAGGACTTCCAGCACATCCACCTGCAAAGATTCAAACGGGAACCAGTCAAGGATCTCAGGGTTATATTGGATCCCAACCCCCACGGGCGCGGGTTTCGCCATCAAGGTCATCACAGTCTCTTTTATTAGTCATTAAAAAGCCCCCTGGACCGGGGGCTGGGATTATCAGGCGAAGACTTTGCTTTCAATGACTTCAATATCATCAAGGTCAAACTCTTCAAATAGCATCTCTGGTGACAGCAGGGAGGCTTCTTCCTTCGTTTCTTCCATCACTTCTTTTTTCAATTCTGGTTCCACAGTCATTTCCTCATTCACAAGACACGAATAATCAGGGCCACGATACCGCACCAGGCCAGTAGCCACCCGGCAGCGGTCAAGAGCGTTACCCCCCAGTAAAGATTGGCGTTGTCATCGACATCGGCTTTGCCTGCCAGACGTTTGCGACAATAAAGCAGTGCCCGCTGCCGCAGCCGCGGTTGGTTGTAAAACTCAGTGATGGCCAGATAGGTATCGCCATTGAAGCAAGGTAAAAGTGTCGGAATAAGAGAAAGGAAAGAGGCAACAATCATCACCACGCCCAGATCATGGAACACCACGCTGGAAGGGGTCATCGCCCAAACGACAATCCCGGCGGCTGCATAATAAAAGCTGGCAAGCGGTCCCATTAGAATCGTATTAGCACGCTGTTCAGCACTCAGATCTGACCAGCGTCGTTGTTCCGGGCGAACCCATCCGGTAGCAAGCAATAGATAGACACCAATACCAAAGTCCGTGACGCGCACACGATAATGTCGACAACTCAGCGCATGCCCAAGCTCATGAATCGCGATAGAACTGAGCACCACCGGGTAGTGCCATGCCAGCCACGACCAGCCCGAGGTATAGGTATGCAGCATGTCACGATAAAAAAGGGTCCAGTGGCTGAGTAAAAATACAAAGCAGCTGATGGTACACATCAACATTAACCCGACGATTAACGGACTGCACAGCCAGGTAAATCTGGGATACAGCCAGTCCAGCAGCGGCTGAGGGTCCATTTTGATGAGATTCACCAGCAGGAAACGTTTAAGGGGACCATAGGTGATGCCCGTCGCGGGATCGCGATGTAACCCCCCCTGCTCGCCATCACGGGCAAGTAAACCAAGGCGTAACATCTTCTCACCAAACGCGAGAATCCGCCGCTCGCTAAGATTGCCCCGCAAAGTGACACGAACCTGATGCTGAATGTCTTCGACATTACGCGCACCATCAAACAGTCTGACCAGCAAAAACTCGTTCTGCCCCAGTTCATAGGCAATATCATTCTTCGGATCGTAGACGCGGTATTTGGTTTCTCCCGCCGCCACAAATGACTCATGGGTTAACTCATTGCGGTAGCACAAACAGGGAGCTTCAGGCGTGCTGCACTCTACAGACTCGCTCATGGCGCCCCCTCATGTTGACAAATTGTGGTAGTAATTCGACTTGCAACCACTGCTGACCATTTTTTTGGGCCGCGCTGAGGGCCTTTTTATCTTTCACCCCCGCCCTTCCCAGCACAAATATTGCACCGGGTCGTGTTGGTCCGCACAATGGGGTGCTGGTTGTCATGACGGGCTGCCAGTCGTGCCGGAGCATCAACTGCTCTATGCTGTGCGCCGAAAGAAAGCGTCGATGGTTGTGGGTCAAATGACCTTGTTGTAAACCGTAACCCAGCGCGCGTCCTTCAATCAGCAACAGGCCGTTGCTGGCAGCAATCTGGCGACACCGGTTCATCACAGCATTCACATCGTAAACATGCTCAAGCGAACCGTTAATAATTATCAGCTCAGCCTGATTATCCGTCGGCATAGCTTCAGCGCCGATCGTCAGAATATCCAGCCCAATGCGGCGTCCATAATCGGCATAAACACCATCGGGGTCGTTACCCGCAACCTGCCAGCCACGCTTGGCGAAAGGGATCATCAGCCCCCCTGCCGAACAGCCTACGTCGAGAAGGCGTCCCGTTTCAGGTAACCAACTGGCAAGACTTTTAAATAAGGCATCACCACGCTTTATCTGATCAATAAAAAAAGCTTTGTCTGGCTCGCTGTCACCAAATAAGTTCAGCCGATAAAATTTATCGTAATAATGCTGATAAAAATCAGGGGAGAAACAACACTCCTGATAAATATGTCCACAGTCCTGACAACCGACCACAGACAAGTCAACCATGGCCCCTACTGGCCCTTCAACTGATTGCAGTAACGGTAGTTTTTTATCGCTATGACATATCTCACAATTAACCTTAATAGCTGAATAGTGACTATCCATATTAAGTAACGACAAATAATTCAAAATGCCCTGAGAATCCATACACCACCCATTACTTAATAGCGAAGAAGCCTTCAAAACAAATATGCTTAAACACAGACATAACGTCGACAAAGCCCGCCCGATTAAATAAATCAAGGTTACCCGCACTTGAAAAAGGTTCCATGACGCCTTTTAACGAACGTGACTTCGCAATAATTTCATGGGGCGCATAGCCCTGTTCAATTTTATAATCCACATACAGGTTACTGATAATGTCCTGAAATCGGGCATCTGGCCCGCGAACTTTCTCAAACAACACAAAAGCTCCACCCCAGTTTAACGATTCGTAAATCCGGTCGAACAACGCCTGCCGAATTCGTGGTGGAATAAACTGCACCGTGTAATAAGCAACGATAAAGTCACTTTTTTCAAATGGGTAATTAAGAATATTGTCCGTCACGAAGCTAACATTATTAATCGAGGGCATCTCAAGTAATTTTTCATTCGCCTGGAGGGTCATCGCTTCTTCAATATCGATACCGATAAATGAAGCTGCCTGCTTATGACGCTGGGCCATTTTACAGGTTAATGCTCCGGTTGAACTACCCAGTTCATATACAATAGAGTGCTTATTAACAAAGTAATCGCTTAAAGAAAGAATAATGTCATGCCCATCCTGATATTTTGGCACTGACTTTGAGACATGCGCGTCGAAATGCTTTGGTGTGTTACCACCAAAACTCCATGCCGCATTTAAAGAGTCAATACCATCACCCACATTCTCTTTGGCTGAAGATATATTCTCTACAGCCTCGCCAATATTCTGCATGATATCCCCACCTGAACATGAACATGAACATGAACATGAACGACATGTTAAAATTTAGTGAACTAGATATAACAAGAAAGACAAAAACTGACAATACGGGGATATAGATTAATTTCATTATTATTGTCACATTTCGCATAAGACACGCTGCAAGGCTTGTCGCGCAGGGTTTATTAAAATTATTTATAGCTGGAGGGCTGGCATTAATTATGTCGAGATATATTATATAGTTTATATTCTGATAATTAATCATCTAAAAGACAAAACAAATTACAACAATCTAAATCCCATTTTTTCCTTATCTTAGTTTCATATATTCAGCAAAAAACACAGTGATATAGCAGGTTATTACTTTAATGCAGCATTTGCAGCTACTGATGAGCATGACTCTATGCCCGAAGTGGTGCACAAGGGCGTTGCCGCCGGGATCTCCCTGCGGGCCGTTTCCCACATGTATTCGCCGGGAAAAAGCCAGTCGGGCGTGCTGCTGGGGCTGGGAGGCTTCACGGACGAGGAGATCTACGCCGCAGTTCGGACGCTGGGGCGGGTGTTGTTGGCTGCAATTTAGTAAGGTTGAAACCACAGACAGTTTATGGAGAAACCCTACCGTGCCACATTCAGCATTCAGCCTTGCAACCATAAAATCGCCTGCGATCTACTTTAATCTTCCCAGCACAACCTTGACCGGGCGGACGATTGAAGAGCGCCGCAGCAAAGTGCTTCAGCAGATGGCTCGCCAGCAGCTCGACACGCTTGTTGTGTATGCCGATAAAGAACACGGCGGCAACTTTGAATACCTGACGGGGTTTATCCCACGCTTCGAAGAGGCGCTGCTGATATTGCACGGCGACGGGCAGGCGGTTTTAGTGCTCGGCAATGAAAACCTTAAGCTGGCAGCGCACTCCCGCACGCCTGCAGAGGTGGTTCATGCTCCCTGGTTCTCACTGCCGAATCAGCCGATGGACACGGATTTAACGCTGAAAGAGGTATTACGCTGCGCAGGGCTTAAGGATCAAAAACGCGTGGGTATTGCAGGATGGAAACTTTTTACCGGTGCTTATGAAGATAATAAATCCTTTTTCGATATCCCCACCTTCGTGTTCCAGGCCATCCAGGCTGCCCTTCCTGCCGGAGCGACCTTACTGAACGCCACAGACGTCTTTATTTCGCCGCAGTTCGGCGCAAGAACGCGGAATAATGCCAATGAAATTGCCTATTATGAATACGGGGCGAATCTGGCTTCCAGCGCTGCGCTAACCGCGCTTGATGCCGTCGGGACGGGAAAAACGGAAAAAGAGATAGCGGCCCTGCTCGCCGCCGACGGACAGCTGAATAACGTGGTGACCATCGCCGCCACCGGGGAACGATTCGAATACGCCAACCTTTACCCATCTGATAAGCAGATCCAGCCCGGGGATAAGTTTTCGCTTACCGTGAGCTACAAGGGCGGGCTGACCAGCCGGGCGGCGTACGTGGTGAACGGTGCGGACGAGCTGAAGCCGGAAGTGCGGGACTATCTGGACGTCGTTGCCATCCCTTATTACCACGCGGTGGTGAGCTGGCTTGAGTTTATTAAAGTGGGCGTGAAGGGCCATGAGATTTATGACTTAATCGAGCGGGTGTTACCGCAGGCGGAGTACCACTGGCATCTGAATCCGGGCCATCTGGTGGCCGATGAAGAGTGGCTGTGTTCGCCGATTTCTCCGGCGTCCCAAATCCCGCTGGCCAGCGGCATGCTGCTGCAAATAGATATTATTCCGTCCCGCAAAGGCTACGCGGGAGCAAGCATCGAGGACACCATTGCCCTGGCCGATGAGGCTTTGCGGCTGGATATCGCCACGCTGTACCCGGCGCTGTGGCAGCGAATTACCGCTCGTCGGGCTTATCTCATAGACGTGCTGAATATTCACCTGCATGACGATGTTCTGCCGCTGTCGAACACGGTTGGCTATCTGCGCCCTTACCTGCTGGCCAAGGAAACCGCGCTGGTGCGGACGCAAACCCACGCTTAATCAGGCCTTCGCCAGGCGGAACATCTGCCCCGGCGTCACGCCGAACATATCCCGGAAGCTGTGCGTAAAGTGGGGCTGGTCGGAAAAGCCCAGCCCGGCGGCGATATCCGCCAGGGGCAGGCCGCGCAGAATAAGCTGCCTGGCGATTTTGAGCTTTTCCCCTTTCAGCCAGGCAAAGGGAGGCAGGCCAAAGTGGGCGTTGAAAACGCGGACAAGCTGCACCGAGGTCAGGCCGAATTCCGCAGAGAGGGCTTTCAGTGATGGAGGCTCGTACAGATCTTCGCGCAGGCGTAAGGCTATGCGCTCAGCCAGCAGCGCGTCCTTGTCGTGAACGCAAAATTTTGTGCGGCTCCCGGTGCGCTTAACCAGCGCGCAGAGCAGCGTTGAAAGCTTTTCGAGCATCTCATTTTCGCCGTGGTGGCCGATGAGGCAAAAAGCCCCGGTGCGGGCGATCAGCGCGGCGATATCCGGGGCGGCAAAAACGCTTTTTTTGAACTCTTCGTCGGCGGGCAGCCCCGTTAATTCCGCCATCATCTCCGGCTGAATATAGAAACTGTAATAAACCCAGTCGTACGGCGTCGGCGTGGCCGCCTGGACCTGGCCTGGGTTATAGACCGTTATCTCATCGATGCTCGCCTCGGAGCGCTTGCCGTCCAGCCAGATTTTTTCCCGGCCGGAGATGTTGGCCCCCAGATAAAACTCATCGTGAGAATGTTTGGGAAAAACGTGGTTAGTGCTGTCAGAGAGCGTTACCTCAACGCCCTCTATCTTCCGGTAGGCCGTGATACCCATTCTCGATAACCCGTTCTTTGTACTGAATGCGCCAGACTTCAGCCGCCAGCGAAAAGAAGCAGATTAACATTATCGCAACAAACGATGAAGCCGAAGGCGACAGGCGGGGATCAAAAAGTTGAAACGCGAAGGTAAAGACCGGACTCACAGAAATTAACACCATAATTTGTGACGGCGGTAACGCTTTTATGCCGTACTGCAGGCACCACAGCGGGATGATAACGCCCAGCAGCGCCAGGATCAGCACGCCCGGGAACATCTGCACCTCAAGGTGTTCGCCGCCGGGAAGCTGCATGCTCCAGGCGCAGGTCAGCAGCACGGTCAGGTAGAACCTGTGCGCCATAATGGCCTCCGGCGGACAGGCTTCTTCGCTAAGACGCTTGCTGAACACGTTAGAAAAGATGCTGAAAAACGCGCAGGCCACGCACAGCAGAATGCCGGTAATCACCTCTTCCGCCGTCAGGTTATAGACCAGATCGCCTTCCCGCAGGCTGATGAAGCTCAGCCACAGGGAGCTTGCGGCTATCCCCAGCAGCAACAGCAGGCGGTACTGCCGCCTGTCGGTGCTGAAAAACAGCGGGGAAATAAAGACCATTAATACGGGTGCCACCCCGGTGATAATTGCCGCGGCAACGGCCGGCTCCAGATATTTCAGACAGTAGAAGAAAGTTATCCACGACCCCGCCGTTGTGATATTCAGCAGAAAGACCACTTTTAAGTTACCCAGCGGGGCGGCGTAGCTTTGCTTCATCCTTAAATAGCAGTAGATCTGAAAGAAAATCAGGACGGTGCTGAAGATAATAAAAGTCACCTGCATTGGGTGAGCGGACTGGACTAAATAGCCTGAATAAACTTCCTTTCCCGCGTCGAGGAAGTTATAGCAAAACACCATAATCAAACCAAAAAGGGCACCCGTATTTTTATTCATAGCGGTCTCAGGCCAGTTCAAACAGGGAGCCCTGTTTTTCCATGTTGCGAATAGCCGCGTAGTCCGCTTCGATCTGCTTAAGCTCGGCGTGGCAAAGATAGATAATGCCCGGATTCGTAAAGAGATCCGTGGTGCAGAAGATCCGCTCCCCTTTCTCAGGCGTATGCATCACCCCGTAGAAAGAAGCCAGCTCGCCCAGCAAATCCTGGCAGCGGTTCTCTTTCACCGTTCCCTCACGCTCGGAGGCAAGCGTCACGCAGAAGAGTTCTTTATTCAGCTGATAAGGCGCGGCCAGCCGACCGGCAAAGCGATCCGGCTGCAGATACCGCTCGGCGGTCAGGGTAACGTGGCTGTAGCCAAGGGCGGCGATGACCGCGCTATGCATGATGGTGCCCTGCATACGGGCCGCCGTCTCAATCAGCACCGGGCCGGTGGCGGTCAACATCAGTTCGCTGTGGGAAGGGCCGTTTTCGATGCCCAGCAGCGTCAGGGCCTGGCGGGTGTAGTCGACCAGTTCGTCCTGGATCTCACCGTGGTAGGGCAGCAGCACCTCTTTTTCGCAGATCAGCGAGGCGTTTTTGACCTCTTTTTTATCGTCCGACCAGACTTCGCTTATCAGGTGCTCGCCGTTGATGCTCACGCCGTTAACGATAAACTGCCTGCCGATCAGCCTTTCCTGGAGCAGTACCTTGCGGTTGACCAGCCCCAGCCTGTTGGTTTTGCCGAAAATATTATGGAAGGCGTCCGCCAGCTCGTCATCGTTATGGCAAAAGCGCACACCGTCCGCCCCGGCGCTGTCCAGCGGCTTGACCACCACCGGCCAGCCGTTCACCTCTCTCACCCACTGCGAGGCCTCTGCCAGAGAGTCCGTGACCGTCTGACGAATGGCGCGCAGCCCGCCGGCACGCAGCGCCTCCTGCATAGAATATTTGTCGCGGCGAAGCGCGCTGGTCTGCCAGCTGTTGCCCGGCGTCCCCAGCTCGCTGGAGAGAAAATCCGCCAGCTCAACGCCGGTTTCAGTGCCGGGAATAATAAAGTCGGGCGCAAACTCTTTGAGCCTGTCAGCAAGCTCCCTTTTCGCCGCAATATCGTCGTTTCTGAGGATTAAAATCTTCTTAAAGGAGAGGGGGCGATAGGTGGCTAAATAATCGAGCGGGATCGATTCGCTCGACTGCACGTGAATACAGTTCCAGCCCTCTTTCACAAAAAGGGGAGCCAGTTCGGCACCGGTAGAATAGGCATCCACAATACAAATTGTTTTCGTCATTATGACAGTCCTTTTTGCGCGATAAGAATGAGATTGTTGTCTTCATGTTTTGGACGACGGTCGAAGCTGCCGTAGATTTCCACCGTTTTGAACCGCGCCTTCAGCAGCGCGCTGCGCAGCACTTCCTTTTCATACAGGCGGGTGACGCAGGACCAGTTCATATCGTCCTTTTCGTAATCGACGGTCAGCAGCTGCTTATCCCAGTCCATAAAGAGGTATTCCGTTACGCCCTGATTAATGCGGATCAGACAGCCGGAGTTATCAATGCGGTTTCTGGCGCGGTCCATGTCCGCCAGCTCCATAATCAGCACGCCGCCGGGGCGCAGCGCCTTGTACCACTCGGACAGCACGGCCAGATCTTCTTCCTCCGTGTTGTAGTACCCGAAGCTGGTGTAGATGTTCAGCAGCAGGTCGTACTGGCCCGGCGGCAGCGCCCCCATGTCGGTGCGGACGTAGTCGGGGCCGGGGGAGATTTGGCGGGCAATTTCCAGCTGCTCGGCGGATAAATCAATGCCGAGGGTTTTATAGCCGCAGTTCGCAAGGGCGTGGCTCATCTTGCCGATGCCGCAGCAGATATCGACGGCGGTTGGGTAGAGCGACGGCGGGAACAGGTCGGCTATCTGCCTGGCGATATCACCGTATTCGTCGTAGCGCCCGAGGTGCTCAGACACTTTGGTAAAGAACACCGGAAAACCGGCCCGGTCGTTCATGCCGCCCGCATTTTCTCTGATAGAGGTCATCATTCTCGTCTCACAATGGTTGGGTCTGGGTGTCCTGCGGATAAATCGCTTCCATGGAGTCATGGGTCAGGCTGGCATCCGCAAGGTCAAGATCGTTGGCATAGGTGAAAACGATGACGGTGCGGCGTGACTCCTTGGTCAGCGGGGAGATGCGGTGCAGTGCATCCCTGGCCCGCAGCAGATAGCACTGCCCCTGGGCGACGTGGCGGCTATGGATGGTGTACTCCGTCAGCACGTTCCTGATCCAGTCGCGGGTATCGGTTTTTTTCCAGGGAATGTTAGGCACGAATTCGACGCGCGCGCCGGAGAAGACGTCCGGCTCATCAACCACCCACACCAGCGCGTAGGAGTAGTCATCCCAGTGCCAGCCGTGGGTATCGCCGCTGCGGTTCTGGGAATTAATAATGAACTCTTCCGGCTCGTAGGGCACCTTGTAGAGCGGCTCGCCGGTAATGCGGGAAAGCAAATTCAGGATGCTGGGGCTGTCAAAAAACGCCGAGATGTACTGGCCCTTCTCGCGGATCGCATTGCGGCCAACGCTGTCGTAGGCGCGCGGCGTGTTGCCGCTTTGGGCGATGATCACTTCTCTGCGTAAAGCTTCTTCCTGGAGGAGACGGCGGGCTTCGTCCTCCATCGCTAACCTGATCTCAAGCGGGACCAGGTCATCAATCACGACCATCAGATCGTCTTTATAATCGTTTTTAAGGTAGTTAATAAGCGATTCCGGAAACGCACGGATATGCTTTTCGATCGCCACTTCGATGCTGTCCACTGTTTTCTCCTGCCTGTTATTGTTGTTGATAACGCAGAACCACTTTTGCACAGCGAAAAGCTTTTCTCTTGTAAGCCATTTCATTAATCGCTCATAAAACGAACAACAATCAGCGGAATCCGCCTGCCGGTGCGTATATTGCGTCGCTGGGACGTCAAAAAACGAAGAGACCTTTCTCACAGATTGCGCATGCCATAGGGGACGACGGGCTTCTCCACCGTGCGGCAGTTGTGAGTGATATCAAACGAGGATCTTCACGTTTTCAGGCTTGAACGTTTTACCCCTCACTCGGCTCGCCGTTCCGCCGCGATCCTCCCTTATAGTTAATGAATAACATTCACAAGCTTATGAATAAGGTGCATTTGCCCGCTCAAGATAAAGGTTATTTAATTTAATTATTACCCCGGGCATCTGTTTTTATGTGGGAACCGCTATTTCTATTTCTGTTAGCTATATTTGCCGTAAAGGAGGGAATATCATGAATGTTACATTCGTGGGCGTTGGAGCAATAGGGCTACCAATGGCAAGACAAATTCAAAGCGTCGGGCACCATGTGACCGGCATAGATATATCGGAAGTCTCGCGGGCAAAAGCAGCGAAATATAATATTGTTGTCCAGCCGAATATAAAAATGGTTGCCGCCACTGAAGTGGTGGTCGTTATGGTAGCAACACCCGAGCAGTTAAAGCAGCTGATTATTGACGCCGGGGACACGGTCGCCGGTCAAACCTGGGTGATTATGTCTACGGTTGGTCCCGATGCCGTTCGCGAAGCATCGCAGACGCTATTACTTGCCGGTGCGAAGGTAGTGGACGCCCCCGTCACAGGTGGGACAGCGCGTGCGGCAACAGGTGAGTTAATGATATTTGCTGCCGGTAAGCCAGCGGAAATTGAAAAAGTCACTCCGGTACTTTCCGCAATGGGCACCCTTTGTCCCGTCGGGGAAAATGTCGGTGAAGGACAGGCTATTAAAGTCATCAACCAGCACCTTTGCGCCGTGCATATTGTTGCCGCCGCAGAAGCTTTAAGCCTTGCAGGAGCCCTGGGTATCGACCCGGCCAAAGTCTTACCTTTGGTTGAAAAAGGGGCCGCCGGTTCATGGATGCTTTCGGACCGGGGGCCGCGGATGCTTCAGGACAAGAGTGTTGAAGTAACAAGCACCATTAATATTTTCATTAAAGATAGCGGTCTGGTTGCCGAGGCCGCAAAAAAACATCAGGCAGAGGTTCCATTACTGAATATCGCGCATCAGCGCTATCTGAAGGCAAAAGAATTGGGTCTTGAACTTAATGATGACAGCCGGGTTATAGAAACCTGGAAATAACTAACCCTCCCGGCCCGCTCCCTATTCATCATTCTAAAAGCCACTAACAATTAATACTGGAAAATTAGCCTTTATTAATTAACCGATAGAGAATTTATTTATGTCACAAACGAAACTGCAGAAAGTCGAGGCAGCGGCCTGGCGCATCCGCCGTTACGCCCTGCGCATGGGGGAAGTACAGGGCCAGGGCTATATCGGCCAGGCGCTGGGGTACGCCGACGTGCTGGCTACGGCCTTCGCGCACATCATGAATTACCGTCCGGCCGATCCGGGCTGGGAAGCCCGCGATCGCTTTTTGCTGTCCCACGGCCATTACGCCATCGCGTATTACGCCGCGCTGATTGAAGCAGGCATTATCCCTGAAGAAGAGCTCGAGACTTACGGGTTCGATGACAGCCGTCTGCCTATGTCAGGCATGGCAACCTATACCCCGGCGATGGAGATGTCCGGCGGATCCCTCGGCCAGGGCTTAAGCATTGCGGTAGGCATGGCGCTGGGGCTACGGCAAAAAGAGAGCGCGTCGCTGGTGATCAACTCGATGTCCGACGGCGAGCTGGACGAAGGATCCACTTGGGAGGCAGCAATGTCGGCTGCGCATCATGGCCTGTCGAACCTGATCAATATTGTCGACATTAACAAACAGCAGGCCGACGGCGATTCACGAAAAATTCTCGGTTTTGAGCCGCTGGAAGATAAATGGGCCTCGTTTGGCTGGTACGTGCAACGCGTCAATGGGAACGACGTTGCGGCAGTCGTTAGCGCTTTTGAAAACGCGAAAAACCATGTCGGAGACCAACCTCGCGTCATTCTGTGCGACACGCTGATGGGCAAAGGCGTGCCTTTCCTGGAAACCCGCGACAAGAACCATTTTATCCGCGTCGATGCCGACGAATGGCAAAAGGCGCTGGCCGTACTCGATGCCAACAAACCGGAAGGAGCGCTGTCATGAGCCAGATTTCCCAAAGCAAACCCCGCTTAACCACCTCCGCCATGATCGCCTCCATCGCAGATGAGGGCCAGGAAACCCGCTCAGCGCCGTTCGGCCATGCGCTGGTTGCTCTGGCGAAAACGCGCCCGGATGTCGTCGGTATGACGGCGGATCTCTCAAAATATACCGACCTGCATATTTTTGCCCAGGCGTATCCGGAACGTTTTTTCCAGATGGGGATGGCGGAGCAGTTGCTTATGGGCGCGGCGGGAGGAATGGCAAAAGAAGGCTTCACGCCCTTCGTCACCACCTATGCGGTCTTCGCCACGCGCCGTGCCTATGATTTTATTCATCAGGTTATCGCTGAAGAAAATCTCAACGTTAAAATCTGCGCGGCCCTGCCGGGGTTAACCACAGGCTACGGGCCGAGCCACCAGGCCACGGAAGATTTAGCCATCATGCGCGGTATTCCCGGCATGATGATTATCGACCCCTGCGACGCGCTGGAAATTGAACAGGCGGTTCCCGCTCTGGCGGAACATCAGGGGCCAGTTTACATGCGCCTGCTTCGCGGTAAGGTGCCGCTTGTACTTGATAAATATGATTATAAATTTGAAATCGGCAAAGCGAAGCTGCTGGAGGAAGGTAACGACGTTCTGATTATCTCTTCAGGCCTGATGACCATGCGCGCGCTGGAAGCCGCCGAAGCGCTGCGCAGGGATAATATCAGCGCTGCGGTGCTGCACGTGCCAACAATTAAGCCGCTGGATGAAGATACCCTTCTTGCCCAGGCAGCAAAACCAGGACGACTGGTTGTTACTGCGGAAAACCATAGCTGTATTGGCGGCCTGAGCGAAGCCGTTGCCGCTCTGCTGATGCGCAAGGGCGTCAGCTGCGAGTTTGACGTCATCTCGCTGCCGGACGAGTTTCTGCATGCCGGAGCCCTGCCAACCCTGCACGATCGCTACGGCATCTCAAAAGCCTGCATGGTTGAACAAATCAAACGTCGTCTTCAATAACTTTAAGCCGCCGCAGAGGCGGCTTCTCACTTTTACCTCCGCTACGCTATTTGAGGTTGATATGTCGACTAATAACATTGAATCCGTGAACACAAAAAAGAACGTGCGAAAGAGCAGCTATCGCTGGTTCGTCATGGCGTTGATATTTATCATTTTCGTTGTCGCTCAGGCCGACAGGGCAAACATTGGCTTTGCTATCCCCTATATTCAGGATGAGTTCAGGCTGAACAATACCGATGTCGGCATCATCATTAGCCTGTTCTTCGCAGGCTATGCCTTATGCCAGATCCCCTCCGGCTATCTGGTCCGTAAAAAAGGCATCCGCTTTTCGTACGCGCTGGGCATGGCCTTAACATCACTGTTTACGTTTTTTATGGGGCGGGTAGATTCTTTCTTGCATCTTAAGATCCTGAGAACGCTGGTTGGGGTTAGCGAAGCGCCGGTAGTTATCAGCTCTACTACGACCATTAATAACTGGTTCCCCAGTAAGGAGAAAGGAACCGCAACCGGGCTATTCCTCGCGGGCTCAAAATTCGGCCCGTTCCTGGTGCCGCCGATTTGCGCCTGGATACTGATTAACTACGACTGGAGACATATTTTTTACTTCTTCTCCATTCCCGGCATTGTTCTGGCAGTGGTGTGGTACGTGCTGGTCAGAAACAAACCCTCCGAGAGTCCGTTTGTTAATCAGGAAGAAGCAGACTACATCAATGATAATACTGCACAAACGGTTGCCGCCGGAGAAGAAGAACCGGCCAGGCTACTGTATCGCCCCTTTAAATTCGGTTTAATCGACCGCCTTATCAGAACGCGAAACTTACCTCAACTGCAAAATTCCCGTGAGATCTTTACCAGCTGGGATATTTACGGTGCCGCCATCGGCTACATGTGCATGGTGGGAATTGTGGACGGTGTACTGATGTCCTGGCTACCTAAGTATCTGCTGCAGGAGCACGGCTTCAATATTATTAACTCGGCTATTCTCGCCTCGACGCCGTTTGCCGGGAACGTGCTGGGCAATCTTTTGGGCGGCTGGATGTCAGATAATCTGTTTGGCAAGCGGCGCAAGCCGTTGATGCTGTTCAGCGCCTTCTGCACGATTATCATGATGGGCGTTATGGTTTTCGCTCCGCAAAGCAAGGTGGGCCTGGGGATCATTTTGTTCAGTATCGGTTTATTGCTCTCTCTTGGCTACTCAGCCTATTCTGTTTATGCGATGGGAAGAGTTTCAAAAGAGTGCTACCCGATAGCCTATTCTATTATCAATATGGGCGGTAACAGCGGTGCGATGATCATGCCGCTTATCGTGGGCGTGCTGCTGGACAAATACGACTGGAACGCGGTGTTTATCAGCCTTTCCATCGCCGCATTTGTGTGTCTGCTGGTCGTCATGACGATCAAGGAGCCTCTGCCAGCCGGGGCTTCTATGCCTGACTAGACCGTCATGAGCGGTTAAACATTTTCAGCCGCTTCTTTTCTTCGCGCAGCCGACCTTAACGGTGGTTCGCACTATTCAGCTCGTTCAGCAGCCAGGTTTTAAACATCTCCAGGGCGGGATGCTGCTGATAGCGCGGGAAGGATAAATAGTGACAGATGTAATGCAGCTCCCGGGTCGTCTCCACCAGCGGACACACAAGATCGCCATTTTTTATCTCTTTTTCCGCAAGCAGCATGGATTCAAGCACCACGCCAAGCCCATCCACGGCCGCCTTAATGGCCATAAAGCTCCGGTCAAAGCTTAAATGGTACTGGTCAGGCGGCGCTAAATTATTCTCCTCAAACCATCCTCGCCATTGATAAAGCTGCGCATCGCACTGGATCAACGTGCAGCTGTACAAATCCTCGGGTTTTCTGATTTTTTCAGCGACCTGCGGGCTGCAAAGCGGCGTCAGCTGCTCCACCGACAGAGGAATGCTGTGATACGAGGAGGAGACTGGCTGACCGTAAAGAATATCTAAATCAAATTCGTCGTCTTCAAACCTGACGGGATCGGTATTTGCCGAGAAACGGAACTGCACCTCAGGATGACGCTGAATAAAAGATGACAGGCGTGAGAGCAGCCACTGATTGGCGAAGCTTGGAACAGTATGTATGCGCAGAGGACGCTGCTGGCTCTTCGCCAGGGAATTTACGCCCTGTTTTATTTCGCTGAACGCGTTTTGAACGTGCCTTAACAGCAGTTCACCATCGGCGGTTAACGCCATCTCGCGGGTATTTCTGAAGAACAGGCGCACGGCCAGCTGCTTTTCAAGCTTACCGATGGCATGGCTGGCCGCGCTGGCCGTTATACCCAGCTCCCCGGCAGCCAGCGTGAAAGAGCAGGTTCGCCCGGCGGCCTCGAACAATCTCAGTGAGGACAGAGGGAGCTTATTCAGGATGTCCATGGGCAACTCCGAACCGTGTTGTATTAAGGCTTACTATACAACAGGATGCCTGTTAAAACGGGTTAGCTATCGGGTTGTGTGACTAAGATAAAAACCTTTTTGCCCGCCCCTCTGTAAAAGGCGTACTCTTGCGGCAGACTTAAAAATTCAGGAATCGCCGATGACTTCTCCTTTACCCGTGCTGGCCGCCGGTAGCCTGCGCCTGGCCTTCACGCCGCTGATGCAGCACTTTACTCAGGCCACGGGCATCGCAGTAGACGTAAAGTACGGCCCGGCAGGGCTGCTGAAAGAACGCATTGAGGCAGGGGAGCCCTGTGCGCTTTTTGCCTCGGCCAACCGCGCTCACCCGCAGGCCTTACTGGCCGCGGACAAAGCGCTCAGCGCGCATACCTTTGCCTGGAATCGCCTGAGCCTGACGGCTCGTCACAAGGCTAACTGGCTGGATTTACTGCGCGACCCGACGCTGCGAATCGGTACCTCAACGCCGGGCTGCGACCCGTCCGGGGATTACACCTGGGCGCTGTTCGACGGGCTTGAACGGCTCGAGTCGGGACTGGGTGAGAAGCTTAAGAAGAGAGCGCTTCAGCTGGTCGGCGGCAGGGAGACGCTAAGCGTGCCTAAAGGCGAGCTGGCGAGCGCGTGGGTGATTCGTCAGGGGCTGGCGGACGTGTTTATCGGCTATGCCCACTACGGCCTGGCGCTGGCAGACCAGCCGGACGTGCAAAGCATCGCGATTCCCGATGAACATAATATTCTGTGCGAATACCAGCTGGCGGTATTAAGCCAGGCACCGGAAGCCCGGTCGCTGGCTGAATTTATTCTCGCCCAGGAAGGGCAAACGAGCCTGACCGCAGCGGGCTTTTTGTCCGCTACTTTTCGATAGTGAAAAGCGGCACCAGGCAGGACGCTGAAGACCCTTCCAGGCTGACCCTGCGGAGCGGCAGGCCGTAAGCGCGATGCATGTTCTCTTCGGTCAGAACGGCATCGGTTTCCCCCGCCAGCCATTTCCCTTCTGGCAGCAGGAGCAGCGTATGCGTCGCCACCTGCTGAGCGTGAACGGGATCGTGGGTGCTGAACACCACGCAGCGGTTTTGCCGGTGGGCCAGATCGCTTATCAGCTGCAAAACCACCTGCTGATTGGCTAAGTCCAGCGCCGAGCAGGGTTCATCCAGCAGCAGAGTCTGGCTGGCGGTGACCAGCGCTCTGGCAATCATCACCAGCTGCTGCTGCCCGCCGGAAAGTGAGGTAAAGACCTGCGCGGCGAGGTGGCCAATATTCAGCTGTTCCAGCGCTCCTGAGACCCGCCTGCCGTCTCTGCGCACCGGCAGGGAAAACAGCCCGACGTGGCGCGCCCGCCCCATCAGCACGACATCGCGCACGGTATAGGGAAACGGCAGATGAAAATGCTGCGCCACAATGCCCACGCCCCCTTCGCTGCTGAAACTCCCGCCCAGCGGCTTTAGCACGCCGCTCAGCGTATCCAGTAAGGTACTTTTCCCCAGCCCATTGCGCCCGAGTACGGCCCAGATTTCCCCACGCTGGCAGCGAAAGGTTAACGGCTCGAAGAGCGCTTCTTTATGCCCATATTGGAGTTGCTGAATGTTGAGCGTTGCGGATGTCATTGGCGGGCCTTACGGCTGGAGCGGATTAACAGGAAGGTGAACAGCGGCGCGCCGAGCAGCGCGGTGATGATACCCAGCGGGATCTCCGCCTGCGTCAGGGTGCGGGCAAGGTCGTCCACAACAATCATAAAGCAGCCGCCGAGCCAGAACGACGCGGGCAGCAGGCGGCGATGGTCGACCCCGACCAGCAGGCGGGCCAGATGCGGAATGACCAGCCCAACCCAGGCAATGCTGCCGCTCACGGCAACCTGGGCCGCAACCAGAATCGCGCAGCAAACCAGCACCGTCCGCCGCAGCGGCACGACACTCACGCCCAGCGCCCTGGCGTCCTTATCATTTAGCGAGAGTAAATTTATGCGCCAGCGCAGCTGGAACAGCAGCGCCGTAGCAAGCGCCACCGGGACGGCAAGCATCGCCGCTTTATGCCAGTTCGCCGTCGCAAAGCTGCCCAGCAGCCAGAAGACGATATTGGGCAGCGTCTCTTCGGTGTCGGCCTGGTACTGGATCAGGCTCACCAGCGCGGCAAAAAAGCCGCTCAGAATAATGCCGGAGAGGATAAGGATCAGTGCGTTTTCCCGCCCCTGCAGCGCGGCAATGGCGTAAACCAGAATCAGCGCGGTGAGGCCAAAAGCAAAGGTTGATCCCATCATCGCAATCGGCGGCAGGCCAAGCAGAATCGCCAGCGCGCCGCCGAAAGCCGAGCCGGAAGTGACGCCGATAATATGCGGATCCACCAGCGGATTATGCAACACCCCCTGCAACGTGGCGCCGCATAAGCCAAGCGCACCGCCCGCCAGCAGCGCAATCAGCACGCGCGGCAGCCGGACGGACCAGACAATCTGGCTGGCCATACCTTCATGATGGGAAAAATGGATAAGCTGGTGGAAAATTTCGCTCAGGGCCAGCGGATACTGCCCCAGACACAACGAGCCGATACCCAGCGCCAGCGCCGAAACAATCAGCGCGGGCTGCAGAAACAGGTCTGATTTACTGCTTAGCATCGGACTGCCAGTTCACCCGGTAGAACCGCTGGTAGTAGTCCTGCGCCAGGGCATCAACGTCGACATATTTATAGGCCTGCGGATAGAGCTTTTTCGCCATCCACAGCTCGCCAATCGCCAGCGCTTCCGGCATCGGGTAGCCCCAGGCCTTGGCGTATTCCGGCATCAGCCACACGCGATGGTTTTTCACCGCATCAACGGCCTGCCAGTTGGGATCGTTCATGATCTGCGTTACCACCTGCGGGTAGCGATCCTGCACGAAGATCACCTGCGGATCCCACTGCAGGACCTGCTCCAGCGAAACCTGTCGCGCGCCCTTAACGCTTGCGGCGGCCACGTTCAGCGCCCCGGCGTGCTTCATCATCAGGCCCGTGTATTTACCCGATCCGTAAGTATTCAGATCGGGGTTCGCCATATAAACACGAACTCTTTTGCTATCCGGGATATCGCTCACCGGCGCGTTGTATTTTGCCCGCGCGTCGAAGGCGTATTTAATCAGCGCCTCGCCCTGGGTTTTGCGGTCAACCACGTCGGCAATCAGGCGGATACCCTGCTTCAGCCCTTCGTTGTAGGACTGCTCTTCGTCCTTCATCGTGGGGTTCATTTTGTTCTGCTGCCCCGCCGCATCTTTACGCAGCGAAATCGCCACCACCGGAATGCCCGCATTTTGAATCTGCTGGATCATCTCCGCTGGCGCGTAGTTGGCAACAAACACCACCTGCGGATGGAGCGTCAGCAGGCTTTCAATGTTGACCTGAGTGAGGTCGCCGGGCATCGGCAGAGAATTTATGGCGGGCATGAAACGAGCGAAGCCAGGGCCGAGCTGTTTCTTCCAGCTCTTCAGCACGCCAACAATGTCTTTATCCGCATCGAGCTGAACCAGAAGATTTAGCGTCTGGTGCTGCAGGACAACAACCCGGTCAACCTGGTCGGGCAACGTAACCTGACGGCCCAGCTGGTCGGTGATAACGCGATCCGCATGGGCAGAAAAAGCGAGGAAAAGCGTGGCGCAAGCGAGCGCGATACTGCTAATAGTTTGCATAAGGACTCTATCGGTTAATTAAATTCGATATATAAATCATTATACATCGAACTGCCGACCAATCTCATCATTGATCTTAACGCTAGAGTTGCAGCACATAGCAGTATCCTTTTACTGGTATACCGATAAAAATGTCGTAGCACTGACCCAATGACAGCAAAGTCAGTTCGTAACAAGAATCGGAGGAGCAAATACATTTAACTGCATGCCATAAAAATAGTACAAAAACATAATCATGGTAGATAAATATCTAAATTATGATTGAAATGATAAAAGATAAAGTAGCGCCGAATTTGTATAATTCCAAATTGAGCTCATCAACCTAACATGTCTTTTCCTTTCACATTGGACAATTCGTTATGTTTTTTGTATATATCATATACTAAGAGGTAGGTCTGCGTTAACTGATATTAACCTTCCATCTTCCATCGTCAACACACCCATATTACGTAGTCTTGCTAATACCCGAAAAACATAGCCTCGGGACAAATGAGTACGATGTAAAATATAGGTTGACAGCCCTTCTAACTGTTTCGGCTCATGATGATAATGTTCTATCAAGGATTTAATCGTGCAATAAGCACTGGCGGTACAACGTTCTCGATAAGCATTAAAGAAGGAGACCAGCGTTGTTGACTTCAATACAAGCAAAATTTTAACAAAATCGATACTTTCATGCTTAAAAAGAGAGTAAAAATCACTCTCAGAAATTTGTATCAAGTTAACATCGGTTGTAGCACGGTAACGAACTTTAGTGTCGGGATATAAATTCTCAGTAATACCTATTGGCATAAGATGAAAAGCGTAATCAATAATATGTGTAGCTTCTCCCGCTCTTATTAAGGTGCACAACTGCCCATCATTGACGAAATAAATCTGCTGCGGCCGTATAATCAGAAACTCTCTCGGCTTAAGAAAAATCTCTTTACCATGCTGGCTAATAGTTTCAAGAAAATATCGACACTCAGATTTTGAAAGTGTTATTTGCTGCGTTGATAAAGAAGGAACATCACACATAATCTTCACACTCCCAACACATAATTTTCACATTCCCAATTACAAACAAAAACTTGGCACAAATGAATGACATAAGCCTAACATGAAATTATTCGCCATCACTACAAAATAAAATTTAGAATCAAATTATTCGAAAATAACTGGTGTCATATGATACCAATGGTGAATGTTGGTATATACAAACATTACCACTACTTCAATACACTTAAGCAACACTTAAATTGCCATCGCAGAGTAAAAAACAAGCCCATTAATATCAACAAATATTATGATTACATATAACACACCACACCAACGCGACTCATATGTGACCATAGATATATAATTTTATTAACTTAAGTAAACTGGTATTTTTCTTTCATTGTCTGAATGAAATAACCTTGCAACATATCACACTCGTCGATTTCATTACTGACAGTCAATTTATTCAATAGATTACAGATAGTTGAGATATCTTCACTTTGCTCCTTCTGATGCTTCTGGCTAAGCGTTATCAGCACGACTAAAAGAGACAACTCATTAACAACCTCGATTCCTGCATGTATATTTCTCATGTACCCCTCTTTGCTTGATGTTTGATATAGGGTAAATTTACATACAGCAAGATAGTTTGGCAATCACACTTTGAAATTCAGTAAAACGAAAAGAAACAAAGTCACTTAAATAACCAAAAATTTATATGTCATTTAAATTACCACGAAGGAAAATCTCATGATTAATACTGAAGATGTAGTCATCCTTGACCTGGCCAGAACACCTGTTGGTGCATTTGGAGGTTCATTAAAGGATATATCAGCAAGTGAACTAGGCTCGCTAGTTATAAAGAAAATGATTAACAACATCAGTTTAAATATAAACGAAATCGATGAGGTTATCATTGGACAAGTCCTTACATCCGGCTGTGGTCAAAATCCAGCACGTCAAACGGTCATTAAATCAGGATTACCTGAGAGTGTTTCAGCATTAACGATTAATAAAGTTTGCGGATCGGGACTCAAATCACTGCAACTTGCATGGCAGGCCATAAAAAGTGGCGAGGCCGATCTTATTATCGCCGGCGGTCAAGAAAATATGAGTCAATCTCCTCACCTGCTCCCAAACTCACGTTACGGGACTAAAATGGGAGGTTGGCAGCTCATCGACTCAATGGTTAATGATGGATTATGGGATTCATTTAATAACTTCCATATGGGTAATACAGCGGAAAACATAGCCAGAAAATGGGAAATATCTCGTGAAGATCAGGATTGCTTTGCTCTCAAATCACAGCAAAAAGTCACCGCTGCATTAAAGAAACATGGTTTTGCAGGTGAGATTGTTCCAGTAACCATTCCGCGTAAGCGCCAGGAGCCTCTGCATTTTTCCCAGGATGAATTTCATCGCCCTCAGACCACAATGGAGGGATTGAGTGCTTTACGCCCAGCCTTTATCAAAGATGGTAGCGTAACCGCTGGTAACGCCTCGGGAGTAAATGATGGTGCAGCTATGGTCATACTAGCTTCCGCACGTAAAGCGGCAGAACTGGGCATAAAGCCTCTCGCAGTATTGCGCAGCATAGCTACCGCTGGGGTAGATCCCGCCTATATGGGTATTGGACCAGTATCTGCATCCAGAAAAGCGCTTGAGAAAGCAGGCTGGAAGCTGAATGATCTTGAGCTTATCGAAGCTAACGAGGCATTTGCCGCCCAGGCAATAGCCGTTAACCGCGAAATGGGGTGGAACACCGATATCGTAAATGTTAATGGCGGAGCCATTGCGCTTGGACATCCAATTGGTGCGTCCGGTACGCGTATTTTTGTTTCATTGGTACATGAGATGAAACGCCGGGGAGTAAAGAAAGGACTGGCGACATTGTGTATTGGCGGTGGAATGGGCATTGCCGCAACGGTAGAAATGCTCTAGCAAGACAACCCTTTATTTAAAATTTAATTATACAAAGTCATAGATAATAACTTTGTTGAGGAATTTATTATGCTTAAAAAACTTGAAACTTTTGTAGATATTGCTCAAACGCGATTAGGAAAGAAAATTGCTGTCGCTGCAGCAGAAGATAAAACAACATTATCTGCACTAAAGATGCTTGTAGAACAACATATCGCCGAACCTATTTTGGTCGGCGATGAAGAAAAAATCAAACAATATTGTGAAGAAATTGATTTTGATATACGTAACATCGAAATTATTGATGTGAAAGATAAAATTAAAGCTTGCCAAAAAGCCGTATCGCTTGTGAAAGAGGGTACAGCACATGCTCTCACTCGCGGTGCTCTAGAAACCGCAGATTACTTACGACCAGTATTACATAAGGAAAATGGTCTTAAAAAATCTCGTCTGGTATCTCAGGCAGCATTCGTTGAAATCGAAAGTTATCATAAGGTCTTTGCCTTCACCGATTCAGGAATCAATATTGCGCCAGATGTAAACGATAAAGCGCAAATGATTCGTCAATGCGTTGACGTCTTCCACGCTCTGGGAATTGATAAACCGAAAGTGGCAGTCATTGCAGCTACTGAAGGCGTGAAAACGGCGATGCCATCTACAATAGATGCAGCAATTCTTACCCAAATGAATCGTCGTGGCGGTATTAAGGGATGTTATGTTGATGGGCCGCTGTCTATCGACCTGGCCTTCAGTAAAGAGTCTGTGGCCCATAAAGGCCTGGACACCGAAGTCGGTGGTGACGTAGATCTTATTGTTTTACCTGATATTAACGCCGCTAATACATTCTATAAAACGGCTACCTTCTTGGGTGGTGCTCGTGCTGCAAGTTTTATTATTGGTACCATTGCACCCGTCGATTTCCCATCACGCTCAGACTCTGTTGAAACAAAATATTATGCAATGGTCTGCGCCATTGCACAGTGCAAAAATTAATACGGACTAATTTATAATGAATATTTTGGTGATAAATCCCGGTGGAATGTCCACTAAGGTTGCAGTTTACAATGATTTTGAAAGTATCTTCTCACGGACAATTAACCATACAGTAGAAGAAATGTCTGTGTTTCCTGATATTGCTTCACAGAAAGCGTACCGTAAAGACCTGATCATCGGCGCCCTAATGGAAGTTGGGATCCAATTAAAAAATATCGATCATTTTGTAGGTCGTGGTGGCATGGTTCGTAATCTGGAGGGGGGGGTTTACAGGATTAATGAAGCTTACCTTCATGATGCAACTTTTGGGTTGAATGGGCAGCACGCTTCCAATCTAGGGGGTTTACTGGCCTATGAACTTGCACAGGAAGTTAATCCTGGCAGCGACGCCTACACCGTTGATCCAGTTATGGTGGATGAATACGCAGATATTGCACGCCTATCAGGCATGGCTGATATTTCGCGCGTACGCAGTTTTCACGCATTGAATCATAAGGCCGTTGCAAGGCGTTATGCACGTGAACAAGATGCTAACTATGAAAATATGCGACTGATTGTTGCGCATCTTGGAAGCGGAATTAGTATCGGCGCGCATAAAAATGGACGTATTATCGATGTTAACTCTGCGCTAGGAGGAGATGGGCCGATGAGCCCGGAACGTGCCGGGGGCGTGCCTCCACTGGCTCTTATCGATATGTGCTTTTCAGGAAAGTATAGTTATGATGAAATTTATAAGAAATTAATAGGTGAAGGTGGTGTATATAGCTATTTAGGTATCAAGGATATGCTTG
Source organism: Dryocola sp. LX212 (assembly GCA_041504365.1). NCBI lineage: Bacteria > Pseudomonadati > Pseudomonadota > Gammaproteobacteria > Enterobacterales > Enterobacteriaceae > Dryocola > Dryocola sp. LX212. The sequence goes on along the minus strand of CP167917.1, from coordinate 214,032 downwards.
AAGCCGAGAGTCGCGTGCTCGCTGGTGATAAAAAAGCTGCGTTTATTCTGGAAGGCATGGCCTATCAAATTGCTAAAGAGATCGGAGCCTGTGCTGCAGTTCTTTCGGGTGAAGTCGATGCAATTATCCTCACCGGTAGTATTGCCAGAAGCGAAATGCTGACCGACTGGATAATTCAACGCGTACACTTCATCACACCTAAAATTGTACTTTATCCGGGTGAGGGAGAAATGGAAGCGTTGGCAAATGGTGTCATTGACGGATTATCTGGCCGACGCCCTATCCTTACTTATTAAATAACCAAACATAATGGAAGGTTTAAATAACCTTCCATTATATGGAGAAATTATGACACATACTCATCCATTCGGAATGCCGGTGATGCAAGGCAACCCGGCTTATTCAGAAGCACCAAACCGATTTGTTGATCGTGAATATTTTATTATTACCTACGAGACCGACCCTGCGGCACTTAAACGTATCTTACCGCCCGGGTTAATCGCACCTGAACCCATTGTTAAATACGAATTCATGCATATGCCTGATGCCACCGGTTTTGGACGGTTTAGCGAATCTGGGCAGGTCATTCCTGTTGAATATAATGGTCAATCGGGAACATATGTTCACGCAATGTTTCTGGATGGACATCCACCAATCGCAGGTGGCAGAGAGATCTGGGGATTTCCTAAAACCCTTGCTTCCCCAAATATGGAAGTTGATGGGGATCATATTCTTGGCACGTTGGATTATGGAAAAACACGGGTTGCTACTGCAACAATGGAATACAAACCAAAAAAAATAGACGCATTAAGCATTCAGTCATCATTAGGGGAACCCTGCTATCTCGTAAAATCTATTCCTCATGTCGATGGGACGCCTGCAATTTGTCAGCTAGTACGATATTCCATGATAGATATTAATGTCAAATGGGCGTTTAGCGGCCAGGCAACACTTGAACTTCATCCCCATATCATGGCTCGAGTAGCTGATCTACCTGTACGCCAGGTCCTCTCCGCCTGCCATTTTATTGCTGATTTAACACTTCCCTACGGCGAAGTTGTGAAAGATTATCTCTTAGAGAGTTAAATTTGGATCTGATACTAGTGTGTTTGTCTTTAATAAAGAGACTTTTGATTTAATTCTCTGAAGTCACGTATATGTCACTACCCGCTCCCCATTGTTAATAAGGTGTGAATATGAAAAACGAACCATGTCAAAATCATATAAATGTCAACACATATTCTGAACAGTACCGGATATCGACTCTGGATCCAGAAAAATATTGGGAGGATGAGGCCAAAAAACTTGACTGGATCATTCCTTTTAAATCAGTAAAAAACATTTCATCCTCCTCGGAAAATGTTTCTATAAAATGGTTTGAAGATGGTTCGTTAAATGTTTCTCAAAATTGCCTTGACCGACACCTATATTCACGCGGAAATAAAATTGCATTGATTTGGGAAAGTGAAGATGGGAAAGAGTCTAAAAAATTCACCTATCGTGAGCTTTTTGACGAAGTTTGTCGCTTTGCGGGTGTGCTCAGAAAGCTCGGAGTAAAAAAAGGTGATGCTGTCGCTATTTATATGCCGATGCTGCCAGAAACGCTCATTGCTATGCTAGCTTGTACACGTATTGGAGCAATGCATTGTGTTGTATTTGGCGGTTTTTCTGCAGCATCGCTGGCAGAGAGAATTTCAGACGTGAAAGCATCCGTGGTCGTTACAGCCGATGAAGGTCGACGTGCCGGAAAAACCTTTCCTTTAAAGAACCAGGTCGATCAGGCTATAGCAGTGTGTTGTACCAAAGAAGGTCACACAGTGGAAAAGGTTATCGTGCTGGAAAATACAGGACAGGAGATCCAATGGAAAAAGGATAGAGATTTCTGGTGGGATGCGATGATGTCAACCGCAGAATCAGTAATGGAGCCTGTTGCCATGCAGGCGGAGGATCCTTTGTTTGTACTTTACACTTCCGGTTCAACCGGAAAACCAAAAGGAATACTCCATACTACAGGAGGATATTTGACCCAAGCGGCAACCACTTTTCGTAATCTGTTTCAGAAAAATGAAGATGACGTTTTTTGGTGCACTGCTGATGTAGGTTGGATCACAGGGCATACCTATTTGGTTTACGCTCCTTTATGTTGTGGAGTTTCTACGGTAATGCATGAGGGCGTACCTTCCTGGCCAACACCGGATATACTCGCGCGCATCATAGATAAGCATTCCGTAAACGTGCTCTATACGGCACCAACCGTTATTCGTTCCCTTATGGCCAAGGGGGACGAAGCGCTCGGGAAGACCAAGCGAACATCTTTACATACGCTGGGGTCTGTTGGTGAACCGATCAATCCTGAAGCATGGATGTGGTATTGGAAAACATTCGGCCATTCCAAGTGTTCGGTAATGGATACCTGGTGGCAAACCGAAACCGGTGGAATAATGATCGCGCCACAGTTTGAAGGTGGGCATATCAAACCTGGCTGTGCAGCAACGCCTTGTTTTGGGATTAGCCTCGCTGTGAAAAACGATGCAGGAGAAGACGTCAATTTTGGAGAAAAGGGCTATCTTGTTATCCAGGATTCCTGGCCAGGACAGGCACGAAGTATCTGGGGCAATCATCAGCGATTTGTAGATTCTTACTATAATGTCATCCCCGGGGTGTATTATACCGGAGATGGTGCTTTTCAGGACCATGAGGGCCATTTTTGGGTGACTGGACGAGTCGATGATGTAATGAATATATCGGGGCACCGTCTGGGCGCAGTAGAAATTGAATCAGCCATCTCATCGCACCCATCGGTATCAGAGGCTGCTGTAGTGGGCATTCCCCATCCAATTAAAGGGGAATGTATCTACGCCTTTGTTACATTACAACACGGGGTAACGGCACAAGATGGTCTTTCATCAGAATTGCGCGCATTGGTACGACTAACGATAGGACCAATTGCTACACCTGAGGTTATTCATTGGACCCCACACATCCCAAAAACACGTTCTGGGAAAATACTCAGGCGCGTACTACGAAAGATTGCTGTAGGTGATAGCGAAAACCTGGGTGACATCACAACATTATCCGATCCAGATGCGATTAGTAAACTTCTGCAGGAATTAAAACACCAAAATGAAACCAATCATCAATAAGGACACAATTCTTGACGTAATATTTAACGTTAACCTTCGATTGCTGGCGAAATAATTTATTTTAAATAGATAATGTTCTCGATTTTTGAGCATGAATACTTAACATCTCAAATTTTAGACGCCAAAAATTTATGTCGGTAAATTATGTATACTTATAATTTTCCTCATTTAATTTTGACTCATACCCCATGTTTCACGGCTGAGAACATTATCTAAATCCTACCAACAACGCTCGAGGTAAAGCTGTCCTAACTACAAGCGCATGAATAATGACATAGGATTTAGTGAATATAATAATATCCTGTAGATTCCGCGTTAATTATTTGTCAATAGCTCCCCCATTATTCAGCTAACAGCTGTTGAAATAGCCTCAGCGCAGGCCCACGACGAACTCCATGCCCACTGGAAGTTATAGCCTCCCAGCCAGCCTGTGACATCCATCACTTCGCCGATAAAGTACAGGCCCGGCACTTTTTTGGCTTCCATCGTGCGGGATGACAGCTCGTTGGTGTCCACACCGCCGAGGGTCACTTCCGCGGTGCGATAGCCTTCCGTGCCGTTGGGCTGCACCTGCCAGTTTTGCAGTGTCTCAATCAGCTCCTCCTGCTGGCGGACGTTAAGCTGTTTTAGCGTCACGTCCGGGATTTGGGCCAGCTGCTGCAGGCACTCCACCAGGCGTTTTGGCAGCTGCATCGCGAGGGTATTTTTCAGGCTTTGATTCGGGTGGGCGTTACGCTGCTGGTTGAGAAACGCCTCCAGATCGGTGTCGGGAAGTAAGTTAACGCTCACATACTCACCAGGTTCCCAATAACTGGACAGTTGCAGTACCGCTGGGCCAGAGAGGCCACGATGGGTGAAAAGCAGGCTTTCGCGGAAGCTGACGCCGTTCTCAGCGGTGATAACCGACGGCACGGAGACGCCGGACAGCACCTGCAGCTGTTCGAGCAGCGGCTTATGCAGCGTGAACGGCACCAGGCCCGCGCGGGTGGGCAGCACCTTCAGGCCAAACTGCTCGGCCACTTTATAGCCGAACGGCGTGGCGCCCAGGCCCGGCATCGACAGGCCGCCGGAAGCAATCACTAACCTGCTGGTCTGCACGCTGTCGCCGTTAAGCTGGAGGGTAAAGCCCTGTTCATCGCGCTCAATGCCCAGCACTTCGCTGCGCAGGCGCGTAGTGACCTTACCCTTTTCACACTCTGCCACCAGCATATCGACGATCTGCTGGGCGGAGTCATCGCAGAACAGCTGGCCGAGGGTTTTCTCGTGCCAGGCGATGCCGTGTTTGTCCACCATGCCGATGAAATCCCACTGGGTATAGCGCGCCAGGGCAGATTTGCAAAAATGGGGGTTCTGGCTCAGATAGGCCGCAGGCTCGGTATAAAGATTAGTAAAGTTGCAGCGACCCCCGCCAGACATGAGGATTTTACGGCCCGGCTTTTTACCATTATCGATGAGTAACACGCGGCTGCCCGCCTGCCCGGCCATTGCCGCACAGAACATCCCAGCTGCCCCCGCACCAATAATAATGGCATCAAACTTTTCCACGACCGACTCCCGACTATGCTTAAGGGGTGGAATTGTAAAGATCTGCGGCGGGTCGCACCAGCCTAAAGCGCATTCACAAATGCAGGTGGTTGAAAAACAAAATGTAAATCTTTTCATTGTTGCGAGCTTTCACGACAAACATCAAGAAAAGTCTATATTTCAGTTGGCGCATCAGGCTGTTGTCTTACATAATGCGCCGCGTTCATGTCCTCAAAATGGCGTAACGTCTATGCTACATTTGTTTGCTGGCCTCGATATGCATACGGGCCTTCTATTATTATTAGCTCTGGCATTTGTTCTCTTCTATGAAGCGATCAACGGCTTCCATGACACTGCGAACGCAGTGGCAACGGTCATCTATACCCGCGCAATGCGATCGCAACTTGCGGTGGCCATGGCTGCGGTATTTAACTTCCTCGGCGTTCTGCTCGGTGGGCTAAGCGTGGCGTATGCGATTGTGCATATGTTGCCAACAGACCTGCTGTTGAACGTAGGGTCCGCTCATGGCCTCGCCATGGTGTTCTCTATGTTACTGGCCGCTATTATCTGGAACCTCGGCACCTGGTACTTTGGTCTGCCGGCCTCCAGCTCCCATACGCTTATCGGTGCCATCATTGGTATCGGTTTGACCAACGCACTGATGACCGGCTCCTCGGTGGTCGATGCGCTTAATATCCCGAAAGTTATCGGGATTTTCATGTCGTTAATCCTCTCCCCGATCGTGGGTCTGGTGATTGCGGGCGGACTCATTTTCCTGCTGCGTCGCTACTGGAGCGGCACGAAGAAAAAGCGCCGTATCCACCTCACTCCGGCCGAGCGTGAGAAGCAGGACGGCAAGAAAAAACCGCCATTCTGGACGCGTATTGCCCTGATTATTTCCGCCATCGGCGTAAGTTTCTCTCACGGCGCAAACGACGGTCAGAAAGGCATTGGTCTGATCATGCTGGTCCTGATCGGCGTGGCCCCTGCGGGCTTCGTGGTCAATATGAACGCCTCTGGTTACGATATTGCCCGCACCCGCGATGCCATCACCCACCTTGAGCAGTACTACGCTCAGCACGGTGACGCCATCCAGCATGTGGTTGACCTTAACCCGGCCATTCCAACGCCTGAAGAAGCAAAGGATGCCAGCAAGCCTGCTGAATTCCACTGCGACGCAAGCCGCGCAATGATAGCCGTACAGCGTGCTAAAACGCTGCTGGGTAATATCAACAGCTATGACAATCTGAGCGTCGAGCAGCGTAGCCATATGCGCCGCCTGCTGCTGTGTATCTCTGATACCGCGGATAAAGCCGCCGCGCTGCCGGAAACCAAGCCGGAAGACAAACGCTTCCTGAAAGAGCTGAAAACTGACCTGCTGCATACCATCGAGTACGCCCCTATCTGGATTATCATGGCGGTCGCTCTGGCGCTCGGCTGTGGCACCATGATTGGCTGGCGTCGCGTAGCAACCACTATCGGTGAGAAGATTGGTAAGAAAGGCATGACGTATGCGCAGGGCATGTCCGCGCAGATGACAGCCGCCGTCTCCATCGGTATTGCGAGCTACACCGGGATGCCGGTTTCCACCACCCACGTGCTCTCTTCCTCCGTTGCGGGGACGATGCTGGTTGACGGTGGGGGTCTGCAGCGCAAAACGGTAACGAATATCCTGATGGCCTGGGTGTTCACCCTGCCGGTCTCGATTCTGCTGTCGGGTACGCTGTACTGGATTTCACTGCACTTCGTGTAGATTGTGGCGGTGTCGGATGACGCTTCGCTTATCCGACCTACTAAATCTGCACTTCGTGTAGCTTCAGGCAGAAAATAAAAAAGCGGGTCAGTTTACTGGCCCGCTTTTTTTATGTGCAGCTTAAACATGCGTTATCCTTAATGCCAAATCATTAATCCTATCAGGCTTATCACCACCAGCCCGCACAGGGCGCTGGTCAGCATAAACTGGCGACGAAGCCGTTCACAGCGGCGAATAAACTCATCATCGTGGTGATCCAGATAGCGCTGGGCGTAGATATAACGCACCAGACGAATCTGCTTACTGGGCTGGCCATGGGATGTGAAAAAGCCGCCGCCGTCGACGTACTGATAAAGCAACGGATCGCATCCACGAAGCACCACTAACAAAGCGCGCAGTGAAGAGTAATAGCGCGCCATATTCACCAGACAAACTACGCAAAGCGCCCAAAAGAGCGCAACGGTGCTGATCATGTTTCCCCCTCGGCGTAGCCACGGAGCAGCGCTCCGGGACAACCGCTCACCCCGAATACCTCGACAGACAGTTCAGCAATCAGAAAGCAGATCCGGCTCACATAACTATTCCGGAACGGCTTCTTTAATAGTGTAGGAGATCCCCTAATTTTTTCGCCATAAGGTTAACCATAATCAAGACGGTAAACGCTATTTTTGGCTTGAATGTTTAAAAGGGTGGCGGATTGACGGGTTTTATCATTCGGGATAGGGTAGAAATAGCATCTACAATTGAAGTCCTTACGCCGGAATTGGTTCTGCGTGGGTTCCAGGCAGGTCTGTGACAACTTATGGAAGGAGTATAATTATGGCTTACAAACACATTCTGATCGCGGTAGACCTCTCCCCGGAGAGCAAAGTCCTGGTGGAAAAGGCCGTGTCTATGGCTCGTCCATACAACGCGAAGGTTTCCCTGATTCATGTCGATGTAAACTACTCCGATCTCTACACCGGTTTGATCGACGTAAACCTTGGGGATATGCAAAAGCGTATTTCTGAAGAGACGCACAATGCGCTGAGCGAGCTGTCTACCGGCGCAGGCTACCCAATTACCGAGACCTTAAGCGGCAGCGGTGACCTGGGCCAGGTGCTGGTCGACGCCATCAAGAAGTACGATATGGATCTGGTGGTCTGCGGTCACCATCAGGATTTCTGGAGCAAACTGATGTCCTCTGCGCGCCAGCTTATCAACACCGTACACATCGATATGCTGATTGTACCGCTGCGTGACGAAGACGAAGACTAACCGTTCTTAACCGTAGGGCGGATAAGCGAGAGCGCCATCCGCCCCTAACCCTCTAATGACCAGACGGTATTACGTTCCCACCTTCTCCCTTTGCTGAACTCTGAGAGTTTGATTTGCGTTCAAGTTGTCACCAGCGAGGTGCCTGCATAATGGGCCGGTCTGGCCAGCTTCTTGCCGGGAAGCTAAATGCCGGAGGCGTCTGGTATTTCTCTCGCAGTGATTGTGCATTCATGCTGCCGTTTCCTTGCGGGGTTTAACTTTTGGGAAAAAAATCAGCGCGATGACGGCGCACAAAGCAGAGGCAAACCAGACCGCGCTCCAGTTGGCGTTGGTTTGTAACCATGGAATGGCAATAGGTGTAATAAACATCACGATAAACACGCTGGTATTGCCCATGGCCAACGCGGTCCCTGCCCGTTTCGCTCCGGCCATTGACGCAAGTTCGGTGTAGGCCACGCCATGCCAGGCTGACACAACGATTCCCGAAAGCATAAAGATGCCAGCCAGAAACAGTGAAGCAAACGGGTAGCCTGCCAGCTGCGACCAGAAAGCCACCACGACGCTCAGCACCACAAAAGCGACAATACTCATTGTGGTACAGGTCTTAAGGTAGCTTTTGCGGTTCTGATTTTTATCCGTCCAGCGCCCGCTCCAGATTCTTGCCACCATCGCCCCCACCTGAATCACCGCAAGACCCACCGACACCAGAACAATGTTGATATGGGCAAAATCGTGCAAAAAGATCGAGCCGAAAGTCAGCAGCGCGAACTGCGGGCCGCACAAAATGCCGATAGCGAGGACAATTTTCCAGATAGCAGCGTCATACAGCGGACTTTTCCCCGCGCAAGCCTGCACCGCAGGCGTCTCCCCGGCGGCGGCTTTCGGTCGGTCCGGCTCATGCAGCCACAGCCAGGCATAAAATCCGGCAACAATACACAGCATCGCCGAGACGATAAACATCGGTACAAACCCATAATTAGCGGCCAGAAAAGGTAATAACAATGCGCCTACGCCATAGCCCATAGGGACGGCGGTCTGACGAATGCTCATCGCAAGTCCACGCTCTCCTTCCTGGAACCATGCCATGATGGCTCTCCCACTCGAGCCATTAACACTGCTCCCCAACAGTCCGACCGCCAGAACACCTGCAATCAGCAGTCCGTAAGGTGGGATAAAATCAGCATGGGGTGCAGCGAAGCCCGCCATCAGCAGCAGCATTACCGCCGTGCTAAATAAGCCGGTAAGCAACACGGGTCTGTCCCCCCAGCGGTCGGTCAGCAGCCCCCAGGGCAGCTCACTGATGGCGATACCTAACCCTAACATCCCCAGAACGAAGCCCAGCTCGGCGTTAGTAATATGGTAACCGGAACGCATAAAGACGGCCGTGGCAGGCAGGCCGCCGACCACCATTGAGAAGCAGGCGTTAGCCGCAACGCCAATACCCAGCACTTTCCAGCGGTGGCGGCTGCCCCGCAAAACGGTTGTTGTGTCGGTCATTGTGCACACTCCTCGGTAGATGATGTCTGATGGTTCAGGCTGAACACGTCTTTTACGCGTTTAATTGCCGCGGTACTGCCGATAAACACCGTTATCATCTTCAAAGCTGCCGTCGAGGATCAGAAACGTTTCGTGTCCCGTATGGAGATGAGATTTTGCAGACGAACCCGCCGCACAATGCACCAGAGCAATACGCTGTCCGGAAACATCGTCGCGATAAATATCAAAAATTCGCGCATCCTTACGCTCAAGAGAAGTGTGCGATTCCCATGCCAGCTCATTCATATCTTTCAATACGGAAAGCAAATTCAGGGTGACGGGTAAATTGTTGCTCATGCCATTAACTCCAAAAAATACTTTGCTGAACAATCAGTCAGTCCAGCAAGTCAATGACCCCTGCAATTGCCTGTTTGTAGTACGCCTCAGACTGAGTCGCACGGGCAATGACAAAGGCTCCCTGGGTAACAGAAACGATAGTTAGCGCTGTCTGTTTCACATTGAGGTCAGCCGAAAATTCACCTGCGGCTTTACCCGCCTCAAGCACCTTCTCCAGCTCCCCAATTAACCATTCAAAATTGTTTGCTATCGGCTCGCGCAGAGAGTCATCAGCAATGATTTCGCTGTCCTGTGCCAGCCCGCCCATACGGCAGCCTGATAAAATATCGCGCTCTCGCAGCAGGTAATCTTCAATTTTTTTTCTGGCACTTTTGTTTGTGCTGAAAATCCCCACAATCTCATTTTGCAGCTCATGAGCATTCGCCAGAATGCTTTGACGGGCAAGATCCGACTTGCCTTTAAAATGGTGATACATACTGCCCTGACCCGCACCTGATATCAGTTGGATCTCTTTTGGGCTGGTGTTGGAGTAGCCTTTTTTCCAGAGTAGTTCTTGCATCGTTTTGATCAGCGTGTCTTTTGTTTTCATTTTTGTACCTATTAGTATGTAAAATTGCAATCACATTTTTGTTGAAGAGTTGTTAATGATCTTATCCAGCAACTTTTTAGATGTAGATCTTATGTGAACATTATTGTTCTGTATAAAATTACGCGAACATGTTACAGAGGTGAAACGATGGGGAGTAGACGTTCTGGGTTGAACAGCACAATCACCGATGATGCAATAGCTTCCCAATATATCTTATTGGAGCACATTACCTGGAGCAGATGAAATCTCGGTAAAATATATGTTAAAAAAGATCACAAAAAATTTTTGTGCAGATAAAAAAATTGCCTCCAGAGGAGGCAATACGGTCTGCTGACAAACCTCATCCTTTCGCCAGACGAGTATGTGTCTCTAAATAGAAAACAAGGAAGATCGATTCATTGATTTTAGGTTGCCAACCACAAAGAACTTTTTGTCAGCAATCAGAGAGGCGTTCCAGAGTAAATATCAAACCGGTGTCCCTTAGTCACCACTGCATTCTTTGTTTCAACTCCCCCGAGCGGCGGCGCGTAATCCGGGCGCTTCACCACCACGCGTTTAGTTGCTAACAGGCGCGCAGGCGCAAGCAGGCCATCGGCATCTTCGTCTGGCCCCACCAGCGACTGAAACACCCGCATCTCTTTTTTCACCAGCGCGCTTTTCTGTTTGTGCGGGAACATCGGATCCAGATAAACCACCTCCGGGCGCGGCGTGATATCGCTTAACGCCGTCAGGCTCGAAGCATGGATCAGCTGCAGTCGCTCCTGCAGCCAGCCGCCGATCTCCGTGTCCTGATAACCACGGCGCAGGCCGTCCTCCAGCAGCGCGGCAACCACCGGGTTACGTTCCAGCATCCGCACGCGGCAGCCCACGGACGCCAGCACGAAGGCATCCCGACCCAGCCCCGCCGTGGCGTCCACTACGTCTGGCAGATAGCCGCTTTTGATACCAACGGCCTTCGCAACCGCCTCACCTCTGCCACCGCCAAACTTACGGCGGTGCGCCATCGCACCAGAGACAAAATCGACGAAAATACCGCCGAGCTTTGGCTCATCGCGCTTGCGCAGTTCGAGGTGTTCCGGAGTAAGTACCAGCGCCATCGGGGCGTCTTCGTCGTGGGTAAGCCCCCAGCGCTCGCTCAAAAGAGATAAGGCGCCGGAGTCGGCGCCTGATTCAGTCAATAAACAGATTTTCACGAAATGATTCAGCCCTTGATGCCCATTATCCCTTGATACCATAGTGGTCGAGCATGGCATCCAGCTGCGGCTCGCGGCCACGGAAGCGTTTGAACAGTTCCATCGGCTCTTCGGAACCGCCGCGGGTCAGGATGTTATCGAGGAACGACTGCCCCGTTTCGCGGTTAAAGATGCCCTCTTCTTCGAAGCGGGAGAAGGCATCCGCTGCCAGCACGTCGGCCCACAGATAGCTGTAGTAGCCTGCCGCGTAACCACCGGCAAAGATGTGGCTGAAGGCGTGCGGGAAACGGCCCCACTTCGGTGATGGCACCACAGCAACCAGCTTCTTAATCTCCGCCAGGGTTTCCAGCACTTTCGCGCCGTGCTGCGGGTTAAACTCCGCGTGCAGGCGGAAGTCGAACAGGCCGAACTCCAGCTGGCGCAGGATAAACAGCGCTGCCTGATAGTTCTTGGCCGCCAGCATTTTCTCTAACAGCGCCTGCGGCAGCGGTTCGCCGGTTTCGAAGTGGCCGGAGATAAACGCCAGCGCCTCCGGCTCCCAGCACCAGTTTTCCATAAACTGGCTCGGCAGCTCGACCGCATCCCACGGCACGCCGTTGATACCGGATACGCCCGCCGTTTCGACTTTAGTCAGCATATGGTGCAGGCCGTGGCCGAACTCATGGAACAGGGTGATCACTTCGTCGTGGGTGAACAGCGCGGGCTTGCCGCTGACCGGACGGTTGAAGTTGCAGGTCAGGTAGGCGACCGGCTTTTGCAGCGAGCCGTCTGCCAGGCGCATCTGGCCAACGCAGTCGTCCATCCACGCCCCGCCGCGCTTGTTTTCACGAGCGTAAAGATCTAAATAGAAGCTGCCGCGCAGCTCGTTTTTTTCGTCATACAGCTCGAAGAAACGGACGTCTTTGTGCCAGACGTCAATGTCCTTACGCTCTTTGGCAGTGATGCCATAGATGCGCTTCACGACTTCGAACAGGCCAACTACGGCGCGGTCTTCCGGGAAGTACGGGCGTAGCTGTTCGTCGCTGATGCTGTACAGATGCTGCTTCTGCTTTTCGCTGTAGTAGGTGATATCCCACGGCTCCAGCTCATCAACATTGAACTCTTTCTTTGCAAAGGCGCGCAGCTGCGCCAGTTCGGCTTCGCCCTGCGGACGCGCGCGTTTGGCGAGATCGGTCAGGAACTCCAGCACCTGCTGCGGGTTTTCCGCCATCTTGGTCGCCAGCGATTTTTCAGCGTAGTTGCCAAAGCCCAGCAGCTCCGCCAGCTCGTGGCGCAGCGCCAGAATTTCTTCCATGACCGGGGTGTTATCCCACTTGCCCGCATTCGGCCCCTGGTCGGAGGCGCGGGTGGCATAGGCACGGTACATTTCTTCACGCAGGGCACGGTTGTCACAGTAAGTGAGCACTGGCAAATAGCTCGGAATATCCAGCGTCAGCAGCCAGCCGTCCTGTTCTTTCGCTTCCGCCTGGGCACGGGCCGCCGCCAGCGCGCTTTCCGGCATCCCGGACAGCTCGGCTTCGTCAGTAATCAGCTTCGACCAGCCCATGGTCGCATCAAGCACGTTGTTGCTGTAGGTGGAACCCAGCTCGGAAAGACGGGCGGCGATTTCGCCATAGCGCGTCTGTTTTTCCTTCGGCAGGCCGATGCCGGACAGTTCGAAATCACGCAGCGCGTTATCAACGGCTTTTTTCTCCGCCACGCTCAGTGCGGCATAATTGGCGCCATCACGCAGATCGCGATAGGCCTGATACAGCCCTTCGTGCTGACCGACCCAGGTGCTGTATTCGGACAGCAGCGGCAGCGTCTGCTCGTAGGCTTCACGCAGCTCCGGGCTGTTCTGCACGGAATTCAGATGGCTGACCGGCGAGAAAATGCGCCCCAGACGATCGTCCACTTCCGCCAGCGGCTGGCAAAGGTTCTGCCAGCTGTACGGCGCGCCCTGCGCCACCACGTTTTCCACCGCAGCACGGCAGTCGTCCAGCGCCTTTGTCACAGCCGGGACAACATGTTCAGGTTTGAGGGAAGAAAACGGAGGAAGCTCGAAAGGGGTCAACAATGGATTAGTCATAAGCGCGGTTCCTGTAATTGGGCAAGTTGAGCGCTCATCTGGCGCTCTCAAAGGCAATCTCTTTAACATGAGGCTTAGTGTAGTTAATTTCAATGCCGGGCGAAGGGCATAAGGCTGTATACTGTGCAGATTAGTTGTTCTTCTTTTGTCTTTTGGAAACCCTGCAAGCCATGCTCAGTTATCGCCACAGCTTTCACGCCGGCAACCACGCCGACGTACTGAAACACACCGTTCAAAGCCTGATTATTGAATCCTTAAAAGAGAAAGAGAAGCCGTTTCTTTATCTCGATACCCATGCAGGCGCTGGCCGGTACAAGCTGAGCAGCGAACATGCCGAACGCACCGGCGAGTATATGGAAGGCATCGCCCGTATCTGGCAGCAGGACAGCCTGCCGGAAGAGCTGGAGCCGTACATCAGCGCCGTTAAAGCGCTTAACCACAGCGGCAACTTGCGCTATTACCCTGGATCCCCGCTGATTGCGCGCCACCTGCTGCGCGAGCAGGACAGCCTGCAGCTGACCGAGCTGCACCCGTCGGATTTCCCGCTGCTGCGTTCTGAATTCCAGAAGGATAACCGTGCCCGCGTGGAGCGCGCCGATGGCTACACGCAGCTGAAGGCTAAGCTGCCGCCGGTATCCCGTCGCGGCCTGATTCTGATCGACCCGCCTTACGAAATTAAAACCGACTATCAGGACGTGGTGAAGGGCATCAGCGAAGGCTACAAACGCTTTGCGACCGGCACCTACGCGCTGTGGTATCCGGTGGTTCTGCGTCAGCAGATTAAACGTATGCTGCGCGAGCTGGAAGAGACCGGCATTCGCCGCATTCTGCAAATCGAACTGGCCGTGCGCCCGGACAGCGACCAGCGCGGCATGACCGCTTCAGGAATGATTGTGATTAACCCGCCGTGGAAGCTTGAGCAGCAGATGACAAACGTGCTGCCGTGGCTGCACAAAACCCTGGTGCCGGCGGGTACGGGCTCAACGACCCTAAGCTGGGTCGTGCCGGAGTAATCCGCTACTCGCCCAGGGCCTGGGCGACAGCCGAAGAGGGTTTTGCAGGCTTATCCTGCTGGCCCTTTTTTATTCTCACAATGCGCTCAGATTCCGTTTCCCGCTTAACCCCGGCGGACAAACGCTCGGACGTGCCGATAAAGCTGCCGCCCGGGCAAATAGAGAACTGGTCGCTGCGGCATACGCCCTCAATTTCACCGAGCTCCAGGATTTCAACCTTGTCACCAATACAGGTTCCCTTCGCGTGGCCGTTAATAATAATATTCGGCGCGGTAAATTCCCCCTCAATATAACCGTCACGCATGACATGTAATATTCCATCCACCAGAGTTATATTTCCCATGACTCTGCCATAGACATGAATATCGCCTTCGATCTTCACATCGCCGGTAAACAGGGTGTTTTGCGCCACCACGGTACAGTGCCGTGCCAATTGCGGTGTTGCGGCCGGTTCATTTTCAGCGGGAGCAGCGGCTTGCGGGTCCGCTAAGTGCGCGGCTTCTTCGGTAAAATCCTTATTTTTCTTTTTAAACATTTCCATTCCTTTTTTGATGCCTGGCTGGCGAAGCAAGAAGAGTAAAAGCAGCAATGCGAAAGCGGCAAACATCACTGCTGACCAGTGCAGAACATAACTGGCAAGCGCAGTTGCCCAGCTCAACCAGATGCCCCATAACAGCGTATCTGTTTTCGTATGGTCAATTTTCATGATGCGAGGGGAATAAAGCTTCCTTAACCTTAACTGCACAAACTGTCCAGAAATGGAGTGTATATAAAGCCGTCAGACCTTCGCCATCGCTAATCTCGCTGTTATGATAAATTTGCCATCGGCCTTGCATAGTGCAGTCATAGAAGCACCTTTTGCGGCAACGGGAAGTTAAGCGTTACAATCCGGGCAACTCTTTTTACTCATTCATGGGAACCTGCAGATGACCAAACACTATGATTACCTCGCCATCGGCGGCGGCAGCGGCGGCATCGCCTCGATTAACCGAGCGGCAATGTATGGTAAGAAATGCGCGCTGATCGAAGCAAAAGATCTGGGCGGCACCTGTGTGAACGTGGGCTGTGTACCGAAAAAAGTGATGTGGCATGCGGCGCAAATCGCCGAGGCGATCCACAACTATGGCCCAGATTACGGTTTTGACACCACCGTGAACAAGTTTGACTGGGACAAGCTGATCGCCGCCCGTACCGCTTATATCGACCGCATTCATACCTCCTACGACAACGTGCTGGGTAAAAACAACGTCGATGTAATTCGTGGCTTCGCAAAATTTGTTGATGCGCAAACCGTGGAAGTGAACGGCGAAACGATTACCGCTGACCATATCCTGATTGCCACCGGCGGTCGCCCAAGCCACACGGATATTCCGGGCGTGGAATACGGTATTGATTCAGACGGTTTCTTCGCGCTGCCAGCGCTGCCAAAACGCGTGGCGGTTGTGGGCGCGGGCTATATCGCCGTAGAAATTGCAGGCGTGGTAAACGCGTTGGGTTCTGAAACGCACCTGTTCGTGCGCAAGCACGCGCCGCTGCGCACCTTCGACCCGCTGATCGTTGAAACGCTGCTGGAAGTGATCAACACCGAAGGCCCAACGCTGCACACCCAGGCCGTGCCAAAAGCGGTTATCAAGAATGCCGACGGCAGCCTGACGCTGGAGCTTGAAGATGGCCGCAGCGAAACCGTAGACTGCCTGATCTGGGCGATTGGCCGTGAACCGGCAACGGACAACTTCAACCTGGCCGTGACCGGCGTGAAAACCAACGCCAAAGGCTACATCGAAGTCGATAAATTCCAGAACACCAGCGTGCCGGGTATTTACGCGGTAGGCGACAACACCGGTGCCGTTGAGCTGACGCCGGTTGCGGTTGCCGCAGGCCGCCGCCTGTCCGAGCGCCTGTTCAACAACAAGCCGGACGAGCATCTGGACTTTAGCAACGTGCCAACGGTGGTGTTCAGCCATCCGCCAATCGGCACCGTGGGCCTGACCGAACCGCAGGCGCGCGAGCAGTATGGCGATGACAACGTTAAGGTCTATAAATCCTCCTTCACCGCGATGTATACTGCCATCACCTCCCACCGCCAGCCGTGCCGCATGAAGCTGGTCTGCGCGGGCGCAGACGAGAAAATTGTCGGTATCCACGGCATCGGCTACGGCATGGACGAAATGCTGCAGGGCTTCGCCGTGGCGCTGAAAATGGGCGCAACGAAGAAAGACTTTGACAACACGGTTGCTATTCACCCGACCGGCTCGGAAGAGTTTGTGACTATGCGTTAATAAATCGCCAGCACATCAAAAAGCCAGGGACGCCTGGCTTTTCTGTTTCTACTCGTCCTATAACAGATTTTCACTTAATCGCATTATAAATAGCCTGCTGGATGCGGACTTCGCTGTCATCCACGGGGGCGTCCTGCCCTTTAGCTCCGACGCTGCGTTTTTGTGCCGCCGCCTGCCGCAGCAGCGCTCTTTCAAGCTCTTCCTTCTGCCGCTTTATCGTCCCGGGCGTGCTGCAAAATGCCTGTAAAAACTCCTCCCGCTTCGGCGTCAGGCTCTGCCCGTCGTTCATCGCCTGCGCGATAGTCGATATCATTCTGCGGCACGGGCGCGGCTCGTCCATCTGCGAGCGATACTGAAGCAGGGTGGTCAATGCCTCCCGGTAGTCTGCGGCAAGGGCAGGCTCTGCGAAGGAGGCTTTCCAGTTCATTCCCCCTTGCATAAACAGCTTTATGATGCGCGAATCCCCGCGCGCAATGGCTGAACGCAGGCTGTTTTCATCCCAGGTCATGCCCATATTCGCCAGCATATCCCTTGGGCTGACGTTTTCCGGGGCGTGCTCCGCCGCCATTACTGACGCGGTGACCTGAGGTGTGCGGTTATCCTGCGGCTCGCTGTTCATATCGTTCACGATAGTGAGGATAAATATCACGATGCCGATAACGCCTATCCCCACCATGGCCCACAGCGCAACGGATGCGGTATCGGCTACGTCCCGCTGCTTATCCGCATTACGCAGGTCCGGCCGTTCGATGGCGTCTTTGATCTCTTCCGTGTCGCCGCCCGTCACCTCATGCCGTCTGTGGGCGCGGGTAATATAATCGTCCAGTTCGTCTTCGTCGCAGGAGAGCAGAGCGCGAGGATTCACCGGCATACGCCCTTCGTCGCAGGCTTTCTGGATCGCACCGCTTATCTCGTAGTAATAGTTATCAAGCAGCGTGGCCTGTGCGCTGGTTAACGGGCGCTGCTCCAGAAGATCGTTACGGATCAGGCGGACGTCATCGAGGAAGGTTTGCAGCGTTTTACGCCGATCGATAAACAGGCTCAGCTGCGGCGAAGTCTGATAAAGCGCGGCGTAGTGGCGGGCGAACTCTTTTTTATCCACCAGCAGCTGGGCCAGCTCGCCAAAGCGCATGCCGCTGAGAATATCGCCCCGCTCGGCGTTTTTAAGCCAGCGCCTGACTTTTTCCGCGCCGAACTGCGTTTTCAGCTGGTTTACCAGCTGCGTCTGGCTCCCCCAGGCGCCGTTAATCACCCCGCGCAGCATCAGCTCAAGAGCGCGAATCTGCCGCTTCGCCGTATTTTGCAGGCCCGCATCCTCCCCGGCCAGCTCGGTTGAATAGCTCAGCAACGGCTGTTTACTGCGCACCAGCTCCAGAAAACCAATAAAGCGCAGGGCGGCAATCAGCTGGTTATCGCTGACCTCCTGCCCGCTTTCATACTGCGGAACAAGCTGCTGGAGGTGGCGTAGAGAAAGGGTGAACTGCGAAATTTCAGCGTCGTTCAGATTGAGCCGCCGGGCCACCGCTCCCCAGCTGCCTATCCCCTGGCGGGCCAGCTCAAGCTGCTGATAAAACCACTGTGGGTCCTTGCCTTCGGCAACGCGAATTCTTAAAAGCGGGAGGATCTGTAATGACGCCTTACGTATCACGCTCAGGCAAGTCTCAAACTTATCCCGTGTCAGCAGCTGTGCGGTGCTGGTCATGATTATCCTTTATAAGGTAAGCGGCGTGAAAACGCCTGACGCGGTCAGCCCGCGCCAATCCATCGACGATGGTATTTTTATGGTTGTAGGGTCAGGGCGCAGTTTCGCCATTAAACAGGAGTGTAGCGCGCATTAACCCGGATCTATGCCCGAATAAGCGAGGAAAAACTAAGCGTTTTCCAGCACATGGCCCAGCGCCTCACCCGTTGTGCGCAGCGCCGCTTCAAGGGCGGCATCGATCGGCAAAGCATAGTTCAGACGCAGACAATTGCGATATTTTCCGGAGGCCGACAGCAGCGATCCCGCCACCATCTGAATGCCCTGCTCGCGCAGCGCGCAGCAGATGGGAACCAGATCGATATTTTCCGGCATTTCCACCCACATGATAAACCCCCCCTGCGGACGGCTGACGCAGATGCCACACGGGAAGTATTGCCGCACCCGGCAGGTGAACTCTTCAAGGTTACGATGGTAAATCTGCCGCATGCGGCGCAGATGGCGATGGTAATGGCCGTTGCGGATAAACTCAGCTACCGCGTATTGTGCAATCGTGCCCGTGCTGCCCGTACCGATGTATTTCGTATGCAAAGCGCGGTCAAGGTAGCGCCCCGGCACAATCCAGCCTACGCGCAGCCCCGGTGAGAGCGTTTTGGAGAAAGAGCTGCACAGCAGCACGCGGCCGTCGATATCCAGATACTTGATGGTCATAGGCCGCGGATATTCGTAGGCCGTCTCGCCGTACACGTCATCTTCGATAATCGCGATATCAAAGCGCTGGGCCAGGCAGAACACCGCCTTTTTGCGCGCTTCGGGCATGATAAAACCGAGCGGGTTATTACAGGTGGGGACAAGTATCACCGCTTTGATCGGCCACTGCTCGAGCGCCAGCTCCAGCGCCTCCACGCTGATGCCGGTGACGGAGTCGGTGGGGATCTCGACCACCTTAACGCCGTAGGCGCGCAGCATCTGCATGGTGCCGTGAAACGACGGAGACTCGACGGCCACGATATCGCCCGGCTCGCACACGGCGCGAATGGCAATGGACAGCGCTTCGTGGCAGCCGTTGGTGATGAGGATATCGTCGCTGTTGACCACGCAGCCGCTGTCGAGCATCAGCCGGGAGATCTGCTGGCGCAGGGCGCGCATCCCGTAAAGGCTGTCGTAGCCGAGCAGCTCAGGGTTCTGATACTGGGCAATGCGCCCAAGCTCTCGCCATAGCGGTTTCATAGTGGGCTGGGAGACGTCAGGATTGCCGCTGCCCAACGGCACCATTTCACGCTCTTCCCTGGCCGAGAGCTGTTCGAGCACGGCATCCCACTGGGTGATTTCTACGGGGCGCTGTACCGGACGGGTCAGAGGCGGGACGGGAGGCTGGGCTTTGCGATGGGTGACGAAATAGCCGGAGCGCGGCTGGGGTGAAATAAGCTGGCGATCCTCCAGAAGATGGTAGGCCTGCTGAACGGTGCTGATACTGACGCCGTGCTCGCTGCTCAGGCTGCGCACCGAGGGCAGCCGCTCGCCGCTACGGTATAGCCCCTGTTCGATGCGTTCCGCCAGCAAAGTGGCAAGATGTTGGTAGCGCGTCATGCTGTATCCTCTTTTTAAACCATACAGAGCCGATAACCAGTACAGATTCCCGGTCAGAGCACCATTCAGTTCAAGTTTTAGCGCTTCTGTATGTTAAATAAAAGTTATATTTGAATCTGTCTGCAAATTGTATGGCGGCGCATGATTAACCTCGAACCGACCAGAGGAGAAACATCATGGGCTTTGAAGAAAACCGCGCTCGCAGACCGTTCTATGGCTTCATTATGATCTACCAGTATTTTCGGCACAAAAGGCTGCTGCGCCAGACGGAGCGCACATTACAGAAGCTGAGTAAGGAACAATTAAGAGACATTGGACTGACGCCGGATGACCTATCACGCAGGAAATAAATACGCCTGACGGCGCTAATCTCCGGCGCCGCTTTTTTAACAACCGGCCAGAGAAAGACGTTTTTCCGACCTTATGCCAGGCTTAAAGGGTGTACCCAAAGCTCAAGCTTAAGGAGAAACGATGAAGAAAGTTCTGGTTATTGCAGGATTCACCGCCTTATTCAGCTGCTCTGTACTGGCCGACGATCAGGGTGGGCTAAAAACGGACGCCGCCCCACCGTCACCGCATGCGATGGATAAAGGCTATCGCGGCATGGAAGACGCGCAGGGGATGACCGTGGTGCAGGCGAAGGCAATGCATGACGGCGCCAGCGTCTCGCTGACCGGTAACCTGATTAAGAAAACGGGGGAAGATCGGTACCAGTTCAGAGACAAGAGCGGCACCCTGGACGTCAGCATCCCGCTGGCAGTGTTTGATGGCCGCAGCATACAGCCCGACCAGCTGGTTGCTATTAACGGCACGCTGGATAAAAAGCAGAAGCCCGCCGTGATGAAAGTGGATCACCTGCAGAAGCAGTAGCGAGCTTTATTCGCTCCCCCGCAGGGCTGTCTCTTATATAGATCTTTGAAACAGTTACTGGCGAGATCGAGAAGGTGCCGTTCACTTTGCATCAGATGGCATATGTTGCTACCGAACCGGTGAACGTCCATAGGGTGTTCGCCGTCACACCCTCTGGGCTCCCGACTCCCGGCAATAAATCGCCACCTGCGGCGGTAAACCTCCTGGCACGTTCACCGTTCGCAACGGCAGCAGAGATAGCCAGACGTACGGGTGAACGAAATGCCAGCAAATTAGCATATCCCACCCTGACGCATGAAGGGGAGAGGAACAAACCTACAGCATCATCCCGCCGGATACCTCGATACGCTGCGCGTTGGCCCAGCCCATTTCATCGCTCAGAATTGCCGCAATAGCATCGCCGATATCATCCGGCTGGCCGACGCGGCCCAGGGCGGTATGTTCCGCAATTGCCTTGTGCACCTGCTCATTATCCCGCACGACGCCGCCGCCAAAATCTGTGGCAATCGCCCCCGGCGCAATGATATTTACCGAGATACCGCGTTCGCCTAGTTCTTTGGCCTGATACTTCGTCAGCACTTCCATCGCCCCTTTCATGGTGGCGTATGCAGCCTTGCCAGGGAATGCGAAGCGGGTCAGCCCCGTGGAGACGTTCAGAATGCGCCCGCCGTTTTTCATCAGCGGCAGCAGGTGCTGAGTCAGGAAGAAAGGCCCCTTCAGGTGGATGTTCATTAATTCATCGAACTGCGCCTCCGTCGTTTTTTCGTACGACGCGTCCAGCCCAATACCGGCGTTGTTTACTAAATAATCAAACGAGTCGCGCTGCCACACATCATGCAGCTGCTGTTTCACTTCCGCCGTAAAGGCCGCGAAGCTGGCGCTTTCGCCGACGTTCAGCGGAATGGCTACCGCTTTCACGCCTTTAAGCTCAAGTTCACGCACAACGTCCTGCGCTTCTTGCTGCTTGCTGTTATAGGTGAGGAGAATATTAATGCCCCTGGCCGCCAGCTTCAGCGCGGCGTTTTTCCCTAACCCACGGCTGCCGCCGGTCACTATTGCGATGGTTTGTTTCATAGTTTGCCTCGTTAGTTGCTGTATGGTGATTGAGATACAGCTTATTAGATGCTAAAAAATCAATAAAGATGGCTATATGCGCATCACTGTTTTATTTAAAACAACAATGGTGGTTTTTAGTGGATAAAATACAGGCAATGCAGCTGTTCATCAGGGTGGCTGAACTGGAGAGTTTTACCCGTGCCGCCGACACCCTCGGGCTACCTAAAGGTAGCGTATCCCGGCAGATCCAGGCGCTGGAAAGCGCGCTGGGCACACGTTTACTCTATCGCACCACCCGCCGGGTACAGTTAACCCAGGACGGTATGGTCTATTACGAACGCTGTCGGGATCTGCTCGCCAACCTTGAAGAGCTGGATGGTCTTTTTTTGCACGATCCCTCCACCATCAGCGGACGTCTGCGCGTGGACATGCCCGTGTCGCTGGCCAGAAATCTGGTGTTGAACAAACTGCCGGCTTTTTTGCAGCAGTATCCGGGGATTGAACTGGAGCTAAGTAGCAGCGACAGGCTGGTTGATGTGGTGCGGGAAGGTTTTGACTGCGTGGTACGCGTTGGACACCTGAAGGATTCAGGTCTGGTGGCACGCCCGGTTGGCAAACTGACGCAGGTTAACTGTGCCAGCCCGGACTATCTGGCGCGCTTCGGCTACCCGGATTCACTGGAGGATCTCGCCTCACATGCCGTGGTGCATTACGCCGTCAATCTCGGCACCCGCCCGCAGGGGTTTGAGGTCTGGGAGGAGAAATCAGCTCGGTGGATAAAAACCGGCGGGGTGATCACCGTCAACAGCACGGAGACGTACCAGGCCGCGTGTCTGGCCGGGCTGGGGATTATTCAGGCGCCGCGGATCGGCCTGAAAGAGCACCTCAAAAGCAAAAAACTCATTGAGATCCTGCCCCAGTATCGTGCGGCTCCCCTGCCCGTTTCGCTGCTGTATCCCCATCGCCGCAACCTGTCGCGGCGGGTACATTTGTTTATGGAATGGCTCACCGGGGCAATGAAATCCTATGTCGATTAGCGTTCGGGCTATAATTCCCTAACGTCCAGCCCAAAGATAAGGAACCATTGATGCCGGATAATCAGGAAAAACGTCCTACCGATTCGCTCGATTACGAGCCGGTCGCCCAGTTTCAGACGGACCCCAAACCCGCAGCCGCGCCTGCGGAACAGCCGGACAACGCGGACCCGCTGGTAAAAATCAAGACCAGCAACGCGACGGTTAACCACACCATTGATACCGTGAACAAAACGGTCAGACGACCGATGTTTGCCCATCTGATACGCGCAGCCGAACGTTTCAACGACCGGCTGGGCAATCAGTTCGGGGCGGCGATCACCTACTTCTCGTTCCTGTCGCTCATCCCCATCATGATGGTGGCCTTCGCCGCTGGCGGGTATGTTCTCGCCTCTCACCCGACGCTGCTGCAGGATATCTTCAACAAGATTTTCACCAACGTCAGCGACCCCACGCTTGCGGCAACGCTGAAGAATATTATTAATACCGCCGTGCAGCAGCGCACCACGGTCGGGCTGGTCGGCCTGCTGATTGCGCTTTACTCAGGCATCAACTGGATGGGAAATCTGCGCGAGGCGGTGCGCGCACAGTCGCGTGACAGGTGGGAGCGCAATCCAAAGGACGAGGAAAAATTTTGGGTGAAATATCTGCGCGATTTTATCTCGCTGATTGGCCTGCTGGTGGCGCTGGTCGTCACGCTTTCCATTACGTCGATTGCCGGTTCGGCGCAGGCGACCATCATTAGTTTCCTGCATCTGGACAGCATTGAGTGGCTGAAACCGGCCTGGCACCTGATCGGCCTCGCCATTTCTATTGCCGCCAACTACCTGCTGTTCTTCTGGATTTTCTGGCGTCTGCCGCGCCACCGCCCGCGTAAAAAGGCGCTGATACGCGGCACGTTTATTGCCGCCATCGGCTTTGAGGTGATTAAAATCATCATGACCTACAGCCTGCCAAAACTGGTCAGCTCGCCATCCGGCGCGGCCTTTGGCTCCGTGCTGGGGCTGATGGCTTTCTTCTATTTCTTCGCCCGCTTAACGCTGTTCTGCGCGGCGTGGATTGCCACGGCGGAGTACAAAGACGACCCGAGGATGCCCGGGAAAACCCATAAATAACGTATTTGAAACATATCGGTGAACGACGCCTGCGCTTATCCCCTACGAATCGCAGCATTATCCAGGGTGGATAAGCGCAGGCACAATCCACCAAAATTGTATCCAGCCCCGACAGCCACCCCAGAACATAAATCCAGCCTGTAACTTTTATTTAACCCAAAAGCAGCTTTATTATCTGCCTTATTAGTGAATATAAGAATATATGAGCTGCTTCCACCTCGGGATGAAAATTATTCGCTTTATGACCAATTTTCGAGCACGCCCGGGCCGCCTGCCGCGTTGAAATCAGGCTTTTGCTGTGCGTAATATGGCCCTTCGTCGCCATATAAATAAGAAAAAATTATGCAAGCATCTATTGCCACATCTATCGATACCGAGACTGAGAGCACGCCGGTCAACTCACGGGGAAAAGTGGTCGTTGCCTCTCTGGTCGGCACGGCCATTGAGTTCTTCGACTTCTATATCTATGCCACCGCAGCGGTGATTGTCTTCCCGCACATCTTCTTCCCACAGGGTGACCCGACGGCCGCCACGCTACAGTCGCTGGCGACCTTTGCCATCGCCTTCGTCGCCCGCCCGATTGGCTCCGCGCTGTTTGGTCACTTCGGCGACCGCGTGGGCCGCAAGGTGACGCTGGTTGCCTCGCTGCTGACCATGGGCGTCTCCACGGTAATTATTGGCCTGCTGCCGGGCTATGAAACTATCGGCGTGCTGGCCCCGATGCTGCTGGCGCTGGCGCGCTTTGGTCAGGGGCTTGGCCTGGGCGGGGAATGGGGCGGTGCCGCGTTGCTGGCAACGGAGAACGCGCCAAAGGGTAAACGTGCGCTGTATGGCTCCTTCCCGCAGCTCGGCGCGCCAATCGGCTTCTTCTTTGCCAACGGCACCTTCCTGCTGCTCTCCTGGCTGCTGACCGACGAACAGTTCATGTCATGGGGCTGGCGCGTGCCGTTTATCCTCTCTGCGGTGCTGGTGATTATCGGCCTGTACGTTCGCGTCTCGCTGCATGAAACGCCGGTATTTGCCAAAATCGCCAAAGCGGGCAAGCAGGTGAAAGTGCCGATGGGCACGCTGCTCAGCAAGCATCTGAAAGCGACGATTCTGGGCACGTTTATCATGCTCGCCACCTACACGCTGTTCTATATCATGACGGTGTATTCCATGACCTACAGCACCGCCGCTATCCCGGTGGGCCTGGGCTTCTCGCGCAACGACGTGCTGTGGATGCTGATGATGGCGGTAATTGGGTTTGGCGTGATGGTGCCGATTGCGGGCTACCTGGCGGATGCCTTTGGCCGCCGCAAGTGCATGATTGTGATTACCAGCCTGATGATTATCTTTGCGCTTTGCCTGTTCCAGCCGCTGCTGGGCTCGGGGAGCGAAGCGCTGGTGATGGCGTTCCTGCTGATTGGCCTGAGCCTGATGGGCCTGACGTTCGGCCCGATGGGCGCGCTGCTGCCGGAGCTTTTCCCGACGGAAGTGCGCTACACCGGTGCGTCGTTCTCTTATAACGTGGCGTCGATTCTGGGCGCATCCGTCGCGCCGTATATCGCCACCTGGCTGCAGTCCAACTACGGCCTGTTCTACGTCGGTGTCTATCTGGCGGGCATGTCCGTTTTGACGCTGATTGCGCTGCTGCTGACCAAAGAGACTCGTCACCAGTCGCTGTAACCTTTTGGTGGAAGGCGCCAGCGCTTTTCCACCCTATAATTTCACGTAATAAGTTAATACTTTGTGAAATTGTAGGTCGGAAAAGCCTGGCGCCTTCCGACACTATTTTTCATATTCTTGATGAAAAATACTCTATTAAATTTATTACTTTTCTATTTTGTGAGTATGTTTACTAACATCAAAATTTCCGGTGTTCATTCGCAAAGTTCCCGCTTATCTCTGTAATACGGTTTAGCTCCTGAAGCCCCTCACGGTTATGTTCCTTCCAATGTTGCTGTTTTATGTATTTACTTTTCAATTCGACAAATGGTTTTATGCAACGATCTGGTTTCTTTCCTTGCTCCATGGCCTTTCCTTTTCCCTTAAACACATGACGAGTCCATGTGTTTAAGGGAATCTAGATCGTAAAAATTATTTAAGCAATATCACTTCTTCATCTGCCCCAGAATATTACGGCACTGGTTTTCATCCCCTTCAGACGGCGAGACTAGCGCCAGCAGCGCGGCGGCCGGGGTGACCAGCGTTGCCAGCGCGGCGGCGACTGCGCCACGGGCAATCAGCGGCCCGGGCTTCACGCCCGCATCCGGATTTTTGAACGTGCCGCGCACGTAGAGCGGCGAGCGCAGGGTCATGATGCGGATCCCTTTGCTCTCCGGGTCGATGGTCAGATCAAGCCGCTCGCTGGCGAAGTTAGTCGTTCCCGTCACGTTGATCAGCGCGTTTTCGGTATCAAAGGCGAAGATGCGCGGCGTTGCCACCCCGTTGCGTAAATCAAGGTTCGCGGCGGCGCAGTTGATGCGCACCTCGTCATCGCCAAAGATTGCCCCGACGATGTAGTTCCCGACGTTAAGGCCAACAATTTCCATCAGGTTACGGCTGATCAGCCCGTCGTTCATCAGCAGCTTGAGGTTCCCGTCACTGCTGCCAAGCAGCGCTGCAATGGAGTTGCCCTGGCCGCGAAGATCCGCATCGCCGTTCAGCTCGCCGAGGGTTTTCTGCATGGATTCTACTTTTGGCATCAGCTGCTTAAGCTGCAGACGGCGCGCCTGAATGTCCGCCCGCCCCTGCATCGGCTTCTTATCCCCTTCCAGATGAATATTGGCGCTGATGGTCCCCCCCGCCATGCCAAATTTCAGCGGCTGGAGGCGCAGGTCGGCATTCTTCAGGATCACGTGCGTAGAGAGATCGCTCAGCGGCAGGGTGCCGCTGTGTTCGATGCGGCCGCCTTTGAAGCGCACGTCCGCGTCCATCACGTCCCATTTATCCGTTTCGAAACGGTCGTACGGCAGAACTTTGTCCGCAGGCTGAACCGTTTTCTCGCCCTTCTTCTCTTCGGATTTCTTGCTCTGCTGCGCGCCCTTGCCGGAATCCACGCCAATCAGCGGCCCTAAATCTGCCAGCCGCAGCTGTTTCGACTCCAGGTCGCCTTCAAGCTTCGGACGCGGCTTGCCCTGCGAATAGGTCAGCGAGCCGTGGATATCGCTGTCGCCAATGCGGCCGTTGAAGTTCAGATAGCGGAAGACCGAACCCTTTTCGGTATCGATTTTCGCCAGCAGGTGGCCGTCCGTTTCAAACGGCGGCGTATCCGGCAGCAGCACGCCGGTCAGATCGTAGAGGTTGCCCAGCGAGTCGCCGGAGAACTTCAGCCTCAGGTCCACGCCGCCCATTTTCATCGGGTCGTTCACGGTCCCGATAAGCACGACGCGGGAATTGCCGGAGCGAACGTCAGCCTGCACCGGGAAGGCCGTGTCGCCTTCGCTGCGCAGCGCCAGCATGCCGCCGATTTTCCCCGTCCCTTCGATTGGCTCGCCGTTGTAGCGCCCGTTTACCTTCAGGCCAAACACGTAGTCGCCCGCTTTCGCGGCGTCTTTTCCGGTTGGCTTCGCCCCGGAGACTTCATTAAACGGCAGAGGTTTGCCTAGCGGGTCGACCAGGATCACCATATCCGCCTTGCTGACCTTATCGTCAACGGAGATGCGCCCTTTATCGAACAGGATATTGTCCATGCGGAAAGACCAGGCGGACGGCTGCGCGTTCGGGTCTTTTTTGTCATCCCCCGCCAGCTTAAACGTCCAGTTATTGGTCTTTTCGGAAAGACGGATGATCCGCGCATCAGGCTGCACCAGCTTGATCCACGGGATATAGACGGTTTTAGTGAGCAGCGCCAGCGGCGCAAGAGTGGCATCTACGCGGGGCAGGTGCACCATGGTGACTTCAGGAATTTCCGGGGGATTACCCAGAATAATATCTTCGGCATGAACGTGCGGCCAGGGCACCCAGCTGCGCCAGCCGGTTTCCTCTTTATTACGCTCCCACGCGACCCCTAAATCCCCGCGTATGGCGAAGGGGCGGTTGAGCTCCGTCGAGACTTTTTGGTTGATGGTCGGTTTGAGCCGGTTCCAGTCAAACGTCGCAATCACGATGATTGCCACCACAACCAACAACAATAAAACCCCGACGACTGCACTGATAATTTTGCCGGTTCTTGTCATGTGTTTCACCTTCCTGTGTGACTTGCCTTAACTAAAGATAGTTTAGGGTCACCAAAACGGCATCAGGGAAGGCGAATCAAAACGTTTTCAAGGTGTTCAAAAGGCACGGGTCGTGACAGAAAATAGCCCTGGGCGGCCACCGCTGGCGAAGCCTGTACGTCACGCCATTCGTCGATTGTTTCCACACCCTCGACAATCACACCTTTGCAGTAGCGGTTCATCAGCTGCAGCAGCATGGTAAACAACGTGCGGCCCTCTTCACTTTTTCGCAGCATGATAAACAGGTCGCGGGCAACTTTGATGTAGTCATAGCGCACTTCGCTTAGGGCCGAGAAGTTCGCCATGCCGGTGCCGAAATCATCCAGCCACAGCGGGCCAAACTCATGCATCCGCGCAAGGGTAGCGGCCTGCGGCTGGGTGATGTGTTCTACCAGTTCAAAGCGTACCCACGGCAGCTTATCGATCAGCGCCAGAATCGGCTGGTGATATTTCATCGCCATCAGCGTTGGGCCGTCCACGTTCACCGAGGCGAGAATACCGTGGCCGAGGAACACCGCCTGCCACTCCCCCAGCAGATGCAGCTGCTCCTCAATCACCTTCAGGCGGCTGGAGGTGGAGATGGACGCGAAATAGCGATCCGGTGGAATGCGCATGCCTTCCTCGCCCGGATGCGTCACCACCGTCAGCAGCTCTACCGCCATCAGCGTTCCGTCGATTTTATAGATCGGCTGAAAGGTATATTTCCGCTGACACTGCAACCAAAACCGCCGTTCCTGCAAACTTTCGATACTCGCTTCAGCCGTATTAAGCCGGTGAGTGATCTGCTTCAACTTCATCCTGTACGTCCTGTTTGACTTGATAACTCAGATGGCCCGTCGAAAGGTTATCGGCGTGACGATTGATAACTTTATGTTCATCGTCAGTGGTTCGTCCTGTTGGCAGAATTTACCGGTGAAGAGAGAAAATTGGCCTGGCTCAAAGTTTTTCGAAACGTCGTTTTAAATTGTTTGACTCATTTTTAGTCGCCCCCCAAACTAGCCGCAATTCTAAAAAAATCAGGTTACCTACTTATGCCAACCCGGAAAATTGCCGTTATCGGCGAATGCATGATTGAACTGTCGCAAAAGGGTGCGGAAGTCAGCCGCGGCTTTGGCGGCGATACCCTTAATACCTCCGTTTATATCGCCCGTCAGGTTCCCGAAGAGGAGCTGGAAGTGCATTACGTGACGGCGCTGGGCGAAGATAGCTTCAGCCAGCAGATGCTGGATGCCTGGCACGACGAACACGTTCGCACCGATCTCACCCAGCGGCTGGAGCACCGCCTGCCGGGCCTCTATTACATCGAAACGGACGCCAGCGGCGAGCGCACCTTCTACTACTGGCGCAACGAAGCGGCGGCCCGTTTCTGGCTCGAGAGCGAGCAGGCTGAAGCGATCTGCACGGAGCTTGCTCAGTTTGACTATCTCTACCTGAGCGGTATCAGCCTCGCGATCCTTAATTCAGCCAGCCGTGAGAAGCTGATGGCGCTGCTGGAAAAAGCCCGTGCGAACGGCTGTAAAGTGATCTTCGATAACAACTATCGTCCGCGCCTGTGGGGCAGCAAAGAAGAGACGCAGAAGGTCTATCAGCAGATGCTGAGCCGCACCGATATTGCCTTCCTGACGCTGGACGACGAAGATTTGCTGTGGGGCGAGAAGCCAGCGGAAGAAGTGATTGCCCGCACTCAGGCCGCAGGCGTGCAGGAAGTGGTCATCAAGCGCGGCGCAGAGTCCTGCCTGGTGGCCATTCAGGGTGAAGCAACGCTGGAGGTTCCGGCGGTGAAATTACCGAAAGAGAAAGTGGTTGATACGACGGCCGCCGGGGATTCGTTCAGCGCGGGCTATTTGTCCGTACGCCTGACCGGGGGCAGCGCCGAAGAGGCAGCCAAACGCGGGCATTTAACCGCCAGCACCGTGATTCAGTACCGCGGGGCTATTATTCCTAAAAGTGCAATGCCATACGGCGGATGACACTGCGTTTATCCGCCCTACGATCGCAAAACCGTAGGGTGGATAAGCATTAGCGTCATCCACCGCAGTGGCTACTGGGCCGGAGGTATATCCGACACGTCCTGCTTAGGATTGTCCGTCAGCGGCTGCACCGCGACAGGCGTCATCACCTTATCCCACGTCGCCTGCAGCTCCTTCATGTTGAACTCCGGCTCGCCTTTCGGCTGCAGCAGCACCAGGGTCATCTCCTGGGACAGCTGCTGGCGCACGTCCTGGTTGAGCATATTCAGCGTCAGGCTGCTCAGGAAGTCCTGGCGCAGCTTCTGGTACTGCTCCGGCGCGATGTCCACCACCTGATTCTGCAGCGAACGCAAACGCTGGTTGATCAGCACGTCGGTATCGGTGCGGGCATAGGTGGCAAACAGCTTGGTCAGCTCGTCGTTTTTCTGGGCTATCAGCGCATCAAACTCCTGCTGGGAAAGCCCTTTATCGCGCACGCGCACCAGTTCACGGCCCACGGTGGAGAGGTTAGCATTCAGGTTTTCGTTCGGTGAACCAATGTTAATCCCGCACTGGGCGCGCTGGTAGAGCACGCGGCAGTCGAAGCTGAGATTCAGATCCTTAGGATTATTTTTGCTGAGGTTCTGCTGCACGTGCCAGAACAGCGCCTCGCGGGCAAGATCGGCACGCCAGTAGCGCAGGAGCGCCGCGGAATCACGAATCGGCTGCCATGGGTTGTCCCACATCAGCGACAGGCGGTCTTCGCGCACGCTGTTGGTCATCAGGCTGACCGGCTCAAGTTTGAGCGGAGAGAGCGTTGGCACCGGGGCCGGGGTTTGGCGCTTGCCCTTGAGCGTGCCGAAAGTCTTGTTAATCTGTTCCGCTACGCTGCGGCTGTCGACGTTGCCCACCACGATGAGGGTCATCGCGTCCGGGGTGTACCATTTCTCATAAAAGGCCTTGAGCTGTTCGACATCCACCGGCTGCTTTAAATCCTGCGCCGGGTCGTGGCCCAGCAGCGTGGAGCCTTTCAGGCGGTAGCGCCACCAGCTGTCCTGGGTGTCCATTGGCCAGCTGGCGACCCTATCCTGGGTTTGCAGCGCGGCGTTCACGGTCTCAGGCGTTACCGCCATATTGCCGCTGCTGTCCGCCAGAAACGTCAACGCTTCTTTGAGTAAATCATTGCGGTTATTCGGCAGGCTGAGGTTAAACAGCGTGAAGTCATAGGAGACAACCACCGGCGGCAGCGGACGCGCCGGATCGGTGCTTTGCTGCCATAAAGAGCGCACCTGCAGCGGCTGCAGGCTGCCGTGCTGGGTCAAAGCCAGGCGCGGCATGAAGTGGCTGTAGCCGCTCTGCTGGGTACTCTCGGTTAAGGAGCCGGTATTCACCAGCAGTCGGACTTCTACACGATCGCTTGGGCGCTGCGGTGTGGCGAGCACCTGCCACTGAAAACCATTGGCCAGCTGGCCGGACTGCCATGCCGGGTCGGGCTGTAGCGCTTCTGCCTGCACGTTACCGGCGGCGGCGACCAACAGCAATCCGCCAGCTAAGAGTCGAATTTTGGTGCCCTGCATGTGAACCCCTGAAAACATTCCTGGTTAAAAAGTGTAACGATGGCGCAGTGTTAGCAAAACTGACCTTCGCTGGCGACAAAGCACCACTCCGTTTGACCGCGGATACGCGCAAACGTCACTTTTAAAGAATAAAAAAGATAAGTATGAGGGGATTATGCCGAGTCGCCCGCAGCAAGGGCAAGTCGCTGCGGGCAATTGAAGAGGTTATGAAGAGACTTCGGTCACTTTTTTGGCAGAATGTTTGTTATCCAGCATCTCTTTGAGCTGTTTCTCATCGAGCTGCTTGACCCATTTCGCCACCACCACCGTCGCTACGCCGTTGCCGACCAGGTTGGTCAGCGCGCGCGCTTCGGACATAAAGCGGTCGATGCCGAGGATCAGCGCCAGCCCGGCCACCGGCAAATGGCCTACGGCGGAGATGGTGGCCGCCAGCACGATAAACCCGCTGCCCGTTACGCCCGCCGCCCCTTTTGAGGAAAGCAACAGCACGACCAGCAGCGTGATCTGGTGGAAAATATCCATGTGGCTGTTGGTGGCCTGGGCAATAAATACCGCCGCCATCGTCAGGTAGATGGAGGTGCCGTCCAGGTTGAACGAATAGCCCGTTGGAATAACCAGCCCCACCACCGACTTGCGGCAGCCCAGCTTTTCCATCTTATCGAGCATACGCGGCAGCGCGGACTCGGAAGAAGAGGTTCCCAGCACGATCAGCAGCTCTTCTTTAATGTAGCGGATGAACTTGAAGATGCTGAAGCCGGTCGCGCGGGCAATCGAGCCCAGCACCACCACCACGAACAGAATACAGGTGATATAGAAGCAGATAATCAGCTGGCCGAGTTGCACCAGCGAACCGACGCCGTATTTGCCGATGGTAAAGGCCATCGCGCCGAACGCGCCAATCGGGGCCAGGCGCATGATCATGTTGATGATGCCGAAGATGACCTGCGAGAAGCTCTCAATCACGTTGAAGATCAGCTGGCCCTTGTTCCCCAGACGGTGCAGGGCAAAGCCAAACAGCACGGCGAACAGCAGCACCTGCAAAATGTTGCCGCTGGCAAAGGCGCCGATGACGCTGCCGGGGATCACATCAAGCAGGAAAGCGACAACCCCCTGCTGCTGCGCCTGCTCGGCATACATTGCCACCGCTTTCGCATCCAGCGTCGCGGGGTCTACATTCATCCCCGCTCCCGGCTGCAGCACATTGACCACGATGAGGCCGATAATCAGGGCAATGGTACTCACCACTTCGAAATAGAGCAGTGCCACGGCGCCGGTGCGCCCCACCGCCTTCATACTTTCCATCCCCGCAATGCCGGTGACGACGGTACAGAAGATGACGGGAGCGATAATCATTTTGATAAGCTTAACGAAGGCATCGCCCAGCGGTTTCATCTGCGCGCCGATTTCCGGGTAGAAATGACCAAGCAGAATACCGACGGCGATAGCGGTCAGTACCTGGAAATAGAGGCTTTTGAAGAGTTTCATAGGGTGTCCTTGAGAGGTAAATTCCGCAGCACCGCGACCAGCCGTGCGGCCTGCGGGGAAAAATTACCACTCATGAACGTGCAGATACGTGATACAGCGCTAATTTGTAAACAATATTGTTAAATTATTGAGCTGACTCGCGCCAGCCCATAACATTTGCAACAATGCCGTTACGCTGTCGGTGACGAGAAATAGCGCGATTCAAATTCATCCGGCGAGAGCGCCTTCGAGAATAAAAAGCCCTGCGCTATGGTCACATCCCGCGCCAGCAGCCAGTCCCGCTGCGCCGCCTTTTCAACCCCTTCCGCCACCAGCTTCAGGCCGAGGGTTTTCGCCATCGACACGATCACGCTGACCATCTCGCCGTCTTCCGGCAGGCCGTCAACAAAACTCTTGTCGATTTTCAGCACGTCGATGGGCAACGCCTTCATATGGTGCAGATGGCGCAGGCTGGCGTAGCCCATTCCAAAATCGTCCAGCGCAATACGCACCCCGGCTTTGCGCAGGGGGCGAAGAATGGTGACCGCCGCGTCGGGGTCTTCGATCCGGCGGCTCTCGGTGACTTCCAGGATCAGCGTGCCCGGCTGGATACGGTAGCGCACCAGCATCTCCAGCAGCGACGGCACCATCTCTTTATGCAGCAGCTGGAGGGCCGACAGATTGACGGAAAGCGGCATCGCAATGCCCCGCTTCTGCCACGCCGAAAGCGTACGGCAGGACTCTTCAAGGATCCAGGTGCCGATGTTCACCATCAGCCCACAGGCTTCAATCCGCTCGATAAGCCCCTCCGGCAGGCCCCATTCACCGTCCGGCTGCCGCACCCGCAGCAGCGCTTCAGCGCTAACCGTTTCGCCACTGCGCATATTGACCTGCGGCTGGAGCCAGAGCGCCAGCCGGTGATTCTCCAACATGGACAGAATATCGTACTCTTCCGTCTGGCGGCGCTGCTCCTGGCCAGTCTGGTACCTGCGGAACGTCATCTGCTGGTTGCGGTTGTAGCTGCGAACCAGCATGCCAATTTCGTCATCGTGGTGCAGCGGTGGCAGCTTCAGCTGATGGCCACCGGCCTCCTGCGGGGTGAGGTCGTCCAGCTCGCGGGCGATTTTGCGCAGCGGATGGATAATCAGCCGGTTAATCGACCAGCTGATCGCCACCGACAGGATCAGCGCCAGCAGCAGATAGGTGGTCAGCAGCGTGGAAATGGTGCTGATAATAAATTTGTACATCCGCCAGGAGTCGGCCTGCAGCACCAGATAGGCCAGCGGCTGCGGGTTCGCCGGGCGCTCAAGGGAATAGAGTGGCAGGGAGATCTGCACCGGCAGCTCGAACAGGCGGGCAATCCACATCGGGATCTGCCGCTCCGGGAGGAAACTTTTGCGCAGCGCCTGGAACTGGTTTGGCAGCACCACGTCCGCCCGGCTGATGATGCCGGAAGGTTGGATCTGGCTGAGAATGGCCTCCGCCTGCGGAATATCCGCCTTCAGAATGGCTTCGGACAAGGGTAAACGCACCGAATGGGCGATTTTTTCCATCTGGCTTGCGGTGTCGTAGCGGCTTTGCTGCACGAAGTGGAAGAGCTGCACGACGATAAAAATGAAAATAAAGACCACGGCGACGGCAGACACCATCGCCATTTGTTTTATCGTGAGGGAACGACTGACTCGCAAGCTTACTCTCCGCTGATTCCATGACCGTCTAAGCATTATCTTATGCGGCCTGAGTATACTGCATTGTTAGCACATTTAGGCGATGACAGCGGAGAATCGGTTCAATCTGTTAATCTACTTTCGGCGGATGACGCTGCGCTTAACTGCCCTACTTAACTCCCATTCCGTGGTTCGGTTAAGCGCAGCACCATCCGACAAAAATTAATAATCCGCGTAAGGCACCAGCGGCTGCGGCGGCATATCCATATCGCCCTGCCAGCCAGCCATGGAGTAGCGCACATAGATCAGCGCGTGGCTTGGGGTGTAGTCCTTCGCCTGCTGAATGTCTATCCCCGCGCCAATCGACCAGTGGGAGTCAATCCTGCGCTCCACCAGCGCCCGCGCGGTATAGCCGAAGCCGTTGCTGCTGCCGCCGGCGGACGGGTCGTCGCGATCGGGGTACAGGCTGTTATTCGGCACCAGGCTTGAGATCGGGTAGCGCTTGCCATCCTTCGATTTCGAGTAGGACCATGACGCGGAGCCGCCCAGCTCCCAGGACCAGTTTTCCGTGCGCTGGCGCCAGATAACCGGCACCGCGAACGAAACGTACTGCTGCGGGCTGTAGTAGCCGCCCTGGCCCAGGAAGTATTCGCTGAGATCTTTGTCGTAGTGCCACAGCATGTTGGTCAGGCCAACGGTCAGGCGGCGGTTATTCTCGTTGATTAGCTTGTGGTAGTAGCCCGTCATGAAGCGTGCCCGCCAGTTGTCCTCAACGTTTTTCCCGGTCAGCGTGTCCGCGCTCAGGCTCGCCCAGACGCCGTTAGCTTCGCCTTTGTCGTAGCTGGTGCTGATGCCCACGCCCGTGGCGCGCACGCCGCCCCAGACCGTGTCGGTATTCGGATCGCGCTGGCCTGCAAACGACAGCATTGAGCTGGAGATAGGGCGACGGTGCGCGTTCAGCGTGTAGCCCACCGGGCCGAGATCGTTGCTGTAGCTGACGCCACCCACCACATCGACCACGTCAAACCCCAGCGGCGTGGTGCCGATATCCGCTTCCCAGGTTTTATTTTTCCAGCCGACGGCCAGGCTTGCGCCGTTCGCCGTCTGGCTGTTGCTGCCGGTACAGCCGTGGTCGTCACAGGTGCCCCAGCGCTCGTTGTAGCCGCCGTTGCTGAACGACCCGGCGTCCATACTCACGATGTCGGTACGGAACCACATCCGCCCGTCACTGAGCGGTGCATCGAGCTGCAGCATGGTGGTATGGGCCTGAAGGTCAGAATACCCCGGCGTGCCGCTCGACCCCCAGTAGTCGTGGTCCAGCGTGACGTTCACATCCTGCTGGCGATAGAGGTCGGCGGCGTCGCTTTTCACGCCGCGTTTCAGCCAGTCGTCCTTCGCATCGTTACGCGTCAGGCGGGTGTAGGTGTCATTGTCCGTCGGGCGCTTATCGGTCACGCCTGCGGAAACCATCGCGTCTTTATAGGTTTCAAACGCCTGCTTCGGCTGGCCGCTGTCCGCCTGGAAGCGGGCGGCGTCACGCAGCACCAGCGCGCTCTCCATGGAAGGCGGCTGGCTTTTGGCTTCCGGGATAATTCGGGCGAAGGTCTGCTGCGCCTGAGCGTTGTCGCCCGTTGCGGCCTGCACGTTAGCCACACGACGTTCAGTATTCAGCGTCGGCGGCTCGCTGGCCGGTGCTTTTTGCATCTGTGATAGCTGGTCGCGCGCCTGCTGCTTATTGCCCAGGGAGACATATTCCTCGGCAAGGCCTAAGCGCGCATCGGTGTTATTCGCATCCCGCTTAAGAATTTGTTCGTACTGGAGCACGGCGGTAGCGCTGTCTCCCCGCTGGGTCGCCCAGTCGGCAAGCGTGAGATCGATACGATCCGACTGCGGCTGCTGTTGCAACAGCGCAATGGCCTCGTCTTCTTTGCCGCTTTCGCGCAGGGCGTTGGCGGTCTCCAGCACGCGATTGCTTTGCAGGCGGTCCGCCAGCTCGTTGATATTGTCATTCCACTGGCTGCGCGGCAGCGTGTTCAGGTGGCTCAGCGCGGCCTCTTCCTGGTTGTTGCCAGACAGATAAAGCCCGTTGGCGTAGACCTGCTCCGGGTCCGTCGGACGGCGCTGGGCCAGGCCGCGCATCAGGGAGTCCGCCTCGCTGCGGCTGCCCGCCGCGCTCAAATCTTTGCTCAGACGATAGGTTATCCACACGCTTTCAGGGTCCAGCTTCAGGCGCTGGCGCTGAACTTCTGCGGCCCGCGCCCACTGCGCCTGGCTTTCCAGCGCGGTGGCTTCCTGCTCCAGACGATCGCCTTCAAGGCTGCGCTCAATATCGTCTATGCTGCGGCGCTGGCTGGCGGAAAGCCCCTGAATAAATGCCGTGGCACGTTCAGGAGACTGGCGGCGATAGATGTTAGCCAGCCCGCGCACCGCGTTGGTATTGCCGCTGTCCATGCGTAAAGCCTGCTGGTAATAGCGTTCGGCGGTGGCGTCGTC
Organism: Dryocola sp. LX212; assembly: GCA_041504365.1. Lineage (NCBI taxonomy): Bacteria > Pseudomonadati > Pseudomonadota > Gammaproteobacteria > Enterobacterales > Enterobacteriaceae > Dryocola > Dryocola sp. LX212. The sequence continues at coordinate 176,667 of CP167917.1, read as the reverse complement.
TTTCTTCGCAACCGCGGCATCCCCAAGGCCAAGCACCGCATAGCTGTCCGTGTTATCCACGCTGCGCGCCTGCTGGTACTTCAGCTGTGCGCCGTCAGGGTTGTTAGCCTTAAGCTGGGCATCACCCTGTTCAATGAGCAGCCAGTAGCGGTTGGTTTTCAGCAGGCTGTCCCATTTACCCCGGTTGTCGCTCTCGGGATCCATCTTGATCGCTTTTTCAAACTGCTGCACGGCCTTCGCGCGGTTGCCCTGCTGCGAATAAGCCTGGCCCAGCGCGCCAACGGCTTCGCTGTCGCTGTGATCGGCCGCCACGGCCTCCTGCAGTTGAGGAATGGCTTTGCCCGCCGTTCCGGCGCTAAGGGCAGCAAGGCCCTCAGCACGGGCTTTAAACGCAGGATCAGCGAGTTTGTTTTGCTGTTCGACCAGCGCCGCACGGGCGGTATCGGCTTTTTCGCCTTCGCTAAAGACGCTGAGGAAGCGCTGCAGCGCGGCGACGCTCGCCTCGCTTACTGGCATAGCGCTGATTTGCGCATACCAAAGATCGGCGGCGTCCTGGCGGCTGTTGCTCGCCTTCGCCATCTGTTCAAGTACCGCATACCCTTCTTCCCTGCGACCGTCAGCAAACAGCAGGCGCGCAAGGTTGCCGCGCAGCTGAGCGTTGCCAGGGCTTGAGATATTCAGCGCTTTAAGTTTGTCGATGGCCTGCCCGCGGCGGGCGGGTTCTTTCGCCATCAGCGTCCAGTACTCTACTGCCATATCGCCTGCCGGAGGATTACCGTTAAAAATTTTCTCGTAGGCGGCTGCGGCTTCGGCTGTGTGACCCGTTGTGGCAAGCAGCCGTGCCTGCTGCAGCTGCTGACGCCCTTCCGGCGTGGAAAGCGACATCGTGGTCGTCGCCTGCTGGTAGGCAGAAGAGGACGGGGCCAGCTCAGCCAGCCGCTCCAGCTGTTTCTTCGCGCCAGCATGATCGCCCTGACGCAGCAGATAACGCATGCGCGCTGCGATGACATCCGGGTTATTCGGGTCCATCAGCTCAAGACGGTACAGGGACTGGCGTACCAAATCCTCACGTTTGCTGGCTTCCCCCAGCCGCACCTGCTCCAGCAGCTGCTGCTGGGGCGTGACGGCAGATGCGGTCAGGGGCAACAGCACCAGGCCAAGCGATAAGCTAAGAATATTTATTGAGAATTTGCGCATGCCTTGCCCCAGTTCGGGAGTAGCTCACCCTGAGCGTTAAATCGAAAATGTTTCTGGTCCCATCCCTGACCAAAGAGCGTTAATACAGAGTTAAAATAGGCGTCGCTCTGCGGCTGGTTGTCCACAACCCGCTTGCGCTGGACGTCGAGCGCGGCTTTATCGCCCTGTAAGAACGGCAGCAGCGAAGCGGAAAATCCGACCGGGCCATCGCCCTTGCGCTCGCCGGTCACGACGGCAACGTGCTCCGGCGGCAGGCCGCTGTCAGCGGTCATCTGCGCCATTGGCTGCCAGCGCCTGAGCAGCACGGTTTTGTCAGGATCGCTGTCCGCCATCATGCCTGCCCACAGATAAACGCGGATCGCGTCATAGCTGCCCACCAGCGGCTCGCCGGGCTTCATCTGCCAGCCCTTACCTTCTACCCAGTTCACCCAGTCCGGTGCGAAGCCTTTCGGGGAAGTTTCCAGCAGCAGGCGCCGGTTGGTTTTGACCATTGATTTCCACGGGCCTTTGTAGCGCTTGACGCGGCTTAACACCTGGGGCGGCAGATAGCTTGGGTTGAAGCGCCATTCGGGAGCATGGTTAAAGCCGTATTTGCCCGGCAGCAGCATATTGCCGAGGCCCGGCACTTTCGCCACTTCCTCTTTCGCCACCCGCTTTAACAGGCTCTGGCCCAGCCGCGTGTAGTCCGGCTTGTTCCACAGCCGCCCTGCTTCAAGCAGGCTCCAGACAATCCACATATCTGCGTCGCTGGCGGAGTTGCTGTCCAGCACGGTCCAGGTGTTGTCGTCTTTGCGGCCCCACTCCCAGGCCGGGAGGTGGTCTTTCAGGGAGCCCTGGGCAAGATTGTTTTCCGTCCAGCCCAGCAGCTTTGCAAAGGCAGGCTTGTCGTTGGCGGCCAGCGCGAAGAACATGCCGTAGCTTTGCCCTTCGGAGGTGGTTATCTTCCGCTCGCTGCTCGGATCGATAACCCGCCCTTCGTCACTGACGTACGCTTGTTTAAAGCCTTGCCAGGCGGGCCATTCACAGGCGGCCCGCCCGGTGACGGATGCTAATAACAGGCCTGTCATCAGCATCCCCATCCGCAGTTTCATAATTTACTCGTCATCCGGGTCGATACGACGACGGCTCAGAATACGCAGAATTCTCCACAGCACCCACGCCAGCAGCACGACGCTCACTGCGGCCAGGAAGGCCAGCAGCACCGGGTGGGTAGAAAGCGCATACCACAGGCGCTCATACCACGGCAGATGCCCGACGTAGTAGATATCACCAACGCGGATGCCGTTGACGCCGGACTCACGAATAACCGCAACCGAACCGGACATGGCCGCCCGTTTGCCGCTGTCGTTCATCGCAGTGCTCAGCAGCTCATAGCCACGCGGGCTGTCCGCCAGCAGGGCCACCACGCTACGCTGGTCGTTATACGGCGACTGGAAGCCGACGATGGCCGCCATCGGGCCGCTGGAAGAGACGGTGGTTTGCGCATCCGCAGCCCGGTCGATCTTATCTGTCATTACGCTTTGCAGAGCGGACTCGCGCATTGGCGTTTTCACCCAGCTCTTCGCCGCGTCCACCAGCAGGTCAATGCGCTTATCGTCCTTCAGCTTGTCGGGAATAGTGCCGATAATCATCAAATCCGCGTCTTTGCCCTGCACGGTGCTGGCATCGTCGGTCAGCGTGACGTTAATGCCTGGGAAGCCTGTCTGGGAGCCAATAGAGCCCAGCGCATCCAGCATCGCGGTCACCTGCGCTGGCTTCGGCACTTTATTCACCAGCACGATGGTCTGAGACAGGTCAGCCATGCGGCTGAACGGGAAGCCCGCGTTGGCAAATGAACGCAGATCCGGCATGGCGATAAAGTGGTAGTAGCTAGAGAAGTCGATGGTTGACGAGTCATCCACCACCACATGGTTTTGCACCGGCTGATAGGAAATACAGTTTTCCAGCGTCCCGCCCGGCATTGGGTTGGTGTACGAGAAATCAAAGCGCAGCTGGTTTGCCGCCCCCAGGCGCAGGGCCGGAATAGACACGTCAGTTTTGCCGTCCAGCAGGCCCTGCAACACCGGCAGGTGCAGCATCAGCTTGTTACCGGCATCTTTCGGCGCAAGGCTGAAGGATTGCAGGAACTGGTTGTTCAGGCTGATATCCATGCGCGAGCTGTCTTTCATTGGCGGTGCGGTATAGCGATATTTCAGGTTCATATCGATACCGTTGCTGCGCAGCAGATAAAGGTCCGGCGGCAGGTTCATGGTGATGTTAATTGCCGTTGGCTCGAGGCCGCTGGACTGCAGCTGCTCCTCGTAGTTTTTCAGCTCGCCAAGGGTAATCGGACGGTCGGTACGCACCCAATTAGGCGCATCGTAAGGCTTGCGGGGCAGTAGCGGCTTCACCTCATCGATAGTGACGCTGCTGCCGCGGAACAGCACGTTACCCTGTGCGATGCCTTTTGCCGCCTGAACCAGATCTTTATCGTCACGGCCAAAGATCACCAGCAGCTTCACGTACGGATTATCCGGGTGCGACATCATCTCGATGGTAGGCGCTTTGACCGGCGGATGGTCACGCAGGAAGTCAGGGCGCTTATCGTTGGTGGCAAACACAATGCCGTTACGCTCTGGCAGCTGGTTGTAGAGCACCGGGAACTGCTGCCCACGCCAGACGGAGCGGGAGCCGAACCAGGAGGCGATAATCCCGGCTGCACGCTGTTGTTCGACATCCGGCGTGCCGGAAAACACCATCGGCAGCATCAACGCACGGTTATCATTGCTATCAAAGAACGGCACCGGGAAGTGCGACAGATCGTTCTGCACAGGCAGCTTCATGTACGTCAGATCCAGGGAGCTTCCACGACCGACGTCCATCCACAGCGTGGAGCTGCCCGGGTTTTCGCAAACGTCGCGGTAGTGACCGACAAACTGCAGGCGTACGCGGTTAAAATCGGTGACATACAGCGGATCGATAGGCAAATGGGCGGTAATTTTCTTACCCAGCTGCTCTTTGGTCACCGGCAGCACGCCCATCAGCTCATCGTTAAGATAAACCTTCAGGTGTGATTCAACGGGCAGCAGGGACGGGGATGGCGTGTACTCCAGGTTCAGCATCGCCTTAGAGACAACTTCGTCACTGCGCATGCCGAACTCAACGGAACCGTTAGGGTTCATGCCGCGCAGCACCATGTTGCCCGGCGCTGGCGCAATCTGCGCGAAGCTCAGCTTCACGTCGCGAGAAGGGGTGTTTTCAGCGACGACCGGAGCATTCGCCCCCGCAACCCCAGGCATCACCTGGCCCACGACAGAAGACGCCTCCGGCGGTGTTGCAGGCGTCATGGCTTCCGCCGTGCCAGGCGCAGGCGTAACAACGGCCTGCGTAGCAGGCGCAACGGCCGGAACCGTCGGCGCCGCGGTGGCAGCAGGGTCGGCTGGCGTTGCCGGATCGGCAGCGTTTGCCATCATCATCGGCAGGGCATTAAGCCCTATTGCCGCCGCACATAACCAGGATAGTTTTCTTTTCATCGCGTTTTCATCAAAGTTGGGCCAATGCAGACACTGTCCGCTGTTCTGCTCGGGTTTCCGCCGGGCTACGCGGAATAAATGACACAATCCAGTCCACCAGCAGGGTGAAGGTGTGGAAGATAAATTTCAGTAATGGCGGAGCGAACTCTGCCAGATGTCGGTAACCCCTGAAGCCCAGCTTGAAGATGTCCAGCAGACTCTCCAGCGGCTTGTCTTCCGGGAAACTGTCCTGCCATAGCGCCCATGTATCCGCGCGGGCAAACGTACATTGAATAAAATCAATATGCTGTCGGGTCGTCATATCGACGAGCTTCAGGCCAACTTCACCGTCAAAGACGCGCACGACCTGCGCCGGGAAGAAGAACTCCTGCTGCCCGCGTTTGAGCAGCAGGTTCACTTTCTGCCCTTCCAGCACGTTGGCGGAGCCGTCAAGTTTGATCCCTACCCCACCGTCTGAATAATCCAGCACGGTGCAGGGGAAGAGGTGACCGTCTTCGCGGGCGACAGCCGCTGGCATACGAATCTCAACGCGGTGGGAATGGCGAACCTGCTTACTTTCCACCGAAACCGCAACGGCACCGCCGAGTATAATCAGGTTATAGGTCACCCACACGATGCTCACAATACAGGTCAGCGCCTCGTTTTCAGGCCCGTAGAAGAAGCGCCAGATGCCGAACGCGACGCCAAGCAGGTTGAGCATCACCAGCCACAGATACGGCTTGGTGATCACCCAGTCGACATATTCGTTCTCCACCAGGCCGCCCTTCGCCGTCACGTTAAACGTGCCCTTGTGCGGGTTAAACAGCGCCACCAGCGTCGGCTGGGCGATGTACCAGGCCAGCACCGTTTCGTAAATTTCACTCCAGAACGAGTGGCGGTATTTCCCCTGAATTTTCGAGTTCGTCAGGCTTGCGTGAATCATATGCGGCAGTACGAACAGCGCGATACTCAACGCCGGCGCGTAGATGATATAGGCATGAAGCAGCAGAAACGCCAGCGGCGCGGTCAGGAATATCAGCCGTGGAATACCGGACAGGAAGTGGAACATGGCGTTGGCGTAGCACAAACGCTGCGCCAGCTTCAGCCCCTTGCCGAACAGCGGGTTATCGAGGCGGAAAATCTGCGTCATTCCCCGCGCCCAGCGAATACGCTGGCCGATGTGCGCCGAAAGGCTTTCCGTCGCCAGGCCCGCAGCCTGAGGGATACGCAGATAGGCAGACGTCCAGCCCCGTCTGTGTAAACGCAGCGAGGTATGGGCATCTTCGGTCACGGTTTCTACGGCAATACCGCCAATCTCATCCAGCGGCTCACGGCGAATAACCGCGCAGGAGCCGCAGAAGAAGGTGGCATCCCACATGTCGTTTCCGTCCTGCACCAGCCCGTAGAACAGCGTCCCTTCGTTAGGGGTTTTACGGAAACGCCCCAGATTGCGTTCAAAAGGATCCGGCGAGAAGAAGTGGTGCGGCGTCTGCATCATCGCCAGCTCTTTCTCTTTGAAGAACCAGCCCATGGTCAGCTGCAGGAACGAGCGTGTCGGCACGTGGTCGCAGTCAAAAATCGCCACGAACTCGCCGGTGGCGTGCTTCAGGGCGTTGTTGATGTTACCGGCTTTGGCATGCTCATGTGTGGTACGGGCGATGTATTTCACGCCCACCTGTTCGGCAAACTCACGGAATACCTCGCGGCCACCGTCATCCAGAATCCAGATGTTCAGCTTGTCTTTCGGCCAGTCGATGCCCAGCGAGGCGTAAATCGTGCCCTTCACCACGCTTAAGTCTTCGTTATAGGTCGGCACAAAAATATCCACTACCGGCCAGGTGCTGGTATCTTTCGGCATCGGCACCGGCTGGCGGTTGAGCGGCCAGACAATCTGGAAGTAACCCATGATCAGCACCAGCCAGGCGTAGGTTTCCGCGAACAGCAGAATCAGCCCGCACACCAGGCTGACCGGATCGTTCCAGTTCAGCGTCGAGGTATAGCGCCACCAGATATAGCGGCACGACACGGTCAGCGACAGCACGATAAGCACCAGCGCGGCGAAGCGCCCGGGAATGCGGCGCACCAGCAGCGCCACGCCCCACAGCAGCATCAGGAAGATGAACTGGGAAAGCGGGTTAAACGGCTGGGTCACGCACATGATCGCCAGAATAAACGAGAACATCACGATCACGCCTATCAGCACGCGGCGCAGACCTTTACTCAGGTGGCGCAGCTCTTTCTGTTTGCTAAGGTGACTGGTCTGCTCCGAAAAACGCTCGGGCATTTTATCGAGCCAGGCATGCCAGCGTGCGCGGACAGCCTTAATTCTGTTCAGGGTGGTGAAGCGATCCCACATGCTAAGCCGATGTGGACGGGTGGCAACCAGCAGCCAGACGCTTTGCACGAGATAACGAAACGCATCCAGCGGACGAGGGCGGTTCGGATTGAGATGGGGATAAAACTTCGCGTGCTGGGTGCGGATGCGCGACCAGCGGGCGTTCTCAAGCGGGAAAAACATCCACGCCAGCGCCAGCCAGATACAGCCAATCGCCGCGCTGAACGGCGGTGCGCCGTGACGACGATATGTCTTATAGCGCGCGCCAAGCCGCTCGCTCGCAGCAGGCAGCAGCAGCCACTGAGTCAGGCTGGTCATTCAGTCACTCCGGCATGGCTTTTAGCCGAGAAGCGCAGCAGGCACCAGTTGGCAAGCGTCATTATCTCATTGGCAACCAGGGAGTCCGGGCTGTACTCGCCCACCGGCTGCTTGCTGGCCGCCGATTCCGGCAGCGCCTCATCCCGGTGTAGCACAATCGGGATCATGCTGCGCTGGCTTTGCAGCCAGATCTGGTAAATATCATCCTGCAGCTGGCTTGCCACCAGAAGATAGTTAACCAGCAGCAGCGAACCGGCCGGCAGCGTCTGCTGATGCAGCCGCGTATGGCAGTTGGTATCGGGCTTAACAACCGTGATGACGTGATCAATCTGGCTTAATAACTGACGCGTCAGCGGATCGTAGCCGTGCGGCAGATCCACCAGTATCCACTGGTAACGGCCGCTGGCTTTTAACTCTTCCAGCGCGTTGCTGAAATAGCCGAGGGCTTTTTCAAGAGAGGTAAAGGTTTGACGCTCGCCGCAGGTCAACTGCCCAAAAGGCAGAACGTCAAGATGCGTGGTATAGCTCCACGCCGCAGCGTGCCAGTCGCGGTTATCCAGTAGCGCGCGCGCCCAGCCGCCCGTTTCGGCGAACTCAATATTAAAATACAGACGCAACAAATTGTCCGGTGAGGCATCCACTACCAGAACTGATTCACCTAATTGTTGTAAAGACCAGCCAAGCGCTGCGGTGATAGAGGTGGTTCCCACGCCACCACGCAACCCCTGTAACCCAATGATCGCCATCAGGCTCACTCCCTATTGTTGCGTTAATTCTGCCAGCAAAGGCCAACGTTTGAGCGCCGTCGCCAACTGTTCCCGCGCTGATATATCGGTATAATCTATTTCCGGCAAGGAGAAAGCTTTGCTGAGTGCTAAAAAATCATTCTGGAAAGCATAGGCAAGCGGCGTCTCCTGAACATCTTCAGCTTCTTTTTCACGCATTATGACTAATGTTCCTTAACCGTACCCGTGACAAGGATACTGGCAAATGTTCGGAAAACGAAAATTGATTTACAATGCTAAAACCGATGCTGTTTATTTTCAATGTTAGGTTTATTTCCAGGCTTTCGCTAGTAAACTGACATACATACTAATTTTTCATCAAGGGGACGCCATGGAACCCATATTTTCGGTCGGCATCCGTTCTTTGTGGGACGAATTGCGACACATGCCAGCCGGTGGGGTTTGGTGGCTCAACGTTGATCGTCATGATGATGCTGTAAAACTTATAAATCAAACGGTTGCAGCCCATGACAGGCGGGCTAAAGTGGCGGTAGTCACCCAGGGAATTAAACCCCACAAAATAGTTAAATTGGATGATAATCACGGTCCCGAGAAAATTCGCCTTTTTAGCATGCCGGCCTCAAAAGATGGTCTAAAATATATGCGCCGCGATTTGATGTGTAGCCTCAATCCGGAGCATTATTTCTTTATTTTGCTACTTTCTGAACAATCCTGGGAAAATATATCTGCTGAAGAACTGCGTCAATGGTTGCAGGACCTTGCAAAATGGACCCAGCGCTATAAATGCAGCATCTTATTGCTTAATACCGGAAATAAAAGCGATAAACAACGCTCTTTATTGGTTAGCGAGCACAGGATCCTTAACGGCCTCGCGACGATGCGCTATCAGGGAGACATTTGCCGCTACGACGTCTCCTTCTGGTGCAACGAGAAGGGTGTCAGCGCCCAGCAGCAGCTCGATCTACAGTGGCAGAACGAGGAGTGGCGGCTAGTGGAAACAGCAGACGCCGACCTGCAGCCGCGCAGCGACGAAAAGCAGATCCTCAGCCACAGCGCCATCCTCGAAGGGGCACCGCCGCTCTCCGAATACTGGCAGCTGTTCAACACTAACGATGCCCTGTTTGAGGCGGCGCGCAGCGCGCAGGCGTCTACGGTCATCTTCTCGTTGGCCAAAAATAACCAAATTGATGATCTGGCCCACCAGATCCACACCCTGCGCCGCCAGCGCGGCAGCGCAATGAAAATTGTCGTCAGAGAAAATAATGCCAGCCTGCGCGCCACGGACGAGCGGCTGCTGCTGGGGTGTGGCGCAACGCTGATTATTCCCTGGAACGCACCGCTCTCCCGCAGCCTGACGATGATTGAAAGCATTCAGGGCCAGCAGTTCAGCCGTCACGTGCCGGAAGATATCAACCTGCTTATTGAACAGATGCAGCCGCTTAAGCTGCGCGGCTATCAGCCGTGGGACGTCTTCTGCAATGCGGTTGTCGCACTGATGAACAACACCCTGCTGCCGCAGGATGGCAAAGGCGTGATGGTCGCCCTGCGTCCGGTTCCTGGCCTGCGGGCCGAACAGGCGCTGACGCTGTGCCGCCCTAACCGCCTGGGTGACATCATGACCATCAGCGAAAACCGCATCACGCTGTTTTTACCGTTCTGCCGTATTAACGACCTGGATATCGCGCTGAGCCACATCTTCCCTCTGCCTGCGGGCGATATCTTTTCCAACCGCATGGTGTGGTATGAAGATAACCAGATTTCCGCCGAAATCGTGCAGATGCAGGCCATGAACCCGGAAAAGTGGAACAAACCGCTGGACGTCTCGCTGGAAATTAGCGAGGCACGCCGGGTAAAACATAACAGCCAGGCCGTGCGACGCATCGCCGTACCGACCACGCTCCTTAAAGCGGCAAACCAGGAACCAGCGGAATAACCATGAACCTGACCGATATCCTGCAGCTCATCGCCCTGTGCGCGATAGTCTTTATCCCGTTTGGCTACGTGAGCCATCGCTGGCTGCCACGCCTGACGGCAACGATTCGACTTTTATTCCTGAAACCACGTTACGTGAAGCCAGCCGGCACGCTGCGCCGCACTTCTGTCAAGGCAGACCATCGACATGACTAAAAAAGTACCGGCGGGATCTCCGTCAGCCCCCTTGTGGCAATCCTGGCGCGGCCTCGGTGGCTGGAACTTCTACTATCTGCTGAAGTTCGGCCTGCTGTGGACGGGCTACCTGAATTTCCACCCGCTGGCCAACCTGGTGTTCGTCGCTTTTCTGCTCTTCCCGCTGCCGAGCCTCAAGCTCCACCGTCTGCGCAACTGGATTGCACTGCCCGTGGGGATTGGCCTTTTCTGGCACGATACCTGGCTACCCGGCCCGGAAAGCATCATGAGCCAGGGCTCGCAGCTGGCTGGCTTCAGCATGGACTACCTGATTGACCTGGTAACACGCTTTATCAACTGGGAGATGGTCGGTGCCACCTTCGTGCTGCTTGTTGCCTGGCTGTTCCTTTCCCAGTGGATCCGTGTAACCGTGTTTGTGGTGGCCGCGCTTATCTGGCTGAACGTGCTGACCATCGCTGGTCCAGCTATTTCGCTATTTCCGAGCGCAGCGCAGGCGCCAGCAGCGGCTACGGCGGGCGCGACCGCCGCCGCGACAGAAACCGGCGCTGCCATCGCTCCGGTGCCTGGCGATATTCCGGCCCAGACCGCTCCGCCAACCACTCAGAACCTGACCGCCTGGCTGAACAGCTTCTACGCAGCCGAAGCAAAGCGCGTGACCACCTTCCCGACCTCGCTGCCTGCGGATTCACAGCCGTTTGAGCTGCTGGTGATCAACATCTGCTCGCTCTCCTGGTCAGATATTGACGCCGCGGGCCTGAGCGATCATCCGCTTTGGAAGCACTTTGATATTCTGTTCAAGAACTTTAACTCGGCAACCTCCTACAGCGGTCCGGCGGCGATTCGCCTGCTGCGCGCCAGCTGCGGACAGCCGTCGCACAAAAATCTCTACTCGCCGGAAGGCAGCCAGTGCTACCTCTTTGAAAATCTGGCCAAGCTTGGCTTCAGCCAGCACCTGATGATGGACCACAACGGCGTGTTCGGTGACTTCCTTAAAGAAGTGCGCGAATATGGCGGCATGCAGTCGCCGCTGATGGATCAGAAAGGGTTGCCGACCGGCCTGCTGTCGTTTGATAACTCCCCGGTCTACGACGATACGGCCGTGCTGAACCGCTGGATGGAAGGCAAAGAACGCGAGCCAAATACCCGTAGCGCAACCTTCTATAACCTGCTGCCGCTGCACGACGGCAACCACTTCCCGGGCAACAGCAAAACCGCAGACTACAAAGTCCGCGCCCAGAAGCTGTTTGACGAACTGGATGCGTTCCTGACGACTCTGGAGAAATCGGGCCGTAAAGTGATGGTGGTGATTGTGCCGGAACACGGTGCAGCGCTGAAAGGCGATAAAATGCAGGTCTCCGGCCTGCGCGATATTCCAAGCCCGGACATTACCCACGTGCCGGTCGGCATCAAATTCGTCGGCATGAAGGCGCCGCACGATGGTGACGCCATTGAAATCACTCAGCCAAGCAGCATGCTGGCGGTGTCCGAGCTGGTCGCCCGCTCCGTCGACGGCAAGAACTTCGTAGCCGACCAGGTGGACTGGGATGCCCTGACGAAGAACCTGCCGCAGACCGCGCCGGTGTCTGAGAACTCGAACGCGATAGTGATTCAGTATCAGAACAAACCTTATGTGCGCCTCAACGGCGGCGACTGGGTGCCTTACCCGCAGTAATGCTGAAACAAAAACGGATGGCGCAATGCCATCCGTTTTTTATCCTCCCTTCACTTAAACCGCTCCACCGCCCATTCGATAAACACCCGCAGCTTGGCGCTCAGGTGGCGGTTGGAAGGATAAACCAGGAACATATTTTCCCCCGGCGGCAGCCAGTCGCCGAGCACGCTGACCAGCTCGCCGCTTCGCAGATGAGGCTCGGCCATAAACCTCAGCGTCTGGATTATCCCCAGCCCCGCCAGCGCCGAGGCCAGCAGCGCGCTGCCCTCGTTGACGCTGACCTGATAGCGATAAAGCAGCTCCATCGTTTTTCCCCGGTCGACAAAGCGCAGCGGCAGCACGCGGTCATTTACCGCATGGCGATAGTGGGTCAGCGGGTAGCCCTGCTCCAGTTCAGCGGGATGTTTTGGGGTGCCGTAGCGGGCGAGGTAGTCAGGGGAGGCGCAGGTCACCCATTTCAGCTCGAACAAGCGGCGGGCAATCAGCGTAGAGTCGGCAAGCGGGCCGCTGCGGATCACGCAGTCCGCGCTGTCGTTAATCAGGTCGATATTGCGGTCGCCCACGCCGAGGTCTATCTGAATCTGCGGATAGCGCTCAAGAAACTCCCTCAACGCTGGCAGCAAAACGTGCTTTGCCGTTCCTCCGCCCACGTCTATCCGCAGTACGCCCTGCGGCGCGCTCTGGGATTCGGTCATGCAGCCTTCCATCTGCTCCAGGTCGGCGAGCCACTTCACCGTGCGGCGGTAATAGCACTCCCCTTCCGGCGTCACCGATACGCTCCGCGTGGTGCGCTGAAAAAGCTTGGTTTGCAGATGATCTTCCAGGTTCTGAATCAGCTTAGTGACGGTGGCTTTCGGCATGCGCAGAGAGTCCGCCGCGCGGGTAAAACCGCCCGTCTCCACCACGCGGTTAAAAACGCGTATTGCCTGTAAATGATGATCCATAGCGCTCTCAGTGGCAGCCCCGGATACTGCCCGGGACTGTTTATCGGAAGGAATAATCGTTATGACTGTTTAGCGCTAATCAGGCTGGTGCGCAAGGAGAGGCCGAACACCAGCGCGGCGGAAAGAATCAGCGCCCCGCCGAACAGCATCGCGCTGCTCACGCCCTGCCAGTCGACCACTTCACCGCCCAGCAGCGCACCGGAAGCCAGCGCAATCTGGATAACGCAGACCAGCAGCGCCTGCCCGGCTTCGGGAGCCTGCGGCACATGTTCGAACATCCAGTTTGTCGCACAGACGGGCACCGCACCGAACGCCAGGCCCCAGACCAGCACCATCAGCGTGGCGCCCGGCAGGCCGCTCAGGAACGGGGAAACAATCAAAATGCTCGCCAGCATGGCAGCGACCAGGATAAACGTGGCGCGCAGGCTATGCGCCGCCAGGCGCTCCCCGGCAAACGTACCCAGCAGCCCCACGGCACCGTAGGCCAGCAGCTGCACGGATATCGCCGAGGGACTCAGCACAAACACCTGCTGCAACAGAGGGCGCAGGTAGGTGTAGGCGGCGAAATGCCCGACAAACAGCAGCACGATGGCGATCAGGCCAATGCGTGCCATCGGCAGGCGGAACGGCAGCAGCAGATCCTGCGGCGTGACGGGGCGGGATGGCGGCACGGGGGTTAACAGACGCAGCTGGGCAATGAACACGCCGACTGCAAGGGCCGCGCTGCCGAAGAACGCCGCGCGCCAGCCGAACAGATCGCCGATCAACGCCCCGGCAGGTACACCACAAACCGCGCCTACGGACACGCCGCTGATAATCAGCGCCACGGCCCGCCCCTGGCTGGCTTCGTGCACAAGATGACGCCCGTAGTTCATCGAAAAGGACCAGAATCCCCCCACGCAAACGCCGAGCAGCACGCGGCCCAGCAGCATCATCGGGAAATTCACGGCCACGGCGGAGATAAGATTAGAGACCACCAGCAGCGCGGACAGCCCAATCATCAGCCAGCGCCTGTCGAGACGTCCCGAAATCAGGCTAAGCACGGGAGCGGCGACGGCGGCAACAATCCCCGGCGTGGTGACCATCAGCCCCGCCGTACCCGTACTCACGCCCAGCGAAGGCGCTATATTGGTCAGCAGGCCGATAGGCAGGAATTCGGTGGTAACCATCACGAAGCAGGCAACGGTCAGGGAAAAAACGGCCATCCACGATGTCAGTGCAGGTTTATCTTTATTATTCAGCATAGTAACGCTCATCTCAGGTAGAAGCGCGATCCGCGCACCGGGCGCGGAAGTGACAGGGATCACAATCTACGCAGACCTGCAAAAGCGATAAATCCATCAAACACGATTTCACTGTTTCCGTGGGTGAACAATAGCGTTTTGCGGTGGAGAGGTGCGGTATCACCGCATTGCTGGAATCTGGATAAGGATGGGAGAAAATTATAGTGTCGGATGACGCAGGCTTATCCGCCCTACAAATAAGAAAGCCGGGATAATTCCCGGCTTTTTATTTAACGGATTTCCCCGTTCTCATCCTGGTCAACGGCGAAGCAGGCGACCAGCTGGCCGCCGTACTCCTTGAGCTGCGGCTGCAGCTGGGTGCAGGGACCGAAGCGGCGGCGGCAGCGGGCGTTGAAGGCGCAGCCCGGCGGCGGGTTCAGCGGGCTTGGCAGCTCGCCGGTCAGCTTGATACGTTCACGGCGGTCGTCCGGGTTCAGACGTGGGGTCGCGGAAAGCAGTGCCTGGGTGTACGGGTGACGCGGGTTAGAGAAGATCTGGTCTTTCGTGCCCTTCTCTACGCAGCGGCCCAGGTACATCACCATCACTTCGTCGGCGATGTGCTCTACCACGGACAGATCGTGGGAGATGAACACGTATGACAGCCCCATATCCTGCTGCAAATCCATCATCAGGTTCAGCACCTGCGCGCGCACCGACACGTCCAGCGCGGAAACTGGCTCATCGGCAATCACCACGTCCGGATCTAACATCAGACCACGGGCGATAGCGATACGCTGGCGCTGACCGCCGGAGAACATGTGCGGGTAACGATCGTAATGCTCGGTTTTCAGCCCCACCTTCGCCATCATCGCCAGCGCTTTTTCACGGCGCTCGGCTTTGCTCAGGTTCGAGTTGATTTGCAGCGGCTCTTCCAGAATCTGCCCTACTTTCTTGCGCGGGTTCAGAGAGCCGTACGGGTTCTGGAAGACAATCTGGATTTTCTGACGCCTGAGCTTTTCAGCCGTAACGTCCGGCACCAGCAGATCCTGGCCCTGATAGTACAGCTCGCCACCGGTCGGGATTTCGATCATCGTCAGCAGGCGGCCCAGGGTGGATTTCCCGCAGCCGGACTCGCCCACCACCGCCAGCGTTTTACCGCGCTCCAGCTCAAACGACACGCCGTCCAGCGCCTTCACCAGGCGTTCCTGCCCGAAGATGCCCTTCTTAACCGGGTAGTGTTTCTTTAAATCGATGGCCCGCAGCAGCGGTTGCGCGGTGGCCTGTTCGGTACTCATAGCGTTGGCCTCCCGGCATCGTCGAGGGGATAGTGGCACTTGGACTGGCGCCCATTGTCCACAAGGTTCAGTTCTGGTTCTTCTGCGCGGCAGCGGTCAGTTGCATACGGGCAGCGCGGGTTGAGCAGGCAGCCGTTCGGGCGGTCGTACTTGCCCGGCACCACGCCCGGCAGCGAGGCCAGACGAGCTTTATCCTGCGCAAACTCCGGCAGCGCGCGCAGCAGGGCTTGGGTGTACGGATGGCGCGGCGCGCGGAAGATATCCTTCGCTTCGCCCGTTTCCACCACCTGGCCTGCATACATCACGATGATTTTGTGCGCCGCTTCCGCCACCAGCGCCAGGTCATGGGTGATTAAAATCAGCGCCATGTTCTCTTTTTGCTGCAGCTCCAGTAACAGCTCGATGATTTGCGCCTGGATGGTCACATCCAGCGCGGTGGTTGGCTCATCGGCAATCAGCAGCTTAGGCCGACAGGCAATCGCCATGGCGATCATTACGCGCTGGCTCATGCCGCCCGAAAGCTGGTGCGGATAGACGTCCAGACGTGATGCCGCATCGGGAATGCCTACCAGGTTCAGCAGATCGATTGCGCGCTGAACGCGCGTTTTTTTGTTGCCGCCCTGGTGCACCTTGATGGCTTCCATGATCTGAAAACCAACGGTGTAGCACGGGTTCAGGCTGGTCATCGGATCCTGGAAGATCATCGCTACTTCTGCACCAACCAGGTTGCGACGCTCCTTCTCAGAGATCTTTTGCAGGTCCCGACCGTTAAATTCCAGCTTCTCGGCCATGACGCGGCCGGGATAGTCAATCAGCCCCATAATTGCCAGCGAGCTAACGGACTTGCCGGAGCCGGACTCGCCCACGATACCCACGACTTCGCCCTGGCTAACGTTGTAACTGATGCGGTCAACGGCACGGAACGGGGTGCCTTCGTCGCCGAAATGCACCGATAATTTATCTACATTCAATAACGCCATCTCGAGCCTCTTACTGCTTCAGTTTAGGATCGAGCGCGTCACGCAGCCCGTCACCCATCAGGTTAAATGCCAGCACCGTCAGCAGGATTGCCAGACCCGGGAAGGTCACAACCCACCAGGCGCTTTGCGCGAACTGCAGCACGTCGGAGAGCATGGTGCCCCACTCCGGCGTCGGCGGCTGCGCACCCATGCCAAGAAAGCCAAGGGCGGCCATGTCGAGAATGGCATTAGAGAAGCCAAGCGAGGCCTGCACGATAAGCGGTGCGAGGCAGTTCGGCAGAATGTTGATAAACATCTGGCGCATCGGGCTTGCGCCCGCCACGCGGGATGCCGTCACGTAGTCGCGGTTTACTTCCACCAGCACCGCGCCGCGCGTCAGTCGCACATAGTGCGGCAGGGCAACGAACGTCAGTGCCAGCGAGGCGTTAACAATCGACGGGCCAAAGATCGCTACCAACACCAGCGCCAGCAGCAGGCTTGGCAACGCCAGCATAATGTCGACCACGCGCATAATGATGTTGTCGATGAGGCCACCGAAGTAGCCGGCAATCAGACCCAGTACCACGCCCATCACCAGCGAGAGCACAACCACCAGGCAGCCGACCAGCAGCGACAGGCGCGCGCCGTACATCAGGCGGGCCATGATGTCGCGGCCGACGTCATCGGTACCGAGGATAAACTGCCAGCTGCCGCCTTCCTGCCAGACCGGCGGGTGCAGCAGCGCGTCGCGGAACTGTTCAGCCGGGCCGTGCGGCGAGATGAAGTTGGCGAAGATGGCGATCAGAATCATCACCGTGACATACACCAGGCCAACAACCGCGCCTTTATTACGTTTGAAGTAGTGCCAGAATTCCTGGAACGGCGTCATTGGCTTAGGTGCCGCCACCACTTTTTGTTGAGTTATTTGCGTCATGATGGCCCTTATTTCTTATGGCGGATACGCGGGTTCACCACGCCGTACAGCAGGTCGACTATCAGGTTGACGAGAATAATCATCGTCGCCACCAGTAAGACACCGCCCTGCACTACCGGGTAGTCACGACGCTGCAACGCGTCAATCAGCCAGCGGCCAAGGCCGGGCCAGGAGAAGATAGTTTCCGTCAGGATCGCACCGGCCAGCATGGTACCGACCTGCAGGCCGATGACGGTGACGACGGGCAGCATGGCGTTACGCAGAGCGTGAACCACGATAACGCGCATGCGGGTCAAACCTTTGGCGCGAGCGGTGCGGATGTAATCCTCGCCCAGCACTTCCAGCATCGCCGAACGTGTCATACGCACGATAACCGCCAGCGGTATGGTGCCGAGCACGACGGCAGGCAGCACCATGTGGGCCAGCGCGTCGATAAAGTCGCCCTGCTCCCCCCATATCGCCGTGTCTATCAGCATAAATCCGGTGAGCGGCATGGTGTCGTCGAGGAAGACGGTGTCGCTTATGCGCCCGGAAACCGGGGTCAGGTTCCAGTACACCGAAACCAGCATGATCAGCATCATCCCCCACCAGAAAATCGGCATGGAGTAGCCGGTCAGGGCCAGGCCCACCGCGGTGTGGTCAAAAACGGAACCGCGCTTAACGGCGGCCAGCACGCCAACCGGGATACCCACGGCAACGGCGAAGATCATGGCGCACACTCCGAGTTCCATCGTCGCTTTAAAGCGCGGTACGAACTCATCCCAGACCGGGAGGCGGCTTTTTAAGGAGATGCCCAGATCGCCATGCATCACGCCCCAGACGTAATGGAGGTACTGCTGCCACATCGGCTTATCAAGGCCAAGTTCTGCCAGCAGCTGTGCATGACGAGCAGGAGAGATGCCTCGCTCACCGGCCATGATCAGTACCGGGTCACCGGGGATCATATGCACGAAGGCGAAGGTCAGTAGGGTAATACCGATAAACGTGGGGATAACTAATCCCAGACGTCGGAGAATGAACTGCAACATAACCCGGATTCTCTGTAGTGACGGTGCGCCTGGTAACGCGCCGTCTGTATTGCTCACAAATTACAAATAATACGCCCCTCTTTGCCACGGCCTCAGCGTTGGATGGCGCTGGCGCTTATCCACCCTACAACTCCACAGGGCGGAAAATGAGAGGGGCTATTGTGCTTATTATTCTACGGACACGTTCTCAAAGTGGTGTTTGCCCAACGGGTCGACCACGTAGCCTTTCACTTCTTTGCGCACCGGCTCATAGACGGTGGAGTGGGCAACGATCAGCGCTGGAGCCTGGTCATGCATCACTACCTGAGCCTGCTTATACAGCTCGATACGCTTGTTGTGATCTTCGGCTGCGCGAGCAGGCTGGATCAGATCTTCAAACGGCTTGTAGCACCAGCGAGAGTAGTTGGAGCCGTCTTTCGCCGCTGCACAGCTGAACAGGGTCGCGAAGAAGTTGTCCGGATCACCATTGTCCCCGGTCCAGCCCATCATCACAGCCTGGTGCTCACCCGCTTTGGCGCGCTTCAGGTACTCGCCCCACTCGTAGGTTACGATTTTGGCGGTTACGCCCACTTTCGCCCAGTCAGCCTGAATCATTTCTGCCATGCGGCGAGCGTTCGGGTTGTACGGACGCTGCACGGGCATCGCCCACAGGTCGACGGTGAAGCCGTCAGCGTGGCCGGACTCTTTCAGCAGCGCCTTAGCTTTTTCAGGATCGTAGGTGTAATCCTTCACGTCATCGTTGTAGCCCCACATGGTTGGTGGGATCAGGTTTTTAGCCGCGGTGCCCGCGCCCTGATAAACCGCTTTAATGATCGCTTCTTTGTTCACCGCGTAGGTCAGCGCCTGACGCACTTTCACGTCGTCAAACGGCTTTTTCTCGGTGTTGAAAGAGAGGTAGCCCACGTTCAGGCCAGCCTGCTCCATCAGGTTGATGTTTTTGTCCTGCTTCATACGGGCGATGTCGGCCGGGTTCGGGAACGGCATAACCTGGCACTCGTTTTTCTGCAGCTTGGCGTAACGCACGGAGGCGTCAGGCGTGATGGAGAAGACCAGACGGTCGATCTGCGGCTTGGTGCCCCAGAAGCCCGGGAACGCTTTATACAGAATGCGGGAGTCTTTCTGGTACTGCAGCAGCTGGAACGGACCGGTACCGATTGGGTTCAGGTCAGTTTTTTCCGGCGTGCCGGCTTTCATCATGTTGTCCGCATACTCTTTGGACAGGATAGACGCGAAGTCCATCGCCATGTCCGCGAGGAACGGCGCTTCAGGACGGGTCAGCACGAACTGAACGGTGTTGTCGTCCACTTTCTTGATTTCGCTGATCAGGTCAGGCAGGCCCATACCTTCGAAGTATTCGTAGCTGCCGCCAGAAACTTTATGGTACGGGTTCTGAGCATTTTTCTGGCGGTCGAAGGAGAACACAACGTCGTCGGCGTTGAAGTCACGCGTTGGTTTGAATTCTTTGTTGTCCTGCCACTTCACGCCTTTGCGCAGGTGGAAGGTATAGGTTTTACCGTCTTCGCTCACTTCCCACTTTTCAGCGAGGCCAGGGACGATTTCGGTAGTGCCGATTTTGAACTCTACCAGACGGTTATAGATTGGCACCGAGCTGGCATCGTAAGTGGTACCAGAGGTGAACAGCTGTGGGTTAAAACCTTCAGGCGAGCCTTCTGAACAATAGACGAGGGTTTTAGCCTGAACGCTGGCTGCTACGGTCAAAGCGACGAGGCTCAGACCAAATTTCAGCATCCCTGACTTCTTCAAGGAAATACTCATTCTTCCGCTCCAATGTGAGATGTGTTGTTTTTATCCGTGAGACCTTTGTTATTTGTTTGCGGTCTGTACGGTGTGCCCGGAGGCGAGTGGTGAGGCCAGGGATTCCATGCTTCTGGAGAGCTGTGTGGTAGTGCGGGCTGTCCATAAAGTGCCCCTCACGCCCTACAATCTGTCAACAGATCGGTAAAACGTCAATACAGGTAGCGGGGATTTACAACAGGGGTGCGAAACGGCAAACAAAGTTTAAAAAAAGCGCGCCGGGCTATTTCCAGCAGGGAAATTTATGCTACCGGCTTGTTGCCAGAATATTACACTGCCTAATTTGCAACCGATAGCGGTAATCGGTTGCGCACATTTTAAAAAAATTCTTGCCGGATGCTGAATATATAACCGATTTATTTTGTGATCTGCGTCCAGAACAGCGAATCATGCTGGCGGCAAACATAAGCAACGACGCAAAAAACCGCCGTCTTTCATAACAAAAAACGATGGAATATGTCACAAAATCAATTAAAGACGGGGAATGAGCGATGGAAGCGTCATTTTCCATAGGGAGGCGGAAAAAGGCGCGAGATAATAAAGAAGTATTTTATACCCGGTTCGCCTTCACCCCATACGGCGTAGCGTTCATTGCACATCCGGCGCCACTGGCAGTCTTTCGGGGTTTCGTTCTGACAGGCATAACGCAGATTGAGGTACAGGCGGTAGGCTATAGCGCTTTGCATCCAGTACAGCGCCCCTCAGCGACGGGTGCAGTATGGGCAGCGTGCTTATCTCAAGTCCCAGCGCGTCAGACGCATCCAGGATGCGGGCCTGTAATTCGTCATACGTTGCGGCTGGTGGGTATGCATCATCGAACGTCAGCACCATTGCGGCAGCCTGTTCTGTATCCACGGCAAGAGGCTGGTAGCCCTCCTGTGAATAATCATCATCGCGTGAGTGCATCACGGCTTTGGGAGAGATATTAACTTTCTTGTCTTCATCCGCCCATGCATCAGGAATGACAAACTGTGTTGTCGCTTTCTGGTCTGTCGCGCCTGCGTCAATTTTACCGCCCACCAGCACAAGCTCGCCTCTGGCTATCCAGTCGTAGACGGTCTGAGGGCTTACGCCTTTATGCCGGGCGTAGTCAGCTTTAGTCATTAACACGATGTTTTTTTTCCCCTTCGTTATGGTACCTGGGCAAAATTTTTACACAAAAGGTCTGAATTAAGAGTACGCCATTTTCAGTAACATATTATTCCTGCGAGGGAATTTTGGTTAAGTCTCACGCGATGTATGATGGGCATTGTTTAACCATTTTAAGTGCAAGGACAATGGCATGGCTATGGAAATCATCGGCGACAATACGACCGTCACCAGCATCAGGCCCAAAGGGAAAGTCGTTATCTGTCGTGGGGAGCCCCACAAATACTGGCTGGAACTTCAGTTTGTAGACGAGAATAACAAGCCCGTTTCCGGGCTGAACGTGTGGCTGGAGTACCGCCCGCTTGCCTCGGCTGAGGAAGTGGCTGTAGCTAAACGTCGCGGCTATGACTTCAACCCCACGCCTCCACCTAACCCACCTGCTGGTATCACCGACAGTCAGGGGCTGGTCCGTTTCGATGACCTTTACTGGGTAACGGTTGATGTGAAGGTTGACGGCCAGCAACTGACTGATGAGATGGAGCAGCGTCCGCTGGGACTCAGCAGGAACCCGAACTCTCAGCCGGTAAGCAATAACATCTTTAAACCGGAGACCCGTGACCCAAAATGGCGCTCGAATGTGCAACTTAGCGCCGGGCAGCACGGTTATGTGCATCACTATGCCACCATCGGCGAACTGTGCGACAGGATGCCCGAGATTGAGGGCTGGACGGATAAAGAGCCGCCAAAGTTTCATTTTCCGACCGGGAAGGATTTGAAAGGTACGGAAATCGCGCGGGAGGCGCTCGAAAAGCGCCACGTTATCGAAATCTGCCCGTTCCGGGCGTGGTCGCTGGTCCTGCATGACACGAAGGATTACTCGCTGGCGAACGGTTACAATCTCGGCGTTATGGCGGATATGGCCTACGCGGATAAAGAGATGGTGGAGGATTTTTTCAAACGCAAATGTCTTGATTTATCCTGTACGCCAAAACATGAAGAATTCCCGGCGTACCCCCATGCGCTGGTCGTGGATGTTCCGTTCCGTGAGCGCTACAGCACCGCAGAATTTCTGGATTCCAGGCGCGCTGATGAGAAAGGGAAATCCCGGCCGCTGCTGGACAGTACACAGCTTTTTTATGTGGAAAATGGTTCCCATGTGATTGTGGCATGGCGAGGTACACAGGAAGTACCTGACTGGCTGACTGATGGCTCCTATTCGCCACAGCCCTGTCCTCCCGAACTGGCTAAGGCCGGATGTATCCATGGCGGTTTTCTGGATGCATATCATCTGGCGAAGGAGCGGTTCGGGGATGATTTTAAAGAAATAAAAAGAATAACTGATGGCGGGAAAAAACTGTTTATTGTCGGGCACAGTCTGGGCGGAGCACTGGGGCTGACGTATGCGGCGGAGATGAAGGGATTTTCGCCAATACTCTACACCTACGGAATGCCGCGCACCTTTACCGCTGATGCCGTCGGGAATCTGTACCAGATAACCCATTACCGGCACGTCAACGACAGTGATGTGATCACCACGGTGCCTTTTGACGCCAATCTGGATAACTGGCTGTACGATAAGTTCGGGCCTCTTGGCAGTACGCTGGGTTTTTTCTGGACGCTGACAGCAGAGCTACCGGCACAGATGGCTGGGGCATATGTCGGAGAGCATTTCTGGCATCACGGTAAACCGGTTGTGTTCTTCCGTACCACTCAGACCGGCTCCTATGAAGAATGTAATACGATGAACAGCCATACCTGCCGTCGGCTTCGCTACAGTCAGCAGTATAAAATCAAACTGTTCCTTGTCCCGTCACTGGCCGAGACCGAAAACGAAGAGGCGAAAGCGGCTCAGGAGGCGTTTGTCCGGGAGTTTCCGGTCGCAGATATTCAGAAGATTTTCCCACGGAATACCAACCCACTGATGGATCATGCGCCGAATCCCTTCCGCCACTCGATGGCCGGGGAGTATCTGCCGTTCCTGAACAATCAGTTGCTGGAATCAGCCTGGCCGGAGCTGGAACTCCAACGGAAAGTATACCGCGAAGATTTCAGGCAGCAGATGACACAATACGGCAAGGATGCCCCCCCGGAAGAGATGAAGCGTAACCGGATGTTCCTGGCACTCCAGGATATGCTGGGCAGTACGCTGGATCAAACCCGAAAGTTGCCGGGCGGAGAGAATGCGCTGGTTCGTTTTAAATCTGTCGCGGAGGAAGAAATTGAATCGTCTCGTTAATGCTATGGCAGGGCTGCTGCCACTTTTGGCACTGTTACCCCTTAGTGGCTGCGCCAGCCGCCCAGACTACACCCTGAGTCCTCCGGGCAATACTGAATGGGTGACTGTGGCGGTAAAACTGCCTCCGGAGACGGAGGCTCTGCCAGTGGATGTACTGTATCGCTCGGAGAGTTGTAGGCGTAAAGATTATGATCCCACGACCGAGTCACATGTTCGTACCATTCGTGGGTTTAATCCAATACGGATTCCACTCAGTCCCCCGGATAATAGCGGCCTTCGTAAAGCCCGTATTGCTCTTGATGGAGGCACACAATGTGGCTGGACACTCAGCGGTGTTCGGGTCGGGATTCAGGTATCCAGAAGCTCAGATCTGGCTCAGGGAAAAGATGTTACTGCTGCAAACTATGTCTTTGATTTTGATGATGAGGGATACGGGAGCGCGTTTGGAAAAGGAAAACCAACCCCTGTGAGTGGTGACCTAATCTTTAAAACTGAATTTTTCCCGATGGAATATGTATATCGTTCAATTAGTGAGACAGATCTAGACCTCTTTGCAGGGGATGAAAAATACGACAAATGGAATAGATATTATAGAGTTACTGATAGTAGGAATATAAAAATTGAACCAGTTTTATATTTGAATAAGGTAGTAAAACTTCAAACATCAGATTCATCTCGCGGAAAAGTTATTGCCACATATCCGGATGGTAGTTCGGAGAACATAAGTGGCAGAGCTCCCGATTATGACAAGTTACTTCGAATGAAATAGTAGGATCTCAAAAAGATCCTCTTGAGATCATTTTCCGCTGCGCGTAATCTCTTGCCCTGTAAACGAAAAACCACCAGCCCCAACTGGTGGTTTTCTGTTATCAGTATAATTTTCATTTGTTTATCTCCTGACAAGCCCACCCCTGTAAATCTTTTTGCCGTTGTGGAGGGCTACACCTCTACCAGCGGCCAGAATACTATTTTTTCCCTTTAATTACAGCCAATTAACCAGGTAGACGTTTGGTTTTATACGTCTATCTTATATCTACTTACCTCTACCTGATTTTCAGGGCTTTTCCAGCTGGTGGTAGTCGTAAGTAGACGTAAGGTAGAGGTAATTATAGTTACCTCTACCTGCCTGTAAGCCTCGCCCTCTCTGGTGTGGTGACCTTTCTGGTAGAGGTGTAGACGTAAGGCAGGGGTAAACCTTAAGCATGGGGGCCAGCATCCGGCACATCACAGCCCCAGGCGCGGGGCAGAAATTCGTCTGCCTGTTCGTTCAGGTTGACGTTAGTCTGTGTCCTGCCGTTGATTTTTCGGGTCAGATAGACCGCCCGGTATTCCTTTGCGGCCTGCCTGACCGCGCGGGAAAACTTTTCCACGGACAGCGGTTTGCCGAGGTTGTGATAGTCCATAAAGGCCAGATAGCAGTGATAGAGATAAACTTTCGACTCTGGCTGGCCTGACCACGTGCCGCCGCCCATCATCATGCCTTTCGGCTCGCTCATGAAATACAACGCCGCGCACAGGTCAATCACCGGGTCTGTGCCGCGCTTAATGGCGAGCGCTTCCACAGAATCGCGCTGCTCAGTTAAAAGCCGGTGGGCGGTCTCCGGGTCGCTGAACGTGGACAACAGGCGGCGAATGATAACCGGGAGTTCCTTCGCGATTTTGTCGGTCAGTTGCTGGTCTTTGTCCTTCTCGCTCACCAGGTTATCAAACGGGAAGATAACGCGCCGCCGCGCAATGCCGCCGTTGCGTTCGGTGAATATCATTGGTTCATTATTGGTCGCCAGTATCACCGCCCTTAGAATGGTGGTGTACTGCTTCTCATATTTGCCGTCAGTCTCTACCGGGTCGCCGCCCGTGATGGCCTTAATCCCGGTGCCCTCTCCGGTATATTTCGGCTGGTCAGGGAGAATAATCAGGCTTTTTCCGACAATCTGTGCCCGACCTCTGGCTTCGTCGAGTGAGCGCATATTGCCGCTGGCGGTGTTGGGAGTGCCTGCCAGCATTGAGGCTATCGCCGTGAACACACTTTTCCCGCTGCCGCCTTCGCCCGTCACTTCAATAAACAACTGCCAGTCGTGACGGTTTGCCAGCACCATATGCCCCCGCCGTAATTGTTCGGATTCACGTTGCTTTTGCTGGTGGTGTTGTGGGTCAATACCTGCGGCGACCATGGCGCGGTATTCGTCGCGGCGCTTACGGGCCTCCGCCAGCGTCACATCATCCAGCGAGCCGAAACTGACCAGCGCACGCTTTTTATCGCCGGGGCGCACATAGTTAATTCGCCAGATTTTCGCGCCCATAGATTTAACGAGAAAATAAAGCCCGTTACCGTCCTGTAAGGTGTATTCCTTTTCAGTCGGACGCACCGCGCGCGCTTCTGTTGCGGTAAGAGGGTTAGTGATTCGCGCCATGCTATACGATCCGTTGCTAAAGCAACGTTGTCTCGCTGCGCTCGGCTCAAACCTCCTTCGGAGGTTCTCATCCTCTATAAATTACAGGCGTAAAAAAACCTGCCGAAGCAGGTTTTCTTGAATGTGGTCGGCGAGAGAGGATTCGAACCTCCGACCCACTGGTCCCAAACCAGTTGCGCTACCAAGCTGCGCTACTCGCCGAATGCGGAGCGCATCTTACTGCGCACCGTTTTAGCCGTCAATCCCTTAACTTAAAAATCCCAACCAACTGCTTTAAAAGCCAGCGATTGTGTCCTCAATGTTACTGACTGGCCTTCTGGGGCACGTGGCACCAGTCATTATTTTCGTTAATCCCGCCGTCCGGCGAGGTGTAACCCAGGCAGCCCATGATTGTGTCATACAGCTCTACATGACGGTGCGGGATCTTCATCGCCGCCTGCTCTTTCATATGCTCGAAGGAGCGGGCGCGGTCAGGATCCTCCAGATACTTATCGGATGCCCAGACAATCAGCGGTACGCGGAACTGCTCTGGCGGTGCCATTTTACGCGGCGTACCGTGCAGGTGCTGACGCTCGTTAATGGATTCACCGTGGTCCGAGGCATAAAAGATAATCGCGCGCTTGTCGCGCAGCTGGTTGATAACGTCGGAGATAACCGTATCGGTATACAGCACTGAGTTATCGAAGGCGTTAATCAGCTGCTCTTTGCTGCACTCTTTATCGATGCTCACGCACTCCGGGGTCCACTTCGCAAAGCTGCGCGGATAACGCTGGACGTAAGAGAAGTGCGAGCCTTTAGTATGCAGTACAACCAGGTGTTTACCATTAGGGTGATCCGCGAGAGAGCGTTTCATCTCTTCTACCAGCAGCATGTCATCAACCTGCTTGCCGCTGTTGCGCGGCTCGGCTGCGATCTGCTCGCGGTAGGCGATGTTGTCCGCCATGGTGTTACCGTAAAACCACATTTCGCTCTGCATCGCGTAGAGGCTGGACGAAAAGCCGAGCTGCTTAAGCACCGCAAAGACGTTCTGCTCTTTTAAGGTACGCTGAGGATTCTCTTCCGCCCCGCCCTCTCGCACGAACATACAGCGCAGGGAGAGCTTGGTTGCGGTATCGCAGGACTCGCCGCGGAACGCGACCAGGTTCTTTTCCTTAGACAGTTTAGGCGTGGTATCACGGTCGTAGCCCAGAATACCCATGTGGTCCCAGCGCGTCGTTTCGCCAATAATGAACACCATATAGGTATCATCAATGTCCTTCGGCGCAACATAGGTGAATTTCTTCGCCGGGTTCATCAGCGAGCTGTTATCGGTAGACTCGTCCATCTGCGCCCAGGCAAACAAGCCAAGCGCAGAGACCCAGTTAGACGGCAGATAGGAGTTAGCCACCACGCCGCCGTAGCTTGGCATATCGACGGTGGAACGCTTTTCGATTCGATTTTGCTGTTTATCGAGGAAACGCAGCGGCGCCCATACCATTAGCCCTGCGAGCAGGACGATAGCCACGCTTTTCACGCGGTGTCCACGCGTGCGCAGCTGTTTTAACAAGGTATAGCGGCAGGTATTGCTCCAGATGAGCACCAGCGGCAAGATGCTGACCAGCACCATCCACAGAACAAAGTGAAAGCCCACTACCTCTTTAGAAAGGTCGATATCCGTAGTCATGACCGAGGCGATGATCCCATAGCCGATCACCACGTTCAGGAAAGTCATGTAATAGCTGGCGGCGACGGAGATAACGAGTATTAGCGAGGTCAGAATGCGCCAGCCGAGGCGGCCAAACAAAGAGAGCACGCGAAGCAGGAAGAAAGTGACCAATACCGTAGCGCAAATTTCTGCACCAGCAGCGAACAGCTTCCAGCCGTTAAAGCCGTGCAGTAAGCCATCAAAACGGTGATAAAAAACCGAGATGTTCAGAAACAGGCCGATGTATACCGCTAACAGAAAGCATAATTTCTGCTGGGTCATCGATTTAATATAATTCATTCAGGTTGTCCGAAATAAAGCGAATACAGCTTCTCAAAGACTATTCAGACCTCCTGGATGAAGCAGAGTTCTGAACGGTAGAAAATAGCTAACGAATCGGGACGATTCTTAGGCATAGGTCATAAGTAAGACCCGCGCCGCGTAGTAGAGCACAGGGGCCGGGAAATGTATCGCCCAAAATAAAGTTCCAGCATGTTCTTTACATACTGCTGGTACAAATATCACGATACGTTTACAACATTGGGTTGAATAGTTACGGCAATCGCAGGGATCACCATGCAGACCTTAGAAGAGCGCGCCCGTCGTTTCGCCAGCAAAGCGCATGCCGCCAGCGAGCAGCGGCGCAAATATACTTTCGAACCTTACATCGTTCACCCTGCCGCGGTGGTGGAACTGGTGCGCAGCGTGACCAGCGCCGAAGAGGTACTGGCTGCCGCATGGCTGCATGACACCGTAGAAGATACCGACACAACGATTCTCGACATTGACGAACGTTTCGGACCGGAGGTTGCTGCCCTGGTCGCCATGCTCACCAATCCCGAACAGCTTCCCGGAACCAACCGCGCCAGCCGTAAACGCGCCCATTTTCTGCATACCGCGCAGGCAAGCCCTGATGCGCAAACCGTTAAACTTGCCGACATCATTGATAACACGCGAGGGATTCTAAAATATGACCCGCATTTTGCCCGCGTTTACCTCATTGAGAAAAGGCTGCAGCTCGCGGTAATGACTCAGGGAAATGAAAAGTTAAAAGCGCAGGCGGAAGGGATAGTCGAACAGGGGATATCACAATTAATGATGCCGCCGTATAACGTCCCGGCGGCATGGTTTTCGCAGCTTATGGCGCGCTATCAGGCGTGAGCGTGTTCGTGCTCTGTCTGCGCTTCTTCACGGGCTGGCTGACGAATAGTGGTGGAAAGGGCCAGAGACAGAATCAGCAGCGCGAAGATAACGCAGAAGGTGATGTAGAAGCCGCCGAACAGTGAAGCGATGATGGAACCACCGAGGCTGCCGATACCGAAGCCCAGGTAAATCACGCCGTAGTTTTTGGTCAGATTATTCAGGCCAAAGAACTCGCTCACCAGCGATGGGTAAACGGTGATAGTACCGCCGAAGTTAAAGGCAACACAGGCGATAGCCGCAAAGAATGTTGCTTCGGTAAGCGGAGCAAACAGCAGCGCCGCCATCCCCACCAGCGAAATAACCTGGCCGATGGTGATAACGCGGATACGTGCAATCTTATCGGAGAGGATGCCCAGCACCAAGCGGCCGCTCAGGTTAGCAATCGCTATCACTGTTACCGCATTGGCAGCAGAAACCGCATCTAAATGCACCATGCCCTGAGCGATATCTTTCGCCACGCCAATCACATACAGGCCGCTCATGCAGGCGGTCAGAAACATCACTGCCAGCATCCAGTACTGCGGCTTACGCATGGACTCTGCCAGAGTAAAGTCGTTTTCGGTCACGCCGTTGATGGACTGGGCTTCGTGAGCCGGTGCATCTTTCATCAGCGTGGCGCCGAACAGAATCATCACCATCACAATCGCCCCCCAGATCATAAAGGTGTTTTCCAGACCGTAGGTCGCCAGCAGATGGGTATCGATATATTTGAAACCAAGACTGCCAAGGCCGTATGAACCGATGGCAAAGGCGGAAATCAGACCTTTACGCTCCGGGAACCACTTCACGCAGTTGGACAGCGTCAGCAGGTAGCCTGCGCCATCGGCAAGCCCAACCAGCACGCCCGCGCTCAGCCAGAGCATCATCAGGTTGCTGGAATGCGCGGTGAGGAAGAAACCGACCGCCAGCAGCACGCCCGCCGCCATTGTCACTTTGCGAACGCCGAAACGCTCCTGAAGCTTACCGGCTACCGACGAAGAGATGGCAAGCCCGAGACTTAACAAACCAAAAGAGAAAGCGACCTGGCTGATAGGTTCATTAAGCTTCTGGGACAGCGCGCTGTTAAACAGGCTCCAGGTATAAACGGATCCCAGCGCGAACTGGGTAATAATGGTCCCGATAAGGGTTAACCAACGAGTGCGGTTGTATTGAGCAGTATTCATGGCGGCTATCCTGCAATTCTTAAGGGAAGTTATCTGCCGCCTACCATAGCGAAGCGCATTTTATTCCAGGAGAAAAAGGCATGAACTGCACGAGAGACGGAATGAAATGCATCTGAGCGGGAATGAATGACCTGGAACGCCTGGGGGTAATAATGTTTGTGAGTAATCACTATCAATGAGGGATGCTTCAAAACTGTGTATTTAATGTTAAAACATCAGGCATTGAGGTTACTAAAATTCATCCATTGAAGGTTTTAGTGTTAAAAATTGATCTTTAGCCTGGCGGAGCGAGATAACATTAACGTTACTTGTCTAATCGTAGGTCCATGATGCACTCTGGCGATTATGCGCGCTGCATAATCCCCCCCTCAAAACTTCGCGCTTACCCCAAGGTTATAGAGATAGGCCTCGCCGGTGGATAACCCTTCGGCCTGCGACATAGAGGCAAAGGCGGCAACGTTCTTCCCGATCGGCATGTCAGCGCCGACGGTGACGTCCATCCAGCTGGTGTCCTGCGCGCTGGCGGCGTTGGTGCGCATCCCTGACTGTGCTTTCCAGAGGTTATCGCCATACTGATGGTTATAGCTGACCTGCGCCCAGGGGCGAACATAGCCGACGGACGAGTCGAGCCGCCAGCCCACGGTGGAGACGCTGGCGTGCCATAGCCGATCGCTGTAGCGTGACGGCACAACGCTATCCCCGTATTCGTTATAAATATTCGTCGAGCTGCCATCCCAGCTGTAGCCAGCGGTCGGCCCGGTGGTAACATTGCCAAAAACAGGGATATTCCAGCCCACGTCCAGCCGGCTGGCATCGGTATGCGCGGAGTCGTTTCCGGCAGTAAATGACGGTCCTTCCTGAGCCTCCGGTGGCATGGAAGAGAGAATGCGTTCGGCAAGAATGTCGTTATAGTTTGGCACCCGGTCGCTATCCCACGTATAACGATCCTGAGCGTCGCCCACGGCTTCGTCAGAAACATACTCTTGCTGCCACGCAAAAGCATGAGGGGCACAGAACAGGCACCACGAAACCAGCGCCGTGAGAAGCGTGACACGGCG
The DNA here is from genome assembly GCA_041504365.1 of Dryocola sp. LX212. Classification (NCBI taxonomy): domain Bacteria; kingdom Pseudomonadati; phylum Pseudomonadota; class Gammaproteobacteria; order Enterobacterales; family Enterobacteriaceae; genus Dryocola; species Dryocola sp. LX212. The sequence continues at coordinate 145,739 of CP167917.1, read as the reverse complement.
ACCACTGCATGAAGTTTTTTTAATCATCAAAGCGACTCCAGAAGAGAGCCAAATCCGGCGATTTTATTGTCTTTTTGTCGGGCTTGCGGATAACCCTGAATTAACTATTGTCTCTTTATCAGACACGTCAAGTTACCGGCCATTTATTTCATCAGAGGGAAGAGAATATGCAGCGTTGTGGATGGGTCACCCAGGACCCGCTTTACCTTGAATATCACGATAAAGAGTGGGGCGTGCCGGTTACCGAGGGGCATAAATTATTTGAGATGATCTGCCTGGAAGGCCAGCAGGCGGGACTGTCCTGGATAACCGTGCTGAAGAAGCGCGAAAATTACCGCCGCTGCTTTAAAGATTTCGATCCCCTCGCTGTGGCGCTGTTCACGCAGGAGGACGTCGACAGGCTGGTGCTGGACGCCGGCATTATTCGCCACCGAGGGAAAATCGAGGCAATCATCAATAACGCTAAAGCGTTTCTGGCGATGGAAGCCAGCGGTGAAAAATTCCCGGAGTTTGTCTGGTCGTTTGTGGATAACAAACCGCAGGTCACCCAAGCCGCCACGTTTGCGGAAATCACCAGCACAACTCCCGCATCAGACGCCCTGTCTAAGGCGTTAAAAAAACGCGGCTTCAAGTTCGTTGGCTCCACGATTTGCTACTCGTTTATGCAGGCGTGCGGGCTGGTGAATGACCATGTGACCACCTGCTTCTGCCACCCTGACAATCAAAAATGATCCGTCGACTGCGTGAGGGGGAAATGGACGAGCTGATTGCGCTATGGCTTGCCAGCACCATTCACGCCCACCCGTTTATCGCCGAAAGCTACTGGCGGGAAAGTGAGTCGATAGTCCGCAACGTTTATATCCCGCAGTCGCTGACCTGGGTAGATGAACAACACGGCAAAATTGTCGGCTTTGCGAGCGTGATCGACTCGCGCTTTCTCGGTGCGCTTTTCGTGGACGAGACCTTCTACGGCCTGGGCATCGGCAAGTCGCTGATTGAGCATACAAAAGCGAGTTTTCCAGCGCTAAGCCTCGAGGTTTATCAGAAAAACCAGCAGGCGGTGCATTTCTATCACCGCCGGGGCTTTCGCATTGAAGAAAGCGCCTGGCAGTCAGAAACGCGCCACCCGACGTGGATTATGAGCTGGCAGGCGGATCGAACGCCGTAACCTCCGGTGCTTTGCCCTGATACTTCTCAACCCATACCAGCGACGAATTGGCCGCACAGCCGTTTGCCAGCCTGGACGTCGGAATATCCAGCGTCAGGACGTTCACCGCGCCGTTTTTACACAGGCGGTCGCTATCCAGATCCGGCCACGCCCCTTCATGAATGCAAATTACGCCGGGCCTGATGCCGTCAGTTACCAGGGCACCGACTAACACCTGCCCGCGATGATTCCAGACCCGCACTAAATCGCCGTCAGCGATGCCCCGCTCCGCTGCATCCTGGGGATGCAGCGTCAGCGGCTCGCGCCCGGCAACCGCATACTTTTCCCGCAGGGCGGCATAGTTAAGCTGGCTGTGCAGCCGGTGCGCAGGGTGGGATGAAAGCAGCTGAAGCTGGCCCTTTTCGGCATTGCCCTGCCACTCATCGGGCGCAAGCCAGGTAGGATGCGGCGGGCAGTCTGCGTAGCCAAAGCTTGCGATGCGCTCGGAGTAAATCTCAATTTTTCCGCTCGGCGTTTTGAGCGGATATTCCTGCGGATCGCGGCGGAAATCAGCGAAGCGAATGAATTCGGCTAATTTCTCATTGACCGGCATTTCAATCAGTTCGTTAGCCTCCCAGAAATCTTTAAATTCCGGCAGCGTAATCTGCTGCGAGGCTCCGCGCTGTTTTGCCATATCGTAAAGGCTTTCCAGCCACTGCAGCTCGTTTTTTTCCTCGGTGAACCGTGCTTTGCCCCCCAGCTCCCACAGCTCGCTTAACTCCGCAAACACATCGAAATCATTGCGCGCCTCGGCCTGCGGGGCAACAACCTGCTTCATCGGCACCAGGTGCTGGTTGCTGTAGTCGCCGGTCATCGTCATATCGTTGCGTTCGAACGAGGTGGTAATCGGCAGCACGATGTCCGCGTGCTTTGCTGCCGCCGTCCAGAAGCACTCGGAAATCACTACCAGCTCCGGCTTTTGCCATGCCTTTATCAGCCGGTTGGTGTCCTGATGATGGGTAAAGTTGCCGCCACCCGCCCACCACAGCATGCGGATGTCCGGGAAGCGCCTTTCCATGCCGTTGTGCTGATAGCCGCCGCCGGGGTTTTCCAGCGCCTCAACAATGCGCGCCACGGGGATTTTTTCTACCGCGTCCGTGCCGCCCGCCACCAGCCCCTGTAGCGAACCGGGCACCGCCGCCCGCCGCGTTGGGTTACCGCCGTTGGCAAAGTGGTAAGAGAGGCCAAATCCACCGCCGGGCGTGCCGATCTGGCCCAGCATGGCCGCCAGCGTCACCAGCATCCAGTGCTTCTGCTCACCGTACTGCTGGCGCTGCATCCCCCAGCCGGACATCAGCATTGTGCGGTTGGCGCTGAAGACCTGGGCCAGATACTCGATAACCTGTACGGGCACGCCGCAGATTTGCGACGCCCATTCAGCATTTTTCGGCTGGCCGTCGATTTTGCCCGTCAGGTAGTCGGCGAATTTGTCGTAGCCAGAGGTGCAGCGCGCCAGGAAATCGGCGTCATGCCAGCCGTGGCGTGCCAGCGTATGGGCGATGCCCAGCATCAGCGCCACGTCGGTGCCCATGTGCGGGGCAATCCACTGGGCTTTATCACCGAAGAAATCAATGGTTTCCGATCGCATCGGATCGATGGCGATCACCGTTTTACCGCTGTTTTTCAGCTGCTCAAGGTACTGCACACCCTGTTCGTCGCTGGCGTTCCATGCAATCTTCAGCGTGTTCAGCGGGTTTGCGCTCCAGAACACCACCACATCGCTGTGCTCAAGCACCAAAGGCCAGCTGGTCTGCTGCTGGTAAACCTCATTCGAGCCGACAACGTAAGGCATGATCGCCTGCGCTGCGCCGGTGGAGTAATCCCCAAGATGACCGGTATAGCCGCCTGCCAGGCTCATATAACGCTGAAGCAGGGTCGCCGCCTTATGCAGCACCCCGTTGGAGCGCCAGCCGTAAGAGCCGGCAAAAATCGAGGCGGGGCCATAAGCGTCGCGAATCCGCTGGTGCTGCTGATGGATAAGCGTCAGCGCTTCGTCCCAGCTGATACGCACGTACTCATCTTCGCCGCGCACGCCCTGAGGTGCATTCGGCGAGGCCAGAAAACCTTTGCGTGCCATCGGAAACTGCACCCGTGCTTTGCTGTGGACCTGATCCGGAACGGCCAGCGTCAGGGAGTTTTCGTGCCCGGTATCAAGTGCTCCACGGGAAGCCAGCACTCGTTCACCGTCGGTCTCAACCTGCATTGGCCCCCAGTGGGCAGCGGTCAGAATGTGTTTAGTTGTCGCGGATGTATTAGCCAATTCGGGCTCCAGGTTTGCAGGTGGCGGCCTGAGGCCACTCAATATTGCTTACAAAATTCAGATGTCACCGGGGAATTTTCTACACAATCACACGTCATAATCAATCGCCGCCTTGCTTCGCGGTGCAGAAATATCAATCGCAAAGGAAATGAGATGAATAAAAGCGTCATGATCGCCGCCCTGGTTTGCGGCACGTTAGCAGTTTCAGGCTGTACCACTAACCCTTATACCGGTGAACGAGAAGTGGCTAAATCCGGCATCGGCGCAGGTATCGGCTCGCTGGTAGGCGCAGGCGTGGGAGCCCTCTCTTCTTCCAAGAAAGACCGCGGCAAAGGCGCACTGATTGGTGCTGCAGCGGGCGCAGCACTTGGCGGCGGTGTGGGTTACTACATGGACGTGCAGGAAGCGAAACTTCGCCAGAAACTGCAGGGAACGGGCGTGAGCGTGACGCGTAATGGCGATAACATCGTGCTGAACATGCCAAACAACGTTACCTTCGACAGCAGCAGCGCAACCCTGAAACCGGCGGGTGCCAATACCCTCACCGGCGTGGCGATGGTGCTGAAAGAGTACCCAAAAACTGCGGTTAACGTGGTGGGCTACACCGACAGCTCCGGCAGCAACGAGCTGAACATGAGGCTGTCTCAGCAGCGTGCGGACGGCGTGGGCAGCGCGCTTATCACCCAGGGCGTTGAAGCAAGCCGCGTGCGCACCACAGGCGCTGGCCCATCTAACCCAATCGCCAGCAATAGCACCGCCGAAGGCAAAGCTCAGAACCGTCGCGTAGAAATTACGCTGAGTCCTCTGGCTTAAATCAGACGGTGGATGACGTTGCACTTCTCCGCCCTTCGGACTGAATCTCGTAGGGTGGATAAGCGCCAGCGTCATCCACAAACAGCCAACCAATTTTGTGTTACTCTCCAGAAAGTTACCCCTCCAGGAGACGGACATGAACGGCAAGGCCGCGCGCCCCACGATTAGCGATGTCGCGAAAGCGGCAAAAACCGGTAAAACCAGCGTTTCCCGCTATCTGAACGGCGAACAGAGCGCACTGTCCGACGATCTCCGCACCCGCATTGAAAACGCCATTGCCGAACTCAGCTATCGCCCAAGCCAGATGGCCCGCGGCCTGAAGCGTGGACGCACGCGCCTGATTGGCCTGATCATCGCCGATATCACCAACCCCTACTCCGTTGACGTGCTTAGCGGCATCGAGGCCGCATGCCGCGAAAAGGGCTTTACCCCGCTGGTCTGCAATACCAACAACGAAGTGGACCAGGAGCTGCATTACCTGGATTTACTGCGCAGCTATCAGGTTGAAGGTATCGTGGTGAACGCCGTAGGGATGCGCGAAGAGGGGTTGAACCGCCTGCAGCAATCAGCCCTGCCCATGGTGCTGATAGACCGTAAAATTCCTGATTTCGCCTGCGATGTAGTCGGGCTGGACAATATTCAGGCCGCCACCACCGCCACCGAGCATCTCGTGGAGCAGGGCTTTGAAGCGATTCTGTTTTTAAGCGAGCCGCTGGGCATGGTTAATACACGCCGTGAACGGCTGCGCGCATTTCGCAGCACCGTCACCCGCTATCCCGGCATCGTGGCTGAAAACGCCGAAATTCCCCTGCACGAAGCCGACCTGATGGACAACACCCTGCGCCAGTTCCACACGCAGCATCGCGGCATGCGCAAAGCGGTGATTTCTGCCAACGGCGCGCTTACCCTGCAGGTCGCCCGCTCTATGCGCCGCATTGGCCTGCACTGGGGCAGCGATATTGGCCTGCTGGGTTTCGACGAGCTGGAGTGGGCGGAGCTGGCGGGCGTGGGCATCACCACCCTCAAACAGCCCACCTGGCAGATTGGCTATGCCGCACTCGAGCAGGTCGTCAACCGCATCGACGGCGCGGCGGACAGCGTGCGTGAACAGGTCTTTTCCGGTGAACTGATCGTCCGCGGCTCCACCGCCCGCTAACCCTCTTCTTCGTGATAGCGATCATAAATTCACCACGAATGTCTTTTCTTTGGAACCGGTTCCATTTAGCGTAATAGCTATGTTAGCAAGGTGTAATCATTCCGGAGAAGTCGATGCCGCGTAAAATTATTGTCGTTACCGCCGCCTATGGCCATGACCGCGTTGCCTCCCTTGGCGGCCAGCAGGCGCTGCTGCCCATTATCGCCAGCGCCGGTGCGGACGGAGTGGAAATCCGCCGCGAACTGTTAAGCAATATCCAGCTCGATGCCCTGCCGGAGCTGGCGAAACAGGTAGCCGGGCACAATCTGGAAGCCTGCTACTCCGCGCCGGAGCCGCTGTTTGCCGAGGACAGTAAGCTTAACCCCCTCATTCCTTCCCTGCTGCTCGAAGCCCACCAGCTCAACGCCCGCTGGCTGAAGCTCTCGCTCGGGGATTTTCGCGGCAGCCAGCAGTTTTCTTTGCTGCAGCAGTGGCTCGCCCAAAGCGACGTTGCGCTGGTTGTCGAAAACGATCAGACCGCCTGCGGCAAACTGGCCCCGATGCAGCGCTTCCAGTCCGCCTGCCGCGTGCTGAATATGCCGGTAACGCTGACCTTTGATATGGCGAACTGGTTGTGGGTGGAAGAATCCCCTGAAGCGGCGGCCCGCGAGCTGGCCTCCTCCATCAGCTACGTTCACGTTAAGGCGGCGATCCCGCACCATTACCACTACCGCGCCATTGCGCTGGATGATGCCGACCCGCGCTGGCTGGCGCTGCTTAAACAGCTGCCGTCGGACGTGCCGCGAGGCATTGAATTCCCGCTGGAAGGCCGCGACCTGGTGGCCGTGACCCGCCACTACGTCAACCTGTTACGCGAGGAGTAAGGGATGCAGAACGAACTTGATGTCATCACCATTGGCGAGGCGATGGCGATGTTTGTCGCCGCCGAGACCGGTGATTTAGCCGCCGCTGAGAAGTTTGTTAAGCGCGCCGCCGGGGCCGAACTCAATGTTGCCACCGGGCTGGCCCGTCTGGGGCTGAAGGTGGGCTGGGTAAGCCGCGTGGGCAACGACTCATTCGGACGATACGTGCTCCAGCAGCTCGCTAAAGAACATATCGACGACCGTGGCGTAACCACCGACGAGCGCTATACCACGGGCTTTCAGTTGAAATCGAAAGTCGAAGATGGAACCGATCCCATCGTGGAGTACTTCCGCAAAGGCTCTGCCGCCAGCCACCTGTCGGTAGAGGATTTTAACGAAGCATATTTCTTCAGCGCCCGCCACCTGCACCTGAGCGGCGTGGCGGCAGCCCTGTCGGATTCGTCACTGGAGCTGCTGAACCACACGGCTAAAGCGATGAAGGCTAAAGGCAAAACCATCTCTTTCGACCCGAACCTGCGCCCGGTGCTGTGGAAAAGCGAAGCGGAGATGGTGCAGCAGCTTAATCAGCTGGCGCTGCAGGCGGACTGGGTGCTGCCCGGCGTAAAAGAGGGCGTCATTCTTACCGGGCAGAAAACCCCGGAGGGCATTGCGGATTTCTATCTCGATAAGGGCGTAAAAACCGTGGTGCTGAAAACCGGCGCTGACGGAGCCTGGTTCAAAACTGCTTCCGGTGAAAAAGGCGCAGTCGCGGCGGTAAAAGTCGATAACGTCGTCGATACGGTGGGCGCGGGCGATGGTTTTGCCGTCGGCGTCATCAGTGCCCTGCTGGAAGGAAAAACGTTATCTCAGGCCGTCAGCCGCGGAAACAAAATCGGCTCCCTGGCTATTCAGGTCATCGGCGACAGCGAAGGGTTACCCACCCGTAGCGCGCTGGGCGAATAAACAAGAGCGTATCGGCTGTACCCTACATGCCGCACGATGCGCTTCTCCTCAACATAGAGGCTAGCCTATGAAAACCAAGACAATCGCAGCAAAACGCTGGTGGTATATCATGCCGATCGTGTTTATCACGTACAGCCTGGCCTACCTCGACCGCGCCAACTTCAGCTTTGCCTCCGCCGCCGGGATCAACGACGATCTGGGTATCACCAAGGGGATCTCCTCCCTGCTGGGGGCGCTGTTCTTCCTCGGCTACTTCTTCTTCCAGATCCCCGGCGCGATGTACGCCGAACGCCGCAGCGTGCGCAAGCTTATCTTCGTCTGCCTGATTTTATGGGGCGGCTGCGCGTCGCTGACCGGTATGGTAAGCAATATCCCGATGCTTGCCGCGATCCGCTTTGTGCTGGGCGTAGTGGAAGCGGCGGTGATGCCCGCAATGCTTATCTATATCAGCAACTGGTTCACTAAATCCGAACGTTCGCGCGCCAACACCTTCCTGATCCTCGGCAACCCGGTCACGGTACTGTGGATGTCCGTGGTGTCCGGATACCTGATTCAGGCATTCGGCTGGCGCGAAATGTTTATCTTCGAGGGCATTCCGGCAGTGATCTGGGCCTTTGCCTGGTGGGTGCTGGTCAAAGACAAGCCTGCGCAGGTTGGCTGGCTCTCCGACGATGAAAAATCCGCATTGCAGGCCCAGCTGCAAAAAGAGCAGGAAGGCATTAAGGCAGTGCGCAACTACGGCGAGGCGTTCCGTTCGCGCAACGTTGTGCTGCTCTGCATGCAGTATTTCTGCTGGAGCATCGGCGTGTACGGCTTCGTGCTCTGGCTGCCGTCCATTATCCGCGGGGCAGGTACGGCGGGGATGGGTATGGTGGAAGTAGGCTGGCTCTCTTCCGTCCCTTACCTGGCGGCGACGATCGCGATGATTGCCATCTCCTGGGCGTCGGACAAAATGCAGAACCGCAAGCTCTTCGTGTGGCCGCTGCTGCTGATTGGCGCGCTGGCGTTCCTGGGATCGTGGCTGGTTGGCGCTAACCATTTCTGGGTTTCCTATACCCTGCTGGTGATTGCCGGGGCGGCGATGTACGCCCCGTATGGCCCGTTCTTCGCCATCATCCCTGAGATGCTGCCAAGAAACGTGGCGGGCGGCGCGATGGCATTGATCAACAGCATGGGCGCGCTCGGCTCGTTCGTCGGCTCCTGGCTTGTGGGCTATCTGAACGGCGTTACCGGCAGCCCGTCCGCGTCCTACATTTTTATGGGGGTGGCGCTGCTCGCCTCCGTGTGGCTAACTCTGATAGTGAAACCGGCAACGAACCAACAGCTTCCGGTCGGCGCTCGCCACGCATAGCTACCCAACGGGCGGCGAGCCAAAGCCGCCCGGTTTGTGTTTAATTTATTTACGGAGAACACCATGAAGCCGCCCGTCATCCTCTACAAAAAGCTCCCTGACGACCTGCTTGCCCGCCTCGAAAACCATTTTTCCGTCACCAGAGTCAGTGATTTAAGCCCGGAAACGGTAGTGCAAAACGCCGATGCCTTCGCCAATGCCGTCGGCATGCTTGGCTCCAGCGAGAAGGTCGACAAAGCCTTTCTTGAGCACACGCCGAAACTGCGCGCCTCCTCAACTATTTCCGTCGGCTATGACAATTTTGACGTGGACGCTTTGACCAGCCGCGGCATCGTGCTGATGCACACCCCGACCGTGCTGACCGAAACGGTAGCGGATACGATGATGACCCTGGTGCTGTCCACGGCCCGTCGCGCGGTGGAAGTAGCGGAACGAGTGAAAGCAGGGGAATGGCAGGGGAGCATCGGCCCGGACTGGTTTGGCATCGACGTACACCATAAAACGCTGGGGATTCTGGGCATGGGCCGCATCGGCCTGGCGTTGGCCCAGCGCGCGCACTTCGGCTTCAGCATGCCGGTTCTGTACAACGCCCGCCGCCATCACAAAGAAGCGGAAGAACGCTTCGACGCCCGCTACTGCGACCTCGATACCCTGCTGGCGGAGTCCGATTTCGTCTGCATCTCCCTGCCGCTGACCGAAGAAACGCATCACATGATTGGCGCGGCGCAGCTGGCAAAAATGAAGCCATCGGCAATTCTGATTAACGCAGGACGCGGCCCGGTCGTCGACGAGCAGGCTCTGATTCAGGCGCTGAAAGACGGCACGATTCATGCCGCAGGCCTGGACGTGTTCGAGCAGGAGCCGCTTCCGGCTAATTCTGAACTGCTGAAAATGGCAAACGTCGTCGCCCTGCCGCACATCGGCTCCGCAACGCACGAAACGCGCTACAACATGGCGGCCTGCGCGGTGGATAACCTGATTGCGGCGCTGACGGGGGAAGTGAAAGAGAACTGCGTGAACCCGCAGGTGCTGAAGTAATTTTTGCGGCGGATGGCGATTGCGCTTATCCGCCCTACGAATTTATCGACGCTTCGTAAGCACTACAGGTAACCGGCTCTGGTGAAGGATGCCAATAATCACGATCCCCGATTCGATTTTTTGGTAATAAAGCATGTGGCTCATATAGGGAAAGCTCTTCAAGCCAGTAAGCAGAAGCTCCGACTCGTCAGCGCCAATGTCAGGCATGTTCGCCAGATGCTGCATTGTAATACGCATGGCCGCCAGATATTCCCGCGTCACCAGCCCTCCAAACTGCTTCAGAGAAAATCCTTTTAGCTCGCGCAAATCCTGTAGCGCATCTTCCGTCAGCCTGTAGCTCGCCATTAAATATCCTTCATTAACTCATCGAATACAGCTTCACCGTCATGGAGATCCCCGGCTTCGAGCTGGGCTACGGAACGTGCCAGTTTTTCGCGCAGGTTCTGTAATTTGAGTTCTTCTAAGGCGTTATAGTCCGCAATCGACATGACAATAACGGAAGGTTTGCCATTTTTGGTGATGCTCACCGGCTCGCGCTGCGCTTTGGTGATCATTTCTCCGAACTGGGTTTTCGCCTGGTTGGCGGTAAAACTGATCATGGCTGAGCCCTCATATCGGTTGAATAGGTATAAATCGAACGATTTGCACCTATTTTAAACTAATCAAAGCGCGTGAGCGAATTTATCAGGGAAGAGTAAAGCAAGGCGGGACGTGCGAAAGAGAGAACCTCTGGAACCCGCTCGCAAAAAGAGAATTTATAGAAAAAATAAAGGGATGAACCCGTGCGGTTCATCCCTTCGATATTTCCTGGGGCTGGATCAGAAGTCGGTCTTTGAAAAACCTGTCATCTCTTCAAGATCCATTTCGCGGCCCAGCGCCGTCATCGGGTGAACGATAACCAGACCGCGCACGGCTTTTTTCAGCTTGCCCATGTCCGCCTGCTCTTTTTTGGTAATCGGGCGCTTGTACGGCATGGCCATCAGCTTCTGCGCTTCTTTGCTCAGCTTCTGGTTACGCACCGCCTGCAGACGCACGATTTCAATTTCCAGCTTCGCCTTCTCTTTTTCCATCTCGGCGTACTTTTCCGCATCGTTGATCAGATGCAGTTCCGGCATCTCGTGGCGGATCAGGTCCAGACGGTCGCTAAGGCGTTTAATTTCTGCTTTTTCGATTTCTTTCATTTTAATTAACCGTGAATAAGTTGCTTGCTGGCAAGGATACACCATTAGCGCTTTGAGGGCGAAAAGGGACTGGGAGGATTATTTCTTCTGGAAGGCTTTTTTTAAGCTGATCCTCGAGATCAGCTCGGTCAGGGAAAGTACCATGGTCGAGCGGACGATCTGCTGGTAGCGCTGGCGCTGCATGGCCTGCAGCTCGGGATCGTCGCCGTCGATGAACGTTGGTGCAGGGGGAAGCGCCGCAACGCAGTGCAGTTCGCCAAACGGGCCGAGTATTTCGTCGTCGGTGAAATGGTAGTCGTTGCCGTCGTGGTTCAGCTCTTCGCGCAGCGCCATCAGCAGCTCGCAGTCCTCGTACTCGGCGCGGTTCATCACTCCAAGCCCGTAGATAAGCTTCATACGCACAGAGAGTTCGCCCAGCGGGCCATCACCGTCCAGAAGCGGCTCGACAGCGTACTTCACCGCATAGTCGTCTTTACGGAATACCTGAAGCACCAGGATATTGACCGCCTCGGTGAGGAGCTCGACAGCGGCAATCAGCAGGCTTCTGACGGTTTTGCCGGCATTCAGACGCTCAAGCACTCGGTTTTCAAAGGCCTGTGTTTCTTCCATCGTTGCCTGCATCACTGAATTTTAGTGTTGGACGCGGCTGGCCGCGCCCGTTCTCCATTACGCCTTAGCGTTATAAGCTTTCACCGCCTGCGCCACTACGTCGCTGCCGGCATCCAGACCGGAGACCTGCGCAAGAGTCGCCTGCGGGCCTTTCTCGGCCAGCATCGCCACCAGCTCCTGGGCCTGCGGGTCCTCCTCGCTGCGGTAGTGCATGGCTGCCGCAATCCCTTCAATCAGGTTCGCGTGCGGCAGGCCGTATTCGAGCGTACCCAGCAGCGGTTTGATCAGACGGTCGCCCGCGCTTAATTTACGCAGCGGCTGACGGCCCACGCGCTCCACATCATCCTTCAGATACGGGTTTTCGAAACGGCCAAGGATTTTCTGGATATACGCGGCGTGCTTCCCGGCGTCGAAGCCGTAGCGCTCGATCAGCACCGCACCGCTTTCATCCATTGCCCCTTTCACGACGGCGCGGATTTTCTCATCCAGAATCGCATCGCGAATGGTCTGGTGACCGGCCAGCTGGCCGAGGTAGGCGGTTATAGCATGCCCGGTATTCAGCGTGAAGAGCTTACGCTCCACAAACGCCATAAGATTATCAGTAAGTTCCATGCCAGCAATGTCTGGCAGCTCACCTTTAAACTGGGTTTTATCGACAATCCACTCGCTGAAGGTTTCTACCGTGACTTCCAGCGGATCGTTGGTGGCGGAAGCGGACGGCGGCACGATGCGGTCAACGGCGGAATCCACGAAGCCGACGTGCTGCTCAACCCAGGCCTGGTCGTCAGCGGACAGGGCTTCCATGACGTGGGCTTTTAGCTGGGAGGTGCCGCGCACCATGTTTTCACAGGCGATGATATTCAGCGGCTTGTCGTTGCCGTTGGTACGGCGCAGCACCAGCCCTTTCGCCACGGCTGGCGCGATGCGCTCAAGCACCACGGGGCCCACGGCTGTTGTCACCAGATCAACTTCAGCGATCAGAGTGACGACGTCATCCCCGATGCTGCTTACTGCATTCACGTTGGAGACGGTATCGATCTGCTCGTTTTCGCCGACCACGTGGACCTGGTAGCCGTTGCGCGCGTTCAGCGCGTCCAGCACAACCTGGTTTACGTCAGCGAAAGTCAGCTGAATGCCCGCGTCCGCCAGCAGTTTGCCGATAAAGCCGCGTCCGATGTTACCTGCGCCAAAATGTAATGCTTTCATGTGCTTCACCTTCTTAAATTTGCATCACCCGAGAGGGCTGGGGTGAAAGGCCATTGTTTAACGACCCTCACCCGAGCCCTCTCCCGTACGGGAGAGGGAATAACTGGAGGATGGCACTTCGCTTATCCACCCTACGCAGGGCCGGTAAGCGGGAGTGCCAGCCTCGGGGGCAAGCCCTTACTTCTTACCGGCCAGCAGGTCGAGGACTTCCTGCACGCTGGTGGTGTGCGCCAGCCGCTCAATCACCGACTCATCATCCAGCGCGTTAGTCAGGCTGGTGATCACCTGGATGTGTTCGTTGTTGCGCGCGGCGATACCTATAACCAGACGGGCAATGTCGTCAGGCTCTTCGCCGAAGTGAACACCCGCAGGGTACTGGCAGAACACAACGCCGGTTTTCAGCACGCGGTCTTTCGCTTCAACTGTGCCGTGCGGAACCGCGATGCCTTCACCCAGGTAAGTCGGTGTCAGTTTTTCACGTTCAAACATCGCATCCACATACTCTGGCTGGACGTAGCCGCCGTTCACCAGCTGCTCACCGGCAAAGCGAATGGCTTCTTCTTTGCTGGAGGCGGTCAGGCCGAGGAACACGTTGCCAGCGCCCAGGCGGAACAGCCCTTCTTCGCTTGGCACGAAACTGTCTTCCAGGCTGCTCATCACCTTCACTTCTTTCTCGCTCAGATTATGGGATGCCACCAGACGTTCGGTCAGGTTGGCGTAAAGGCTGCTGTCCAGGAAGTTGGTCAGGGAGATATGCTGCGCCTGCGGCACCTGGCGCATGGCACGCTCGGTCAGGTCGCGGTGCGTAATCACCAGGTCCACGTCGTCCGGCAGACTGTTGATGGCACAGTTGGTCACGGAGATGTTTTTCAGGCCCGCGTCATTCACTTTCTTACGCAGCACGCCTGCCCCCATTGCACTTGAGCCCATACCGGCATCACAGGCAACGATGATTTTACGGACGTGGCTCAGGTCGTTGGACAGGCCAGCCCCTACCGCCAGCGGCGCTGCGCCACCTTTGGATTCTGCTTTCATTTCAGCCATACGGCGAGCCGCGGCTTCGATATCGTCTTCTTCTTTCACTTTGCTGGTTTTCAGCAGGATGGCAGAGACGATGAAGGAAACGATAGTTGCCGCAACGATCGCTGCGATGTTAGCGAAGTACGCGCCTTTTGGGGTCATCGCCAGCACCGCCAGGATAGAACCCGGAGAGGCCGGAGAAACCAGACCACCGTTCAGCAGGGTCAGGGTGAACACGCCGGTCATACCGCCGAGAATAACGGCCAGGATCAGACGTGGATTCATCAGCACGTAAGGGAAGTAAATTTCGTGGATACCGCCCAGGAAGTGGATGATTGCCGCGCCGCCCGCAGACTGCTTAGCGTTACCGCGCCCGAAGAACATGTACGCCAGCAGCACGCCCATACCCGGACCCGGGTTGGCTTCAATCAGGAAGAAGATTGATTTGCCCAGCTCGTGGGACTGCTGAATACCCAGCGGCGAGAAAATACCGTGGTTAATCGCGTTGTTCAGGAAGAGAATTTTCGCCGGTTCTACGAAGATAGAAGCCAGCGGCAGCATGTCATGGACAACCATGAAGTTAACGCCCGCGGCCAGCACTTTGGAAAGCACTTCAACCGCAGGGCCGATACCCATGAACGCCAGAATCGCCAGGATCATCCCGATGATGCCGGCGGAGAAGTTGTTCACCAGCATTTCAAAGCCGGATTTGATCTTGCCGTCGACCCAGGCGTCGAAGTGTTTGATCGCCCAGCCACCCAGAGGACCGGCAATCATCGCGCCGAGGAACATGGGCATGTCCGCACCGACGATAACGCCCATGGTAGTGATAGCACCGACCACGCCGCCGCGGTCACCGCCGATTAAGCGACCACCGGTATACCCGATAAGCAGCGGCAGCAGATAGGTGATCATTGGGCCTACCAGCTTCGCCAGCGTCTCGCTTGGCAGCCAGCCGGTAGGAATGAATAACGCTGTGATAATACCCCAGGCAATAAACGCGCCGATATTCGGCATCACCATGTTGCTGAGGAAACGACCAAAGCTTTGCACCTTGATCTTGATATCGGATGACATACGCACACCCCTTGTTGTGTTTACGCGCTGGGAGCAGCCCGAGGTTTATTGTTTAGTTAACGTGGCGGCGTAAGCCAGCCAGATGCTCTTAGTGAGGCGAATCTGGCACTGAATCGTTAAGCTGTCCAGAGCACGGGAATTTGTGTGATACAGATCACCAATAAGCGGGGTAACGTGGGCATAGGTTAGTGATATTCATCACATAACATCGGTGTAAAAATAATACAGTGATAATTTTTTAACCGCTTGCGGGGTATATTTGTGATTCAAATCACATTTTGTCTTTGCGTGTTTGTTATTTTTTTGTGATTTACATCACAAATTATTTTAACCGAATTTTTCCGAGTGTGATCCAGCACAGACTCTGTCGTGGCGATAGTTTCATCTTGTAACTTTCTTACAGCGAAGCATATGCCCTGCGGGCCTCTGTGGATTACATCGAATCGCCGTTGCCCGTAATCTGATCCATACTTACCCAACGCTTATAAAAAATGGACGATGTAATGAAACTGATCGGCAATTACACCAGCCCGTACGTGCGGAAAATTTCCGTGATCCTGCTGGAAAAGGGCATTACCTTCGAGTTTGTGAATGACAATCCGTGGGTCGAGGACAGCCACACCCCGCGTTACAACCCGCTGGGGAAGGTCCCGGCGCTGGTGACCGCCGATGGCGAATACTGGTTCGATTCACCGGTCATTGCGGAGTACCTCGAGCTTCTGGATATCGCTCCGGCGCTGATCCCTCGTGAACCCATAGAGGCCCTGAAAATGCGCCAGCTGGAAGCGCTTGCCGACGGCATTATGGACGCAGCCCTGCTTTCCGTGCGCGAACAGCAGCGCCCTCCCGCCCAGCAGTCCGAAACCGAACTGCTGCGCCAGCGGGAAAAAATCAGCCGTGGCCTGGACATGCTGGAAGCTCACGCCGGTGACAAAACCCTGACGGCTGAACCCCTCACCGTTGCCAGCATCGCCGTTGCCTGCGCGGTGGGCTACCTGAATTTCCGCCGCGTTTCGCCCGGCTGGTGCGTAAACCGCCCGCATCTGGTGAAGCTGGTCGAAGAGCTGTTCAGCCGCGAAAGTTTTGCCCGCACCGAACCGCCAACGGCATGATCTCCCTCTATGACAGGGGGAGATTTCTCCCTGTAAACTAACGCCTCTTTTCTCAACGCAACGGCTTGCCCATGACTTCCCAACGCTCCCTGTACAGCCAGCTTCCGGCAACAGACCGCCTGCTGCGCGACGCCTCTTTCAGCACGCTGCTTGAAGAGTTCGGCCATACCCGCGTGGTCAGCACGCTGCGCGACATGCTTGATGATGCCCGCGAGCATATCCGGTTGCAGGAGACGCTGCCCGGCTGGAACGCTGACTGGGCAACGGCGGCGAAGGCAAAGCTTGAGGCGAGCCAGCGCAGCGCCCTGCTGCCGGTGTTTAACCTGACGGGTACCGTGCTGCACACCAACCTGGGCCGCGCCCTGCAGGCCGAAGCCGCCGTAGAGGCCGTCACCCAGGTTATGCGATCCCCCATTACGCTTGAATACGATCTGGACGGCGCGTCCCGCGGCCACCGCGACCGGGCGCTGGCGGATTTGCTCTGCGAGCTGACCGGCGCGGAAGATGCCTGCATCGTCAATAACAACGCGGCGGCGGTGCTGCTGATGCTGGCGGCCTGCGCGGACGGCGGTGAAGTGGTTGTCTCGCGCGGGGAGCTGGTTGAGATTGGCGGCGCGTTCCGCATTCCCGACGTGATGCGCCAGGCGGGCTGCCAGCTAGTGGAAGTCGGCACCACTAACCGCACCCATCCGAAAGACTATCGCCAGGCCGCAGCCAGCGGCAGCGTGGCGCTATTGATGAAGGTCCATACCAGCAATTACCAAATTGAAGGCTTCACCAAAGCGGTGAGCGAGGCCGAGCTGGCGGAGCTTGGGCACGAGCTGGATATTCCGGTGGTGACGGATCTGGGCAGCGGCTCGCTGGTGGATCTCAGCCAGTGGGGGCTGCCGCCGGAGCCGATGCCAAAACAGCTCATCGAGGCGGGCGTCAGTCTGGTGAGCTTCTCCGGAGATAAGCTGCTCGGCGGCCCGCAGGCGGGGATTATCGTCGGCAAAAAAGAGATGATAGCCCGCATTCAGCAGCATCCGCTCAAACGCGCCCTGCGCGCGGATAAAATGACGCTGGCGGCGCTCGAAGCCACTCTGCGTCTATACCAGCACCCGGAAACGCTGGTCGAGAGGCTGCCAACCTTGCGCCTGCTGACCCGCAGCGCCGCAGACATTAGCGAACAGGGCGGGCGTCTGGCCCCGGCGCTGCAGACACGCTTTAGCGATCGGTTCGTCGTGCGCGTCGAGCCGTGTTTATCCCAGATTGGCAGCGGCTCGCTCCCCGTCGACAGGCTGCCCAGCGCGGCAATAACCTTCACGCCGAAAGACGGGCGCGGCACCACGCTTGGCGGACTGACGCAGCATCTGCGCACCCGGCCTAAGCCGGTGATTGGCCGCATCAGCGATGGTCGCCTGTGGCTGGATTTACGCTGCCTGGAAGACGAAGCCAGCCTTATGGAGATGCTGACCCAATGATTATCGCCACCGCCGGACACGTCGACCACGGCAAAACCACCCTGTTACAGGCCCTGACCGGCATTAACGCCGACCGCCTGCCGGAAGAGAAAAAGCGCGGCATGACCATCGACCTCGGCTATGCCTACTGGCCGCAGCCGGACGGCCGGATAATCGGCTTTATCGACGTGCCGGGACACGAAAAATTCCTCGCTAATATGCTGGCGGGCATCGGCGGCATCGACCACGCGCTGCTGGTTGTCGCCTGCGACGACGGGGTGATGGCGCAAACTCGCGAGCATCTGGCCATTCTTCAGCTGACCGGCAGGCCGACAATGACGGTTGCGTTGACCAAAGCCGACCGCGTGAGCGAATCGCGCGTTGAAGAGGTGCGGGAAGAGATCAAAACCCTGCTGGGCGAGGTAGCCGTATTTGTGACGGCGGCAGCCAGCGGCCAGGGCATAGAAGCGCTGCGCGAGCATATTCAGCAGCTTGCCGAACGCCCGCACCCGACAGCCCATCGCTTCCGGCTGGCGATTGACCGTGCCTTTACGGTGAAGGGCGCAGGCCTGGTCGTGACGGGAACGGCGCTGAGCGGCGAAGTTAAAATTGGTGATTCGCTGTGGCTGACCGGCGCGGAGAAACCCATGCGCGTCCGTGGCCTGCATGCGCAGAACCAGGCAACAGAACACGCCTTCGCCGGGCAGCGCATCGCACTGAACATTGCGGGCGATGCGGAAAAAGCAGCTATCAGCCGTGGCGACTGGCTGCTGGCGGAAAAGCCGTTGCAGCCTGCTGAGCGAGTCATCGTCCAGCTGCAAACCCTTGCCCCGCTCACCCAGTGGCAGCCGCTGCATATCCACCACGCCGCAAGCCACGTTACCGGCCGCGTGTCGCTGCTGGAAGGGGATCTAGCGGAAATCGTGCTGGACGTGCCGCTGTGGCTGGCGGACAACGACCGGCTTGTCCTGCGAGATATTAGCGCCCGCACCACGCTTGCCGGGGCGCGCACTCTTCTGCTGCATGCGCCACGCCGGGGTAAGCGCCAGCCCGCGTATCTTGAGTGGCTGCACCAGCTTGAGCAAGCGGAAGATGACCAGCAGGCGCTGGAAATAGCATTGCAGCGCGGAGCCGTCTCTGTGAGCACCTTCGCCTGGGCGCGCCAGCTCACCGCCAGCGGCATTAAGGCGCTGCTGGACGGCAAAAACCACATTCAGGCCGCAGACAGCCTGCTCAGCAACGAGGTCGCCGCCCGCTGGCAGCAAAAGCTGCTCGCTACGCTTGCGCACTACCATCAACAGCACGACGACCAGCCGGGCCCGGGCCGCGAACGCCTGCGCCGCATGGCCTTACCCGGCGAAGACGAGCCGCTGGTGCTGGTGCTGGCGATTATTGAGAAAATGCGTCGTGAAGGAGCTATTGTCAGCCGTCAGGGCTGGCTGCATCTGCCGGACCACAATCCGGGCTTTTCAGCGGAGCAGCAGGCGCTGTGGGAGCAAATCGACGCCCTGTTTGGCGATGAGCCGTGGTGGGTTCGCGACCTGGCCGCGCAGACAAAGCAGGATGAGCAGACGATCCGCCAGCTCATGCGCTTTGCGGCGC
Organism: Dryocola sp. LX212; assembly: GCA_041504365.1. Lineage (NCBI taxonomy): Bacteria > Pseudomonadati > Pseudomonadota > Gammaproteobacteria > Enterobacterales > Enterobacteriaceae > Dryocola > Dryocola sp. LX212. The sequence continues at coordinate 126,860 of CP167917.1, read as the reverse complement.
AGTTGGGCCTGGTGACGGCGATCTTAAAAGATCGGTACTACCGCAACGATCGGATCCAGGCATTTTCCAGGCTGATCCGCGAAATGGATCAAACCCAGGGCACAACCAGCGCCGCCGATTTCCGCGACCAGTTAGGCATCGGCCGCAAACTGGCGGTGCAAATCCTCGAGTATTTCGACCGGATTGGCTTTACGCGCCGCCGCGGGAACGACCATTTGCTGCGGGATCGTGCATTATTTGAGTAATGAACCGGTGGATGGCGCTAACGCTTATCCACCCTACACGTTACGTAGAAAAGTAGAGTAGAAACGTAGGTCGGATAAGCGCAGCGCCATCCGACAAAAGCTCGTCACTTTTGCCGCGCCAGCCACACCGCGCCCAGCATCCCAGCCTTGTTGCCAAGCTTGCACGGGCGAATCGGTACTTTCAGGACATCCCAGAACTTAAAGCCTTCCAGGTGACGCTCCAGCATCGGATAGAGCATCTGCTGCGTGCTCACACCGCCGCCCAGTAAAATCGCCTGCGGATCGAAGAGCGACACCACGCTGTAAATCCCGCGCGCCAGATACTTCACCCAGTTATCAATCACGCCCTGAATGTGCAAATCCGTCTCGGCGCGGGCAAAAATATCCTGACCGTGGATTTTCTCGTCCGCCGGGATATTCATCTCCCTGCGGCAGGCATCCATCAGCCCTTTGGCCGAGGCCAGCTGGTGCATATCCTCACCGTACTGCCCCACCGGCAGCACGCCAAACTCTCCGGCCCGGTAGTGAGAGCCGCGCATCAGCTCGCGGTTGACGATAATCCCGCCGCCAATGCCGGTACCGATGGTAATGCACACCATTGAGTCATATTCATTCCCCGATCCGAGCCACATCTCGCCCAGCGCTGCGCAGTTGGCGTCATTCTCAATCGTCAGCGGCAAATCGGTCAGCTCGCCGAAAATCTCCAGCAGGTTGCAGCCGTCGAGGAAGGTTAACGCTCCGGCCTTGGGGACGCTGCCGGTATGGGGGTTGATGTAGCCGGGAAAACTGATGGCGATACCGGCAATTTCATTATGTTGCCGATATCCCGCCACCACGCTCTGCCAGGCCTCCAGAAACGGCTGGAGTTCGTTGTGGGTATCGTATGACTCGGTGATCAGCGCCTCCCCCTCTTCGGTAAATAAGCCATGTTTTACATGGGTACCGCCTACGTCGAAACTGATAAACAGGCGCATGAACAATCCTTTTGCGAAACGGTAAAAAGGTAATCTTAAAGTATGTATCAAATCATTCAGGTTGCTGGTCGAATCCTCCGAATCACGGAAATTTTTATCCGTGAGCCGTGTCGTAAAGCCTTCAAACAGTGGCGAAGAAAGCACCGCCGCCGTCTACCCTTGAAGGAGTAACCACCACAGGAGACAACCATGACCAACAATCCTCCCGATACCCGAGTCATCCCCGGCGAGTATGGCTTTCCGCTTAAGTTAAAACCGCGTTACGACAACTTTATCGGCGGCCAGTGGGTCGCTCCGGTGGGGGGCGAATATTATGAAAATCTCACCCCGGTCACCGGCCAGCCGCTGTGCGAAATCGCCAGCTCCGGTAAAGGCGATATCGACCTCGCGCTGGACGCTGCCCACGAAGCGAAAGCGGGCTGGGGCGCTATGTCGGTTCAGGAACGCGCCAATATCCTGCTGAAAATCGCCGACCGCATGGAACAGAACATCGATCTGCTCGCCGCCGCCGAAACCTGGGATAACGGCAAGCCAATTCGCGAAACGACAGCCGCCGACGTGCCGCTCGCCGTGGACCATTTCCGCTATTTTGCCTCCTGTATTCGCGCACAAGAGGGCGGGATCAGCGAAGTTGACTGCGATACCGTGGCGTATCACTTCCATGAGCCGCTGGGCGTCGTCGCGCAGATCATCCCGTGGAACTTCCCGCTGCTGATGGCGAGCTGGAAAATGGCCCCAGCGCTGGCAGCAGGTAACTGCGTCGTGCTCAAACCGGCACGTCTTACCCCGCTTTCCGTGCTGCTGCTGATGGAGCTGGTGGGCGATCTGCTGCCGCCGGGCGTCATCAACGTGGTGAACGGTGCGGGGGGGGAAATCGGTGAATATCTGGCAACGTCTAAACGCATCGCTAAAGTGGCCTTTACCGGTTCCACCGAAGTCGGCCAGCAAATCATGCAGTACGCGACCCAGAATATTATTCCAGTGACGCTGGAGCTGGGCGGAAAATCTCCGAACATCTTCTTCGAAGATGTCATGAACGAGGAAGATGCTTTCTTCGACAAGGCGCTGGAGGGCTTCGCGCTGTTTGCCTTCAACCAGGGTGAAGTCTGCACCTGCCCGAGCCGTGCGCTGGTGCAGGAATCCATCTACGAACGTTTTATGGAGCGCGCAATTCGACGCGTGGAGTCCATCCGTAGCGGCAACCCGCTGGATGCCCGCACGCAGATGGGCGCACAGGTTTCCCAGGGCCAGATGGAAACCATCCTCAACTATATCGATATCGGTAAGAAAGAGGGGGCGGATGTTCTGACGGGTGGGCGTCGCAAAGCGCTGGAGGGCGACCTGAAAGCAGGCTATTACCTGGAGCCGACCATCCTGTTTGGGAAAAACAACATGCGGGTCTTCCAGGAGGAGATCTTTGGGCCAGTGCTCGCCGTCACCACGTTCAAAACGATGGAGGAAGCGCTGGAGCTGGCGAACGATACGGAATATGGCCTGGGTGCGGGCGTCTGGAGCCGCAACGGCAACGTGGCCTATAAGATGGGACGCGGCATACAGGCAGGGCGAGTCTGGACAAATTGTTATCATGCCTACCCGGCCCACGCTGCGTTCGGCGGTTATAAGCAATCAGGCATCGGCCGTGAAACCCACAAAATGATGCTGGAGCACTATCAGCAAACGAAGTGCCTGCTGGTGAGCTACTCCGATAAGCCGCTTGGGCTGTTTTGACAGGAAAAGAGTGGATACCGTTAGCGCTTATCTACCCTACAGCCCTTGCTCTGCCATGCCTGAACCACAAAAACAAAAAAGCCCGATGTAGGCACATCGGGCAACGGACAATAATAACGCTATTTTTTTAATGCTACATCAACGAACCCTGGCGAAAGCAAATGAGGCAGTATTTGCTTTTACTGCTGGCCGGAGATCTCTACCACTACGCGGCGATCTGGTGCCAGGCAGGTGACGAGCTGGGAGTGTGGCATGTTGTCGTCACAGTTGTTGCCAGTAACGGGTTCACTTTCACCACGGCCTTCTACAGAAACGTTTTGAGCTGGCATACCTGCTGCAATCAGCGCGTCAGCTACGGCCTGAGCACGTTCTGTAGACAGCTGCTGGTTGTAAGTTTCTGAACCGATACGGTCAGTGTAGCCAATAACAGTGGTGCTGTTGTTTTTAGCAGCTTGCATATCCGGGCTGTTGTACAGCTGGGTAATAGCAGCCTGGCCTTCCGGAGACAGCGTGGCTGAGTTATAGCCGAACAGCACGTCAGACTTCATGTTGAATGTCTTCACTTCTGGCACCACAGCTGCTGCAGCTACAACCGGTACGATATCATCGTGCTGGCCGAAACGGTAGACGAGGCCTGCGGATACGGAACTAACGTCTGCGCTTGCGCCGATCTGGTTGGAGTTACCTACGTTAGCAACCCATTGGTATTCCAGACGACCAGCCCAGTCTTTGTTGAATGCATATTCGGTACCTACGGCGGCCAGTGGGCGCACGCCAGTTTCCATTTTACTGCGACCAGCGGTGTTAGTTTCAGCGCGGTAGCCCATTGCACCGCCACGCAGGTACAGATCCCATGCGTCGGTCAGCGCATAGCTGCCTTTCAGGGAAAGCTGCAGGCCCTGGGTTTCAAGCTTGGAGCCAGGCACACCGTTATTGCCATGAATGTCCATGTTGCCTAAGTAGTCGTAACCACCTTCAACCGCTAACCAATCGGTGATCTGATAGCCACCGAACACGCCGCCGCTGACATTGTCTTTATCGAAATCAAAGTCGGTTGCTCTGCCAGACTGATCGTTAAAGTTTTCACCGCTTACGTCGAAGTAATGGGACCAGCCTACTTTCGCGCCGCCATACCAGGTGTTAGCGTCCGCTGCTGCAAAAGCGTTAGAAGCTGCGAATGCGTTTACCACAAGTAATGCTACAAGAGTCTTTTTCATGTTATTCCCTGAATTTTTCACATTTTGAAGCGGTGCTTCAGAACTTATCCACCAAAGTATTGTCGATAAATAATATTGTGAATACTTCAGGAAAAGAAACATTAATCAATTTATTTTTAAACAGTCTGCCATTGACATTCACCCTGGCTGCAAGGGATTAGAATGTTTCCGGAAGTTCATGTACATGAATTAAATATCCACCTCTTTTTGTTTCGATATATTTAGCTTCCTTGAGAGAGAACACCATATTTAATACGCTGCTGCGCGACAGGTGAGTTCTGTCCTGAATGTATTCGAGAATAGAGGTGCGCATTCTTGTTTCTTCAGGAAGCTTAATCATTTCCATGAGGTGGTTACGTATAACAGAATAGGTTCGCTGTTGCACAACCAACGCATCACGATAAAGCAGATACGTGGTGAAGTAGGCCATCATAATGGCAACATCCTGCCACAGGTTTTTCTCAGTGATTATTTGCATCGCCTCCTGCGCATCCACTCGAAATATTTTGGATTCAGTTTCTACGCGCAGGTGCTGCCATTGAAGCGGCTGCAAGCCTTCACCAATGCCGAAAATATGGGGATCGTAGGCGGTGCCAATGACCAGGCCATCCTCCAGTCGCAGCACGGATATTTCACCCTCCAGAAACAGATAAAACTGCGGCTGTCCTTTGTAATCCCAGTGCAGACGCTTACGGGGAGGGACGTTAAGCTCGGTGCTAATCGGCAGCAGGACGTTGATCAAGCGAGCAATCGAATCATCTGGTCGAACAGGTACAGAAACAGTCACGGGCATTCCTCAAAATTTTAGTTACATTTTCTGGTAATTATAGACGAAAAGAGCAAAAGGTGGTCGTTTGCGTATTATTACAAAGCATCCCACCTGTGGAAAGTTTATTTATACACTACTTAGAGGTAGCGCAACGACTTTTGAATAATTATTGTACATTCTCACGGATTACAGGGATCTTTCTTTATGATTTTAAACTACCTTGCGCTGGGTCTGCTGTGCTTTGGCGGACTGGTAATTTTCTACGGTATTATTGTGATTCATGATATTCCCTACGAAATTGCTGTAAAACGCAATCATCCGCATCAGGACGCTATTCACGCCGCGGGTTGGGTTAGTCTGCTAACACTGCATGTGTTATGGCCGTTCATATGGATATGGGCGATGTTATATAGAGAAGATCGCGGCTGGGGATTCAATAAAAAAGAGAGCGATGAGCTTGCACAACTGCACACCCGACTCGCTTTACTGGAAAGACAACTGGCATCAAAAGAAGAAAAGAACGCCTCTCCATCTCCCAATAAAAGATATATATAATCGTGGAAACATTAATTTTATTGCTCTACGCAACAATCTGCATTGTGATATTCAAAGTATTCAGCATCCCTCTGAATAAATGGTCAATACCTACGGCAATTCTCGGCGGCATTCTGTTGCTCAGCGCATTAATATTGACCATGAATTACAACCATCCTTATACCGAACGAGCGCAAATGATTACGGTGACGGTTCCTATCATTCCCGAAGTGCAGGGGCGAGTAATAAAAGTCACACAAAATAGCAATAAGCTTCTGAAAAAAGGCGATTTTCTCTTTAAAATCGATCCCACTGTTTACCAGTCAAGGGTCAACGTTATTAAGGCCGAAATTGAGAGCGCGGAGCAGAACGTTAAAAAACTCGAGGCTCAGCTTACCTCCCAGAATGCCGACATCCAGCAGTATAAAGCGAATCGCGATCTGGCGTTAAAAGATGCTAATCGCTATCGTGACGGTAGCCGTAACAAATTGATGAGCCCATTTACTGACCAGGAAGTGGTCACTGCGCAGCAACACTATCTTTCAGCTGAGGCACAATGGCGCTCTGCACAAGCAAAACGTGATCAAACGGCTGCACAGCTTGATGCGATGGTGAATGGCGAAAACGCCAGCGTTTACAGATTAAAATCTAGCTTGAAAGAGGCGATGTACAATCTGGACAAAACAGTTGTTCGCGCACCTGAAGACGGTTACGTAACGCAGGTTCTTTTGAAACCAGGCATGTTTTTACGTACCCTGCCGCTGCGCCCTGCGATGGTCTTCGTTCCTAAGCAAAGTGGCGATATCTATGCTGCATTCAGGCAAAACTCTGCCTTGCGCCTGAGGGCGGGTGAAAAAGCAGAGGTTGTGTTCGACGGTCTACCGGGCCAGGTCTTTAGCGGTACTGTGAAACAAATTCTGCCGGTAGTGGCCAACAGTAGCTATCAGGCTCAGGGAAATCTGCAGGGCATAAACCAGAATGCAACACTGGATGGTGTCTATGCAGACATTGTTCTCGACCCGAATATGGATATCGAAAAGCTACCTTCCGGGAGCATGGCTCAGGCTGCGGTATACAGCGAGCACTTCGAAGGGCTATCTATTCTGCGCAAAATCCTGCTACGCATGACAAGCTGGACGCATTATCTGTATCTCGATCACTGATAATAATGGCTCTCTGCGCGCAGAGAGCCATTTTTAACTTACTCGCCGCTCACCCTAATCCGCCTCTCCCTTTCCCCACTGTTCGCCCTGCTAAATAGCGGAATAAAGATTAGTTTCTGCGGCCCAGCGCTGACCAGCCACTTGACGTAGCAGACCGGCTTAGGCAACGTCAGCGACGTTTGATGTATTGATAGCCCTTAGGCACCTTCCGCATCAAGCAGGTAACTCTGCGCCATAAATAATAATTCTATCGCACAGAGATTGGGGAACCGGCATTCCCCTGGGAAACCAGCTCAGCTTACTTCTTATTCAGCATCGCCTTTAAATCGGCAAAAGGATTATAGGTCGCTTCGCCAACGTCCTTCTGGGCATCTTCCCCCGCCACGACTCTTGAACCGTACTGGTCGGCTTCAGTGTATTTCGAGTGTTCGTGATCGTGGCAGTACAGGCACAGCAACTCCCAGTTGCTGCCGTCTTCCGGGTTGTTGGTGTGGTCGTGGTCCATATGATGGACGGTCAGCTCGCGCAGGTTAGAGTAAACAAACTCGCGGGAGCAGCGCCCGCAGACCCACGGGAAGAGCTTTAGCGCCTTTTCGCGGTAGCCGCTTTCGAGGCGCGTATAGTTTTTAGGGATAATGGCCATGTCAGCACGTGTCCTGGAATAAAAGTTAGAGTATCTCCCGCCAGTGTCCGGCTAAATGCCCTCTTTATCAATCCCCAGACGCTTCATACGGGAAAGAAGCGTGGTGCGTTTCAGACCTAAACGCTGCGCCGCACCGCGCGGACCAGCGACAACGCCGTTGGTTTCTTTCAGCACGCGCAGAATGCGCTGCGCCTCATCTTCACCTTCGCGCACTTCAGCGCTCGCCGCCAGCGGCACGGTTTTCTCTCCCGGCGGACGGTAATCCATTTCCGGCAAGGTCAGGTGCAGCACGTTGCCCTGCGTCAGCAGCACGGCGCGTTCAATGACGTTTTCCAGCTCGCGCACGTTGCCCGGCCAGTCCATACGGGAGAGCGCGCGCAGCGTTTCGGCAGAGATGCTGTCGATACTGCGGTTCATGCGGTGGGCAATTTTAAAGGTGAACGACTTCACCAGTAGCGGGATATCTTCCGGGCGCTCCCGCAGCGGTGGCAAGGTAATCGGGAAAACGTTCAGGCGATAATAGAGGTCGCTGCGAAACTCGCGGTCCGCCACCATCTCTTTAAGATTGCGGTTGGTGGCGGCAATCAGCCTGACGTCCACCTGCTGGATTTTGTTGCTGCCCAACCGCTCAAACTCCTGCTCCTGCAAAACGCGCAGCAGCTTAGGCTGCAGCTCCAGCGGCATATCGCCCACTTCGTCGAGGAACAGCGAGCTTTTGTCCGCCAGCTCAAAGCGCCCTATACGCTGGGTGTTGGCCCCGGTAAACGCGCCGCGTTCGTGGCCGAAGAGATCGCTTTCCAGCAGCCCGGCGGGCATCGCCGCGCAGTTAATTTTCACCATTCGGCGGCTGTTACGGTCGCTCAGGTTATGAATGGCTCGGGCTATCAGCTCTTTACCCGTGCCGGTTTCCCCGAGGATCAGCACCGTACTGTCGCTTCTTGCGACCATCTCCACCTGCTTGAGCACGTTCGACATCACTTCGCTGCGACCGATTATCTCGCCGAAGTCGCTGGCGACATTGTTGATCTGCTCGGTGAGATACAGGTTCTCGTCTACCAGGTTCTCTTTTAAACGGTTAATCTCCTGGTAGGCCAGCGCGTTATCCACCGCGATGGCTATACGCTCCGCAATCTGGCACAGCAGCTTAAGGTTCGCTGGGGTGAACACCCCAGCCTCGCACTGTGCCAGCTTGAGCACGCCCAGCATGTTATTGCCGAACTTCAGCGGCAGCAGGCACAGCGTCTGGATCTGGTTGCCCCACATCTCGAACAGCATGCGTTCAAAGGGGGCCAGCTGGTCGCCCTGATGCAAGTTAAGCAGCAGCATTTCGCCGCTTTTAAACACCCTTTCGGTGAGCGTACCGGTTTCCGCGACGTCGCTCTGGTCGTGGATCGGTGACTGCTCGTCCACGTAATGCGTGGAGTGAATCGTTAGGCGGTCTTTGCGATTGCCGCGCAGCACGATGCTGATCGAATCGATCGAGAAGTGATAGTGGATCTCCCTGGCAATTTCGCCGATCAGTTCGTCGAGATCTAACTTGGAAAGCACAGCGTTGGTCACCGCCACCAGAATGCGGAAGTCGTCGCGCTCCCGACACAGCAGGTTGTAATCCTGATTGGAGTTCAGGCGAGTCTGGATTTGCTCCGCCACCAGGCCGACGATTTGCGCCAGGGTATGCAGGCGCTCCAGTTCTTTGTCCGTCCAACTGACGTCGCCGTTGCGGGTAAACTCGCAGCCGCCAAAGATTCTGCCTTCCGCCGCCAACGGCAACAGACAGTAGCGGCCAAACGGTGCGTACAGATCAAGCGCCATCACCTGCGGCCAGGTCTCGCTAAACTCTTCCTGATTGCAGATCAGCGCTTCCGGGCGCGACAGCACCCGCCGCACCGGGCCGTTCGCCAGCACCATTTCATCTTCGTAGTGCAGCCCCTGGCCGTGCTTGTCCATGCCATAAAACCCCACGCGCTGATGAATCGGGTGGTAAAGCAGCACGTTCGCCCTGTCGGCAAGCGCCCCTTGTTTGACCAGCTGCGTCAGACAGTAAGCAAGTGCCGGGAGATCGGGCTGTTGCAGCAGGGAGCGCGTGATGTCGAATAACCCTTGCTGACCGAGATCGCTCATCGGTGTATATGGCATCTTTGTTTATCCAGAAAATGATGGCTGAAAGACGTTCGTAGGGCGGAGAAGCCTGCGTCATCCACCAAAATTAACGGCCTTGTGGATGACGCCTACGCTTATCCATCCTACAACTGCCGCGTTCACTGCGGTATTTGTATTATAAATATCGTTTAAAGATACTGGTTTGCGTCAACAAATACGTGGAAGCGGCTCGGAATGCGGCAGGTCGAGCGTGCGCTTCACGCCGTACAAGCCCGCAACGCGAATGCCTTTACGTTCAACCGCTTCACCAATCACCGCTGCATTTTGCCCCAGCGGATTCGCCTGTAAAGCGGCCAGAACGCTTTCTGCGGCGTGCCTCGCAACCGCGATAACAAGCTTGCCTTCATTAGCAAAATTCAACGCATCCAGGCCCAACAGTTCGCAAACGCCGCGCACCGCTGGGTTCATCGGCAGCTGACTCTCGGTAATCTCCATCCCACAGCCGCTGGACGCGGCAAATTCGTGCACAACGGCGTTCACACCGCCGCGCGTCGCGTCGCGTAAAGCTTTAATACCCGGGATGTTCACCAGCGGCGCAATCAGCGGAGTCAACACCGCGCAGTCGCTTTCGAGATCGCCTTCCAGCCCTAACGATTCGCGCAGATTAAGGATAGTTGCTCCGTGGTCGCCCAGCGTTCCGCTGACGATCAGCACGTCCCCGGCGCTAATCTGCTGAGCGCCCCAGCTCAGACCAGCAGGAATAGCCCCGATGCCAGCAGTATTGATAAAAATTTTATCCGCCGCGCCGCGCTGTACCACTTTCGTGTCGCCTGTGACGACAGCGACACCCGCCGCTTTTGCCGTTATGGCCATGCTTCCAACGACGCGTTTGAGCGTTTCTACCGGCAGCCCTTCCTCAAGGATAAATCCGCAGGAAAGCCAGCGCGGCGTGGCGCCGCTGACCGCCACATCATTCGCCGTGCCGCAAATAGCAATTTTGCCGATATCTCCGCCGGGGAAGAACAGCGGATCGATAACGTAGCTGTCGGTGGAAAACGCCAGCCGGTCGCCGCTGTCGGTGAGCTCGGAAAGCGGCAGCCGGGCCTGGTCCTCCTGCTCCGCCAGCCACGGATTGTCAAACGCACGTATAAAGAGATCGGCGATGAGCTTTTGCATGGCCAGCCCGCCGCTGCCGTGGGTTAATTCTATGGTTTTCATAACTTTTGCCTTTGTCGGATGACGCTTTGCTTATCCGACCTACGATTAGTGTTCATATTAGATGGGCTACGCGCGATACTGATACCACGCGGCGCAGGCCCCTTCGGTGGAGACCATCAGCGCGCCAAAGGCATTTTGCGGATTGCAGGCTTCGCCGAACATCGGGCATTGATGAGGCTTGCAGCGCCCGGTCAGCACGTCGCCGCAGCGCGCTCGCGGGTCGTCATAAACCTGCTGTGGCGCGGGTTTGAAATGCTTCTCTGCGTCAAACTGCCGATACCCTTCCGTAAGCCGCACGCCGGATTCGCTAATCGTTCCCAGCCCGCGCCATTCGGCGTCACCCTGCACGGCAAAGACTTCCGCTAATACCTTCTGGGCAAGCTTATTCCCCTCGTCAGGCACCACCCGCTTGTACTGGTTGGCAACGCAACTGCGCTTTGCGATTTTCTGCTCCACCAGCATCACCACGCCCTGCAATAAATCCAGCGGTTCAAAGCCCGCCACCACCAGCGGACGCTGATACCGCGTGGCGATAAAATCGTAGGCTTCAGTGCCAATCACCATGCTGACGTGGCCCGGCGCCAGAAACGCGTCGATGCCGTTATCCGGCTGTTCGAGCAGGCTGCGCAGGGTCGGGATCAGGGTGATGTGCTGGCAGAAGAAGTAAAAATTGTCAATGCCCTGCGCCTTCGCCTGCAACAGCAGGATCGCCGTGGCGGGCATGGTGGTTTCAAACCCCAGGCCGAAGAACACGACTTTGCGATCGGGATTTGCCTTCGCCAGCCCGAGCGCATCCAGCGGCGAGTAGACCACCCGTACATCCGCCCCGCGCGCTTTGGCCTGCATCAGCGAACCGTTTTTACCCGGCACGCGCATCGCATCGCCAAAGGTGCAGAAAATCACCTCTTTATGGCTGGCGATTTCAATGCAGGTGTCGATGCAGCCCATCGGCAGCACGCAGACCGGGCAGCCGGGGCCGTGGATAAATTCGATATTTTCCGGCAGCAGCCGATCCAGCCCGAACTTAAAGATGGCGTGGGTGTGGCCGCCACAGACTTCCATAATGTGCAGCGGTCGCTCGGCGGTGTGATCCAGCAGCGGAGCGCGCTCGCGCAGCACGTCAATCAGCTGCATCACCTTTTCCGGCGCGCGGTATTCATCGACAAAACGCATCAACCGCGCTCCTCGCCAAACAGCAGGCCGCCCACGTCCGGCTCAACTTCATACATGTTTTGCAGCGCATCCAGCGTGTCTCGGGCCTCGGCCTCGTCGATAATGCTCATCGCAAAGCCAACGTGGACCAGCACCCACTGGCCGATCTGCGCGTCGCCCACCAGCATCAGGTTCACGTCGCGCCTGACGCCGCAGACGTCCACTTTTGCGCTGCCGTCGGGCAGGCGCTCAACAATCTGGCCGGGAATGCCTATGCACATCGCTGCGCCTCCAGCCAGTCCAGCCACGGCTGCATGCCTTCACCGCTGGTCGCCGAAACCAGCATGATCTCTATGTTCGGGTTTACCTGCCGGGCGTAATCGAGGCACTTCTCGACGTCGAATTGTAAGTACGGCAGCAGGTCGATTTTGTTAAGCAGCAACAGCGAGGCGGCCGCAAACATATGCGGATATTTCAGCGGCTTGTCTTCACCTTCGGTTACCGAAAGCACGGCGACTTTGTGACGCTCGCCAAGATCGAAGCTCGCCGGGCAGACCAGATTGCCGACGTTCTCGATAAACAGGATGCCGCCGCGCTCGAGGGGCAGACGCTGCATGGCATCGCGGATCATTAGCGCGTCAAGATGGCAGCCCTTGCCGGTGTTCACCTGGATGGCGGGCGTGCCGGTAGCGCGAATGCGGGCCGCGTCGTTCACAGTTTGCTGATCGCCTTCAATGACTGCGCACGGCACGTTGCCATGCAGGCGTTTTAAAGTTTCGGTCAGCAAAGTAGTTTTGCCGGAGCCGGGGCTTGAGACCAGGTTCAGCACCAGCTGCTGTTGTTTCGCAAACTGCTCGCGGTTATAGACGGCGAGCCGGTTGTTTTTATCCAGCACGTTGAGCTCAATTTCCAGCATGCGGCGCTGGGTCATGCCCGGCGCGTGGGTGCCAGCGGCCCCGTATCCATAGTGCAAATCGCCCTGTTCATCGGCGGTGGGCGCGAACTTCACGCCGGTAATTTGCATGGCCGGACGGGATGCTGGCGCGAACGGCGCGCTGCGAAATCCGGAATGCGGATTGCGTTCATCGCCTTCTACATAGAGGTTGCCTTCGGCGCAACCGCAGGTGCTACACATGGTTTGTCTCCTCAACTTCCAGACGCTTGATCTGCACGCCGTCATCCGCCACTACGCGTAGGTTGCTGCCAGCGCATATCGGGCAGCGCCGCACCAGCGAGGACAAAAGCTGAACGTGCTGCCAGCAGTCATGGCACCAGCATTCGGCTTCCTGCTGGTGAATATGCAGCTCGCAGCCTTCGGCGACCGTTTCGCGGGCCACCAGCTCAAAGCAGAACTCCAGCGCGCTTTGCTCCACGCAGGAGAAAGCACCCACTTCCAGCCAGACGCCGGTGACGCGGGTAACGCCGTGCTGCCGAGCCTGGGCTTCAATGAGTTCTATTGCGCGCTGGCAGAGGGTGATTTCGTGCATGTTGCCTCCGGGGTATCTGGCGGAGGTAATGCAAGGAGGATGCCAACACGAGTAGCCGGTTAGTCGTAGGACGGATAAGCAAAGCGCCATCCGCCGCATTTCACGGGTTGATGGCGCTTTGCTTATCTGTGCCGGGTTCGCTGACGGCGCAGATGGCAAAGATGACGAAATGACATGTCACCGTCGCTTGCATCAACACGATTACACTTTAAAAACATATAGTTATAAAGATGGCATGAAATATGCTCTGTAAGGGGAACAGTAAAAACAGAGTGACTTAAAAAATGAACATTTGGGAACTGAGCGAGAAAGCCGAATACATCGCCGACAGGCACCAGCGCCTGCTTGCGCAGTGGCAGCACTACGGAAACACCCTGATTCAGGGCATCACCCTCTCTAAAGCTAAGCTGCATCACGCCGTGGGCTGCAACCCGGACGACGACGTACGCTTCTTCCTGTTTGACCACTTCGTCATTCACATCCGGCTTGCCGAAGGCTTCAACAGCCACACCATTGAGTACAACATCGAGAAGCGTGACGGCAGCGACAAGATCCTGATTGCAGAGGCCATTCTCGACGACGATGGCCGCGTGGACGGCAGCATCAGCAACCGCAACCGTGAGCTGGTGCTGGAGCATTATCTGGAAAAAATCCGTCCGGTTTACGACAGCCTGTACCGCGCCGTGCATGACGACGCGCCGCTGTCGCTGCTGCCGCTCCAGCAAAAGTCGCTGGCGTGATCTCTGTTGAGTGTCGAAATACTGTCGAAATGGCAGTCGTCGGCACAGTTTCGTCAAAAATGATGAGGAAGAGTGGGTGAATCGTTTTGTCATCGCTGACTCAAAGCTCTGCATCGGCTGCCACACCTGTGAAGCCGCCTGTGCAGAGACGCACCGCCTGCATGGCTTACAGTCCATGCCGCGCCTGAAGGTCATGCGCAACGCTGCCGAATCGGCGCCGCAGATGTGTCATCAGTGCGAAGACGCGCCCTGCGCCGGGGTTTGTCCGGCCAATGCCATTACCCGCGTGGAGGGCGCAGTCCAGCTCAATGAGAGCCTGTGCGTCAGCTGCAAGCTCTGCGGCATCGCCTGTCCGTTTGGCGCCATCGAATTTTCCGGCAGCCGCCCGATTCATATCCCGGCCAACGCCAACAGCCCGAAGGCCCCGCCTGCACCGCCCGCTCCGGCTCGCGTCAGCACGCTGCTCGACTGGGTACCGGGCATCCGCGCCATCGCAGTGAAGTGCGATCTGTGCAGCTTCGACGCCGACGGCCCGGCCTGTGTGCGCACCTGCCCGACCAAAGCCCTGCGCGTGGTGGATAACAACGACATCGCCGCGTCCAGCAAGCGTAAACGCGAGCAGGCATTAGGGGCGTCGCTGGGCGATCTAACTCTGTTAACTCAACCCGGGGCGGAAAAATGAGTGCATTTCTGTTGATTCACTGGGCGCTGCTGGGCTTTGCGGTGAGTGCCATACTGGCCGCTGTGACCAGCTTCCATAAGCCCTTGAGCGGGTTTATCGCCGGGTCCGGCGGCGCGATTAGTTCGGCGCTGACGCTGGCAGCAGGTTGCCAGGCGCTGACCGGCTTTAGCGGCGAGGCGCAAATCTGGCACTGGCAGCTTCAGCTCAACGCCTTTAACGGCATCTGGCTGCTCACCGTTGGCCTGTCCGGCCTGTTTATCTCGCTGTTTAATATCGACTGGCACCGCCACCGGACCGTGCGCGCCAACGGCTTTCTTCTCAACCTGGTGATGGCCGCCGCGGTCGCCGCGCTGGTTGCGGATAACTTCCTAATGCTGGTGGCGATGGCGGAAATCGTCGCCCTGGCCGGCTACTTCCTGACCGGCTGCCGGCAGGCCGGGCAGCTGTGGTTTGCGCTGGGCCGCCTCGGCACCGTGCTGCTGGCCGTTGCCTGCTGGCTGATGTGGAAACAGTACGGCACGCTGGATTTTGGCGAGCTGCGCGATTTGCTGAACGGCACGCAAATCAGCTCCGTCGTCTGGGTGCTCGCCCTGCTGGGCTTTGGCCTGCTGGCGGGCATTATCCCGCTGCACGGCTGGGTGCCGCAGGCGCACGCCAACGCTTCTGCACCTGCCGCCGCACTGTTCTCCGCCGTGGTGCTGAAAATCGGCCTTTACGGCATCATGAGCTTCTCGCTTATCAGCAACACCCTGCCGCTGTGGTGGGGCGTGCTGGTGGTCGTGCTCGGCATGATCACCGCGTTCATTGGCGGCTTGTACGCGCTGATGGAGCACAACATCAACCGCCTGCTGGCTTACCACACGCTGGAAAATATCGGCATTATTCTTCTCGGCCTCGGCTGCGGCCTGATGGGGCTGGCACTGCATAATCCGACGATAGCCGCGCTCGGCTTCATCGGCGGGCTGTACCACCTCATCAACCACAGCCTGTTCAAAACGACGCTGTTCTTGGGCGCGGGCGCGGTCTGGTTCCGCACCGGGCATCTGGATATCGAAAAGCTCGGCGGGATTGGCAGGCGCATGCCGCTGATTTCCATCGCCATGCTGGTTGGCCTGATGGCGATGGCCGCCCTGCCGCCGCTGAACGGCTTTGCCGGTGAGTGGCTGATTTACCAGTCATTCTTCAGGCTGGGCACCCTGCCGCTGTTCATCACCCGCTTTATCGGGCCGCTGCTGGCCGTAGGGCTGGCGATTACCGGCGCGCTGGCGGTGATGTGCATGGCGAAGGTCTATGGCGTCACTTTCCTGGGCGCGCCGCGTACCCCGGAAGCGGAAAAAGCCACCTCCGCGCCGTGGCTGATGAATCTCAGCGTTGCCGCGCTGGCGCTCTGCTGTTTAGCCGGAGGTGTGGCCGCACCGTGGTTTATCCCGCTGCTGCAGCATGCTATTCCGCTGCCTCTGCAAACGGCGAATACCACCGTTTCACAGCCGATAATCACGCTGCTGCTGATTGCCAGCCCGCTGCTGCCGTTCATTCTGATGATGGTGTTCCGTGGTGACCGCCTGCCAAAGCGTTCTCGCGGCACGGCCTGGGTCTGCGGCTACGACCACGAACAGGCAATGGTCATCACCGCCGGCGGTTTTGCACAGCCGGTAAAAGCCGCTTTTGCCCCGCTTATCGGGCTGCGCAAAACGCTGAACCCGGTGAAATGGCTGCCCGGCTGGCAGTGCGACCGCCTCGCCAGAACGTTCCGCAACCTGGCCTTTATCGAGCTGGCCGTGCTGCTGGTTGCGGTTGTCGCTTAAGGAGCTGAGATGAATACCCTTTACTTTCCGTTAATTCAGACGCTGGTGCTGTTTACCATTGCGCCGCTGCTGTCCGGTATCACCCGCGTCGCTCGCGCCCGCATGCATAACCGCCGCGGGCCTGGCGTGCTTCAGGAATACCGCGATCTGTTCAAGCTGTTTGGCCGCCAAAGCGTCGCCCCCTCCGCCTCCGGTTGGGTGTTCCGCCTGATGCCGTTTGTGATGGTGGGCGTGATGCTGACCATCGCCACCGCGCTGCCGGTGGTGACCGTCTGGTCGCCGCTGCCCGCGCTGGGCGATCTCATTACGCTTATCTACCTGTTCACCATCGCCCGCTTCTTCTTCGCCATTGCCGGGCTGGATACCGGCAGCCCGTTCACCGCCATCGGCGCGAGCCGTGAGGCAATGCTGGGCGTGCTGGTCGAGCCGATTCTGTTGCTCAGCCTATGGGTCGCGGCACAGGTGGCTGGCAGCACCCACATCAGCAATATTGCCTCGACGATTTACCACTGGCCCGTCGCGCAAAGCCTGACGCTGGTGCTGGCCTTTGCCGCCTGCGCCTTCGCCACCTTTATCGAAATGGGCAAGCTGCCGTTCGACCTGGCCGAAGCGGAGCAGGAGCTGCAGGAAGGCCCGCTGACCGAATACAGCGGCGCCGGTTTTGCGGTGCTGAAGTGGGGCATCGCCCTCAAGCAGCTCGTGGTGCTGCAAATGTTTGTCGGCGTGTTCCTGCCGTGGGGTCAGATGATCACCTTTAGCTGGACCGGCCTGATTATTGCCCTGCTGCTGGCGGCGCTGAAGCTGTGCGTGGGCGTAATTATTATCGCGCTGTTCGAAAACAGCATGGCGCGCCTGCGCATGCTGGAAACCTCACGCATTACCTGGGCCGGTTTTGGCTTTGCCTTTTTAGCCTTCGTCTCCTTGCTGGCGGCGTGATTAAGAGAATTTCACATGTCTGAAGAAAAGATAGGCCAACATTATCTCGCCGCGCTGCACAAGCAGTTCCCCCATGCGGTTATCGACGAGGCGTGGCAGACCAAAGATCAAATCACCGTTAACGTGAAGCTGAATATGCTGCCGGAAGTGGTGGAATGGCTCTATTACAACCAGGGCGGCTGGCTCTCCGTGCTATTCGGCAACGACGAACGTCAGCTGTGCGGCAGCTACGCGGTTTACTACGTGCTGTCGATGGAATCCGGCGTGAAATGCTGGATCACCGTGCGCGTGGAAGTGGATGCCGATAAGCCGGAGTTCCCGTCCGTAACGCCGCGCGTGCCTGCCGCCGTATGGGGCGAGCGCGAGGTGCGTGATATGTACGGCCTGCAGCCTGTGGGCCTGCCGGACGAGCGCCGTCTGGTGCTGCCGGACGACTGGCCGGACGATCTCTATCCGCTGCGCAAAGACAGCATGGACTACCGCCAGCGCCCGGCCCCGACTACGGACCAGGAAACCTACGAGTTCATCAACGAGCTGGGCAGCAAAAAGAACAACGTGGTGCCGATTGGCCCGCTGCACGTCACTTCTGACGAACCGGGCCACTTCCGCCTGTTCGTCGACGGTGAGAACATTATCGACGCCGACTACCGCCTGTTCTACGTCCACCGCGGCATGGAAAAACTGGCGGAAACCCGCATGGGCTACAACGAAGTCACCTTCCTGTCGGACCGCGTGTGCGGCATCTGCGGCTTCGCCCACAGCACGGCTTACACCACGTCGGTAGAAAACGCGATGGGTATCGTGGTGCCGGAGCGCGCCCAGATGATCCGCGCCATTCTCCTGGAAGTGGAGCGTCTGCACAGCCACCTGCTGAACCTCGGCCTCGCCTGCCACTTCGTCGGTTTTGACTCTGGCTTTATGCAGTTCTTCCGCGTGCGCGAGATGTCGATGAAGATGGCGGAGATCCTCACCGGCGCGCGTAAAACCTACGGCCTGAACCTGATCGGCGGGATTCGCCGCGATCTGCTCAAGGACGACATGATCCAGACCCGCCAGCTCGCCCAGCAGATGCGCCGGGAAGTAAAAGACCTGGTGGATATTCTACTCAGCACGCCAAACATCGAGCAGCGTACCGTAGGCATTGGCCGCCTTGACCCGCAGATTGCCAGAGACTTCAGCAACGTAGGTCCGATGGTGCGCGCCAGCGACCACGCCCGCGACACCCGTGCCGACCACCCGTTTGTGGGCTACGGTCTGCTGCCGATGGAAGTGCACAGCCTGGACGGCTGCGACGTGCTGTCCCGCCTGAAGGTACGCATCAACGAGGTGTACACCGCGCTGAACATGATCGACTTCGGGCTGGATAACCTGCCGGGCGGCCCGCTTGCCGTAGATGGCTTCACGTATATTCCAAATCGCTTTGCGCTGGGCTTCTCCGAGGCGCCGCGCGGCGACGATATCCACTGGAGCATGACCGGCGACAACCAGAAGCTCTACCGCTGGCGCTGCCGTGCGGCAACCTACGCCAACTGGCCGACCCTGCGCTACATGCTGCGCGGCAATACGGTTTCCGATGCGCCGCTGATCATCGGCAGCCTCGACCCTTGCTACTCCTGCACCGACCGCATGACGGTGGTGGACGTGCGCAAGCGCAAAACCCAGGTGGTGCCGTACAAAGAGCTGGAGCGCTACAGCATTGAACGCACCAATTCGCCGCTGAAATGATTTTGCTGCCTTCTTACCCCTTTTTGTCGGGTGACGCGGTGCTTACCCGACCTACAAAACAGCCGGAGCGTAGGTCGAATAAGCGTAGCGCCATCCGAAACGACAAAAGGTGGAAGGCACAACCAAGGAACGTCCATGTTTAAGTTCATCAAAAAAGCCATTAAGGGCGGCGTGGCCACCGAGTCTTACCCGCTGCAGCCGATAGCCGTGGATGCGAATTTTCGCGGCAAGCCGGAGCACAACCCGCAGCAGTGCATCGGCTGCGCGGCGTGCGTTAACGCCTGCCCGTCTAACGCCCTGAGCGTGGAAACCGATCTGGTTAACGGACAGCTGGCCTGGCGCTTCAACCTCGGGCGCTGCATCTTCTGCGCACGCTGCGAAGAGGTCTGCCCTACCGCCGCCATCACCCTTTCCCAGCAGTACGAGCTGGCGGTGTGGAACAAAGCCGATTTCCTGCAGCAGGCGCGCTTCGACATCTGCAACTGCCGGGAATGCGGCAGGCCGTACGCGGTGCAAAAAGAGATCGATTACGCCATCGCGCTGCTTAAGCACAACGGTGACGAACGTGCTGAAGCGCACCGCGCCTCGTTCGAAACCTGTCCGGAGTGCAAGCGCCAGCAAAGCCTGGTGTCGGCAGACCAGATTAACTTTAGCCGCCAGATGAGAGAGGCCAGCTAATGAGCAATTTATTAGGCCCACGCGACCACAATGGCATGCCGGTGCCGATGACGGTGGACGAATCCATCGCCAGCATGAAGGCGTCGCTGCTGAAAAAAATCAAACGCTCTGCGTATGTTTATCGCGTGGACTGCGGCGGCTGCAACGGCTGTGAAATCGAGATTTTCGCCACGCTGATGCCACTTTTCGATGCAGAACGCTTCGGAATCAAAGTCGTTCCGTCACCTCGCCACGCGGATATTCTGCTGTTCACCGGCGCCGTGACCCGCGCCATGCGCTCCCCTGCGCTGCGCGCCTGGGAATCCGCCCCTGACCCGAAAATCTGCATCTCCTACGGGGCCTGCGGCAACAGCGGCGGCATCTTCCACGACCTGTACTGCGTCTGGGGCGGCACCGATAAAATCGTGCCGGTGGACGTTTATATTCCGGGCTGCCCGCCAACGCCTGCCGCAACGCTGTACGGCTTTGCGATGGCGCTTGGCCTGCTGGAGCAGAAAATCCACGCCCGCGACGCCAGCGAGCTCGACGCGCAGCCCGCGCAGATCCTGCATCCGGATATGGTGCAGCCGCTGCGCGTGCGCATCGACCGCGAAGCGCGCCGCCTGGCGGGCTACCGCTATGGTCGCCAGATTGCCGACAGCTACATGAACAACCTCACCGCAGGCGGCGACGCCGTGCAACAGTGGCTGGCAAAAGAGGCCGACCCTCGGCTCAACGAAATTGTCGCTAATCTGGAAAGCCTGGTGCAGCAGGAGCGCGCGTGATGAGCGAATCGGTGGTGTTCTGCCAGCTTAGCCGCAAGTTTGTCGACGAGAACGACAACACCCCGGCCGACGCGCAGCAGGTGGTCTATTACAGCCTGGCCATTGGCCACCATCTGGGCGTAATCGACTGCCTGAAAGAGAACCTGGTCTGCCCTTTTGACGACTACCGGGCGTGGATTGCCACGCTCGAAGAGGGCGGCGAAGCGCGGCGGAAAATGGAAGGCGTGCCGCGCTACGGCGAAATCGTTATCGATCAAAGCCACGTCGTTTTACTTGCCAGAGCTTTAGACGCGGCGAAGCCCACCCAGACCCCGGCGCAGCAGCGCTGGAGCCAGGCGCTGCTCGATATGCTGCAGGCCATTCAACTTGAACCCGCCATCTACCTGATGGTCCGGAGGTGTTATGACTAATGTTTTACTTTGTGTCGGCAACAGCATGATGGGCGACGACGGCGCGGGCCCGCTGCTGGCGGAGCTGTGCAAGGCTACGCCGCAGGGCGACTGGGTGGTTATCGACGGCGGCACCGCGCCGGAAAATGACGTGGTGGCTATTCGAGAACGGCGCCCGGAGCGCCTGCTGATCGTGGACGCCACGGACATGGGGCTGAATCCCGGAGAAATCCGCCTCGTCAACCCGGACGATATCGCCGAGATGTTCATGATGACCACCCATAACATGCCGCTCAACTACCTGGTCGATCAGCTGAAGGATGACATCGGAGAGGTGATTTTTCTGGGCATTCAGCCGGATATCGTCGGCTTCTACTACCCAATGACCGACGCGGTAAAAGAGGCCGTGAACAAGGTCTATCAGCGCCTGGCAAACTGGCAGGGCGAAGGCGGATTCGAAAGACTGGAAGTCACCGTATTCGTTTGATTTTTTGTGGCTAATCGGTGGATGACGCTTCGCTTATCGACCCTATGATTCGCACGAGTTGTGCGTCGGATAAACGAAGCGTCATCCGGCAACCACTCCCTGTCATTTCCGCAAAATGACATCGTCATAAGTGTCGATGTCACTGCCTCCCCACCCCTTCGCAAATAAATAACCTTGCATAACAGCAAATTAAAACCTGGCACGCTTTATGTATAGCAAAGCCCACGATAACTCACCCACCCGGAGGCTTTGATGAACCGCTTCATCATTACGGATTCGAGCAAATGTATTGGCTGCCGCACCTGCGAAGTGGCCTGCGTCGTTTCCCACCAGCAGGATCAGGATTGCGCGACTATAGCGCCACAGGCCTTCCTGCCGCGCATTCACGTCATTAAGGGCGTGAACGTTTCTACCGCCATGATGTGCCGCCAGTGTGAAGACGCGCCCTGCGCCAACGTCTGTCCGAACGGGGCCATCAGCCGCGAGCACGGTTTTGTGAACGTGATGCAGGAACGCTGCATCGGCTGCAAAACCTGCGTGGTCGCCTGCCCCTATGGCGCGATGGAGGTCGTCGTTCGTCCGGTTGTCCGCAACAGCGGCGCGGGCGTGAACGTGATGGCCGAAAAAGCCGAGGCCAACAAGTGCGACCTTTGCCACCACCAGGAAACCGGCCCGGCCTGTATTGCGGCCTGTCCGACCAACGCCATTATCTGCGTTGACCGCAACAAGCTTGAGCAGATGAGCGCTGAAAAGCGTCGTCGCGCCGCGCTTGATGCCAGCACATCCCTGCTTTTCTAAACTCGTGAATTTCAACTTTTAACAGGTCTGTTACTGATGAAAAAAATTACCAACGTCTGCCCGTACTGCGGCGCGGGCGGCAAGCTTCAGCCGGTGAGCGGGGGGGAGGCGCGATGAGCAACGCCATCGGCGATATCGAAAAGTCAAAGTGCTTGCTGGTTTTTGGCTACAACTGCGCCGATTCACACCCGATCGTGGCGCGAAGAGTCATTAAAGCGAAAGAAAACGGCGCTAAAATCATCGTCTGCGATCCGCGTTGTATCGAAACCGCCCGCATCGCCGATCAGCACCTCCAGCTGAAAAACGGCTGCAATATGGCGCTGGTTAACGCCTTTGCCCACGTGCTGCTGGAAGAGAATCTCTACGATAAAGAGTACGTGGCGAAGCATACCGAAGGGCTGGAAGCCTACCGGGAAATCGTTAAAGGCTACGCGCCTGAAGACGTCGAGCATCTGACCGGCGTGCCCGCGCAGCAGGTGCGTCAGGCAATGCGCACCTTCGCCGCCGCGCCTTCCGCCACCATCATGTGGGGCATGGGCGTTACGCAGTTTAGCCAGGCGGTGGACGTGGTAAAAAGGCTGTCCAGCCTCGCGCTGCTGACCGGCAACCTGGGCCGTGAAAACGTCGGCGTTTTTACCTGCGCCGACCGCGGCTTCCAGCGCTTCGAAAAGGCCATCGAGCCGAAGTACAACGTTAAGCGCGACTGGGAAATCATCAGCCTGATCGCCAGCGAAATGGGCTACCCGATACATTACGACAGCAACCAGCAGATCTGGGACGAGATGCGCGAGCTGTGCCCGCTGTTCTACGGCGTCACCTACGAAAAAATGGGCGACATGGGCCACGTGCAGTGGCCGTGCCCGACGCTCGACCATCCCGGCACGCCTTATCTCTACAAAGACAGCAGGCTCGACACCCCAACCAGCAAAGGCCAGCTGTTTGCCGCGTCGCGGCAGGGTAATCAGCCGGGCGGACGTCAGCGAGCGCATTAACAGAGGCTCGGTGTATATGACCTACCAGTGGTGGATCGGCACCTGCAACGAGCTGACGCAGGACAACCTGGATCCGGTATCCAAAACACCGGAAACCAAATACTGCGCGGTAAACGTCAGCGGCATTGCCGACCAGCAGTGGGCCGAAACCTACGCGCAGACGACCTACAGCGAGATGAAGGCGCGGCTGCGGCAGGCGGTGGAAGCCAACGTTTGAAACTGTGGATGACGCTTCGCTTATCCCCCCAACAACCCGTAGGTCGGATAAGCGTCAGCGCCATCCGGCAATTTTTTAATTTGTGAGATAGATTTTGGAATTTAACGGCGTAATCCTGCGTATTCGCGGCAAAGTACAGGGCGTTGGCTTCCGGCCTTTCGTCTGGCAGCTTGCCCAGCGGCTTAGCCTCTGCGGCGACGTCTGTAATGACGGTGCCGGGGTAGTCGTGCGCCTGGCCACGGGTGTTGACGAGTTTATTGCCAGGCTGCACGCCTACTGCCCGCCGCTGGCCCGCATCGACGCCGTCGAACAAAGCGCAATGGTCTGGGATATGCTGCCTGCCGGTTTCACCATCCGCCAGAGCGGCGGCTGCGTGATGGACACGCAGATTGTGCCGGACGCGGCGACCTGCCCGCAATGCCTGCGCGAGCTTAACGATCCGGCGGAGCGCCGCTACCGCTATCCGTTTATCAACTGCACCCACTGCGGCCCGCGCTTCACCATTACCCACGGCATGCCTTATGACCGCCCGAAAACGGTGATGGCAGGCTTCCCGCTCTGTCCCGGGTGCGAAAAAGAGTACCGGGATCCGGCGGACCGCCGCTTCCACGCCCAGCCCGTCGCCTGCCCCGACTGCGGGCCGCAGATTAGCTGGCAGGCCGGTAAGCTGCATCTGGAGCACGAGCCTGCGCTGCTCGCCGCCGTTGTCGCGTTGAAGACCGGGAAAATTGTCGCTATCAAGGGCCTCGGCGGCTTTCATCTGGCGGTAGACGCCCGCAACGATGCCGCCGTGGCACGCCTGCGCGAGCGCAAACGCCGTCCGGGTAAACCGCTGGCGGTGATGGTGCCGCTGGCAACGCCGTTGCCTGACGAAGTCCGCTCGCAGCTCGACACGCCCGTGGCCCCGATTGTCCTGATGGACAAAACCCTGCTGCGCGGCCTGAGCGACGGCATTGCCCCGCACCTCACGGAAACCGGCGTGATGCTGCCGTCCAGTCCGCTACAACACCTGCTGATGCAGGACTTCGGCGCGCCGCTGGTGATGACCTCCGGCAACCTGAACGGCAAGCCTCCTGCTCTGACCAATGAACAGGCGCTCTGCGATCTCGCCGGGATAGCCGACGGCTGGCTGCTGCACAATCGCGATATCGTGCAGCGCATGGATGATTCCGTTATCCGGGCCAATGGGGAGATGCTGCGCCGCGCCCGTGGCTTCGTGCCGGATGCCCTGCCGCTGCCGCCTGGCTTTATTAACCTGCCGCCGATACTGGCGACGGGCACGGACATGAAAAATACCTTCTGCCTGCTGCGCGGGAATCAGGCGGTGCTAAGCCAACATTTGGGAGATTTGTCGGAGGAAGGCGTTGAGGAGCAGTGGCTGCGGGCGCGTAAGCTAATGTGCGAGGCCTACGACTTTACGCCGCAGCATATCGCAACCGACGCCCACCCCGGCTACCGCAGCGCCCTGCTGGGACGAGAAATGGGGCTGCCCGTCAGTGAAGTCCTGCATCATCACGCCCATGCCGCGGCCTGCCTTGCGGAGCACGCATGGCCGCTGGACGGCGGCGAAGTCATTGCCCTGACGCTCGACGGCATCGGCCTTGGTGAGCATAGCGAGCTGTGGGGCGGCGAATGCCTGCGGGTCAGCTATCAGCGCTGTGAACGCCTGGGCGGGCTGCCAGCGGTGGCGCTTCCGGGCGGCGATCTTGCCGCGCATCAGCCGTGGCGTAACCTCCTCGCCCATTGTCTGGCCTATGTGCCGGACTGGCGGCTGCGTTCCGAAACCGCCGCCGTTCGTCAGCAGGCGTGGCAGCCGCTCTCGAGAGCGATTGGACGCAGAATCAACTCGCCGCTGGCCTCTTCGGCGGGACGGCTGTTCGACGCCGCCGCCTGCGCCCTGAACTGTGCGCCGGAGGTGCAAAGTTACGAAGGGGAAGCGGCCTGCCGTTTTGAAGCCCTTGCGGCTCAAAGCCCCTCATGCGCGCATCCGGTCACCCTGCCACTGAAAGACGGCCAACCCGACCTCCGGATTTTCTGGCGGCAGTGGCTGGCCTGGCATGAACCTGCCCCGGCCCGCGCCTGGGCATTCCACGATGCGCTCGCTAAAGGCTTTGCCGATCTGGCGAGGCTGCACGCGGAGCGGCTGCGTATCACGACGATTGTTTTCAGCGGTGGCGTCCTGCATAACAGCCTGATGCGCGAGCGGTTTGCGCACCATCTCGCAGATTTCACTCTGCTTTTCCCGACACGGTTGCCCGCGGGCGACGGTGCCCTTTCTCTGGGGCAGGCTGTTGTTGTGGCCTCCCGTCTGTTGACTGCATCAAAAGGATAAAAAGATGTTTGTACGAGTTTTGCGAGACAATCCACGAGCCGCCGTCCTGCTGGCGGGGCTGGTCGTCGCTAACCTTGCGGCCTGGGCCTGGGCGCTGGTTTCGTTTCATCACAGCACGGCGCTGATGGCGGCAAGCCTGCTTGCCTGGTCCTACGGCCTGCGCCATGCCGTGGACGCCGACCATATAGCGGCGATCGATAACGTAACGCGCAAAATGATGCAGCAGGGAAAACGCCCGTTTGGCATCGGTGCCTGGTTCTCGCTGGGCCACTCGAGCATCGTGATTCTGGCCTCCATCACCATAGCCGCTACCGCTGCGGCGTTCCAGAGCAGGATGGGCTGGTTCCATGACGTGGGCCGCGTGATTGGCACGGCGGTCTCCGCCTGCTTCCTGCTGGCGATGGCGCTGGTGAACCTGGTTATTTTACGCGGCGTCTGGCGCAGCTTCCGCCAGCTGAAAAACGGCGAGCCGCAGGCTGTGGACACGGCGGATTTTAGCGGCGGCGGCGTCATGAGCTGGCTGTTTCGCTCCATTTTCCGCCTGATTGGCAAAAGCTGGCATGTGTATTTTGTCGGCTTCCTGTTTGGCTTAGGCTTTGATACCGCCACGGAAATTGGCGTGCTTGGCATTTCCGCAGCCAGCGCGTCGAGCGGCATGTCCATCTGGTCGATTCTGATCTTCCCGGCGCTGTTTGCCAGCGGCATGGCGCTGGTCGATACGCTCGATAACGTGATTATGGTTGGCGCCTACGGCTGGGCGTTTAACAAACCGCAGCGCAAGCTCTACTACAACATGACCATCACCGGCACTTCGGTGGTCGTCGCGCTGTTTATCGGCACCATGGAGGCGCTGGGGCTGCTGGCGGATAAGTTCGATCTGCATTCAGGTGTCTGGCAATGGGTCATCGCCCTTAACGAAAACCTGGGCAACGCGGGCTTTGTAGTCGTCGGGCTGTTTATGGCCTGCTGGGGAATTTCGATGCTCAACTACCGCTGGAAGGGGTACGACTCTTTGGTGGTTCGCTAAAAGTTTGGTGGATGACGCTATCGCTTATCCACCCTACAAGCCAGACGCGGAGTTTGTAGGTCGGATGAGCGATAGCGTCATCGGGCACCGCTTCGTTTAACTTTTACTTTGCCTCGGCCCAGGCGCGCTCTATCTCTTCGGCCAGAATCTTCACGCCCGCTTCGATTTTCTCCGGCTCCGGCACGTAGTTCATGCGCATACACTGATGCGTGTGCGGCCACGGCTTGTCCAGGCCTGGGAAGAAGTAGTCTCCCGGCACCATCAGTACGCCGCGCTTTTTCAGGCGCTGATACAGGAGTTCGGTAGTGATCGGCAGGTCTTTGAACCATAGCCAGAGAAAAATTGCGCCCTCTGGTTTGTGGATCAGGCAGCGATCTTCTGACAAGTAGCGGCGAATAACCCCGATTGTCTGCTGAACGCGCTCGTAATAGAACGGTTTGATTACCGTTTCAGATAAATGCAGCAGGTCGTTACGCTTGATCATCTCTGCGGCCATGGCTGGCCCAATCCCGCCCGGAGCGAGGCTGATAATGCCGTTCATGTTTTTTATGGCGGAGATGATTTTCTCGTTGGCGATGATAATCCCGCAGCGGCTGCCCGGCAGGCCCAGCTTCGACAGGCTCATGCACAGCACGATGTTGGGATTCCACAGCGGGCGCGCTTCACTAAAGATTATGCCCGGGAACGGCACGCCGTAGGCGTTATCGATAACCAGCGGAATACCGTGCTGGTGCGCCAGAACGTCGAGTTTCATCAGCTCTTCGTCAGTAATGACGTTACCCGTAGGGTTTGTAGGCCGTGAAACGCAAATCATGCCGGTATCTTCGCCGATTTGCAGATGTTCGAAGTCGACATGGTACTTAAACTGGCCGTTCGGCAGCAGCTCAATGTTTGGGCGAGTTGAAACGAACAGATCTTCTTCAAGGCCCGCATCGGCGTAGCCAATGTATTCAGGAGCCAGCGGGAAAAGCACTTTTTTAGTACTGCCATCCGCGTGGCGGCCAGCAAACAGGTTAAACAAGTAGAAAAACGCGCTCTGACTGCCATTTGTCAGTGCAATATTCTGCGGCTCGATATCCCAGCCTAATTCGTTACGCAGCATACCGGCCAGCGCGTTCAGCAGCTCACTTTTCCCCTGCGGACCGTCGTAATTACAGAGCGCATCGGTCATTTTCCCGCTCGCCAGCATTTCTGCCAGCAGATTCTGAAAATAATCGTTCATCGCGGGGATCTGCGCCGGGTTACCGCCGCCGAGCATGATCGCACCGGGCGTCCGTAAACCGTCGTTGAGGTCCTCCATCAGGCGCGTAATGCCTGAATGGCGGGTAAATTTGTCGCCGAAAAGTGAAAACGTCATAACGTGGGTCTGTCGCTTGCTATCAGAAAGAGGCTAACCATAACGCCGCAGATGCCATGGTGCAAACGCATTAAGGATAGCCCGTCCCTGGCAATATGCTGCTCTGATGAGGATGGATAGCATTAAATGCTGAGGTGAAGATCACGCCGGATGACGCTTTGCTTATCCGGCCTACGGTTCTGGTTTGCCGGATGGCGCTTCGCTTATCCGGCCTATAGGTGTGTTTACCGCTGGTTATGGGTTACCTGCCCAGACCACCATTACCCTGTCATCTGCCGTCCGGCGGCTGAATCCGTAACCTTCCTTCATGCTCAGCGTCGTCTGCGTGCCCGCACCTACCGCCGGGTGGCGCGCGCGGAACTGGCTGATTTTCTGCCAGTGCGCCAGGGTGGCGGCGTTTTTACCCCAGTTCATCCCGGAGCGCGTTCCCTGCAGCGGGTCGGAGCCGGTCGGGCCGAACGGGCGCTCCGTCTCATCACCGTAGAAGATCTGCACAGCGCCCGGGGCCAGCAAGAGTAGTTCAGCGGCGCGCTGGCCGCTTTCGCGAAACAGGCGGGTGTCGTGCGAGGACAGGTAGCTCATCACGTTAAAGCTCTGCAACTTCTCCGCCATCTGCTGCCAGGTCAGATCCATGTTCGCCAGGCAGTCCGTCGCTTTCGCTGCCTGCTCCTGGTAGTCAAAATTGATCATCGCGTCGAAGCCGCTGCTGTAATAGTCGCTCTTCATGACGCCGTGGCCCCAGGCCTCCCCCGTCATCCAGAATGGCGTATCGTCCATTTTCTTGTCAGGGTTAGCCTTCTTCCACGCCGCCAGCGCTTCCACGGACTGTGCTTTCAGCTGCTTCCATGCCGCCTTCTCCACATGCTTAGCCGTATCGACACGGAAACCATCGATACCGTAATCCCGCACCCACTGGCTTAACCAGTAGGTCATATAATCGCGCACCGTATACCCGGCTATCTCTTTCGCGTTGGTATCCGGCTTGTGGCGGTAAAATACCGGCAGCCCGGCTACCCCGGTAGATTCAGTTTTTAGGTCGGGCAGGAACGCCAGCGACAGGGTGAGATCGTCAAAGCCGGGATTGTCGTAGTCGCCGATATCGGTGCGGATCCAGTTTTTGCCCCACCAGCTATCCCACGCGGCTTTGTCGCTGAAGTTGATGTAATCGTTAAAAGTGTGCCAGCTCTGCCCCGGGCCGGGCTTCCAGTCTGTCCACCGCTTGCCGAGCGCTTTGGTCACCTCGTCGCCATTCAGGTACAGCGCGCCAAATTGATATTCCTGCATATCCGCGAGCGTCGCGTAGCCGGTATGGTTCATGACGATATCGAAAATGATGCGAATGCCGCGCTTGTGCGCCTCGTCCACCAGCCTGCGCAGATCGTCCTCGCTGCCCATGTTGGCGTCGAGCTTTGTCCAGTCCATGGTGTAGTAGCCGTGATAGGCGTAGTGGGGGAAGTCCCCTTTGGTGCCGCCGCCCACCCAGCCATGGATCTGCTCCAGCGGCGAGCTTATCCACAGCGCGTTAACACCGAGGTTTTGCAGATAGTCCAGTTTGCTGGTCAGGCCCATAAGGTCGCCTCCGTGGAAGGTGGCAATCTCTTGCATACCGTCTTTATGTCTGCCATAGCTGTTGTCGTTGGCGGGATCGCCATTCTCGAAGCGATCGGTCAGCACAAAATAGACCGTTGCATTATGCCAGCTGAATGCGGCAGTTTTCTGCGTGATGGCGTTTTCCAGCAGCAGCAGGCCGTTGCTGTTAGCCGCAGGCATCAGCGTAATTTGCCCATCTTTGACCGTTGCGGTCTGCCCGCTGTAGAAATCCCGCACTTCGCTGGCTTCCGGGAAGGTTTTGCTCACGTCCACCGTTAGCGGTTTGCCGTCCCATTTCGGGCACTGGCGGATGATATCAGCTGGCGTGACGCTGGCTGCGCTTTTGACGCTAAGCATCAGCGTAGGCGTGCCGCTGCGGGTGTCGATTTGCACCTGATACTCACCGTCGCGGAACAATTTCCACTCCGGCGGCGCACCTACGCAAGGCTTCAGCGACAGCATCTGGTTGAGTTTGATTGTTTCGGCAGGCTGCCAGCACGTCTGGTCAAGTTTCAGATTTAAAGGCAGCGTACCCTTCTCAAGCTTTGACTGACTGACAAACAGACCGGGGCTTTGTTCATCAAACGCCGAAAGGCCCGTTGCCGACCAGTTTGCCAGCGCCAGACCAGGGAACAGTAAAAGTAACAGAGGAGTTTTGTTCATTATTTTTTTTACCCTTGAGCGTCTTTTAAACAGTCTGACATTGTTTTTAAAAAGGATATTCATCCTTTAGCCGGGATGAGAGGGAGGAGAACGCCGGTTGAGTGATGGCGATAGCATTCCGCTAAAATATGCGATAACTCATGCAAATAACGCTACTTTACGCCGTCATAAGGAGTTCGTACGTGACATCGTTTCGGATTCGTACTATTTCTTTTGATGCCCTGGCAGGTTATTTTTGCTAACATTCGCGTTTAATTTGTTCGAATCCTTTGACAATTAAGGCACCAGACACGCAGCGATCCGCCCAGGAGATCTAATGATATCAACCCCAATCCGACGATTTGGGGCTGCGATACTCATGCTACTCACCTTCAGTTTTTCAACTGGGGTTATAGCAAGTAGCCATGAGCCAAAATCGCATAAAGCCCATTTAGCAAAGAGTAGCAAAGCAGTAAGCAGCAAGACTGAAAGTAATAAGTTGGCAAGTAGTAAGAAAGAGTATTCTCGCAATAGTGAACTGGCATCTCTCCCTGATTTGCGAAAATACCCTTCCGGAACACCCAGGAAAAAGGCGTTTCTCCGGACGATCATGCCATACATTACCAGTCAAAATGCAGCGATCGCTGCTGACCGTAATTGGCTGGTTTCCAAGCAGTACGAGCAGCGCTGGTCGCCATCTGAGCGCACACGCCTGAAAGGCATCACCAAACGCTATAAAATCGCGTGGAACGGCAACACCAACCGTGTGCCGTGGAATACGCTGATGGAAAAAGTCGACATCATTCCTACCAAGATGGTGGCGACTATGGCGGCGGCAGAAAGCGGCTGGGGTACCTCTAAGCTTGCCCGTAACAACAACAACCTTTTCGGCATGAAGTGCAGCAAACACCACTGCAACAGCGGTTCTGGCAAGGTGAAAGGCTATCAGCACTTCGACTCGTTGAAAGAAGGTGTTAATGCCTACGCGGTCAACCTGAACACGCACCCAGCCTACAAGTCATTCCGTAAATCGCGCGCGCAGTTGCGCAAAGCGGATCAGGAAGTAACGGCCAGCAATATGATCCATAAGCTGAAAGGGTATTCCACACGCGGCAGCAGCTATAATAATTTCCTGTTTGCGATGTATCAGAGCAACCAGCGTTTAATGGTCGCCAACTAAATTGTTAATTCATCGTTAACTAAGTGTATTTAATTAAACGCCTTCTACGGAAGGCGTTTTTTATGTTTAGAAACTCAAACTAAAATTTCGCTAAAACGTTCCCGATGCTCTTTTGGCGTCGCGTCATACTCTTTTTTAAAGACCGAATAAAAATATTGCAGCGACGGATAGCCACACATCTGTGAAATTTCGTTTATCGACAAGGAAGTAGAGATCAGTAAACTGCGCGCCTTATCTAATTTCTCTGCGTGAATCACTGCATGAATCGTTTCCCCCACCTCCTCCTTGAAGCGCTTTTCCAGATTTGATCGTGAGATACCCACCGCATCCAGCACCTGCTCAACCTTAATGCCTTTACAGGCGTGATTGCGGATGTAGTGCATCGCCTGAATGACCGCGGGGTCGTGCAGAGAGCGGTAGTCGGTCGAGCGGCGTTCCACCACGCGCACCGGCGGCACCAGCACGCGCTGAAGCTGGAGTTCTTCGTTATCCAGCAGGCGATGCAGCAGTTTGGCAGCCTGATAGCCCATCTGCCTGGTCCCCTGCGCCACGGATGACAAAGCGACCCTGGAGAGATAGCGCGTCAGCTCTTCGTTATCAATGCCAATCACGCAGAGCTTTTCCGGCACAGGGATATGCAGATGTTCACAGACCTGGAGCAGATGGCGAGCACGGGCGTCCGTCACGGCGATAATCCCCGTTTGCGGCGGCAGGGTCTGCACCCAATCTGCCAGGCGGTTCTGCGCGTGCTGCCAGTTCTCCGGCGCGGTTTCTATGCCCTGATAGACCACGCCACGGTATTTCTCTTCCGCCACCAGTTGGCGAAACGCATGCTCCCGCTCAACCGCCCAGCGCTTGTTGCTGGAGCCGGGTAGCCCGTAGAACGCAAAGCGGTTCACGCCCTTCTCTTTCAGGTGCAAAAAGGCGCTCTGCACCAGCGCGAAGTTGTCGGTAGCAATGTAGTGCACCGGAGGATAGTTTTCCGCCAGGTAATAGGAGCCGCCGACGCCCACAATCGGCACGCCCGCCCCGTGCAGTAAGCTTTCGATCTCCTCGTCGTCAAAATCCGCAATTACGCCGTCGCCTAAACACTCCCTGATGTTGTCGATACGCGCGCGGAAATCCTCTTCGATAAAGATGTCCCATTCTGATTGAGACGCCTGCAAATATTCACCCACGCCCTCTACCACCTGACGGTCGTAGGCTTTGTTGGCATTGAATAACAACGTAATGCGATGACGCTTCTCAAACATGCTAAAGATTCCTGAAATTACCCGGTATTTGAATACCATAGCAAAGGACAAAACCGGGGTTTCGTTCCCCGGCATTGTGATCGCCTGCACATTCTCACGCCCGGCGCTTGGTGGCGGAATCCATCCACACCGCCAGCAGTAAAATGGCCCCCTTAACGATGTACTGCCAGAAAGTCGGTACGTCCATCATACTCATACCGTTATCCAGCGAAGCCATAATAAAGGCGCCCATGACAGCCCCGGCGACGCTGCCGATGCCCCCTGCAAGGCTGGTGCCGCCGATGACGCAGGCGGCGATGGCATCCAGTTCGGCAATATTCCCCGCAGAAGGCGAACCGGCCCCCAGTCGCGAGCTGAGGATCAGTCCGGCAATGGCCACCATCAGGCCGTTGATAGCGAAGACCGCCAGCTTGGTGCGTTCGACGTTAATCCCGGAAAGCCGCGCCGCTTCGATGTTGCCGCCAATGGCATAGATTCGACGGCCAAAGGCGGTGCGGGTAGCCATAAACATCCCCGCCAGCAGCAGCAGGGTTAAAATGAGCACCGGCGTGGGGACGCCACGATAGTCGTTGAGCAGCCATATCGCCCCGAGCACAATCACAGCCGTGATGGCCTGCCGCCCCACGATGCCGGTGGAGGCTGGCGTGACCAGCCCCAGCGCCTGACGGCGCATGCGCAGCCGCCATTGCCAGCCGACAAAGGCCACCAGCGCCAGCACGCCTGCGCCAAAGCCGATGCCATCCGGCAGGTAGCTCTGGCCGATTTGCGACATGGCCGCGCTCGTCGGCGAAACCGTGGTGCCGTTGGTAATGCCGATTAATACGCCGCGAAACGCCAGCATGCCCGCAAGAGTGACGATAAACGACGGCACCTTGCGATAGGCAACCCACCAGCCGTTCCATGCCCCCAGCACCAGGCCGAGCGCGAGCGTGACCACAATGGTTAACGGCAGCGGCCAGCCCAGCCAGACGTCAAAGATTGCCGCCACGCCGCCCAACAGCCCCATCATCGAGCCGACGGAGAGATCGATTTCCGCCGAGATAATCACGAACACCATGCCCACCGCCAGAATCCCGGTAATGGCCGTCTGGCGCAGCAGGTTAGAGACGTTACGCGCGCTCAGATAGGCGCCGTCGGTGGTCCAGGTAAAGAACAGCACGATGGCCACAATCGCGGCAATCATCACAAACACCTGCAGGTTCATCGCCTTCAGGCCGGCAAACGGGGTCGCCAGCGGGGCCGCCAGTTTGATTTCAGACGGGTTGCTTTTCGACATGGTGGTCACTCCTCAGTGCGGCTTCCATAACCTGTTCCTGGGTCAGGTTGTTGTTGATCAAATCGGCTTTGATACGCCCCTCGTGCATCACCAGCACCCGGTCGCTCAGCCCCAGCACTTCGGGCAGCTCAGAGGAGATGACAATCACCGCTATGCCCTGCTGCACCAGCTGATTTATCAGCTTGTAGATTTCGTATTTGGCCCCGATATCAATGCCGCGTGTAGGCTCGTCGAGAATGAGAATGCGTGGATTGAGCAGCAGGCAGCGGGCGAGAATGGCCTTTTGCTGGTTGCCGCCGGAGAGGCGACCGATGGCCAGCTCCGGCGAGGAGGTTTTCACCTTTAGCCGCTGAATGGACTGCAGGATGCAGTTTTGTTCGGCGGCGTCGTCCAGGCTTGATAACACGCCGGAAAACTGCCCCAGCGAAGCCAGCGTAATGTTCTGCCCCACCGCCATCACCGGCACGATGCCGTCTCGTTTGCGGTCTTCCGGCACCATGGCGATGCCGTGTGCTATAGCCTGCTGGCAGCGGCTGATTTTTACCGGCCTGTTGTCGATATAGATCTGCCCCTCCGACCTGCCCGGCCAGACGCCGAACAGGCACTGGACCGCCTCGGTACGCCCTGCCCCTACCAGCCCGGCAATCCCCAAAATTTCTCCTTTACGCAGGGAAAAAGACACGTCGTTTACCCGCTTGATCTGCCGGTTAATCGGGTGCCAGGCGGTGAGATGCTCAACGCGGAGAATCTCCTCGCCGGTCTGGTGTGGCTCGCTGGGATAGAGCGCCGTCAGTTCGCGGCCCACCATCATGGTAATAATGTCATCCTCGCTCATTTGGGCCGCATCCCGAGTGCCGATGGGCTGCCCGTCGCGGATCACGCAAATGGTGTCGGAGATCGCTTTTACCTCGTTGAGCTTGTGGGAGATGTAGATGCAGGCGATGTCGTGATCCTGCAGATCGCGAATAATCCTCAGTAAAATGGCCGTTTCCTGTTCGGTGAGCGAGGCCGTGGGCTCATCCAGAATCAGCAGCCGCACCTGTTTATTCAGCGCCTTGGCGATTTCCACCAGCTGCTGCTGCCCGAGCCCCAGTTCGCCCACTCGCGTATCCGGAGAAATATTCAGGCTGACCTGCGCAAGCAGCTTCTGGCAGCGCAGGGTCATGCTTTCGTAGTCCAGCACGCCAAAGCGGGTGATTTCAGCGCCGAGAAAGATGTTTTCCAGGATGGTGAGATGCTTCACCAGCGCCAGCTCCTGGTGGATGATGGCGATACCCTTGCGTTCGGTATCGCGAATGTGGGCGGCCTGTAACTTTTCCCCGGCAAACCAGATTTCACCCTCGTAGCTGCCGTAGGGGTAGATGCCGCACAGCACTTTCATCAGCGTGGATTTCCCGGAGCCGTTCTCCCCGCACAGAGACATCACTTCCCCGGCGTTGAGCGACAGGCTGACGTTATCCACTGCCTTCACCACGCCAAAAGCTTTGGTGATCTGTTTCATTTCCAGCAAGTAAGGCATAACCCTTCTCCCATCTGGCTAAAGGTTGCCGCCCGCAGGTGCTGCGGGCGAAAAGGTTACAGCTCGCTCTTCTTGTGGAAACCGTCCGCCACCACGGTGCTGTCGATATTGGCCTTATCGACTTCAATTGGCGTTAACAGACGGGAAGGGACATCTTTCAGGCCGTTATTGAGTTTGGCATCCGAAGCCGGCGTTTTACCTTCGCCCAGCTCCACGGCAATTTCCGCTGCGGTATTCGCCAGTTTGGTGATCGGCTTATAAACCGTCATAGTTTGCGTACCCGCCATAATGCGCTTCACCCCCGCCAGATCCGCATCCTGACCGGAAATAGCCACTTTCCCCGCCAGCCCTTGCGCGCTAAGAGCCTGAATAGCCCCGCCTGCGGTAGCATCGTTTGAGGCGACGACGGCATCAATTTTGTTGTTGTTCGCCGTCAGGGCGTTTTCCATAATTTTCAGCGCGTTTTCCGGCAGCCAGCCGTCCGCCCACTGATCGCCCACGACTTTTATTTTCCCGCTATCAATATAGGGTTTTAAGACTTTCATCTGCCCGGCACGGAAAAGCTTGGCGTTATTATCAACCGGCGAGCCGCCCATTAAGAAATAATTACCGGAAGGCACTTTAGCAACAATGCTTTGCGCCTGAAGTTCGCCGACTTTCTCATTGTCGAACGAGATGTAATAGTCAATATCCGCATTATTAATCATGCGATCGTAAGCGAGTACTTTAATGCCTTCACGTTTCGCCTCGGCGACGACGTTACTTAAAACCTGTCCGTTGTAAGGAATAATGACCAGCACATCCACGCCGCGGTTGATCATGTTTTCAATTTGCGACATCTGGGTCTCTTCGTTGCCGTTGGCGGACTGGACAAACACCTTCGCCCCCAGCGATTCTGCTTTCTTCACAAAGATATCGCGGTCTTTCTGCCAGCGCTCAAGGCGCAGGTCATCAATGGCCATACCGATTTTGACTTCTTTGGCGATGCCGCTCACGCTGGTGAGTACCAGCGATGCACATAATGTCAGTAAGAGGTTCTTAATCTTCATATTATTGTTACCTGTAGGGTGGTGATTATTTGGAGTAGAGAAGAATGAACAGGTGCAGACGCAGGGAATTGTTGACGTTGTTTGAATAATCATCAATTACAGATTTTTATTTTCCCATTACGCTTTTTGGTTTAATTGTCAAATCATGATGGGGATCTTCTTTTAAATTAGCACACTCATTGTTTCTCATAATTTATGGAATAGGCCTCGAATGATTTTGCTGATTATTTTTCAGCGTTTTTTGCGAGGTGGCGCACGTTTGGGTATTCTCTAAAGCGCAGAGTGAAATAACGTAATTGAGCATCTGCTGCGGAAAATTCAGGATAAACGGACATTCCTTTCGCCCGCTCGTTTTCCTGATTACGGAGTTCATTATGCAAGCCTATTTCGACCAGTTAGACAAAGTTCGCTTTGAAGGCCCTAAATCCACCAATCCGCTGGCGTTCCGCCACTACAACCCTGATGAGCTGGTGCTGGGCAAACGCATGGAAGAGCATCTGCGCTTCGCCGCCTGCTACTGGCACACCTTCTGCTGGAACGGGGCAGACATGTTCGGCGTTGGCGCGTTCGAGCGCCCGTGGCAGCAGGCCGGTGACGCGCTGGCGCTGGCAAAACGTAAAGCCGACGTCGCCTTCGAATTTTTCCACAAGCTGAATGTGCCCTATTACTGCTTCCACGATGTCGACGTCTCGCCGGAAGGGGCTTCTTTAAAAGAGTATCTGAACAACTTCGCGCAGATGACTGAACTGCTGGCGCAAAAGCAGCAGGAGACAGGCGTTAAGCTGCTGTGGGGCACCGCAAACTGCTTCACCAACCCGCGCTACGGCGCAGGGGCAGCCACCAACCCGGACCCGGAAGTCTTCTCCTGGGCGGCCTCCCAGGTTGTGGCAGCCATGAACGCAACGCATCAGCTGGGCGGCGAAAACTACGTGCTCTGGGGCGGTCGTGAAGGCTACGAATCCCTGCTGAACACCGACCTGCGCCAGGAGCGTGAGCAAATCGGCCGCTTCATGCAGATGGTGGTTGAGCACAAACATAAAATTGGCTTCCGCGGCACGCTGCTCATCGAGCCAAAACCGCAGGAGCCGACCAAGCACCAGTACGACTACGACGTCGCCACGGTCTACGGCTTCCTGAAGCAGTTCGGCCTGGAAAAAGAGATTAAGGTAAACATCGAAGCTAACCACGCCACGCTTGCGGGCCACTCTTTCCACCATGAAATCGCCAGTGCCATCGCTCTGGGCATCTTCGGATCCGTGGATGCCAACCGCGGCGACCCACAGCTGGGCTGGGATACCGACCAGTTCCCGAACAGCGTGGAAGAAAATGCTTTGGTGATGTACGAAATCCTCAAAGCGGGCGGCTTTGCGACCGGCGGGCTGAACTTCGACGCCAAGGTTCGTCGTCAGAGCACCGACAAATACGATCTGTTCTACGGTCATATCGGTGCCATGGACGTGATGGCCCTGTCCCTGAAAATCGCGGCCCGCATGATTGAAGACGGCG
The DNA here is from genome assembly GCA_041504365.1 of Dryocola sp. LX212. Classification (NCBI taxonomy): domain Bacteria; kingdom Pseudomonadati; phylum Pseudomonadota; class Gammaproteobacteria; order Enterobacterales; family Enterobacteriaceae; genus Dryocola; species Dryocola sp. LX212. The sequence goes on along the minus strand of CP167917.1, from coordinate 88,686 downwards.
AGCTGGATAAGCGTGTAGCGAAACGCTACGCGGGATGGAATGGTGAACTGGGCCAGCAAATTCTGAAGGGCCAGATGTCGCTGGCGCAGATTGCGCAGTACGCTGAACAGCACAACCTGGCGCCACAGCACCAGAGCGGTCATCAGGAGCTGCTGGAAAACCTGGTTAACCACTATCTGTTCGATAAGTAATTTCTGACCGCTGTTTTTACAGGGCGGAAACACCCTGCGTCATCCATTCATGCAAAAGTGATGGATGACGCTTCCACTTATTCCCCCTGCAAATTCGCCGTCGGCCTTTGCAATAAACGGTTATAAGGAACTGCCACTATGTACATTGGAATCGACCTTGGTACCTCGGGCGTAAAAGCGATTCTGCTCAGCGAGCACGGCGAAGTGCTGGCATCCCGCACGGAGCCTTTGAGCGTCTCACGGCCGCATCCTCTGTGGTCCGAACAGGATCCTGAGTCCTGGTGGCAGGCAACTGATCGGGCAATGAAAGCGCTCGGCGAACAGCATCCTTTGCAGGGCGTAAAAGCCATGGGCCTTGCCGGACAGATGCACGGCGCCACGCTGCTGGACAGCAAACAGCAGGTGTTACGCCCCGCAATTTTATGGAACGACGGCCGCAGCGGCGAAGAGTGCGCGCTGCTTGAAGCCAACGTCGAAGGCTCCCGCGAGATTACCGGCAACCTGATGATGCCTGGCTTCACCGCGCCAAAACTGCTGTGGGTGGAACGTCACGAGCCGGAGATTTTCTCGCAAATTAGTAAGGTCCTGCTGCCGAAGGATTATCTGCGCCTGCGTATGACGGGCGAGTTCGCAAGCGACCTGTCCGACGCGGCGGGCACAATGTGGCTGGACGTGGCAAAGCGTGACTGGAGTGACACGATGCTCGATGCCTGCCGCCTGAGCCGCCAGCATATGCCACAGCTTTTCGAAGGCAGCGAAATCGCCGGCGTATTAAAAGCAGACGTTGCCAGGGCCTGGAAGATGCCGGCCGTACCGGTAGTGGCGGGCGGCGGCGATAATGCGGCGGGTGCTGTCGGCGTGGGCATGGTCGATGCGGGCCAGGCCATGCTGTCGCTGGGGACTTCTGGCGTTTACTTTGCGGTCAGTGACGGCTTCCGCAGCAAACCGGAAAGCGCGGTCCACAGTTTCTGCCACGCCTTGCCAAACCGCTGGCACTTAATGTCGGTCATGCTCAGTGCGGCCTCCTGCCTGGACTGGGCTGCCAGATTAACCGGACTGGGCAGCGTACCCGCTTTGCTTGCAGCGGCGGAACAGGCCAGTGAAGATGCTGGCGTGGTGTGGTTCCTGCCTTACCTCTCCGGGGAACGCACCCCGCACAATAACCCGCAGGCGAAGGGCGTGTTCTTTGGCCTGAGCCATCAGCACGGCCCGGCGGAGTTGGCCCGCGCAGTGCTTGAGGGCGTGGGCTACGCGCTGGCAGACGGTATGGACGTGGTGCACTCCTGCGGAATTACGCCCAAAAGCGTAACGCTTATCGGCGGCGGCGCACGCAGCCCTTACTGGCGGCAAATGCTGGCGGATATCAGCGGGCAAACGCTGGATTACCGCACCGGCGGCGACGTCGGCCCGGCGCTTGGCGCGGCGCGGCTGGCACAAATAGCGATGTCACCGGGGCAGCCTCTGCAATCGTTGCTGCCTCAGCTTCCCCTTGAGCAGCAGCATCAGCCGGATATGGCGCGTCACCAGAAATATGCCGGGCGTCGCCAGGTGTTTAACCAGATTTATCAGCAACTTCTGCCGCTGATGTCCTGAGTTATTTTTTAGCGGTGGATGGCGCTTGCGCTTATCCACCCGTTTGTAACTCGGATAAGCGCAGCGTTATCCGACATGAATCCGACAAATACACGTCCCAAACCACCCTTATCCTGTCCGTTTTTGGTATTAGCAGCAGCCACCTCCCTTGCCACAATGGCGTTATACCTACCGATGAGGAGTCCGAAAATGTCCCGTTCCGCTTTGATCAACATTGATACCCAGCAGTCCTTTTTTCATCGCGACTACTGGCATGAAGAGGACGTTCCCGACTTTCAGCAGGCGATAACCCAGCTGATTGCGGGCTGCCAGGACCTGGGCGTGCCGGTGGTGGATATCTTTCACGTTGATGACCAGGGGCCTTTCTCACTGACTTCTGGCCACGTTCAGGCAATGCCCTTTTTACGCCATTCGGCAGACGTGACTTTCCACAAGCACGTGCATAACGCCTTCACCGATACCGGCCTGGACCTCTGGCTGCGCACAAGGGATATCAATCACCTGATCATCTGCGGCATTCGCACCGAGCAGTGCTGCGAAACCACCACCCGTGTTGCGTCAGATCTTGGCTATCGGGTTTCTTTTGTCAGCGAGGCGATGCTCACCTTTCCGATGCGCTGGAAAGGGGTTACGCTGGATGCCGCGACCCTGCGCCACCGCACCGAAACGGTGCTGGCGGGGCGCTTTGCCGAAGTTCAAACTGTTGCCGAGTGCCTGGAGTCTTTATCGTGAGTGTTGGGGTCTGGTTCGTGGTGCTGCCCGGTGTTTTATCGCTGGATCTGACCGGCCCGGCAGAGACGCTGGTGCTGGCGGGGGATGCGTTTCACCTGCGCTTCATTGGCCCGGACCCGCAGGTCGCCACCTCTATCGGCCTTAACTTCGGCGGCATTGAACCGCTGCCGGAGAGCCTGCCCCCCGGCAGCCTGCTGGTGTTACCGGGCGTCAGCGATTCGAATCATTTCTTCGATACTCCACAGGCGGAAACGGTGCGCCGCTGGCTCACCCGCCTGCAGCCGCAGATCCACAGCCAGCAGATCAACCTGATGTGCGTCTGCTCCGGGTCGCTGCTCGCCGCCAGGGCCGGGCTGCTCACCGGCATACAGTGCACCACCCATCATGACGTGCTGGCAAGACTGCGCGCTGCAGCGCCTGCCGCTCAGATTAAGGACAACCGGATTTTCATTGAGGACAGGGGCATCTGGACGAGCGCCGGGATCACCTCCGGCATCGACCTGTCGCTGCATCTGATTAACCGTTACTGTGGGCCAAAAGCCGCGCTCGACGTCGCCCGCGAGATGGTGGTCTGGTTCCGCCGTTCAGGCGATGACCCGCAGCTGTCACCGTGGCTGCGCTACCGTAACCATATTCATCCGGCGGTGCATCGCGCTCAGGATTTGCTGTCGGCCTCGCCGGAGACAGCCTGGGATGTGGAGGAGATTGCCGGGCGGGTTCACGTCAGTTCGCGACATTTATCGCGGCTTTTCCAGCAGCATCTGGGAATATCGGTGCGGGACTATCTGGAACAGCTGCGGCTGGCGGTTGCCGAACAGCGTTTGTTACAGGGACAGCGTCTGGAGCAGGCGGCGGTGGCGGCAGGGTTTTCTTCCCCCCGCCAGCTGCACCGTGCCCGCGCGCGCAACATCGTTTAGCTCACCAGCCTTCTCGTGTCGATACGCTGTAAGCCCATAGACAGCAGCAGGCTGCCCGCGAGCGTGGCCCCGAAGATCCACAGAATATCCAGCACCGGCCAGGCCGTAACCTGGTAGCCGTGGGTGCGCAGGAAGTGGATGATCAGCGCGTGGAAGCCGTATATCCCCAGCGAATAGCGTGATATCAGCGCGAGTCCGGGCACGGCTCCGGCATTGAGACAGTTTTTAACCACCACGAACAGGCTGACCGCCGCGATAAACACCAGCGGGCCGCAGTAGACGTAGAAGGTGTCGGCGAAATTGCCGTTTATTTCCAGCTGCTTATGTGTCCCCAGTGAAATGGACACCACGCACAGCGCGAATAATCCCGCTGCCAGCCCGCTAATCCAACTCTTCTGTGTGTCGAGCATGCCGACCGCCCGCCCCAGCAGGCCGTAGAGCACGTAATAAAACGTATCGCCGCGAATATAGAGATTAATGGGCAGCCATTTCACGTTGCCAAGCGTCTGCGGCACCGTGTTCGGGTTGGCGATAACGCCCAATAAAACCATCAGCCCCAGCACCACCATCGCGCTGGTCTTTTTCACCTGGATTAGCGGTGAAAGCAGGTAAATAACGATTATCGCGAAGAAGAACCACAGGTGGTAGAAGACCGGTTTCTGGAACAGGTAGCGTAGCGAAAGCCCGACGCTGATCGGCGTGAAGAGCTTTATGTAGATGAGCGCAATCACGCTGTAAAACAGCAGGCACAGGCCAATACGCACAAAGTGTCGCCGCTGCGCGCTGCGCTCACCGAAAAACAGGTAGCCGGAAATCATAAAGAACAGCGGCACGCTGACGCGCGAGGCGGAGTTCAGCACGTTCGATAAATCCCAACTAAATGGAGTGACCACGTTCGCATTAGTGATGTACCAGGTCGTGGTATGAATCATCACCACCATCATGCAGGCGATGCCGCGAAGATTATCAATCCAGTTAATTTTTTGCTGCATTCGTTCCTCTGTACCATCATTAAATGGTTTTTTCTGAGTTTTGTCTCGCTGCCTTGCCAACTGCTGGCCAGGTTTGCAGAATGCAAGCTGGCAATAAATAGTCAATAACAACAATAATTTTAACGTACTGATAGTGAATGATAATGCCTGAAAATAAAAATAGCTGCCGTGCAGCTGCTCTCATGGTGCTGCTGCTCAGCGCCTGTAGCACGAAAGAAAGCCATCAATATGCTCAGAAAGCCCATCAGCCCGTTGCGCAAAGCAGCGCGATGGTGGAAACCTGCAGGCAGGAAGCAGCGTACCGCTATAACACCCGCGAGCAGCGGATCAGCCTGCGGAATATCAGGCAGTATCAGGGAAGTTATGAGATAAAAGGCAGTACCGTCCGTCAGGAAGGTTTCACCTGCTCCTTTGACCAAAGTGGTCAATTCTTACACCTTTCGACGGCGTAAAGCCGCAACCGTTGGCAAACAGCCCCGATTTGCGCGCGTATTCAGGCTGTATATCTTGCGGTCAACGGGTATACTGGCCGCTTCACTTTAAACCCACTCGAACGCGTGCGAAATCAACATGCAAAAGTTTGATACCAAGACCTTTCAAGGCCTGATCCTGACCTTACAGGATTACTGGGCCCGCCAGGGCTGCACCATTGTTCAACCTTTGGACATGGAAGTCGGCGCCGGCACCTCTCACCCAATGACCTGCCTGCGGGCTTTAGGTCCGGAGCCGATGGCGACTGCTTATGTGCAGCCATCACGTCGTCCAACCGACGGCCGCTACGGTGAGAACCCGAACCGCTTACAGCACTATTATCAGTTCCAGGTGGTGATTAAGCCGTCTCCGGACAATATTCAGGAGCTGTACCTCGGTTCTCTTAAAGAGCTGGGTATGGACCCAACCATCCATGATATTCGCTTTGTTGAAGACAACTGGGAAAACCCGACGCTGGGTGCCTGGGGTCTGGGCTGGGAAGTGTGGCTCAACGGCATGGAAGTGACGCAGTTCACCTACTTCCAGCAGGTTGGCGGCCTGGAGTGTAAGCCGGTGACCGGTGAAATCACCTACGGCTTAGAGCGTCTGGCGATGTACATTCAGGGCGTAGACAGCGTGTACGATCTGGTGTGGAGCGACGGCCCGCTGGGTAAAACCACATACGGCGACGTGTTCCACCAGAACGAAGTTGAGCAATCAACCTATAACTTCGAACACGCCGACGTGGATTTCCTGTTCTCCTGCTTCGAGCAGTATGAGAAAGAAGCCCAGCACCTGCTGGCGCTGGAAAACCCGCTGCCGCTGCCTGCTTACGAACGCATTCTGAAAGCCGCTCACAGCTTTAACCTGCTGGATGCGCGTAAAGCCATCTCGGTAACCGAGCGTCAGCGCTACATTCTGCGTATTCGTACGCTGACCAAAGCCGTGGCCGAAGCCTACTACGCTTCCCGTGAAGCGCTTGGCTTCCCGATGTGCAATAAGAAGCTAAATTTAGAAAACGAATAAGAGGCTGCCATGTCTGAAAAAACTTTTCTGGTGGAGATCGGCACTGAAGAGCTGCCACCAAAAGCCTTGCGCAGCCTGGCGGAATCCTTTGCTGCGAACGTAACGGCGGAGCTGGATGCGGCTAACATCGCCCACGGCGAAGTGAAATGGTTTGCGGCTCCGCGTCGCCTGGCGCTGAAAATCGCTAACCTGGCTGCTTCCCAGCCGGATCGCGAAGTTGAAAAGCGTGGCCCGGCCATTTCCGCTGCGTTTGATGCCGAAGGCAAGCCGAGCAAGGCCGCTGAAGGCTGGGCTCGCGGCTGCGGCATCACCGTCGATCAGGCCGAGCGTCTGGCAACGGACAAAGGCGAATGGCTGATGTACCGCGCGCACGTCAAAGGTGAAAGCGCTCAGGCGCTGCTGCCGACAATGATTACCACCGCGCTGAGCAAGCTGCCCATTCCAAAACTGATGCGCTGGGGTGATAAAAACACCCAGTTCGTGCGTCCTGTTCACACCGTGACCCTGCTGCTGGGCGAAGAAGTTATCCCAACCACCATCCTCGGCATCGCATCCGATCGCGTAATTCGCGGCCACCGCTTTATGGGCGAGCCTGAATTCACCATCGATAACGCTGACCAGTATCCGCAGATCCTGCTGGAGCGCGGCAAAGTCATCGCCGACTACGAACAGCGTAAAGCGGTCATTAAACAAGGCGCTGAAGAAGCGGCACGTAAAATCGGCGGCAATGCCGATCTGAGCGAAAGCCTGCTGGAAGAAGTGACCTCGCTGGTCGAGTGGCCCGTTGTACTGACGGCAAAATTCGAAGAGAAATTCCTCGCCGTGCCTGCGGAAGCGCTGGTTCACACCATGAAGGGTGACCAGAAGTACTTCCCGGTATACGCCAACGACGGCAAGCTGCTGCCAAACTTCATCTTCGTGGCCAACATCGAGTCGAAAGACCCGGTGCAAATTATCTCTGGTAACGAGAAGGTTGTGCGACCACGTCTGGCGGATGCGGAATTCTTCTTTAACTCCGACCGTAAAAAGCGTCTGGAAGACAATCTGCCACGTCTGGAAACCGTTCTGTTCCAGAAAGAACTCGGTACGCTGCGCGACAAGACCAACCGCATCGAAGCCCTTTCTGGCTGGATTGCCGGACAGATTGGCGCAGACGTTAACCACGCAACCCGCGCGGGCCTGCTGTCCAAGTGCGACCTGATGACCAACATGGTCTTCGAGTTCACCGACACCCAGGGCGTGATGGGCATGCACTATGCGCGCCACGACGGCGAAGCCGAAGACGTAGCCGTTGCGCTGAACGAACAGTATCAGCCGCGTTTCGCGGGTGACGAGCTGCCGTCAAACCTGGTTGCCTGCGCCGTGGCTATCGCCGATAAGATGGATACCCTGGCGGGTATCTTCGGCATCGGCCAGCACCCGAAAGGCGACAAAGACCCGTTTGCTCTGCGTCGTGCCGCCCTCGGGGTGCTGCGTATCATCGTTGAGAAGAACCTGCCGCTGGATCTGCAGACCCTCACCGAAGAGGCCGTGCGCCTGTACGGCAGCAAACTGACCAACGAGAAGGTGGTGGATGAGGTTATCGACTTTATGCTGGGCCGTTTCCGCGCCTGGTATCAGGAAGAAGGCCACAGCGTAGACACCATCCAGGCCGTGCTGGCCCGTCGTCCAACCAAGCCAGCAGATTTCGATGCCCGCATGAAGGCCGTCTCCCACTTCCGTACCCTGGAAGCGGCTGCGGCCCTGGCAGCCGCCAACAAGCGTGTATCCAATATTCTCGCGAAGTCTGACGAGCAGCTTAACGACACGGTTCACGCCTCCGTGCTGAAAGAAGCCGAAGAGATCCGCCTGGCAACCAATCTGGTCGTACTGCGCGATAAGCTGCAGCCGTTCTTCACGGAAGGCCGTTACCAGGAAGCCCTGGAAGAGTTAGCTAATCTGCGCGAGCCGGTAGATGAGTTCTTCGACAAGGTCATGGTTAATGCAGAAGATAAAGACCTGCGTATCAACCGCCTGACGCTGCTTTCCAAACTGCGTGAGCTGTTCCTGCAGGTAGCCGATATTTCCCTGCTGCAATAAGCAAGCCTTAGAAAAAAAACCGGTCCAGTACCGGGTTAATGAGATGGTCACCCCACCCTGTGAGCGGTACGCTGACAGGGTGTTTTATTTTCTTCGCTCCAGCCTCAATAAAAGGGGTCTGATGCTTAGTAAAATGAAAACTCATGTTAAGGGATTTTGGTAATGCGATTACAAAAGACTACGCGCCAACAATAGGATCTCAAGAAGATGCTTTCGCTGATTATTTCAAAAACAATAATCTTTGATAATCGGGATTAACCTTCCGGACATGCTCTTCATCTCCTCCTGGATATATAATAACCATCCCGTACCCTCGTTTTTTATCAGCCTCAATTGACACGCTTTTTTGGGCATGAAACATTGGAGCTATTGTTATAAATTCCGTATTTTTGAGTTGATAACGTCGACTCCACTTTTCGGAGTCCGTATCCCCACCAAAAAGTTTCAGCGTAGTCTTGTTAAGCATGTGACTAATATATGTCATAGGGAAAAAGTCTGTCTTAAGTTCCAGTCTCTCCCCGCTGAATGCTTTAGCCTGCCCAGTTCCGTAACCGTCACTGAGGCCGTAATCCCCGAAATCGAATATATAACTGGTATCGATAACCTCTTTTCCCTTCACCAGAGGAATATCGTCCGCAACTCTGAAGCTCACCATCAGCGAGTTCAGCTGCCACTGGCACGGGCCGCCGCCATCTACTGCAACCCGTAAACGCCGGATATTGTCGCCATCTGGCACGCCAAATGGCCGCTCAGTATCGTTATACCCCGGTATATCATGCGGTTCATTGCTTGAGTTATAGCGGACAGATTTGCACTGCGCCGAACGGTACAACAGCTCGGCAGGCTGCAGTCTAATACCCTCAGGGACACGGAAAGTGACGTCCACCCACTTTGCACCCTTCGGAGGAGAAAGTGTCTTGTCAGGACGGTTATCACACCCGGAAAGCAGCGTCACAGCGAATGCAATAAAGGTGGTTTTACTGAGAGAGTTCAACTTCTTCCTCCGTTACCGCCGCAAAGCGCAGCAGGGCATTTTTCCCGGTTTCCTTTGCCTGTGTCAGCCTCAGCGCGACCGCCAGCATGTCCTGAAGGGCCAGAAACTCGCGGTTACGTTCAACCTCTTCCGGGTTACTGTTGGCCGCGCCTTTCTCAACCTCCTCCCGGAACATAACCCGCATCTCTTTCCTGTTCAGATCCCTGCCGGGATCGGCCAGCTCCAGCACCTGATTGTGAATATAGGGCAGGTACCGGTGTGCCATTGAATGGCTGCGGGGATCGGTCCCGATGCCGTTCAGCGTCGGGTTAGTATTCTGCGGAAAGGTCTTTGCCAGACTGGCCGGATTAAGACACTGGATAAACGCCGCCTGATGCTCACCGGTGGATTTCAGACACTCCTCATTCAGGGACGGCACCACGTACAGCTTGGTGGCCACAAAATGCCGGGCGTAGGCATGCCCGTCGACCAGGCTTTTCTGGTACGGGCTGACTGCCCGCATCGCGCACTGCTGCGCCCGGAAAAATACCACCGTACTGCCGTGATGCCAGTACGGATCTTTTTTCTCCGCAAGCCCTGTCGACTGGAACGTCAGATCCCTTACCGCCACACTGAGTCCGGCTGCTGTTGTCAGTGACCAGTCAAATCCCAGCTTGTCGCCCAGCGGCCCCCATTTCTCGTAGAACACATTATCGAGATCGGCAGCCGGCGGGATCTGCGTGATCGTGTCATTGTCATTGACGTGCCTGTAATGCGTGATGCTACCCAGAGACGTGATCGCCGCGCAGGTGAAGGTCCGAGGCATCCCGTAGGTATACAGCACGGGGTTAAAGGTTTTCATTTCGGCGGAATAAAGCAATGCCAGCGCCCCGCCCAAACTGTGGCCGCAGACAAATAGTTTTTTCGCGCCGCCACTTTCTTCCAAAGATTTATTAACTGCATCCAGCTTATCCCCAAATTTCCACTTTGCCAGCTGATAGGCTTCCAGAAAACCGCCGTGAACGCTTCCCGCCCCGGCCAGCTCCGGCAGGCACCGCTTCGGAGCAAAGGACAAATCAGTCAGGACATTCAGCAGACTATCTGTTCCGCACCAGGCGACCAGCACGTGAGAGGCACATTCCACCGCAAAAAGGCGGGTATCACCTTCTCCCGTGTCCCCCTCCCCGGTGTTCATGTAGACAGGTGGCCGGTAGCGGTCGCGGAACGGCACGTCCTCTGCCAGCGTGTGAAAATAATTCGGGTATTCCGCAAGTTGCGGGAGGCAGGACAGATCCTGACACTTTTGCCGGAAAAAATAATCGATGGTCGGATTATTCGCCTCGGCGGCATACACCAGATCGGCCATGATGCCGAGGTTCAGCGCGTTTGCCAGGTCATAGTCCTTCGTGTCGTGCAGGGGCAGCACCCACGCCCGGAACGGACAGATTTCTATAACGTGCCGCTGCTCCAGCGCATCCCGGGTGATTTCCGTCCCTTTCAGCGCCTTTCCCGGCGGAAAATGAAACACCGGCGGTTCAGGTGAGTCCCATTCAGGCATATCAGGCAGCCGATCGCACAGCTCCCCGATAGTCACATAGTGATGCCGGTAACCGGCGGCTTCCGCCTTCTCCTGCACGTCCGTGCGCCAGTTTTTGTCCCGCGTCTCCCGGCGAAAGGCGTTTCCGCTCACCGGCTGGCTGTTCGGGTTACGCCGTATGCCCAGCGGACGCTGCTCCATGATGTCGGCCAGCTGCTGCCCGTCCGTTTTTACGTCTACCGCTATCCAGTACAGGTCGTCGAACCGCACCAGTCCCTGGCTGTCGGTGACGCCAGCGGCGGCGTGGGGTCAAACCGGGTGTGGCCGCCCCTGGCCCACAGCGCCAGCTCCGCCGCCGTGGCCAGCGGATGGTATTCCAGCTGAACCTTCAGGTCGGATACCGGATTGTTGTCCTCGTCTACAAACTGCAGCTCCAGCCAGTGTTTCAGCTGTTTACCACAGGCGACTTCTTTGTATTTCATTTTGTGACTCAGAGAGGTCACGGTGGTGTTGTCTGCCGCGGCGGTCATGCGCTCAAATCCCTCTGTTTGCTATGGTTAATTACCTATAGTAACCAGATGGCATCATTTAACCAAAATTTAAGGGTGACTACCTGATGCTCTAAGCGGACTTCCCGTCCTCAAGAATTTTATACACGGTGGAACGGGCAATGCCGAGCTATCGCCGTGGCCCCCGTTCCACCGTGATGAAGCACCAACACGTTGTTTCTGTCGATAGTGCGCCTGCGGCCAAACTGGATGCCTTTCAGCTTCGCTTCCTGCCGACCTTCATTGGTCCGTTCCAAAATTCTACTTCGCTCAGCCTGAGCGACAGCGGACAGAATAGTGACCACCATTTTGCCCATATCTCCATCGTTCCACTGAGCGTCAGACAGCTAAAAGAGCCAACGAGTTTTCGTTGGCTCTTTAGATTGCTGACATGGTCGGCCTATTTCTTATTGCTGTTTATTCTCAACCTTCGGTAAATTTTTTCGAATGTCTTTGACCTGATCGGCGGTGACCGACGGCGCATTGTTTCCCCAGCCGCTGCGCACGAAAGTCAGCAGATTCGCCATCTGTTTGTCGTCCAGACGCCATGCGAAATCAGGCATTGCCAGACCCGTTGTCGCGTCTTTGGTGACCGGCGTAGTGCCGCCACGCAGCACTATGCTTATCAGCGAAGACGGATCGTCACTCAGCACCGCGGAGTTATGCGCCAGCGCAGGGTAGGTTTTGGCATAGCCCTGGCCGTCGATACGGTGGCAGGCGGCGCAGTTATCCATATATTCCTGCGCACCGGGCCTGCTCATATCCCCTTTCGTCAGGGTAGCTGCAGTCTCGGTGTCTGCCTTCGGCGCGACGGCTTTCGGATCCGATGACTTAAGCGACTTGAGATAAACCGCTATCGCTTTAAGATCCCCTTCGCTCAGATGCTGGGTGCTGTCCACCACCACGTCGCTCATCGACCCAAAGGCCGCGCTGTTGTCGGTATGCCCGGTTTTCAGAAACTGAACGATCTCCTGTTCGGACCACTTGCCCAACCCTTCCCGGGCGTTGCCGGTCAGATCCGGCGCGTGCCAGTCCTCCAGCGTGCCGCTCGTCAGCCAGGCGTCATCACGCTGATCGAGCGCTTTTTCCTGGAAGCCGATACCGCGAGGGGTGTGGCAGGAGCCGCAGTGCCCCAGCCCCTGCACCAGATAAGCCCCGCGGTTCCACTGTTCGCTCTGTCCCTTGTCGGGCTGGAATACGTTGTCATCGTGAAACACCCTATTCCACATCGACAGCGGCCAGCGCATGCTCAGCGGCCAGGGGATATCCGTGTCTTTATTCGCCTGGTTTACCGGCTTCACCTGATGCATGAAATAGTCATACAGCGAATGCATATCCACATCGGAAATTTTAGAGAAAGAGGTGTAAGGCATTGCCGGATAGAGATTATGGCCGTCTTTTGCCACGCCGCCGCGCACCGCTTTCACAAAATCATCGTAGCTGTATTCGCCGATGCCGGTCTGTTTGTCCGGGGTGATATTCGTCGAGTAAACGGCCCCTACCGGGGTAGACATTTTCAGTCCGCCAGCAAAAGGTTTCCCGCCGGCCGCCGTGTGGCAGGCGATACAGTCCCCGGCCGCCGCCAGCTCTTGCCCACTGGTTGTCGGTTCGCTGTGCACCGCGGCGCTGCAAAACGTGGCAAGCGCAAGCAGGGAGAGCCGTGTTTTCCATTGAAGTTTCATCTGCATCCTCCCTGTCAGGCCTGAACCAGCGGTCCAGGATTAGCTAAATACTGCGTGCGAATCGCGTTAGCGGCAAACAGCGCGGTGGCACCAACAATCCCCGTTGGGTTGTAGGCCAGGTTTTGCGGGAAGCAGCAGGCGCCCAGAACAAATACGTTCGGCACGTCCCAGCTCTGCAAATATTTGTTCACCACGCTGGTTTTTGGGTTATCGCCCATCACCGCACCGCCGGTAGTGTGCGTGGACTGATAAGGCCGGACGTCGTAGTGCGCGTCCTTGCCCATAAAGCCCATCCTGTAGTGAGGCGGATTTATTTGTTTAACTATCTCTTCCGCTTTGGTGCCGGTGAAATGGGTCATTTTCAGCTCGTTCGGCTGCCAGTCGAAGGTCATGCGCAGCAGAGGCTGACCGTGCAGGTCTTGATAAGTAGGATCGAGGTCAAGGTAGCACTGCTTGTACGGCATGACGGAGCCAGAAGCGCCCACGCTCATGGTGTGCAGGTAACTGTCCTTGATAGCTTTTTTCCATCCGGAACCCCATTGCGGCGCCTCTTTCGGGATATTCATCTGCTGAATCGGGCGTCCGCCCGTCGTGGTCGCGGAAATGGTTGAGCCGCCGATAAAGCCAGGCTGCGAATGATCGAAGTTTTCCGCGTTGAACTCGTCGATAAACATGCCAGTGGTGCCGGTGGCAGCAAACGGGTTGAAGTAGGTCTCTTTATCGAAATAGAGCGAGATACCGCCGTTCATCTGGTAGGCATAGTTGCGCCCCACCACGCCTTCACCGCTGACCGGATTGTAAGGCTTCCCGATTTTAGACAGCAGCAGCAGGCGCACGTTATGAAGCTGGAAGGCGCTCAGCACGACCAGGCCTGCAGGTTGTTCGACTTCCTGCCCGTTGGCGTCGATATAGGTCACGCCAGTGGCTTTGGTGCCCGTGGAGTCGGTGTTAACGCGCAGTACATGCGACTGCGTGCGCAACTCGAAATTATCGTGTCGCTTAAGAGCGGGAATGACACAGGACTGCGGTGACGCTTTAGAAGCGTTAAAGCAGCCAAAGCGTTCGCAGAAACCGCAGTAATTACACACCCCCAGCTGCACGCCGTAAGGGTTGGTCCAGGGTTCGCTACAGTTAGCGGCAGGCACCGGAAACGGGTGATAACCCAGCTCTTTCGCCGCCTTGCTAAACAGCATACCGGCATATTGCTGCTTCAGCGCTTTGGTGGGATAGGGATTTTGCCGCTCGGCTTCAAAGGGATTTCCCCCCTCAAGCTTTTTGCCCTGTACGTTGCCCGCCTGGCCCGCGGTACCGCAGATTTTCTCGAACTTATCGAAGTAAGGCTCCATCTCTTCGTAGCTGAACGGATAATCCTGTACCGTCATGTCCGCCGGAATAAAGTCCGCGCCGTATTTTTCGATTACCGTGCTGCGCATTTTGAGATCGGCCTCCAGCGGACGCCATAGCATGCCGTTCCAGTGCACGCCAGCACCGCCCACGCCGTTGCCGGGCAGGAACGAGCCAAAGCGACGATACGGCAGCGCGGTTTGCGACTGGGTATGACGAACGGTGACCGTCTCTTTGGAGGCGTCCTGGAACAGCTTCAGGCGGATGCCGTAGGTCAGCTCATCGGCTATACGAGGATAGGCAAAATCAGGGTAAGTATCGCGGGCTTCGCCGCGCTCCAGCGCAAGGATTTTCAGGCCGGTGTCGGCAAGCTCCATCGCCATCAGCGATCCGGTCCAGCCGAAACCAACGATCACAACATCAACGGGGTCTTTTTTAATCGCCACGGTTATACGCTCCTCTTCCCTGAAATACTGACCGGCCCAAGCGGATACGGTTTGTCAGGGTTATCCATGATCTGCTGGTAATCGGCGCGAGCGCCAGGGAAACCAATCATTTTCCACGATGCCAGCGTCTGGTTGCCGCCGTGCATTGGGTCGGCAAGATAGCCCTCTTTGGTGTTCTCCAGCATCTGGGTGAAGAACAGGCCGCCCGGCACCTCGTCAAAGCTGAGCTTGTCGCCGTCGAGCTGATGCAGGATGTCGTCCTGCTGCTGATGGCTAAGTTCGGCGAAGCTTTTCTGGAACGTTTTTTGGCACCAGGCGTTGACCGCCCTGATGCCGCGCCGCCACGTTTCCCGTGGGACCAGGCTCGACTGATAGCCAAGCTCAGGTTCAGCGCTGGCAAACGGCCCGTGCATGTACCACAGGTGACCGTAGCCATAGGGGAGTTCCATCTGTTTATCGATATAGACCGGCACGCCTTCGCTCACCGCGCCGGGACCGTTTTCATCTTCCGGAATCAGACGGTCGGTCGCGGCGAGGACGAAGGCCCACTCTTCGTTATTAAAGAAAGTGGGAACGTAGTGAACGCTCACGCCTTCGCTCTTCGCGGCAGCGGCAACGCTGCTCGGCGATACCAGACTGCTACCGACCGCCGCCAGCGGGATTAGGGAGAGGGTTTGTTGTAAAAAACGACGTCTGGAGGGGAGTTCCTCGTTGTCATGCTTGCTCATAAAACTTTCCTGTCGGCTGGTACCAAATGGGCAACGCTGATTAATTACCCGGCTAATAATTATCTTGTTATACAAGAGAAATTAGCCTTTTTTGAGATGAAAGCAATGCAGATAAAGTGCGGGTTTAAAAGGGGGGGGCGAAAGTTATCGGTAACACTCAGGCAACAAAACGAGGCTAACAATATGATTCGTATATGATATATTGCAAAGGCAAAGTGTAAATATATGTTGTTATTTTGTAAATTAAATGCAGCTAAAATTGATCTGGATCAGGGCAGGAAGGGGCTTACGGGGAGCAAAAACGACAAACCCCGCATCTCTTAGCGGGGTTTCGGGTAAGGCAAGCCGGGTAAAAATCAGGTACAAAATACAAACTTATTCCATCAATTGCTTGCTGAGCGTTGGGTTTGCCTGAATAAGGCGCATCAACTTCAGTTCGGTACTGGAGGGTCTGATTCGTTTTGATTCCCACTCCTGCACCATCGTCACGCTGACACCCATCACGCGAGCAAAATCGTCTATTTTAAGACCGGTACTCTTTCGCAGCTGCTCGAATTCAGAAAAAGCGCTGGGCTTCTGTCTGGCGGAAATCATTGGATCGTTTTTAAAGACTATCTGCTCAAGGCTGCTGAGCAGTTCATACATTGGATCTTTATATTCCATTGACAACTCCTCATAAATCACACATTGACCTCGTGAAGGGTAAGAAGCCTTTTAAGAGTAGCCTGAAAAAAAGCGTGCTGATGATACAGGAGGAAACTATTTTTACGCGAGGCGCTGCTTATGCGTTTCAGCTGCAAGATTAAGCGGCGTAAGAGATTGAAAAGCAGGCCCACTCCGGGCCTAAGTATAAATTTGTAAATGGTTATGCATTTCGCGTTCCGCGTCGGACTTAAGCCAGACGCGGAACGCGGTATCAGCCGTTATGCTTTTTGCGTGATGTCATTCAATTCGCGACCGTCGTCCTCTCGCACGCTCGGGATACGCGAACCAGCCCATGATTTTACCAGCAGCGCGGCGGCTGACAGCACTGCCGGGATAGCCAGCAGCATAAAGATGGCCTTAAACGACAGCTCTGCCTGCATCAAAAAAGCCCCGCTGAAGGCACCGAGAATCCCGCCGAAGCGTCCAAGTCCCAGCATCCAGGCTACGCCCGTTGCGCGCCCCTGCGTTGGATAAAAGCCGGCCGCCAGCGCAGGCATCGAAGATTGCGCGCCGTTCATGATGGTCCCGGCGATAAACACCATCACGCCCATCAGCATCAGGCTGGATGTCGAGAAGCCCACCAGGCAGACAAATAGCCCTGTAAGCAGATAGCCCACCGCCACAACCTTGTTCGGATTCAGCCTATCCATCAGCGCGCCGATAATCAGTACCCCAATCCCACCGCCCAGCGGGAACAACGCGGTAATGATCGACGCCTGGCTAAGGGTCGCGCCCGTTTCGCGGATCAGCAGTGGCAGCCAGCTGGTCAGGAGATAGAAAATCAGCAGGCCCATGAAGTAGGTCAGGCACAGCATCAGCGTCCCCACCAGATAACGCGGCGAGAAAATGACCCCCAACGCGGTTTTATCTTTAATATGCCCCCCCACTTCGTTAAGCACAAAATGGGTACTGTCACCCGCCGGAAGGGGCGCAATGCGTTTGAGAATAGCGGCGATGTCATGCTGCGGTTTCTTTTTCACTACCATGTATCGCGCGGACTCTGGCAGCCAGAAAATCAGCACCACGGAGAGGATAAGCGGCATCACGCCGCCCAGGATCAGCACGCTTTGCCAGCCCAGGTGCGGGATCATCCATGCGGAGATAAAGCCTCCCATGGAAGAGCCAATCGGGAAGCCGACAAACATCAGGTTAACGAGCAGCGCCCGCTTACGCTCAGGAGCATATTCGGACATTAACGTTGCCGCGTTGGGCATTGCCGCCCCCAGGCCCAGGCCGGTGAGAAAACGCAGCAGCGCAAGCATCGTCAGATTAGTGGCGAAAGCGGTCAGCAGGCTGAAGCCGCCGAAAACCACGATCGACAGCACCAGTACCTTTTTACGTCCGATGCGGTCGGCCATCGGCCCGGCTGTCAGCGCCCCAACGGCCAGCCCGACCAGCGCAGCGCTCATTACCGGACCAAGATCGGACTTTTGCACCCCCCACTCCTGGACCAGATCGGAGGCAATAAAGCCAATAATCGCGGTATCGAAGCCGTCCAGCGCCACGGTAATAAAGCACAGTACAAGAATCAGCCACTGGTATTTAGAGAAGCGGCTTTGGTTGATAAACGTCTGAATATCAGTATTTGAATTTGTCATAAGTCATGCCCTGGCGGATAACAGAGATGTTCGATTATCGAACAATAATTCGTTAATCGTTCGTTAAATCAAACCATCAAGCTGGCCTGCCGACAACCGGCCCCCGGGTCTTAGTGTGCGATTATCGTCCGGCATACCTACCCGCTAAGTCACTGATTAAAATTAACTCTTAAATATTAATAGGCTGTGATGAATCGTCCGATGACGGGCGTGCGTGGAATTTGTGAGGCGGTTAACAACTGA
Source organism: Dryocola sp. LX212 (assembly GCA_041504365.1). Classification (NCBI taxonomy): domain Bacteria; kingdom Pseudomonadati; phylum Pseudomonadota; class Gammaproteobacteria; order Enterobacterales; family Enterobacteriaceae; genus Dryocola; species Dryocola sp. LX212. Next base: position 70,881 of record CP167917.1, on the reverse strand, counting down.
GCAACATATATATTAGGAATTTCTCATTGTAAGCAGAGATTATGTCTGAAGAGATTGTTGTGAAAGGGTATCTTGCGGACACGGCATGGACTATCCTTAGCACCATTATCGGGTACGCAATTGCGCATTTGTATTGTTTGGGTGAAGGAGTAGAAATATGGCGACAGGTAAATCCTGCTCTCGCTGGATTGCGTCGTTCGCGGCGTTAGTGATGGTGTTCAGCCTCAGCGGTTGCTTTGATAAAGGAGGCGATCAGCGTAAGGCATTTATTGATTTTCTGCAGAATACGGCCATGCGCAGCGGTGAACGCCTGCCGACGCTGACTGCCGATCAGAAAAAACAGTTTGGTCCACTGGTCTCTGACTACGCCATTCTGTACGGCTTCTCACAGCAGATTAGCCAGGCAATGGACGAGGGCATGAAGCCGGTCGTTGACAGCGTGAACAGCATTCGCGTGCCGCAGGACTACATGACCCAGCGTGACGCACTGCGCCAGGCTAACGGTTCCCTGAACGTGCTCGGTCAGCAGGTGCAGAACGCGAAAATGCAGGCGGATGGTGCTCACTCGGCGCTGAAACAACCTGATGAACTGAAAAGCGTTTATGACCAGCTTTATCAAAAGATTGTCACCACACCGGCAAACGCCATGGCTCCGCTGATCCCGGCAGCCCAGACCTTTACCCAGCAGCTGGTTCAGGTCGGTGATTTCATTCAGCAGCAGGGCACTCAGGTTGGCTTCACCTCCGGTGGCATCCAGTTCCCAACCTCCCAGCAGGCTAGCCAGTACAACTCGCTGATCGGCCCGTTGGCGTCTCAGCATCAGGCATTTATGCAGGCTTATTCAAGCGCGCAAAACAGCATGCAGTGATGTAATTTCCCCGCCTTCGGGCGGGGTGTTATCTTTCTCGACATTAGAACCCCCTCATCTTTCTACGTGTATAAATTTGCCCTAAATTTGACACCCCCTCCTGCTGTTCATAAACTCTCCAGTACCACGCATTAATGAGACGGCCATCATGTCAAACACCATGTCGCAAAAAGCGGCTCGGGAAGGATTAGGCAACCCTGAACTTTTTGAGGGCGGCGTTTATGTCACCAAAAATGGTGTCGCGGAGCTGTTCGTTCAGACAGCCCGGGAGCGCCAGGTTGAGGAAGCCGAGCGGTCGCGTGAACGCCAGAATAACGCTTTGCTGAAACTCATTATGAAAGCTAAGCAGGAAGCGGAAGAAGGCAAGACTATGTCCCCTGAAGAGGCTTTACAGCGGCTTCGCGCTGCCAGAAAGTGAAAGGAGAAAATGACGTGAAGGATCATGCCATTACGCTAACGGACACGGCGTTCAAAAGCCTGCAGGACATCGAATTCTTTAAATCACAGTTTATTGGCCCTGACGCCGCTGCGATTTTTATCGATTCCCTTCTCAGTCGTTCAATCTCTGCAATTTCGGACGATCCACAGCGGTACAGATTTAACGGTTTTCTGGCAGATAAAGGCATTCGAATTCGCGAATGGCTGGACGTAGATAAAGAATACCGATGCTTTTATCATCACAGCAAACCCAATAAAATCAGTATATTACTTTATGCGAGTATGAAAGAAGATTTCGAATCTGCTTTGTATCGCCATAACGTGATTTACTAAGGCAAAATCAACCCCGCTTAGCCCTTCCGCCCTTCAGCCCTGTGGATGGCTAAAATAGTACTTGTCAGTGACTGGTTAAATGTGCGTTAATGCCTTCATCGGTTTGACGTACAGACCTTTCAAGCAAAGCAGTCCTCCAGAAGTTATCGTAGATACCTTTCAAAGTGAGTTTCTCCTTACCGCTTCAAAAATCTGTAAAGCATACCAATACGCCGTAAGGCAAACTCTATTTAAAAGGTAATATCAATGTCTGCTAAAATGACTGGTCTGGTTAAGTGGTTCAACTCTGACAAAGGCTTCGGCTTCATCACTCCTGACGATGGCTCTAAAGATGTGTTCGTACACTTCTCTGCTATCCAGAACGATGGCTACAAGTCCCTGGACGAAGGCCAGAAAGTATCTTTCACCATCGAAAGTGGTGCTAAAGGTCCAGCAGCTGGTAACGTAACCAGCCTGTAATTGCTACTTAAGCAATAAAAATTCTAAAACCCGCCTTCTGGCGGGTTTTTTCGTTTCTGTCGTCTGGATTTGCAAATCCGTTATTTGCCCACCAACCGCCGCGAGTTATCCTCAATCTTGCCTGAAATACGCCGCTTCTGCATGGTGCGCGTCCAGCTTGTGGAAAGCCCGGCCGCCGACAGCAGACGATGAAACTGTTCGTCATCAAAAGGCATGTGCCAGGCGATAGCAATGGCCTCGGCAACGCTCACTTCGCTTACGCGGGAAACCAACTCAAGCGGAGAGTCAGTGGATGTCCCGCCTGCCATCACCACCCGATACAGCCAGCCGCAATGACCTGAAGCCTGCATCCGCGATGCCATATCGCCGACGCCAAAATGATAATTCAGCTTAAAGCAGGGCGAGCGTGGCTGCGTCACCTGAATCAGCGCGTCTCCCCAGCGGTAAATATCCCCGATAAAAACGTCCTGCTCCGTCATTCCAAGGGTTGAGAAGTTTTCGCCAAATGCCGGTGCCGTAAACAGCTCGGCCTGCTCGGGGAACGCCTGCGCCCAGTGGGTATAATGCTCGCGGGGATAATGGCACAGCGCGCGGTCAGGGCCGCCGTGAATGACTTTTTCAGCCTGCTGATCGCCCTCCAGCCCCATTTCGGTCAGTTTTAACTCGCCATCGACCTGATATTTGCCAATAGCGCTCGGTCTGCTGCCTTCATATTCACGAATTTTGCCGATATAAACTTGTAGCGGATAGTGCATCTGCTCCTCCTTGATTGCCGATAGCGGTCATAGCAGCTCGTTGATCAGATAAGCCGCAGCGTCATCCGTCACAACAAGTGTTAACGGTGGATGATGCTGACGCTTACCCACCCTTCAAAACTACCACAGACATAAAAAAAGCGAGCCTTCAGGCTCGCTTTTTTGTGCAGGTTTACTGCCGCCTATTTTTTAGCTGCGAAACGCGCTGCTGCTTCGTCCCAGTTCACCACGTTCCAGAACGCTTTGATGTAGTCAGGACGTTTGTTCTGATACTTCAGGTAGTAAGCGTGTTCCCACACATCCAGGCCCACGATTGGGAAGCCGGATGCGCCGGAAACAGCTTCGCCCATCAGCGGGCTATCCTGGTTTGCGGTAGACACCACGGCCAGCTTGTCACCTTTCAGTACCAGCCACGCCCAGCCGGAACCGAAACGGGTTGCAGCCGCTTTTTCAAACTCTTCTTTGAATTTGTCTACGCTGCCGAAATCGCGCTCGATTGCCGCTTTCAGGTCGCCCTGCAGGGTGGTACCGGTTTTCAGGCCTTTCCAGAAGAAGCTGTGGTTAGCGTGGCCACCCGCGTTGTTGCGCAGCGGGGTTTTCTTGTCGGCAGGCAGCTGGTCCAGCTTAGCGATCAGCTCTTCAACCGGCAGGCTTGCGAATTCTGGCAGGGACTCCAGCGCTGCGTTAGCGTTGTTCACGTACGCCTGGTGGTGTTTGCTGTGATGGATTTCCATCGTTTCTTTGTCGAAGTGTGGTTCCAGGGCGTCGTAAGCGTAAGGCAGGGATGGCAGTGTATAACTCATGTTCATCTTCTCCACTAGTGTTTGGCGGCGCAGATGCTGTTAACGCCGCGTAATCAGTTGGTTCATTATAGTTAATTAAATGATATTGAAAATGTTTATCAATGCCGTAGTTTTAATAAGGTTATAACTTATCATTATGATGGGAAAAACAGAGGGTTGTCAGGGTGATAGCTTTCATCGCTTCCTCTGTCCCTAAAAACTGTGATCCTCATTCCCCTCACCCCCTGAATTTTGCCAGGTTTGCTCCCTGTACGGCAGCCTTTAGAAGGTTAGCCTGGCGCTCACTCTTTAGACTGAATGCCACTGGGGTAGCAAGCGGTAGCCCCTGCGTTTTCCAGTTAAAACAGAGGGATAATAATGAGTAACGCGATCGCAATGGGGATACTTTGGCATCTGGTCGGCGCGGCAAGCGCGGCCTGCTTTTATGCTCCTTTCAAAAAAGTACAGCGCTGGTCATGGGAGACCATGTGGGCGGTGGGCGGCTTCGTATCGTGGATTGTTTTACCCTGGGCCGTCAGCGCAACCCTGCTGCCGGACTTCTGGTCTTACTATGGCGCCTTCGGGGCTTCTACACTGTTGCCGGTGTTCCTGTTTGGTGCAATGTGGGGCATTGGCAATATCAATTACGGTCTGACGATGCGCTACCTGGGGATGTCAATGGGCATTGGCATTGCAATTGGCATTACGCTTATCGTCGGTACCCTGATGACGCCAATTATTGCCGGAAAATTCGACGTGCTGATTGGCACACCGGGTGGACGTATGACGCTGCTGGGCGTGCTGGTTGCGGTTATCGGCGTGGCGATTGTTACCCGCGCAGGCCAGCTAAAAGAGCGCCAGATGGGTATTAGAGCCGAAGAATTTAACCTCAAAAAAGGGCTGGTGCTGGCCGTCATGTGCGGCATTTTCTCCGCGGGCATGTCCTTTGCGATGGACGCCGCAAAACCGATGCATGAAGCCGCCGCCGCGCTGGGCGTTGACCCGCTTTACGTTGCGCTGCCGAGTTATGTGGTAATTATGGGTGGCGGAGCGGTTATCAACCTGGGCTTCTGCTTCATACGTCTGGCAAAAATGAAACATCTGTCGATAAAAGCCGACTTCTCTGTCGCCAAACCGCTGATTATCGCCAACGTGCTGTTTGCCGCCCTCGGTGGGCTGATGTGGTACCTGCAGTTCTTTTTCTACGCCTGGGGACACGCCAAAATCCCGGCGCAGTATGACTATATGAGCTGGATGCTACACATGAGCTTCTACGTGCTGTGCGGCGGGCTGGTTGGTCTGATTATGAAAGAGTGGAAATCCGCTGGCCGCCGTCCGGTTGGCGTGCTGAGCGTAGGCTGCGTAGTGATTATCCTCGCCGCCAACATCGTTGGCCTGGGCATGGCAAACTGATCATACAGCTGCGGCATATCGCTGGCGCCACATCCGTGGCGTCAATCCTGTCTCTTTGGTGAACACCACCGAAAAATAGTTACTGTCCTCAAAGCCGCAGCGCGTGGCGATATCGCCAATCAGCATCTCGCTGTGGCGCAGTAAATCCTGCGCCTGGCAGATCCGTAGCTGACGCAAATACTGGCTGACCGACATGCCAGTTTGCTGGCGAAAAAGCTGCCGCAGATTGCGCTCCGTCACCTGCTGCTGCTGGCAAAAGTGCTGTAAATCGAACGGGGTTTCCAGGCTTTTTCCCAGCACGCCCATCAGCAGATCCAGCGTCTCGCCTCTTTCCAGCCCCGTCGCATCCTGCGGCTGATAGCGATGCCTGCGCAGCATGATGCAAAGCTGTAAAAACAAGCTTTCCGTCAGGCAAAGGGACAGCGCATCCGGTTTCGGGCTTTCATGCTCCAGCTGTGCGATAAGCTGCCGGGCCTGGGCCATGCCGTGGCTGCTGAGCCGCCAGCGCACGTCGTTGCTGTGTAGCAGATCCCCCCAGTCAACGTTAAGCTTCAGGCGTTCTGGGCAGAAGATAATGTTATGCAGAACCAGATCGTTGACCGATTCGTAGCTGTGGCGGTCCTCGGCGCGGATATAAAACAGGTCACCGCAGGTGATGCGATAAGAACGGTCATTGAGGATATGCAGCCCGTTGCCGCGCCACACCAGCACCAGCTCGCAAAAATCGTGGGTATGCTCCGCGAAAACGTTTTGCGGATAGCGGTCCGCCACCGCCACGGGCTGGGTGGCGGATGCAAAAAAATCCGCTTTCTTAAGCATTAAATGACCAGCCACAGCTCGCCCTCAAAACCAGAACAATCAGAAATTATTGGCTTTTTTTGGACAAAAAACGGTGATTGCCTTCGCGATTACTGAAGTTGAGTATCCCGTCCCTGGCGAATTTCGCGTGGGGACCAGGCGAACTCCCGTTTGAACAGGGTCGAGAAATGGTTGCTGTCGCCGAAGCCGCACTGGAATGCGATATCCGTGACGCTCTCTTCCCCATGGCGCAGCAGGTGACGCGCTTTCATCAGGCGTAAACGGTTCAGGTAGCGCTGCGGCGTCATGCCGGTTTGCTGCTTCAACTGGCGATGCAGCGTGCGCAGCGAAAGGGTGAACTGTGAGGCGAGCTGTTCCCAGCAAACATCTTCGGCAAAATGCTCTTCCAGCCACGCCATCAGCTGGTTGAGTCGGCCTTCGGAGTTTGTCGCGCCTTCCGCCATGCTGCCCTTTCGCAGCAGCACCAGCAGCTGCATAAAGAGGATCTCCCGGTTGGCGACGGCATGCGTATCGGGACTTTCCCCTACATTTTCAAACTGTTCGATAAGCCCACGAACCTGCTGCAGCACGGGCTGATTCACGCGCCAGTGGGACGGATAGATACCATCCTGTTCCTGCGGCAGCAGCTTATCCAGCCCGGAGAGGAAGCAAAACGCATCCGGCGCGCGGTAAAGAATGTTGGTCAGGCAGAGGTTTTCCGTGTGTTCGTAAAGATGGCGGTCGTGATCGCGCACAAAGCAGACCGACCCGCCGCTCAGCGTGTAGGGCTGGCCGTTGAAGACGTGCGTCCCGGTGCCGTGCTCCACAATCACAATTTCGCAGAAGTCGTGGTGGTGTTCCGGAAACGCCGCCTGCGGCAAACGCGGCTCAATCGCCACCGACGCAGCACCGGAAGGGAAGAAGTCAAAGCCATGCAGTATTGTCATTCTCACGCCCACCATGCTGATTAACCGATGCCTGATAGTAGATAACCATTCTCATCTGCACCTTAAATTTTCGACACAAAATTCGCTAAAAGCTGCACGTTTTTTAAGAAACGACGGGAAAGATCGGGAAGTGTGGATAGCGTCACAGGCCGCATAAGACCGGTGCAAGCGCGATTCTGTGACCTCACTCACGTTCATCTTTGCATCTTTGCCAGCGGGCCATTCGCGCTGTCAGTAATGAGAAGGTGGGCGCGGACGTTCCTTTCTAAAGTGGGGGCAATTCTTTTGTAAGGACCCCCGACCATGACTGTACGCCATAGCGTTGCGGTTGACCTGGGCGCTTCAAGCGGCCGCGTCATGCTGGCCCGCTTCGAAAGCGGCACCCGCCACATCTGCCTGCGAGAAATTCACCGTTTCAGCAACTGCCTGAAACAGGTAGAGGAAACCACCGCCTGGGATCTGGACGCGCTGGAAAGCGAGATCCGCATCGGCCTGCAAAAGGCCTGCGACGAAGGCATTCGCATCGACAGCATCGGCATCGACACCTGGGGCGTGGATTTCGTGCTGATTGACCGCGACGGCAACCGCGTCGGCCTGCCCGTCTCTTACCGCGACAGCCGCACCGACGGCGTGATGGACAGGGCGCTGGGCGAATTAGGCCGCGAAGAGATCTATCGCCGCACCGGCATCCAGTTTCTGCCCTTCAATACCCTTTACCAGCTGCGCGCCCTGAGCGAACAGCAGCCGGAGCTGCTCGATAAGGTCGAACACGCGCTGCTGATCCCCGACTACTTTTGCTACCGCCTGACCGGCGCGCTGAACTGGGAGTACACCAACGCCACCACCACCCAGCTGGTGAACATCAACAGCGACAGCTGGGATGAAACCCTGCTCGCCTGGGCCGGCGTTCCGCAAAAATGGTTCGGCACCCCGACCCATCCCGGCAACGTTATCGGCCAGTGGGTTTGCCGCGAAGGCAATAAAATCCCGGTTGTCTCCGTTGCCACGCACGACACCGCCAGCGCGGTCATCGGCGCGCCGCTGAAAGACAAAGACGCGGCCTATCTGTCGTCCGGTACCTGGTCGCTGATGGGGATAGAGAACAAAACGCCGTACGCCACGCCGAAGTCGCTGGCCGCCAATATCACCAACGAAGGCGGGGCGGAGGGCCGCTACCGCGTGTTGAAAAATATCATGGGGCTGTGGTTGCTCCAGCGCGTGACCCGCGAGCTGGGAATTACCGATTTATCTGACCTGATTGCCCGCACCCAGCTTATCCCGGCATGTAAGTTCGTGATTAACCCGAACGATGACCGCTTCATCAACCCGGAAAGCATGAGCCACGAAATCCAGACTGCCTGCCGGGAAAGCCACCAGCCGGTGCCGCTGACCGACAGCGAGCTGGCGCGCTGCATTTTCGACAGCCTGGCGCTGCTGTACGCGCAAATTCTCAAAGAGCTCGCCGACCTGCGCGGCCGCCCGGTGAGCTGCCTGCACATCGTCGGCGGCGGCAGCCAGAACGCCCTGCTCAACCAGCTCTGCGCCGACGCCTGCGGCGTGCCGGTGCTCGCCGGGCCGGTAGAGGCCTCGACCCTCGGCAACGTCGGCTGTCAGCTGATGGCGCTGGACGAAATCACCGACGTCGATGACTTCCGCAAAGTCGTCGCCGCCAACTACGAACTCACCCCCTTTTCCCCTCAAACAGACAGCGAAATTGCCCGCTACGTGGCGCAGTTTCAGCACAACCGTCAAACCTGTAAGGAGTTTTGCGCATGACCACCACTATCGATCGGGCCTGGGAACTGGCTAAGCAGCGCTTTGCCGCCGTGGGCGTAGATGTTGAAGCCGCGCTGCATCAGCTCGACCGCCTGCCGGTTTCAATGCACTGCTGGCAGGGCGACGACGTTGCCGGATTTGAAAACCCTGAGGGCACGCTGAGCGGCGGTATCCAGGCCACCGGTAACTATCCGGGTAAGGCTCGCAACGCGGCGGAACTGCGTGCCGATCTGGAGCAGGCGCTGAGCCTGATCCCGGGGCCAAAGCGCCTGAACCTGCATGCGATCTACCTTGAATCCGACACCCCTGTGTCCCGCGATAAAATCAAACCAGAACACTTTAAAAACTGGGTGGAATGGGCAAAAGCCAACAAGCTGGGGCTGGATTTCAACCCCTCCTGCTTCTCCCACCCGCTGAGCGCGGACGGCTTCACCCTCTCCCACGCCGACGACAAAATCCGCCAGTTCTGGATTGACCATGTGAAGGCCAGCCGCAAAGTCTCCGCTTACTTTGGCGAACAGCTCGGCACGCCGTCGGTGATGAACATCTGGATCCCGGACGGCATGAAAGACATCACCGTTGACCGCCTGGCCCCGCGCCAGCGCCTGCTGGAAGCCCTTGATGAGGTCATCAGTGAGAAGCTGAACCCGGCGCACCACATCGACGCAGTAGAGAGCAAATTGTTCGGCATCGGTGCGGAAAGCTACACCGTCGGCTCCAACGAGTTCTACTTCGGCTACGCCACCAGCCGCCAGACCGCGCTGTGCCTGGACGCGGGCCACTTCCACCCGACCGAGGTTATCTCCGACAAGATCTCCAGCGCCATGCTCTACGTGCCGCGCCTGCTGCTGCACGTCAGCCGTCCGGTACGCTGGGACAGCGACCACGTGGTGCTGCTGGATGACGAAACTCAGGCCATCGCCAGCGAAATCATCCGTCACGACCTGTTCGACCGCGTGCATATCGGCCTCGACTTCTTCGACGCGTCCATCAACCGCATCGCGGCGTGGGTTATCGGCACCCGCAATATGAAGAAGGCCCTGCTGCGCGCGCTGCTGGAGCCAACGGAAACTCTGCGCCAGCTTGAGAAAGAGGGCGACTACACCGCGCGTCTGGCGCTGCTGGAAGAGCAGAAGTGCCTGCCGTGGCAGGCGGTCTGGGAGATGTACTGCCAGCGCAACGACACGCCAGCGGACGCGCAGTGGCTGAACACCGTTCGCCATTACGAAAAAGAGACGCTGAGCAAACGCGCTTAATACAGTCGGTGGATGGGCTGCGCTTATCCACCTTAGAACTAATTATCGTAGGGCGGATAAGCGTAAGCGTCATCCGCCAGTTCAAACAGGAAAACACAATGCAGAACATCCTTAACGCCTGGTTTGTTGAAGGCATGATCAAAGCGACCAGCGACGCCTGGCTGAAGGGCTGGGACGAGCGCAACGGCGGCAACATCACCCTGCGTCTTGACGAGGCGGATATCGCGCCGTACTCCGACGATTTCCACACCGCACCGCGCTATATCAAGCTGAGCCAGCAGATGCCGGACCTCGCCAACACGCCGTTTATCGTCACCGGCTCCGGCAAGTTCTTCCGCAACGTGCAGCTCGACCCGGCGGCAAATATCGGCGTGGTAAAAGTGGACAACAAGGGCACCGGCTACCACATTTTGTGGGGGCTGGAAAACGAAGCGGTGCCGACCTCGGAGCTGGCATCGCATTTCCAGTCGCACTGTGTGCGCAAGAAGGTTACCGACGGAAAAGATCGCGTGATCATGCACTGCCACGCCACCAACCTGATTGCCCTGACCTACGTGCTGGGAAACGACACCGATGTCATCACCCGCAAACTGTGGGAAGGCAGCACTGAATGTCTGGTGGTCTTCCCGGACGGCGTGGGCATTCTGCCGTGGATGGTGCCGGGCACCGACGAGATCGGCGACGCCACCGCGGGCCAGATGCAGAAACACTCGCTGGTGCTGTGGCCGTTCCACGGCGTTTTCGGCAGCGGCCCGACGTTCGACGAGGCCTTTGGGCTGATCGACACCGCCGAGAAGTCAGCCGAGGTGCTGGTGAAGGTAATTTCGATGGGCGGCATGAAACAGACCATCTCTCGCGATGAGCTTATCGCGTTAGGTAAACGTTTTGGCGTCACGCCGCTGGCCAGTGCTTTAGAGCTTTAAATCTGTAAACGGTGGATGACGCTGCGCTTATTCACCCTGCGTTTCCTTTGTAGGTCGGATAAGCGCAGCGTCATCCGACAAAAAGTACCGTTAATAAAAATAAAAAACACCTGCAAACTGTCCCTACCCGTGGAGTATAAGCTATGAAAATTAAAGCAATAGTAGGCTGTACACTCACCGTTGCCGCACTGGCGTTGTCCGGTTCTGCCCTTGCCGAAGTGAAGATCGCGCTGGTGGCGAAATCCCTCGGCAACGGTTTCTTTGAAGCTGCGAACGTGGGGGCGCAGGAGGCCGCCAAAGAGCTGGGGGATGTGAAAGTCATTTACACCGGCCCGACGACCACTACCGCAGAAGCACAGATTGAAGTGCTCAACGGCCTGATCGCTCAGGGCGTTGATGCCATCGCCATTTCCGCTAACGATCCGGATGCCCTTGTCCCGGTGCTGAAAAAGGCCATGCAGCGCGGCATTAAAGTCGTCTCCTGGGATTCTGGCGTGGCAAAAGAGGGCCGTCAGATCCACCTTAATCCCTCCAATAACGCGCTGATTGGCGAAACCAACGTTAAGCTTGCCGCCGACGCGCTGAAGGCGATGAACGTCGAGAAAGGCGACGTGGCGGTATTAAGCGCGACGCCGACCTCAACCAACCAGAACATCTGGATTGCAGAGATGAAAAAGGTGCTGCCGAAGTACCCTTCCGTCAACCTGGTGACCGTGGCCTACGGCGACGACCTGTCTGACAAGAGCTACCGCGAAACCGTCGGCCTGCTGAAATCTTACCCTGATCTAAAAGTCATCGTTTCCCCCTCCTCGGTGGGCATCGTTGCCGCCGCGCAGGCGGTGAAGGACCAGGGAAAAATCGGTAAGGTTTACGTGACCGGCCTCGGCCTGCCGTCTGAAATGGCGGGCGCGGTGAAATCCGGCGCGTCAAAAAGCTTCGCCATCTGGAACCCTATCGACCTGGGCTACGCGGCAACCTACCTGGCGGATGACTTAGTCAAAGGCAGCGCCACCAAAACCGAAGCCAGCATGGGCAAGCTGGGCAAAGTTAAGCTCGACGCCGACGGCAGCGGCGCGATGGCCGAACCGTTTGTTTACGACGCCAGCAACATCGATAAATTCTCCAAAATTTTCTGATTGTGTTCGGCGGGTAGCCCTTCGCTTACCCGCCCTGCGCGGCTCAATGTAGGGTGGATAAGCGCCAGCGCCATCCACCATTTTGTGCATTCTGGATGGGGAATTTACGATGACAGTTACCACACCGCTGCTGTCACTCAGGGGGATAACCAAACTGTTCCCCGGCGTGCGCGCCCTTGAAAACATTCACCTCGACCTGTGGCCGGGCAAGGTCACCGCGCTTATCGGTGAGAACGGCGCGGGCAAATCAACGCTGGTCAAAGTGATGACCGGAATTTACCAGCCCGAAGAGGGCGAGCTGCTCTATAAAGCGATCCCGATAACGCTGCCCAACCCGGAGTCGGCGCACAAGGTCGGCATCACGGCGATTCATCAGGAAACCGTGCTCTTCGACGAGCTGACGGTCACCGAAAACATTTTTGTTGGTCACTATCTGTATCGCGGCCTGTTTAAGAAACTCGACTGGCCCGCCATGCACCAGCAGACACGGGATCTTCTCGCCCGCCTCGAAGTGCAAATAGACCCCCGCGCCACGCTGAAAACCCTGAGCATCGCCCAGCGCCATATGGTGGCGATTGCCCGCGCGCTGTCGTTCGACGCCCAGGTAGTGATTCTGGATGAGCCAACCGCCGCCCTTTCGCAGCATGAAATCGTCGAGTTCTACCAGATCGTCGGGCGCCTGAAGCGCGAAGGCAAAGCCATCCTGTTTATCTCGCACAAGTTCGACGAAATTTTTGCGATTGCCGACCACTACACGATACTGCGCGACGGCGTATATATCGGCTCCGGGCAAATCAGCGACATCAGCGAAGAGCGCATGGTGACGATGATGGTCGGGCGCGAGATCAGCCACGCGTACCCGAAAACGTCCTGCGAGCCGGGCGAAACGGTGCTGGAGGTGAAAGATCTCTGTCACCCAACGGAGTTCGCGCACATCAATTTCACCCTGCGCAAAGGCGAAATCCTCGGTTTCTACGGCCTGGTCGGCGCCGGGCGTACGGAGCTGATGCAGGCGCTGTCCGGCGTGTCACGCCCGAGCCACGGCGAAATCCGCCTCAACGGGCAGCCGGTGCAGTTCAGCCAGCCCGCGGACGCCATCAGGGCCGGGATTGTCTGCGTGCCGGAAGAGCGCCAGAAGCAGGGGGCAATTATCGCGCTGCCCATCAGCCAGAACATCAGCCTGCCGCAGCTTTCCCGCCTCAACCCGAACGGCGTGCTGAACGACGCCCGGGAATGGGCGCTGGCGGATAAATATGCGAAGCGGCTCCAGGTCAAAGCCTCAAGCTGGCGTCAGCCGGTCGAAACCCTTTCCGGCGGCAACCAGCAGAAGGTCGTCATCGGCAAATGGCTGGCGACAAAACCTGCCGTCATTATTCTGGACGAGCCAACAAAGGGCATTGATATCGGCTCTAAGGCGGCGGTGCATCAGTTTATGTCCGAGCTGGTCGGCCAGGGGCTGGCGGTGATCATGGTGTCGTCGGAGCTGCCGGAGGTGATGGGCATGGCCGACCGGATTATCGTCATGCATGAAGGGCTGATGGTGGCGGAATATAAGGCCGGCGAAGCGAGCGCAGAGACTATCGTCAGCGCCGCCAGCGGCGTTGGCGAGGAGGCGGCATATCATGTGGCAGACCCTGCTTAAACATCGTGAGGCCCTGCTCGCCGGGGTCATTGTGCTGATGGTGCTGGCGATTGGTAGCCGTGCGCCGTCGTTCCTCGCGCCGTCCAACCTGGTGGAGATGTTCAACGACACATCCATTCTGATTATTCTCGCGCTCGGCCAGATGATGGTGCTGCTCACCAGGGGCATCGACCTGTCGATGGCGGCCAACCTGGCGCTGACAGGCATGTGCGTAGCTCTGCTCAACTTCCATCATCCCGAGATCCCTGTCGCCGTACTGCTGGTTATCGCCACCCTGCTCGGCCTGCTAATGGGCATTATCAACGGGCTGCTGGTCTGGAAGCTCGGCATCCCGGCGATTGTCGTAACGCTCGGCACCATGAGCATCTTCCGGGGGATTATCTTCCTGCTGACCAACGGCGGCTGGATCAATGCTCACCAGATGAGCGCTGGCTTCCTGGCACTGCCGCGCACCGCCGTGCTGGGGATGCCGCTTTTGAGCTGGTGTGCCGTGGCAGCCCTGCTGCTGATCGGTTACTTCCTGCGCTACAGCCGCACCGGGCGCGCCATGTATACCGCCGGAGGCAACGCCACCGCCGCGTACTACACGGGCATCAACGCCGGGAAAATGCAGTTCGTCAGCTTCAGCCTGAGCGGCGCGCTGGCAGGGTTCTGCGGCTACCTGTGGATTTCGCGCTTTGCCGTTGCGTATGTTGACGTGGCTAACGGTTTTGAACTGCAAATCGTAGCAGCCTGTGTCATAGGCGGCATAAGCACCATGGGCGGCATTGGTCGCGTGCTGGGCTGCCTTTTCGGCGCGCTGTTCCTCGGCGTTATCAATAACGCACTGCCGGTGATCGGCGTCTCGCCGTTCTGGCAGATGGCGATTTCCGGGGCGGTGATTGTGATTGCGGTGCTGCTCAACGAGCGCGGCAACAAGCGTAAAGGCAGGCTGATTCTGCGCGACGTCGCGCTCTCCCGACAAAAAGAGGCGGTGAAACCATGAATAAAACGCTGATCTCTGAGCAGGCGGCCCCCGTCGCCCGTCCCCACTCGCGCCTGAAAAAGCTGCTGTGCTGGGAAACGTTCTTACTGGCGGTCACGCTGGCGGTATTTGTAGCGAACGCGCTGGCATCTCCCTATTTCCTGAATATCTGGAACCTGTCGGACGCCACGTTCAACTTCACCGAGAAAGCGATCGTCGTGCTGCCAATGGCGATGCTGATTATTGCCCGGGAAATTGACCTGTCCGTAGCCTCCACCATCGCGCTCAGCTCCACGGCGATGGGCTTTTGCGCGCAGGCGGGCATGGATACGCCGGGGCTGGTCTGCGTGGGTCTGGGCGTCGGGCTGCTTTGCGGCCTGTTCAACGGCTGGCTGGTGACGCGCTTTAACCTGTCATCCATCGTCATCACCATCGGCACCATGAGCCTGTACCGCGGCATTACCTACATCCTGCTCGGCGACCAGGCGCTGAACGCCTGGCCTGAAAGCTTCGCGTGGTTCGGACAGGGCTACGTGTGGGGCGCGCTGTCGTTTGAATTCACATTGTTTGTCGTGCTGGCGGGCGCGTTCGCCTTCCTGCTGCACAGAACCAACTTCGGTCGCCGCACCTACGCCATCGGCAATAACCCGACCGGCGCCTGGTATTCCGGCATCAACGTTAAGCGGCACAACATGATCCTGTTCATGCTGGTCGGCGTGATGTCGGGGCTTGCGGCGGTGCTGCTGACCTCAAGGTTAGGCAGTACAAGGCCGACGATTGCCATGGGCTGGGAGCTTGCCGTGGTGACCATGGCGGTGCTGGGCGGCGTCAATATTCTTGGCGGCTCCGGCAGCATAATCGGGGTGATTATCGCCGCCTTCCTGATGGGACTGGTGACCTTCGGCCTGAGCCTGCTCAACGTGCCGGGCATCGTGATGTCGATTATCGTCGGCCTGATGCTGATCGTGGTGATTTCCCTGCCGATTCTTACCCGGCGCTTAATACAACGTAGGGTGGATAAGCGCAGCGTCATTCACCACTAAATTTTCGGCGGGTGAAGCATTGCTAACCCGCCCTGCGCTTGCCCTGGAGGGGAGCGAACAAGGATTCAAAAACTGCAATATTAAGGAAAATAACAATGAGTTTTATGTTGGCCTTACCAAAAATCAGCCTTCACGGCGCGGGCGCAATCGGCGATATGGTTAAGCTGGTTGCGGGAAAAAACTGGGGCAAAGCGCTGGTCGTCACCGACGGTCAGCTGGTGAAAATGGGGCTGCTCGACAGCCTGTTCACCGCTCTGGACGCTCATCAGCTCTCTTACGAACTGTTTGACGAGGTCTTCCCGAACCCGACCGAGGAGCTGGTGCAGAAGGGGTTCGCCGCGTACCAGACGGCAGATTGCGACTACATCATCGCCTTCGGCGGCGGCAGCCCAATCGACACGGCCAAAGCGGTGAAGATCCTGACCGCCAACCCCGGCCCGTCTACCGCTTATTCCGGCGTAGGCAAAGTGGTTAACGCGGGCGTGCCTCTGGTGGCGATTAACACCACGGCAGGAACGGCGGCGGAGATGACCAGCAACGCGGTGATCATCGACTCGCAGCGCCAGGTGAAAGAAGTAATTATCGATTCAAACATCATCCCGGATATCGCCGTGGACGACGCGAGCGTGATGCTGGAGATCCCTGCCAGCGTTACAGCCGCAACGGGCATGGATGCGCTAACCCACGCGGTTGAAGCCTATGTTTCGGTCGGCGCACACCCGCTTACCGATGCCAACGCGCTGGAAGCAATTCGATTAATCAGCACCTGGCTGCCGAAGGCCGTGGATGACGGGCATAACCTTGAAGCGCGCGAGATGATGGCTTACGGTCAATATATGGCAGGGATGGCGTTCAACAGCGCGGGCCTTGGCCTGGTGCATGCGCTGGCGCATCAGCCCGGGGCCACGCACAACCTGCCCCACGGCGTCTGCAACGCCATCCTGCTGCCAATTATCGAAGCCTTTAACCGCCCGCAGGCCGTTGCGCGCTTTGCGCAGGTCGCCTCAGCCATGGGTGTGAACACGCAGGGGATGAATGAAGATCAGGCGAGCCACAAGGCGATCGAGGCGATCCGCGCCCTTTCCGCCCGCGTCGGCATTCCGTCCGGCTTCAGCCAGCTCGGCGTGAAGTCGTCGGACATTGAAGGCTGGTTAGATAAAGCCCTCGCCGACCCGTGCGCGCCTTCTAACCCACGCACCGCCACCCGTGAAGAGGTGCGCGAGCTCTATCTGGAGGCTTTATGATACGCAAAGCATTTGTGATGCAGGTAAACCCCGATGCCCATGAAGAATACCAACGCCGCCATACGCCGATTTGGCCGGAGCTGGAGGCGGTACTTAAACAGCACGGTGCTCACCACTACGCTATTTATCTTGATGCCGAACGCCACCTGCTTTTTGCAACGGTAGAGATAGAGTCGGAAGCCCGCTGGAACGCGGTGGCGCAAACCGAAGTCTGCCAGCGCTGGTGGAAGCACATGAGCGAAATTATGCCGAGCAACCCGGACAACAGCCCGGTGAGCGCGGAGTTAAAAGAGGTGTTTTATCTCGCGTAAATAGCTGAACTTGTAAGACGGGTAAGCCCTCGCGCCATCCAGCAAATCGAGTATAAACGGTGGATGGCGCTGGCGCTTATCTACCCGACTTTTTGAAATTGGATCATCGTGGTCGGGTTTAAATGCTGACGTCGGGGAAACATCAGGCAGTGCAGCGATCGTTCCACGTATCGCGATAAATAATGTTGCCTTCCGTATACTTCCAGGAGATCGCCTCGTAGCGTAACTCGAGCGTTTCCAGGTGAGTGCTGCTCAGGCCGTTGGGGGAAAGGTACGGCGAAACCGTCGTCAGCTTGACGTTTTCCAGGATGATATTGAAATATTCAGACTCCGCGCCTGATTCAACAATGCGGTACATTTTAATAATGGCTTTTTTCAGCGTGCGGCTTTCACAGACGGCGCGATACAGCACGGGGGTGGTCTGGTCGAATTCTTTTACTATTACGACAGGCCGGTGAACGCGTGTACCGGTGAGTTTGCCCCAGTTCGGGTCAACGGGAATGGTTACCCCATGGGAAAATGATTTTAATTCGATGGAGCCTGAACGCAGCGGCATTAAGCATCCGCCGACAATGGGCGAGCCGTTTTCATCTTCAAGCCATAAATGCGCGGGAGTCGACATATAATATCCTTATTAATGAGAATTAAAAATTGGCAATCCAGACTGCTGGGTATTTACCACTTCACGTAACGGGAAACTATTACGAGTATGAATATTGCAAATATTCCAACAGGCCATATAGGGCCGTCCGGAAAAAAATTCACCATGACGACCGCGAAGAGAAGCGTTAGCAATCCAGGACCGTAGATCGAAAATAAAAATCTGCACTGCCATCGTAAAACTTTTTTTATGTAACCCATCATTATCATCTAATCATCCTGCTAATTATCCCCGCAATAGCGTTATCTGATAATTCTTGGGAGCTAACCGCTCCCGCGCGTATGAATACTGACTCGATCAGAAAGTACATCATTTCTAATTCTTGTGCGTATAACGCAGAGTAATATACGGGATGTTCAAAATGTAGACGATACGCGCTGTCTGCCGCTTTTTGTACAACTCCATACATGGCAGTCCATCCTACAACATTACCAACCCTGGTGCCTGCCAGTGCGCTAATTTCAAGTCTTAGATTCATGCCAATAGCGACATAGGTGGCGACCGCTAACGCAAATCCCAAACTTGTAAGAGAACTGGCGGCAATATGTACATTCACCGCCATCAGCATTTGTTTGATGTGCTCTAATTGATCGGATGTTTTGTATCGAAAAAGTTCCTCAAAATAGATCTTAAGCATCTCATCAATCACGCCGCCATGTTGAAGAAGGCGGGTGACGCCCATAGCAAACCGACTATCTTCGATTCGTTGCTGCCTGCAGACATCCTGGTACTCATCCGTAAAGCAGGAGGCATAATACAGCGCGCGTTTTGCGCCTGCTCCTATCGTGTCAATCTGTTTTGATACCGCTTTCCCGACACCGCTTAAAGCATGGTCGAGCTTCAGGGCGAGAATATTATTAGCCTGTAAATAACTTATGACGTCGTTTTTATAATACATAGCTGCTCCCTGCTATTTTTTATAAACTCCCGATAACTGTAAGTGATTTATACTGGCGGGTAAACAACTTAT
Source organism: Dryocola sp. LX212 (assembly GCA_041504365.1). Lineage (NCBI taxonomy): Bacteria > Pseudomonadati > Pseudomonadota > Gammaproteobacteria > Enterobacterales > Enterobacteriaceae > Dryocola > Dryocola sp. LX212. Next base: position 52,162 of record CP167917.1, on the reverse strand, counting down.
TTGATGTGTTTTTACGACCACTAATAATATGCTCTTGTAATAACATAATGGCGGGACATTCATAATTCTTATGAGTCGTAGGCCGGATAAGCATTAGCGTCATCCGGCAAATCAGGTTTAAAGAGTGGATGAAACGGTGAGTTTGCCCCAGTTCGGGTCAACGGGAATGGTTACCCCATGGGAAAATGATTTTAATTCTATGCAGCCTGAACGCAGCGGCATTAAGCATCCGCCGACCATGGGCGAGCCGTTTTCATCTTCAAGCCATAAATGCGCGGGAGTCGACATATAATACCCTTATTAATGAGAATTAAAAATTGGCAATCCAGACTGCTGGGTATTTACCACTTCACGTAACGGGCAAAGATATAAATCACAATTATCGCGAACAACGGCACAAACCAAAGTGGTACAGAAGGAAATATATTGATCTGCACTAATGCATACGTGATTATTATCGCCTGGGGAACGTAGAGCCCCACGAGGGACTTAAAAATCCGTATAAAAAATCTTTTGATAAGATTCATCATGGTTATCGAATCATCCTGGTGATAACGTCCGCAATGTCGCTGTCCGATGCCCATTGCGTCTTAAGCGCACCTGCCTGCTCAAACACTGGCTCTATCAGAAAGTACATCATTTCCAGCTCTTGGGCATACAGCGCGGCATAATAGGCAGGAGAGATATAAGCAAGGCGATAGGCGCTATCAGCTGCTTTCTGAACGACACCATACACGCCAGCTAACATTACTGCCCCACTCGATACATGCCCAGTCAATGCTTGCATGTTAAGGCTTAGGTTCATGCCGATGGAGACTGAACTAGCGACAGCCAATGCGAAACCGTGCCTGGTTAGAGTACTCGCAGCTATATGCACATTAACCGCCATCAGCATTTGTTTGATGTGCTCTAATTGATCGGATGTTTTGTATCGAAAAAGTTCCTCAAAATAGATCTTAAGTATCTCATAAACCACACCTCCATGATGAAGCAGGTGAGCGACGCCCATAGCAAACCGAATATCTTCATTCTTCTGCTGCCTGCAGACATCCTCGTACTCATCCGTAAAGCAGGAGGTGTAATACAGGGCGCGTTTTGCACCTGCTCCTATCGTGTCAATCTGATTTAATACCGCTTTCCCGACACCGCTTAAAGCATGGTCGAGCTTCAGGGCGAGGATATTATTAGCCTGCAAATAACTTATAACGCCGTTTTTATAATACATAGCTGCTCCCTGCTATTTTTTATAAACCCCCAATTACCTTAAGTGATTTATACTGACGGGTAAACAACTTATTTGATGTGTTTTTACGACCACTAATAATATGTTCTTGCAATAACATAATGGCGGGACATTCATAGTTCTTATGAGTCGTAGGCCGGATAAGCATTAGCGTCATCCGGCAAATCAGCTGTAAAGAGTGGATGAAACGGTGAATTTGCCCCAGTTCGGGTCAACGGGAATGGTCACCCCATGGAAAAATGATTTTAATTCGATGGGGCTTGAACGCTGTGGCATATGTATTCGCCGACCATGGGCGAACCGTTTTCATCTTCAAGCCATAAATGCGCGGGTGTTGACATACCATTTCCTTATAAATGAATTTTAGATTATTCTAACGTTTGAACCTTACAATTTCATATATCGATAAAACAACCATCACAAATACAAAGAATAAGGGGGCAAGCCAGATTGGGCTGTCCGGAAACAATAAACCTTGAACCGAAGCGAATATTATGGTTAGTACGGCAGGTCCATAATACGAAATCAATGATCTGAATATCCGACTGAAAAATCTTTTAATGAGATTCATCATTATTATCGAATCATCCTGGTAATGATATCTGCAATTTCACTATCTGACACCCATTGTGCTTTAAACGCCTCAGCCCGCTCAAACAACGGCTCTATCAGAAAGTACATCATTTCCAACTCTTGCGCGTATAGCGCTGAGTAGTAAGCTGGATAAGTAATGTGAAGGCGATGTACACTATCTGCTGCTTTCTGGACCACGCCGTATATGCCGATAGCCCCTACAACCTCGCCCGCCCTTCGCCCTGCCAGTGCACTGAGTTCAAGACTTAGATTCATGCCTGCAGCGACAAATGATGCTGTTGCCAGAGCAAATCCAGCGTTTGTGAGTGAACTGGCGGCAATATGGATATTAACAGCCATAAGCATTTGTTTGATGCGCTCCAGTTGATCGGAGGTTTTATATTTAAATATTTCTTCGAAATATATTTTGAGCATGTCATATACAACATCGCCATGTCGCAGAAAATAAATAACGCCATTTTTAAATCGGATATCCTCGGCCTTCTGCTGCTGGCAGACATCCTGGTATTCATCCGTAAAGCAGGAGGCATAATACAGCGCGCGTTTTGCACCTGCTCCTATCGTGTCAATCTGATTTGCTACCGCTTTCCCGACACCGCTTAAAGCATTGTCGAGCTTCAGGGCGACAACATTATTAGCCTGCAAATAACTTATAACGTCGCTTTTATAATACATAGCTGCTCCTTGCTATTTTTTTATAAACTCCCGACAAATGTAAGCGATTTATGCTGGTGTGTAAATAACCGATTTGAAATACGTTTTACGGTTACTAATAATATGTTCTCGTAATAAAACTATGGCGGAACACCCCACAATTCGAATGAACTGAAGGCCGGATAAGCTTTAGCGTCATCCGGCAAATAAGGTGTAAGGGGTGGAAAGCGCTGCCGCTTACCCCCCTTATTTTTCCTATCCGGCAATTCCTTCCAGCTTCGCCATCACTTCCGGAGACAGTTTCATCTCCGCGACGGCCAGATTTTCATGCAGGTGGGCAACCGACGAGGTGCCTGGGATCAGCAGAATATTCGGGGAACGCTGCAGCAGCCAGGCCAGCGCCAGCTGCATTGGGGTGATGTTCAGCTCTTTAGCCACGTCCGACAGAATCGACGACTGCAAAGGCGAGAAGCCCCCCAACGGGAAGTACGGCACGTAGGCGATCCCGTCTTTTGCAAGGTCATCAATCAGCGCGTCATCGTTACGGTTCGCCAGGTTATAGAGGTTCTGCACGCAGACGATTGGGCAAATTTTGCGGCCTTCGGCAATCTGCGTTGGCGTCACGTGGCTCAGGCCGATGTGGCGCACCAGGCCCTGCTGCTGCAGTTTTGCCAGTGCACCCAGCGGTTCCGCAATCGAACCTTCCGCCGGTTTGTGCGGGTCGAACATCGCACGCAGGTTCACTACGTCGATTTGCTCAAGGCCAAGGTTGCGCAGGTTGTCATGCACCGCGCTGGTCAGCTCTTCGGCAGAGAAAGCGGGCAGCCAGTCGCCTTTGTCGCTTCGGCGCGCGCCAATTTTGGTCACGATAACCAGGTTGTCCGGGTAAGGTGCCAGCGCTTCGCGGATCAGCTTGTTGGTGACGTGCGGACCGTAAAAATCGCTGGTATCAATGTGGTTTACGCCCGCTTCGACAGCCGCTTTTAATACCGCCAGCGCTCCGTCATGATCGCGCGCAGGGCCAAATACGCCGGGGCCTGCAAGCTGCATCGCGCCGTAGCCAAGACGGTGAACTTTGCGATCGCCAAGGGTGAACGAACCTGATTTTTCGATGGAAGCCATGATGTCTCTCTTATGGGTAGGGATGACTAACAATGCACCCGTGTCGGAGAAAAAACCATAGTTGTTAATGCCCTTTCCGGGAAGAGAGGGCATTCAGAAAAAGACTTACAGCACCGCGTCCGCAAGCGCTTTATGGATCACCGCCGAAAGCTCCTGTACGTCAAACTTCGCGACGTAGCCGTTGGCCCCGACTTTTCTCACATGATCCTCGTTGGCGCTGCCGGAAAGCGACGAGTGGATGATGACCGGAATACTTTTCAGACCGGCATCCGTTTTAATATTTCTCGTCAAAGTAAAACCGTCCATTTCCGGCATTTCGATGTCGGTGAGCACCATGCCAATTCTGTCGGTGATTGGCACGCCGTCCGCTTTCGCCGCCGCCGCAATCGCCTGAATATTTTCCCAGGCAGCAAGGCCCGTAGGGTGCATGATCGCCGGAATACCCATGCCTTTCAGCCCCTGCTCCAGCATGGAACGGGCTACCTTTGAATCTTCCGCCACAATCGCCACGGCCCCTGGTTTCAGGGTGTAGCTTTTCTCTTCTATAGCGGACACATCAACGTTACGGCCGGACGGCAGGATGTCGTACAGAATCTGTTCAACGTCCAGCACCAGCGCCAGCTCACCTTTGTAATCTTCGCCGTCCAGCGAGGCGATGCTGGTGATATTGCGGCTGCTGACGCCCGCTTCGGCGGCGTGAACCTGGCTCCAGTCCAGACGAATAATGTTTTCAACTGATTCCACGGCGAACGCCTGCGTACTGCGGGCGTACTCGGTGATCAGCAGCAGGTTGAGACCGGTTTCGGCCACGCAGCCGGTGACGGCGGGCAGATCGATAACCGGGATAATCTGGTCGCGGATATTAGCCATGCCCATCAGCGGTGATGCCATGCCCGCAGCCCGGTTAATCTTCGGCATCGGCACTATTTCGCGCAGCTTGAAGACGTTGATGCCGTACAGCTCGGATTTGTCAGCGTGCTGGCCTGTGCCCAGGCGGAACAGCAGAAGCTCGAATTTGTTGGATAACGCAAGGTTAGCCCTTTCATCAATATCTTTTTGAAAACTATCCACTTTAACCTCGAATAATCGCCCGGCGGATGGGCATCGCGATGCGTTTCAACGTCCTGGTTAAGTTATCGGCAGAAAGGAAAAAAAGTGGAGTGAAATTGGCTTATTGATGCGGGTTAGGAGGAGGCTACGGCCCCCCGCGCAAATGAGAGGGCCGCTTCGCTTAGTTCTCCAGCGCCTTTCCCAGCCAGGCAACCAGCGCCGCACTGTCTATCGGCTTCCCCTGATCCAGGGTATAAACCGGCCCCAGCGCCATAGGCTGTGCACTATCGGCCAGCCGCAGCAGCTCCGGTAAATACTCTTCACCGGGGTGCCCGTTACGCCTGACGTCCAGCCTTTGCGCATAGCGCGCCGCCGCAAGATTACCGGGAATGCTGTTCCAGACTTCCAGCACGCGGGTAATGCCCGCCTGCTCAAGATAGCGGACGAGCGACGCCTTCGGCTGGAAGCCAAACCAGGCGTCAATCAGAAATACGCACTGCCGGGGGCTGTCTGCCACTATTGACCAAATCACCTCGTAGGCCGCGCAGCCCAGCCGTCGGTTGAACGGCCTGTCAATATCATCAAACTGCGCCATAAACGGCTCTTTGATCCCGTCGATGGTCAAAACCGGCAAAGCAAAGTGCTCTGACAGCAGACGCGCGATGGTGCTTTTCCCGGATGCGGGAACGCCGTTCACCAGTACCACCGTTTTGCCCTGTGTTCGCGTAGTCTGGCTCATAATATTGCGATCGCCTCTTCTTTGTTCTTTGCCTGACGCAGCTTCGTCATCACCTCGTCATCGCCCAGCAGGTTCACAATGGCGCGAATGCCTTCTTCTATGTGCCCGTTACTGTCCCTGGCGGCAAACATGATGACGATATCGGCCTTGTCACTGTCGGCAAAGGCGATCGGCTCCTCCAGCAGCAGCAGACTGAAGCAGTTCCTCAGCACCCCGCACTCCGGCCTGGCATGGGGCATGGCGACGCCTTCCTCAAAGACGTAATAGGCACCGTGCTCCAGCGTGTTAGCGATTACCGCCTGATGATAGGACGGCAAAATATAGCCGTTCTCAACCAGCGGCCGCGCCGCCATTTCAATAACTTTTTGCCAGTCCTTTTCACGTACGCCGACCTGGATTGCCTGCGCCTCGATCAATAACTCCTTAATAGCCATAGTGGCTCCTTAAATCGTTCTGCGGATGATATTGCGCAGCTCGTCTATTTTGACAAATAAAGGATCAATATGCTGACGGTGCGTTTTACTCTTCGCAAAGACCTGTAACGCCTGGTTATAGCGCAGCATTAATGTTTTTTGCGCTTCGCTATTCAGGGGATCTGCCGATAATATATTTTCCAGAGCCGTTAATTCAGCCGCAAGCTGCGCCGCCTGAATATCATATTTTTCCGTATCTGTATTATCCGGCTTAAACAGTCTTTTTAATGATTCAAACATAGCTATCTCCCGCCCCGATGATTGCCGGGCAACCAGGGTTACAGTGAAGAGTAAAGATTAACGCGGTCGTTATTTAAATAATGCAATCTTTTCGATTAATACCGCAGCCACCGCATCATTAGCCGGAATTAAAAATTTGCGCACGCTGTCGTTAACTTTGCCTTTGCCGAACGTCTGCTGGCAGTGACCGACCCACTGAACGTTCATCTCTGTGCCGACGTTCACTTTGTCGATTCCCCCCGCCACGGCGCGGCGCATGTCATCATCGCTGACGCCCGTTCCACCGTGCAGTACCAGCGGCGTTCTGGTGACTTCGCTGATGTCCGCCAGGCGCTGATGCTGGATTTTGGCCTTGCCGGTGTACAGGCCGTGCACGGTGCCCACGGAAACCGCCAGCATATCGACCTTCGTGGCATCGACAAACTGCCGGGCATCTTCCGTGGTGGTAAAACAAATATCTTCCGCCGCCACCGCTTTACCGTCTTCCGAACCGCCGATTGCGCCTAACTCTGCCTCAACAGAAACATTTCGCGGGCGGGCAATTTCGATAACTTTTCGCGTATTGGCGATATTCTCTGCCATTTCCAAATGCGAGCCGTCATACATCACCGAGCTGAACCCGGCGTCAATGGCCGTTTTAATGGATTCAATATCCGAACAGTGATCCAGATGCAGGCAGGTCGGAATATCCTGGCTTTCCGCTAAAGAACAAACTGAATCGACCAGCAAACGATAGCCTAAATATTCCGCCGTGCCGGTTGAGATCTGAATCATTAACGGGCTGTTCGTCGCTTTTGCCGCTTTAAAAAAGGCGGGCAGCATTTCCAGACAATGTAAGTTGAAGGAACCAACCGCTTTAAAACCGCGTGCTTTTGCCACCTGCAATAAATCAGGGAAGTTATACAGACTCATGTGCTTTTTCCTCTTGAGGTTTGGTTGATTTGCCATTCACGAACCAGGCGATGAGCGCCACTAACAGGATAAATACGCCGACAAACGTCCAGTTATTCTGGAAGACGTGCCCCAGAATCAGGCCGCTGCCGATCACGTCGGAGTCGCTGAAGGTCACGCCGGTAAAGCCGTAGCTTTCCAGCATCGGTACCAGAATTGCCGGCAGGAAGGTAATGAACAGGCCGTGTACCACGCCGCCGATCACCGCGCCGCGTCTGCCGCCCATCGCGTTACCGAAAATGCCTGCGGTACCGCCCGCAAAGAAGTTGGTCAGCAGGCCGGGGAGGATCATCGCCAGGCCAAACATAGGGAAGACAATCATGCCGATGATGGAACCCGCCGTGGTAGCCAGGAAGCCGACGATAACGGCGTTAGGGGCATACGGAAACAGAACCGGGCAATCCAGCGCGGGTTTTGCGTCGGGCACAATGCGCATCGCAATGCCGCGGAACGCGGGAACCAGTTCGTTTAACAGCAGACGTACGCCGCTATAGAGCACGAATACCCCGGCAACAAACTGAATCGACTGCATAAATGCAAACATCAAGTAGTTCACGCCGTTGGAATACTGGCTGATGTATTCCGGCCCGGCCGCCAGCGCGGGGATGAGATACATCGGGATCATCACCACCGCCATAGAGAGGTAGGTGTCCTGCAGGAATTTGAAGTTATCCGGCAGCACCAGGTCTTCGGTGGATTTCGACCCTTTGCCCACCACCTTCGCCACCGCCGCCTGCACCAGGTAGCCAATGGTGCAGAAGTGGCCGAGCGCCACGTCATCCGATCCAGTAATGCGGCGCACGACCGGCTGAGCAAGCGCGGGCATCAGCACCGCCATAATTCCGCCGAAAATCCCCCCGGTCAGGATCAGCGGCGCCCCTGTCAGCCCCGATTTGTAGCCGATGACCGCACCGATGGTGGCCATCCACAGCAGCGCCTGGCCGGTAAGAAAGATGTATTTAAACGGCGTGATACGGGCAATGATGATGTTGACGATGAAAATCACCATCAGCGTGAGCGCCACTTCCGAACCCAGCTCGCGGTTTGCCAGCCCCGCAATCGCCGCCACGTCGGTGATGTAGCCCTTCATGCCGAAGCCGTGGGTGAAGATATCGTTCAGGAAGGTCAGGGTATCGACGATAATATTGATGCCCGCCATCATGATTAAAAAGCCGAGCAGCGTTTTAAACGTGCCTTCCGCCACTTTGCCCTTCGATTTCTTCTGCAGCAAAAGACCGAGCATGGCGATAAAGGCAATCAGAATCGATGCCTGCCCCAGCAGGTCCTTAACGATAAAGTGAATGATGCTATTCATTTTCGAGTACCTTCACATTTCGTTCTTTTAAAAAGGCGACAATTTTCTGCTCAATTTCGTCTTTGTCCGTTAAGCGGTGCAGCACGATAACGCGTTTAATTTCCTCTTCGCTGGCGTCCGCCGTTAAAATATCGGCGAAGGTTTTTTGCGTAAGAATAATATCGGATTTAAAAGCGCCCGCTTCGGAGACGGTGGTGTGTTCAATCTCGGCCGGGATTTCTAATTTTTTAAGCACCGCCTTCGCCGTCATTTCAATGGCGAAACTGGAACCTAAACCGCAGCCACATACGCATAGAATTTTAAGCATTGATTCACTCCTCAAATAATATCGAGTTGCCTGGCTAATTTATAATGGTGCCCTTCGGTGTCGACGAGGCGCTTTTGCATACTGATTAAATCTATCGGGATCGGTTTATTACTCGAATTAATAATGACTGCTTTATTTCTCATGCCTGACCGGATGCAGCGCACGACCTCTCCGGCCATAATTGTGCCCTGATAAATCTCTTCGCAGGTCGGGTCACCGTTACGCAGGCTGTAGCCGACTATCGACTTACGGATGCGCACGCCGATTTTCGGCTCAAGCTGTTTAATCATGGTATCAATCGCCCCCTGAAAGCCGGGGGAGTACTCTTTGGTGTAGCCTTCAGAGCAGAGGATCACGACGCTGTTTTGCGATTCAAGCCTGGCGGTAATTTTCCCGGCCAGCTCGCTCAGCGTCTGCTGGCATTCAGGGATCAGCGCGAAATCAGCGTTGCTTTTAATCGCCGACTGCAGAGTCAATTCGCCGCAGTAGCCGCCCAGCAGCTCGACCATAAATACCCGTCCCGGCAATGCCCGGCCGGTATTACGCAGCTTACTGACCTCTTTAATAACCTGTTCGCAGGCGGTAGAAAAACCAATCGTGTAATCGCTGCCGTAAACGTCATTATCGATGGTCATGCCGACGCCGAAACAGTTCACACCGTACTCGCTAAGGTGATGAAGAAACTGTAGCGAGCCGTCGCCGCCCGCCATAATAAGCACATCAATATGCAGGGCTTTAAGCTGCTTCGCGATGGTTTCATATTCCGGGGCCATCAATTTACGGCTGGTTCTTCCCGAAGACATAATCGGAATGGCGGCAATGGAAAAGTCCACTAAATCACGCAGGGAAATAGCCTGATATTTATTTTGCAACAGGCCGGGAATACCCCCATTGAATAAAATGATTTCTGCCCGGGCTAATCTGGAGACCTGGAATACAAAGTTATTTATTCCTGTCACATCCCCGCCGCTAATTACCATGCCGATTCTCATGACCCTTACCCCATTTAATTTCCCTGCAATCATTTTTCCTTTTTAACAAGCCCTCGATTTGCAATGAATGTCACAAAAATGCGATTCATCTGGCGACCATGAATATTGACAGAGGGTTTTAACGGTCATTTATTGTGATGAATGTAACATTGTAAAAAACAGCGGGCCGCCGCTAATATCGTGAAAAAATATTATATTTCAAGGAGGTAAACGGATTTCAGAAAGGGATTTAATGAATGGCAAAATTCAGGGGATAACGGATAAAAAGCAGATATCAGAAATGTGACTATCCACGCATTTTTATGCGGGAAATCGGAGAAGGAAAAGCCGGAATCGGGTTTCTTAAAGCATCCAGCCAGCATCTGAAAGATGCCGGCGATTCTCAACGTTATCGCAGCCGCTCAGGGTGCGTATAAACAGTCGCGCGGCCAGGCTTGCTGAAGCCCACCAGCGTCAGGTTGCAGCGCTGGGCCACTTCGACGGCAAGCGTGGTGGCGGCTGAAACCGCGAAGAGGATCTCGACCCCGCACTGGGCGGATTTTTGCACCATCTCGTAGCTTGCACGGCTGGAGACTAACGCCGCGCCGCTGTGCCAGTTCTGGCGGGCGCGGGTGCCGAGCAGCTTGTCGAGCGCCACGTGGCGGCCAATATCTTCTTTGCCATCCAGAATTTCACCCTGCCCGTTGAGCCACAGCGCAACGTGCGTACAGCCCGTCAGCTCGCCGATGGGCTGGTACTCGCGCATTTTGCCCAGCGCCGCGTCAAGCAGGTTCAGATTGAACGTCTGGGTGAAAGGCAGTGGGGTAACCGGGCGGCCAATATCGTTAAGCTGTTCTACACCGCAGACACCGCAGCCAGTGCGCCCGGCAAGGGAACGGCGGCGCTCTTTCAGGCCCATAAAGCGGCGGCTGGAGAGTTCAATTTGTACTTCGATGCCGCTGCAGCCCGGCACGGTGTCGATGCCAAAAATTTCTGAAGGGGATTCAATAATGCCCTCGGAGAGGGAGAAGCCCAGCGCAAACTGCTCCAGGTCCTTCGGCGAGGCCATCATCACCACGTGAGAAATACCGTTGTAGACCAGCGCGACGGGCACCTCCTCGGCAATCCAGTCGCTTTTGGCAACCTCGAGCGAGCCCCGCGTCCACAGATCCACCGCGCTTAACCCTGCGATTTCTGTCACATTTTTTTCGTGATTTACGTCAGTTTTATTCACTTTCTATTAACCGGATGAGAACAGCCTTAATACCAATGTGGTATTCTGGACATACTACCCCTTCAGGAAGAAGGGTAATAACCCGTTTAGCGGTTCCGATTGTGAACCTTTGCGGCTTACACCGCAAAAATAAACCTATAAGTCATGTGAAAAATGTCGAAAGGAGTATCCATGCAGGTCAGCAGAAGGCAGTTCTTTAAGATCTGCGCTGGCGGTATGGCAGGCACCACGGCAGCGGCGCTGGGCTTTGCCCCGGGCGTTGCGCTTGCGGAAACCCGGCAGTACAAGCTGCTGCGCACCCGCGAAACCCGTAATACCTGCACATACTGTTCCGTTGGTTGTGGGCTATTAATGTACAGCCTGGGCGACGGGGCAAAAAATGCCAAAGCATCCATCTTCCACATTGAAGGCGACCCGGATCACCCGGTCAACCGCGGCGCGCTCTGCCCGAAAGGCGCAGGCCTGGTGGATTTCATCCACAGCGAAAGCCGCCTCAAGTTCCCGTCTTACCGCGCGCCCGGCTCGGATAAGTGGCAGCAAATCAGCTGGGAAACGGCCTTCGACCGCATCGCGAAGCTGATGAAAGAAGACCGCGACGCCAACTTCATCGAGCAGAACGACCAGGGCGCCACCGTCAACCGCTGGCTCTCTACCGGCATGCTGTGCGCATCCGCCTCCAGTAACGAAACCGGCTATTTAACCCAGAAATTTACCCGCGCCCTCGGCATGCTTGCCGTGGATAACCAGGCGCGCGTCTGACACGGACCAACGGTAGCAAGTCTTGCTCCAACATTTGGTCGCGGTGCGATGACCAACCACTGGGTTGATATTAAAAACGCCGATCTCGTGATTGTGATGGGTGGCAACGCCGCAGAAGCGCACCCGGTCGGGTTCCGCTGGGCGATGGAAGCCAAAATTCACAACGGCGCGAAGCTGCTCGTTATCGATCCGCGCTTCACGCGAACCGCTTCGGTGGCGGATTTTTATACCCCGATTCGTTCCGGTACCGACATAGCCTTCCTGTCGGGCGTGCTGCTGTACCTGATTACCAACAATAAATTCAACCGCGAGTACGTTGAGGCCTACACCAACGCCAACCTGATTGTGCGTGAGGATTACAGCTTCGACGACGGCCTGTTCTCCGGCTACGACGCGGCAAACCGCAAATACGACAAAACAACCTGGAACTACGAGCTGGATGAGAAGGGTTTCGCTAAGCGCGACCTGACGCTCAGCCATCCCCGCTGCGTGTGGAACCTGCTCAAAGAGCACGTCTCCCGCTATACGCCGGACGTGGTGTCGAACATCTGCGGCACGCCAAAAGACGACTTCATCAAGGTGTGCGAATACATTGCCGCCACCAGCGTGAAGAACAAAACGGCGTCGTTCCTCTATGCGCTGGGCTGGACGCAGCACTCCGTGGGCGCGCAGAACATCCGCACCATGGCAATGATCCAGCTGCTGCTCGGCAACATGGGCATGGCGGGTGGCGGCGTGAACGCCCTGCGCGGCCACTCCAACATCCAGGGCCTGACCGATCTCGGCCTGCTGTCACAGAGCCTGCCGGGCTACATGACGCTGCCAAACGAAAAGCAGCCCGACCTGCAGACCTACCTTGCCGCCAATACGCCGAAGCCGCTGCTGGAAGGCCAGGTGAACTACTGGGGCAACTACCCGAAATTCTTCGTCTCGATGATGAAGGCCTTCTTCGGCGACAAGGCCACAGCGGAAAACAGCTGGGGCTATGACTGGCTGCCGAAGTGGGACAAGGGCTACGACGTCCTGCAGTACTTCGAGATGATGAACCAGGGCAAGGTCAATGGCTATCTGTGCCAGGGCTTTAACCCGGTGGCGTCCTTCCCGAATAAAAACAAGGTGATTGCGTCGCTGTCGAAGCTGAAGTTCCTCGTCACCATCGACCCGCTGAACACTGAAACCTCCAACTTCTGGCAAAACCACGGCGAGATGAACGATGTCGATCCGTCGAAAATCCAGACCGAGGTCTTCCGCCTGCCGTCCACCTGCTTCGCCGAAGAGAATGGCTCCATCGTGAACTCCGGCCGCTGGCTGCAGTGGCACTGGAAGGGCGCGGACGCGCCGGGGGAAGCGCTGAACGACGGCGAAATCCTCGCGGGTATCTTCACCCGCCTGCGCCACATGTACCTGCGCGACGGCGGCAAGCTGCCGGAGCCGGTGGTCAACATGACCTGGAACTACCTGACACCGGACAACCCGGCGCCGGAAGAAGTGGCCATGGAGAGCAACGGCAAGGCGCTGCAGGACGTTATCGACCCAGCAACGGGCGCGGTGCTGGTGAAAAAAGGCCAGCAGCTGAGCTCGTTCGCCCAACTGCGTGATGACGGCACCACTTCCAGTGGCTGTTGGATCTTCGCCGGAAGCTGGACGCCAGATGGCAACCAGATGGCACGCCGTGATAACGCGGACCCATCAGGTTTGGGTAACACCTTAGGCTGGGCCTGGGCGTGGCCGCTTAACCGCCGCATTCTTTATAACCGCGCATCCGCAGATCCGCAGGGCAAACCGTGGGATGAAAAACGTCGCCTTATTTCCTGGGACGGCGCGAAGTGGGGCGGCGCAGACGTTGCCGACTACAGCACCGCCGCGCCGGGCACGGACGTCGGGCCGTTTATCATGCAGCCGGAAGGCTTAGGGCGCCTGTTTGCCATCGACAAAATGGCGGAAGGGCCGTTCCCCGAGCACTACGAGCCGTTTGAGACGCCGCTGGGCACCAACCCGCTGCACCCGAACGTGGTCTCTAACCCAGCCGCCCGCGTGTTCAAGGGCGATCTTGAGGCGATGGGCAAGCATGACAAGTTCCCGTACGTCGGCACCACCTATCGCCTGACGGAGCACTTCCACTACTGGACCAAGCACGCGCTGCTGAACGCCATCGCGCAGCCGGAGCAGTTTATCGAGATTGGCGAGAAGCTCGCGAACAAGCTCGGGATTGTTCAGGGCGATACGGTGAAGGTCTCCTCCAACCGTGGCTATATCAAGGCCAAAGCGGTGGTGACCAAGCGTATCCGCACGCTTGATGTGAACGGACAGAAGGTGGACACCATCGGCATCCCTATTCACTGGGGTTACGAAGGCGTGGCGAAAAAAGGCTTCCTCGCCAACACGCTGACGCCGTTTGTCGGTGATGCCAACACGCAAACGCCAGAGTTTAAGGCGTTCCTGGTCAACGTGGAAAAGGTGTAACGGAGACGAACTATGGCTTATCAATCTCAGGACATTATCCGTCGTTCCGCCACCAACGGCTTCACGCCCGCCCCCCAGGCGCGGGATCACCAGCAGGAGGTGGCGAAGCTCATCGACGTCACCACCTGCATCGGCTGCAAGGCCTGCCAGGTGGCGTGTTCGGAGTGGAACGACATCCGCGATGAGGTGGGGCACAACGTCGGGGTTTATGACAACCCGGCGGATCTGACCGCCAAATCCTGGACCGTAATGCGCTTTTCGGAAGTGGAGCAAAACGACAAGCTGGAGTGGCTTATCCGCAAGGATGGCTGCATGCACTGCGCGGATCCCGGCTGCCTGAAGGCGTGCCCGTCGGAAGGGGCGATCATCCAGTATGCCAACGGCATCGTCGACTTCCAGTCTGAGCAGTGCATCGGCTGCGGCTACTGCATTGCGGGCTGCCCGTTCGACATACCGCGCCTGAACCCGGAGGACAACCGCGTCTACAAATGCACCCTGTGCGTGGACCGAGTGACCGTCGGCCAGGAGCCTGCCTGCGTGAAAACCTGCCCGACCGGCGCAATTCATTTCGGTTCGAAAGACGACATGAAAGTGCTGGCCGGCGAGCGGGTCGCGGAGCTGAAAACCCGTGGCTACGACAACGCCGGGCTGTACGATCCGGCGGGAGTTGGCGGCACCCACGTGATGTACGTGCTGCATCATGCGGACAAGCCGACGCTCTACCACGGCCTGCCCGAAAACCCGTCTATCAGCCCAACGGTGAAATTCTGGAAAGGCGTCTGGAAGCCGCTGGCCGCCATCGGCTTTGCCGCGACCTTTGCCGCCAGCGTGTTTCACTATGTGGGGGTCGGCCCGAACCGTGCCGAAATCGATGATGACAACCTGCATCATGACGATGACGAGGTGCGCAAGCCATGAAAAAACAAGTGACTATTCAGCGCTACAGCGCCCCTGAGCGCATCAACCACTGGGTCACCGCCTTCTGCTTCGTGCTGGCGGCGGTGAGCGGGCTGGGGTTCTTCTTCCCCTCCTTCAACTGGCTGATGCACATTCTGGGCACGCCGCAGCTGGCGCGCATCCTGCACCCGTTCGTGGGCGTGGTGATGTTTGCCTCGTTTATCATCATGTTTTTCCGCTACTGGCATCACAACCTCATCAATCGGGATGATATCTTTTGGGCGAAGAATATTCGTAAGATCGTCGTTAATGAGGAGGTGGGCGACACCGGGCGGTATAACTTCGGCCAGAAATGTGTGTTCTGGGCGGCGATTATTCTGCTGGTGCTGCTGCTGGCGAGCGGTGTGGTTATCTGGCGGCCTTACTTCGCGCCTGCGTTCTCCATCCCGGTTATTCGCGCTGCGCTGATGGTGCATTCATTTGCCGCAGTCGCGTTAATTGTGGTGATCATGGTGCATATCTATGCTGCACTGTGGGTAAAAGGCACGATTACCGCAATGGTGGAAGGCTGGGTCACCACGACCTGGGCCAAAAAACATCACCCGAAATGGTATCGCGAGGTTCGCCGGAAAGAACAAAACAAGCTGGACTGATCTGTTATGGCAGGAGAAACGACCGGGTCGTTTCTCCTGATTTTTATCTAACGCTTCTCCTGCGCTCTACCCTGCTCGACGTAGCTCATATCCCCCACCGATTCTACGATCAGTTTTCCTTCATCGGTGTAGCGAATTTTGGTGACGCTGGCATTTTCAAGCGGCTTTTTCAGCTCCGTGTAGCCAAGTTTTTCAAGCAGCATCCCTATCGCCAATCCGTGAGAAACGACGAGAACATTACGTTGCTCGTCGCCGTGCGCGGCGCGTGCGATACTTAAAATGCTGCGCTCCATACGTTCTGCGACAGTATTATAACGTTCCGCTATACCGCTGCTGTCGGCAGCAGCGATAGCATCAATCATTTCGGCAAGCGTCGTTTTTCCTTCACCGTAACTCTTCATCAGAGCAGTTTCAGATGAAAAACCAGCCTGTTTCGCAGCGGCTCCCCACATATTGGGATCGAGATCGCCTTCAAAGATACCAACACCCACTTCTCTGAGCCCCTTGCTTTCATTTAAGGTGAAAGGCGTCGATTTAGCCTCCATGATCAACCGGGCGGTTTCCCTTGCCCGTCCGGCATCGCTGGCATAAACCGAGTAAAAGTTTACCTCTTTCAGCCCCTTGCCCAGCAGGCGGGCCACCTCTACACCAGGTGCGGTCAGCGGCGTGTCGGCCCAGCCCTGCGCGCGATGAACCGTATTAAACATCGTCTTACCATGGCGCGTAAGATAGATAGTCACATCGGCAGCATAACTCTGACTTATACCCATAAAAAGACACAGGCCAATCAGCCAATTTACTGTAACTTTCATTTTCTGACTCCTTTATTAATTACTTTCAAAAAAGCCCAAAGCGGTAATCCACGACAATTTCAGAAGACAAGCTTGGGGAACGCATATATTTCCCGGAATCACTTAGTGTAGGTGTGGCGTTAACATTCTTATAATGCCAGCCGTAACCGACGTTTATAAACACTGATAAATCTTTGAGCGGCGCGCTATCGGGCGCCCAGACATTAATTAATGACACCTCGCCTGAACGAACAAGGTTATCTTTATAGCTGAACTGACCGTAATTTAGCTGTAAACCGCTGGTTAATGTACGGTGCGTCTGATACTGGCCATACAGCGCCAGCGCGGTTTCGCCATCGCGCATATAATCCACCCCGGCTGAGGTTAATGCGTTAAAACGTCCGCGGCTGTTTTTAGCAATATGACGGCCATAAATGCCTACGCCTGACTCTTTATGAGCATTAGTATGCGCCGCTGCGAATTTAAATAACCAACGTGGGTCCTGCCAGCGGATCTCCCCCACATAGTGCCAGGCCTGATTATCGTATTCCTTTTTCCCGGCAGCCATTTTTTTATATCCCGCCAGTGCCTCGCTGCCATATACCTGCGAAGCCAGGGTCCAGTTTTCCAGGGGTTGCCATGCCATTTCTACGGCGTGGCGACGCTGGTAATCTTTTGCTTCGCCATAGCCATAAGAAAGGCGCATTTTATCGTTTTTCCAGCTCAGTCCGCCGGTCCGTACATTGGCGATATTGCGCCTGTCCGCCGTTTGAAAATGGCTTTTATTCGGTGAGTCACGGTTAATGCTGTCGCTTAACCAGCCGAAATCAAGCTGCAAACGGTCATATACCAGTGAGCCGCTGTAGCCAAAATAACTGTTTTTAGTCAATCGATTAGAGGTCGTCAGAACACCGAAATTCTTTAGCTCATGCCAGCCAATTTTCGCCTTCAGCCCCGCACTCTCATCACCAGCTTTAACTTTAAGGTAGCGCTGGCCAAATTTATTGAAGCCTTTGGCGTTCTTTTTATCCATTCCCTGACCGTCGTTATAGAGCAGTGCACGGGTGGAAAAGTAATCGCTGGCCGCGAGCTTAATGACCTGGCTGTAGCTTGCATCAAACCCAATAACGTCCCACAGATAACCTGATTCAAAATTTAGCGTAGCGCTTTGCCCCCAGGCATTATGGACTTCTTTAGGCTGTGACGCATTTTCTTTCAAATATTTCCATTGGTTGCGCAATGCCATATCCAGATGGGAATCGCTAATAAAGCTATCAACATTTTTCGGCATTTCACTTTCTGCTAATTGCGCCAGGACCGGCGTTGCCCCTAGCAAACCAGATAATGCAAACAGGTAATAATAATGTTTTATTGGCAAGCCGCCGACATGGCGGGTTAGCTGCCTGACTCTACTATTTGTTACTGGAACATTTAATATATCCATGTCATAGCCATCCATTTTTTTGCAAAAAAAAACCTAAATTGCGCGATGAGCTTGAAAAGCTCATCGCGCAATTTAGGTTTTGCCCTGTTAAGGTGACAACCCTGCTGTTCCCACGGAATATACTCAACAACGTGCTTTCCACGAAGAGAAAAAGGTTATTTTTGAGAACTGAGCCGCAGATTAAATTCCAAGAACGGTGCTATTAAAGAAAGCAATAAAAGGAAGCGCTATCAGTAAACGAATAAATGTATTACACCTTATTAACATGACGCGCTATTTTATTTTGAACGCATCTCTGTCAGAAATAATGAATGAGGTGTATTACCCATAAGGCTTCACGTGATGTACATCGACCAGCCGCCCATTGATTTACCCTTTACCGAGCAAGGGTAATTGCGGTTATCCTCTTCTTCATTCACACTGCCTGATAAATCATATGCCGTGTCTGCCCGACGTGCTCCGGCAGGATATGTTAAGCCAGACGGGTTCACCCCGTCGTAACAGGAAGACAGATAGGAATGAGTATTCGCATAGTCCCGCAAGATCAGCTGGATAAGAGCGAGAAACGCACGGCGGACATGATCCCACCGTTATTGTTCCCCAGGCTGAAAAATCTCTACAACCGCCGCGCTGAACGACTGCGCGAGCTGGCAACCGATAATCCGCTGGGTGATTTCCTGCGCTTTGCTGCGCTTATCGCCCACGCGCAGGAAGTGGTTTTGTACGACCACCCGCTGCAGATAGATTTAACCGCGCTGCTCCAAAAATCAGCCGAGACGGGCAAGCCGCCGCTGGATATTCACGTTCTGCCGCGCGACCCGCACTGGCAGCAGCTGCTGAATTCGTTAATCGCCGAGCTAAAGCCGGAGATGGACGGCCAGGCGCTGGCGGTGATTGAAAATCTGGAGAAGGCCTCTTCCCTGGAGCTGGAAGAGATGGCAACGTCGCTGTTTAACGCCGACTTTGCGCAGGTTTCCAGCGATAAAGCCCCGTTCATCTGGGCAGCGCTGTCGCTTTACTGGGCGCAGATGGCAAGCCTCATCCCCGGCAAAGCGAAAGCCGAATATGGCGAACAACGCCAGTTCTGCCCGGTGTGCGGCTCAATGCCCGTGTCGAGCGTGGTCCAGATTGGCACCACCAGCGGCCTGCGCTACCTGCACTGCAACCTGTGCGAAACCGAGTGGCACGTGGTGCGCGTAAAATGCAGCAACTGCGAACAGACCCGCGATTTGAACTACTGGTCGCTGGACAGCGAACAGTCGGCCATCAAAGCGGAAAGCTGCGGCGACTGTGGCACCTACCTGAAACTGCTGTATCAGGAGAAGGATGCCAAAGTGGAAGCCGTGGCGGACGACCTGGCCTCGCTGGTGCTGGACGCGCGCATGGAGCAGGAAGGCTTCGCCCGCAGCAGCATCAACCCTTTCCTGTTCCCAGGGGAAGGCGAGTAAGTTTGCAGGCGGATAGCTTCGCGTTATCCGCCTCACCCATCACGCAGGATCTCAGCTATGTCTTTAGAACCCGCCATCGAGGCGCTGGTTGATGAGTTTATCGCCGCCGGTCGCCCCTCTTCACGCCAGCAAACTATCGACGAACGCCGCGCCGGGTATCTCGCCAGCACGACCCTGGCCGGTGAAACGGAAACCCGCGTAGACGTAAAAGACATCAGGCTTGATGGCATGACGCTACGCGTGTTCTCCCCGCTTAACGCATCCGGCGATCTACCCGCCGTTATCTACTACCACGGCGGATGCTTTGTGAGCGGCAGCTTTGCCACCCATGACAACCAGCTGCGCCAGCTTTGCTACTACAGCGGCTGCCGGGTGATTGCCGTGAAGTATCGCCTGGCTCCGGAGCACACGTATCCGGCAGCGCATGACGACGCTGAGCGTGCGGCCAATGCCGTCCGGAACAATGCAGAGCTTCTGGAAGTGAACCGCGAAGGTATTACGCTTGCGGGCGACAGTGCCGGGGGCCATATTGCCCTGGTCACCGCGCTGCGGCTGAAGGGCTCCGGGAAATGGCAGCCCGCGCGGCTGGTGCTGATTTACCCGATGCTGGACGCCACGGCGGAGTCCGTCAGCTATCAGGAAAATGGCTACGACTACATTATCACCCGCGATATGCTGCTTTCGGGTTACGAAGCCTATATGGCGGATCTCGAGCCAATGGATGCGGAAGCCAGCCCGCTGTACCGCGAAGATTTCAGCGGCCTGCCGCCGGTGCATATTATTACGGCCGAGTACGATCCGCTGCGCAACGAAGGCGAAGTGCTGCACGAATGCCTGATGGAGCATGGCGTGGATTCCACCTGCCAGCGCTATCTTGGCGTGATCCACGGTTTCTTCCAGCTCGGCGGGATCAGCCCGGCTGCGCGAAGCGCGATGCAGGATATTGCGTGGCGGGTGAGGCGGTAGCGGTAGCTGAAGGGTTGAAAAGCGATAGCGTCATTCAGCAATGGTGTACATTTTGCCGGATGACGCCGCGCTTATCCGGCCTACGAAAGCAGTGCGTCGTAAGCCAAAAATGGTCTTAGTCTTTCTTAATCATCTGCGAGATCTGGTCGTTGTTGATCTCATGCTCGATGCCCTGCTGGTCGGTGTAGCGGGTCAGGCCGGTTTCTTTATCCACTTCCGGCTTGCCGTGGGTGATGATCATTTCGCCCGTTTTGGTGGACATCACGTAGTTGCTGGAACAGGCGGTAACGGACAGCGCAACGCCAGCGAGCAGCGCGAAAGAAAGCAGTTTTTTCATAACGATAAATCCCCTTTAAAAGATCACGGGATTATACGCCTTTAAACCACAACCTGATGTTAATGTGTGTTGCGAGGGGTATACATTAAAAAAAGGTGGATGACGCGGACGCTTATCCACCCTACGAAGCGGTAAAATGAAGGGCGGATAAGCCTGCGTCATCCGCCATTAAACCTACAGCTCAATCACCATCCGTGACCCGGCAGAATCCGGGGTAATCACCACGCCCTGCTCGCCCATTTGGCTCTTGCCCTGCTGCACGCCCTGCACTTTGCTGATGTTACGCAGGCACAGCGTCCACGCTTTTGCCTGCCCTTCACCCTGCACCGTCAGCGCGTTACCTTCGCGCTTCACCTTCAGCGTGAAGATGACTTTACCGTCCGCCGCCGGGACTTCGCACAGCGCTTCACGGCCATCCTCAAGGTTAAACAGCTGGAAGGCGGTGCCTTCGTGCCAGGCGTAGTCCGGCTTCTGGTCATTATTACCCAGCGCCAGCAGCGTGTTGTCCCGCACGTAGACCGGCAGGCTCTGGAAGCCGTGCTGCTCTTTGTGCCAGCGGCTGCCCTGTGCCTCACGGTTGCTGAACAGGTGCGTCCAGCGTCCTTCCGGCAGGTAGAACTGCACGTCCCCCGCCTCGCTGAATACCGGCGCTACCATCACCGACTCGCCCAGCATGTACTGGCGGTCCAGATAGTCGCAGCCCGGATCGTCCGGAAACTCCAGCATCATGGCGCGCATCATCGGCGTCCCGGTTTCAGCAGCGTAGGCCGCCTGACGGTACAGATACGGCATCATGCGGGACTTCCACTGCGTGAAGTGGCGCACCACATCACAGGCTTCATCGTCGTACGCCCACGGCACGCGATAGGATTTGCTGCCGTGCAGGCGGCTGTGGCTGGAAAGCAGCCCGAACGCGCACCAGCGCTTATAGACGTGGGCAGGCGCGGTGTTCTCGAAGCCGCCGATGTCGTGGCTCCAGAACCCGAAGCCGGACATGCCGAGCGACAGCCCGCCGCGCAGGCTCTCTGCCATGGATTCATAGTTGGCGTAGCAGTCGCCGCCCCAGTGAACCGGGAACTGCTGCGCGCCCACGGAGGCCGAGCGGGCAAACAGCACCGCCTCTTCTTCACCCAGCTCCTGTTTCAACACGTTCCACACCAGTTCGTTGTAGATGAACGCATAATGGTTGTGCATTTTCTGCGGATCGCTGCCGTCGTGCCACACCACGTCCGTCGGGATGCGCTCGCCGAAGTCGGTTTTAAAGCAGTCCACGCCCATGCGCACCAGGCGCTTCAGGTGCCCGGCATACCACTCGCAGGCCTGCGGGTTGGTGAAGTCGACAATCGCCTGCCCCGGCTGCCATTTATCCCACTGCCACACCGCGCCGTTCGGGCGTTTCAGCAGGTAGTCCTTCTCCATCCCCTCGCGGAACAGCGGCGATTTCTGGCCGATGTAGGGGTTTATCCACACGCAGATTTTCAGGCCGCGCGCCTTCAGGCGTTTGAGCATTCCCTCCGGGTCCGGGAAGGTCACCGGGTCCCACTCGAAGTCGCACCACTGGAAGGCCTTCATCCAGAAGCAGTCGAAGTGGAAGACGTGCAGCGGCAGGTTGCGCTCCGCCATGCCGTCGATGAAGCTGTTGACCGTCGCCTCGTCGTAGTTGGTGGTGAACGAGGTGGTGAGCCACAGGCCGAACGACCAGGCCGGCGGCAGCGCTGGACGGCCGGTGAAGCGGGTGTAGCGGTCCAGCACCGCTTTCGGCGTCGGGCCGTCGATCACGAAATATTCGAGATACTCCCCTTCGACGCTGAACTGCACCTTGGAGACTTTTTCTGAGCCCACCTCGAAGGAGACGCATTCCGGATGGTTCACCAGCACGCCGTAGCCGCGGTTGGTGAGGTAGAACGGGATGTTTTTGTAGGATTGTTCGGTGCTGGTGCCGCCGTCGCGGTTCCAGGTTTCCACCGTCTGGCCGTTTTTCACCAGCGCGGTAAAGCGCTCGCCCAGGCCGTACACCGCTTCGCCCACGCCCAGGTCCAGGCGTTCAAACACATGCGTGCGGCCCGTATTCGCATCCTGCACGTAGCCGTTGTTCTTGAACGCGCTGCCGGTGATGCGCACGCCGTCGCGCAGGAAATCCAGCGCCCACTCGCTGCCTTTGGTGACGCGCACGGTCAGGCTGCCGCTTTTCAGCTCCGCGAACTTCTCGTTGTTCTGCATCTCGACTTTTACGTCTTGCAGCACGTTCAGCGGGTAGTGCGGACCGTTGTTCACCGCGCCCTGGAAGTGCTCGATACGCACCCCGACAATGCCCTCCTGCGGGGAGAAGAAGCGCAGGGTGAACAGCGGAGTATCCAGCTGGTTGCCGCGTTCGCTGACGTCTTTCGTCCCGGCGTAGACCACCATCTCGTTACCGTTTTGCTCCACGTCGAACACCTGAATCGGGTGAATCAACGCAAGCCCAGGCTGGATCAGCCAGTTACCGTCACTAATTTTCATTACTTCATGTTCTCCTGCTGTAATTCCCGGGAAACCGATGTGTTTTCAAAATCCTGCTGGTTGCGACGCACGCCTGCCGCCAGTTCGCCGAGGATCTTCGTCAGGAACGGGGTCTTAAGGGTGTAGAAGCGTTTGGCGACCACGGCGCTGATCAGGTAGCAGACCGCCGGGAAGAGGGTGAACAGCGCGATGATGATGGTGATAGTGGCGCTGTTTTGCGTGGCGGCACCGGCATCGTACCCGCCGCCTGCCAGCATCCAGCCGATCAGCGCCCCGCCGATGGCCAGGCCGAGCTTGAGCACGAACAGCGTGCCCGCAAAGCTGATGCCGGTAAGGCGTTTGCCGTTGGTCCACTCGCCATAGTCCACGGTGTCGGACATCATGACCCACTGGATTGGCGTCACCAGCTGGTGCAGCACGCCAATCACGAAGATGAAGACGAACATGGTGACCACCGAGCTCATCGGCACGAAGAACATCGCGAAGCTGAGCACCGCCAGCGCGGCGTTGGTCCACCAGAAGACGCTGACCTTGCACTTCCAGTCGGTAAGCGGCTTAGCGGCGGCGCTGCCGATCAGGTTGCCGACGCAGTAGGTGGTGAGGAAGGCGGTGAACATCAGCGGGGAGCCGAGGATCCAGGTGACGTAGTACATCATCGCCCCGCCGCGGATGCAGACCGCCATAATGTTGAGGATGGTGAGCAGGCCGACAATGCGCCACTGGTCGTTGTGCCAGATATCGCGCAGATCTTCCCGGGCCGAGGTGCTGACCGGAGGCGCCTCCACCCGCTCTCTGGTAGTAAAGAAGCAGACCGCCAGCATGATGAATGCCACCACGGAGAGCACCGCAATCCCGCCCTGGAAGCCAAAAGCTTTATCGTCCCCGCCAATGAATTTCACCAGCGGCATCATCAGCACCGTAGAGAGCATGCCGCCCGCCGTCGCCAGCACGAAGCGCCAGGACTGCAGGGAGATGCGCTGCGACGGGTCATTAGTGATGACGCCGCCCAGCGCGCAGTAGGGGATGTTGACCACGGTGTACATCAGGGTCAGCAGCGTGTAGGTGACGGCCGCGTAAATCATTTTGCCGTGCAGGCCGAAATCCGGCGTGCTGTAGGCGAACACGCAGACGATGCCGAACGGAATGGCGCCAAAGAAGATCCACGGGCGGAATTTCCCCCAGCGGCTGCGGGTGCGGTCGGCAATCAGCCCCATGCAGGGGTCGGAGATGGCGTCCAGCGCGCGGGCCAGCAGGAACATGGTGCCGACGAACCCGGCGGGGATGCCGAAGATGTCGGTGTAAAAGAACATCATGTACATCATGACGTTATCGAAAATGATATGGCTGGCGGCGTCGCCCAGGCCATAGCCAAACTTTTCCTTCGCGGAGAGTACCTGACTTGTCATCTCTACAGCCCCTGTCCTTACGGCAGCGAAAATTCACTGTCTGACGTTGTAAAGCATTGAGGGCGAGCGGTGAATTCTGTTTTCTGGTTATCAGATTACGATTCTTGATAACTGTGAGCCGGGTCGCTCTCTTAGCAAGATAACCGTAGGGGGCTGGTGGATAAGTGAGCGGATCTGCTTAATTTTAGTAATGAAAATGAGGGGAAAAGACGGTAAAAGACAAAAGCATTGTTTGGAGGATCCGGGAAACTCGGTATAATGCGCACCGCCTCCATGTAGCAATGAAGGCTGGGAAGATCGTCGTCTCCGGTGAGGCGGCTGGACTTCAAATCCAGTTGGTGCCGCCAGCGGCGCCGGGCAGGTTCAACTCCTGTGATCTTCCGCCAAGTTTTTCGTACATAACTCAGTAAATTATTTATTAACTCTCAAGGTATTAGAATTACGCATCAATATAGCTACGATAAATCATAAGAAGTATTAGAATACAAATATACTTTCCCTTTCTGTATATCAATATTATCGAGAATCTTATCTCCCACATCTGACTTTTTTTTCAAAATAATGCACTGCAGCGATTTAACTAACTCTAAGAACATCTCAATGTCACGAATATAATCTGGCTGCTGGGGCTGAGTATATACTGAGGTTTCATATCAGAATCTATATCTGGGTGAAAAACCAAATGAACCATTACGTTTTCTAATCCAATACCATTGTGTGCAGCAAAGTTATTTCGAAAAGATCATGCGTGTCATGCATAACCTGCTGAGATAGTCATGATAAAACTCTATTTTTTATTCAACCGCATTCGGCAAGCTTCTTTCACCCAGGCACTAAACTGCCCCTTGCCAGCAGCTTTCTCAATCTGTTCCAAAAGCTCATCTTCGAAGCGAATGTTCTTCATCGTACTTTTTGGTCGATCGAAGGCGAGTTTTTGTTTTTTGTCTTGCATGGTAGGTACCAAGTGGTTTATGGTGGATTTACTGATGGTACCTACCGTCAGAAAGAGAAGCAATAAATAGCAACGCCCCGGCAGTGCTTGGACCCACCACCGAGGCGTCTGACCACAACGTTAATGGAGTTAACGCCATGGCTATTCAACATAATATCACAACCCCTGCCTCTGAAATCACCACCAATCCGTCACAAATCGAGCCGGCTCGCATCGCGCTGTTAAAAACCCCGCTTAGCGTCAGCATGGATTTATTCCAGGTGCTCGACTTCTGCCAGTAGCATATCGATGAGCTGATTGATTGCCACGACCATACCGGGCGTATGGCGCTGTATGGCCGCCTGTATGCCGGGCTGGAGGTATTGAAGGTTGTGCAAAGCGCCGCTGCCAGCGCATTTGATCGAGCGCCTGACGGTGGAGGTGAAGACGGGCGAAGAGTATCGCTGCCCGCTTTCCACGGATTCCGAAACGCTGCGTGCGTACTGCGCGGCGCTGACCATGCTCTTAATGCAGGGGGACCAGTCATTCGATCAGGAAGAGCATATCTCTGGTTTATTGTTCGAACTGCTGGATGTGCTGGCCGAGGATTTGAAAGCACCGCGATTCGTTCGTGTTTCGACAGGGCTGGCAATGATTGGCGGTGCCGCCAACCCGGAAATTCACTAGGTTTTGTAGGGCGGATAAGCTTGCGTCATCCGCCTTCTAATTCAAAACATTGGTGGATGGCGCTGCCGCTTATCCACCCTACGTGACTGCTTTTCACAGTGGTAGAAGATAAATAAAAAGATTCCCATGCAAATTTTTTATCAAAACCCACGGCTCGCTATTAAGTAATCATTGAACCTGACGGAGCACTCCTTATCATTCACTAAAGCTGAAACAATAAATATGTTATGTTTATCTTCTTTATTCACAAAATCATATTTTATTATTAAATTCCGCGCATTATCTTCCAGATATATTTTTTTGTAATCCTTTACGGAAAGCCAGCTGTTAGTAGATTTTTTTTCATCTGTAATTGCAAATTGTTCGGCCAGTCGTTCGCTCACGGTTGTGTTACTGAGCAACGTCACTTTAGTTTTATCTTTTTGCAATGTTTGAATATCGATTCTCATATCCTGATCCATTGCTTCTATCATACCAATACCTATAGCAGACTCTGGGACAACACACGGATTTATTTTAGATTCAGTTGCGAAGGAAACTCGTACCAAAAACAGCAAACTAATAACTAATAATCTATATTTCATCTAACTATTAACTCCTTATCGCCACTTTCCCATATGATTTTCCTTTTATCTGGTGCTGCTACTATACATCCGTTTGATGCTGTACCGGGTTCTCTTATACTATCACCATGAATAAGAAACCCAGCACGACCAAACATGTTGTTGCTTACACTTGGTTGAAGACGAAGTGTAAATCTTCCTGCCGTAGGATGAGTAAAAGGCTGACCTACAATAAGATATTTTCCTCTCGGTAATGGTCCTTTATTAACAAGTGATTCATACTGCGTATCGTCCTTAAAACCTGGCACTCCTGCGTATAAGGCTTTAAATTGTAAGATGCCATCTCGATAAAACGTTTTTTTATTTACATCATATATCCATGTCATATGTAGCTCCATGCTTTTAATGACGCAAAAGGCGCCATTAAAACTCAGGCTTTTTCTTTCCATGTATCAGTATGAACTATATTTCCGTCGCAATACTTCCAGGTTATTTTTTCATATCGAAGACAAACTGATTCAAGATGATTCATGTTTTGCACTGCTTTGATATTATGCATAATTGGATTAACCCCAACTATTTTTACATTTTCCAGAAGCATATTAAAATATTCTTCTTCCAGCCCCGCATGATTTATACGATACCACTTAATTTCAGCGGATTTTAAAGTTTGCCCACTGGAAACGGCTTTATATAAATAAGGGCTTGATGAATCAAACTCTTTCTCAATCTCAAGTGCGCTATGAACTCGCACCCCGGTAAGCTTTCCCGTGTGGTTATCCGTGGGAATATTCAGGCCGTGCATGAAACTCAAAATCTCAATACTATCCTCACGATCAGCAACATCTACTGATCCTTTAATAAGTGCGCCGCCATCATCCTTAATCCATAAATAAGCTGGTATTGCCATGCCTTTTCTCCTGTGGATCATTATTAATCAATAAAATTATATCTGTGAGATTCAAAAATGTGCTACATCTATATCCCTTATTTAACGGCAAATGATCAAAATCGTGATCGTGATCGCCTAATAACATCAGGATCATGAATGATAGCAAACCGCTTATTCACCGAGGCTATATATTTAAGACAAGTAATAATTTGCTATTCAGGCTTCTAGTTACGCAACCAGATAGTTACAAATTCAAAGCAGCCATTCACAATATGAATAAATTGTGTAATCGCGAATGACATATTGAATAAAATATTATTCACTGAACCATTTAACACAATAAAATATTATGTGCTTAGTTACCCGCGATTATTAGTTGCGTACATAATTCGGTATTTGACCATGAACAACATTATCAAAATTGACGGACATACGGCCGTTATCAGCTTCGAACCAGACATTGAAATGTTTCGCGGAGAGTTCATCGGCTTTAACGGCGGAGCGGATTTCTATGCCTACAGCGTTCAGGAGCTGAAAACAGAAGGCGCGGAATCCCTGAAGTTCTTTCTGGAAACGTGCAGTAAATAAGGGATTGAGCCTTATAAATCCTATAGCGGGAAAATCTCTGCCCGCCTGTCACCGGAAGACCATGCAGCGCTGGAACGTATTGCGCTGGCAAGCGGGGAGAGTATTAATCATCTGCTGAATCAGGGCGCGAAGATGCTTATCAAGCAGCGTGATTCCTGACTTTATCTCGACTCCGATCTCGTAGGGCGGATAAACCTGCGCCATCCGCCTTCTGCTTCAAAACACTGGTGGATGGCGCTGTCGCTTATCCACCCTACGCGTGACCAACAGCCTCTTCCCTCACATAGGCGGCACCAGCCCATCCTTCCCGGCGGAAATCCCGCGGGCGACCGCGTTGCCCTTGTCGTCTTTCATTGCGAAGAGCACGACTTTGGTGCCTGGTTTTAATATCGATTTATCGGCTGGGGTTATCAGCACCACCGGGACGTCGTCCGGGACGGTGACCGTTTTTTCTTTGTCGTGGTATTTCACCGTCATTGTGCGGCCATTGCTGTTGACCAGCTTGCCGACCGTGCCGTTGGTCATGGTGTTGACCTGCCCGTTGGCGGATTCAAACGGATTGAAGCCTTCTCCGGAGCCGCGCAGGCTTGGGGCAAAGACATGTACTTCCAGCGCTTTTAACGTGCCATCGGCCTGGGGTACGGCGGCGGTGCCGATAAAACTATCCGGCTTGATGTCACTCATCTTCGCCCTGCTGACGCTGTTCACCTTCGTTTTGTCCGTCAGTCCAACGCTGAGCTTTTCGCCCTGCCGCGTGGTGAGCTGCAGGGTATTGTCGTTCACATTCTCAATCGTGCCGCGAACCGGGGTGATAACGTTATCGGGCGTGGCGGCCATCGCTCCAAAGCTCAGGGCCAGCGCACCCAGCAGCAGAGCGGGTAAACGGTGCTTTATCATGTTTCTCTCCAGCGTTTAGTCGGTTAATTAGCAGGCTTATTAAGCGTAGAAAGACTGGTAAATAGCGGCGGGAAAGAGTGTGTTTAAACATTTCGTTGAGGAGAGATTGAGCACAGCCTGAGGCCGTTTATTCATGATACGCTGCGGACAAACTTTCACAGGTGAAGAAAAATGGCTTATAAACGCGCGCTCTTGTTACTGGCCCCACTGGTTCTGGCTGGCTGTTCTTCGCTGGATAGCTCCGCCGGTAGCGGCCAGCGTTCTTTAAACTCGCCTGCCGAAGAGGGTTTTATCCGTTCGCCGTATCCTGATCCTTATTACAACAAAGAGTATCTGAGTGACGACCAGCGTCGCGAAATCAGTGAACAGCTCCGTGCGCAAAGGCTTGAGGCGCGTGGCCGCCGGGATAACAGTACCGACAGCGGCGATGGGTTTGGGCAGGCGATCCCCAACGGCTATTTTGACTGAGTACGACAGGCTTCTTCAGCCGCAGCTGCACGCCCTTCATTTCTTATTCATCCCTTTCTTGCTGGCCTGAAAAACAAAAACCCCGCTGGTGAGGCGGGGTCGTTTGTTTTTACTGCATTGAGCGCGTATGGGACGCAACTGCTTCGCACATCGTAATATACCAACGTTCAAAATATACGATGAAGTTTCAGACGGTGTAAACAGTTGCTGCTAATTTGAGCGGCGGTTGTTTTTCATTCTACGAGTCAGGCCTCCCTTTAATAAACGCTGGCAACAAACATTGCCGCGCCGTCTTTACATCAGGCCAGTTTGTGCCGCCAGGGAAAACGCTACGTCATCTTGCCTCGCGCTTTATCTGTGGTAGATTCCTCTCGATTTTCATACTGTGTCAGTGACATTCACTGGTGACTGTCCTTTGCCACCCATAACCATGCTGAGACGATGAGAAAGTTAGCCAATATTCACCTGCTGATGATGCTTATTCTGCTGGTCGCCGTCGGGCAGATGACCCAGACCATCTATATTCCGTCGATCCCCGATATAGCCCACGAACTGGGCGTACGCGACGGGGCTATCCAGCGGGTGATGGCGACGTATCTGCTGACGTACGGTATTTCCCAGCTGTTCTACGGGCCGATTTCAGACCGCATCGGGCGTCGCCCCGTCATACTGGCCGGGATGGGCATTTTTATTCTCGCTACGGTCTGGGCGCTGTTTACCACTAATTTATCCGCCCTGGTGTATGCCAGCGCGCTGCAGGGGATGGGCACTGGCGTGGCCGGGGTGATGGCCCGCACCATGCCGCGCGATCTCTATGAGGGATCGTCGCTGCGCCAGGCAAACAGCCTGCTGAATATGGGCATTCTGGTCAGCCCGCTGATTGCGCCGGTGCTTGGCGGCATGCTCGATTCGGTGTGGGGCTGGCGCGCTTGCTATGGTTTTCTGCTGCTGCTGTGCATGATTGTGGCGTTCTGCATGCTGCGCTGGCTGCCGGAAACGCGTCCGGTTCAGGTGCAGCCGCTGCGGCTCAGGGCCAGCTATAAGGCGCTGCTCGGCAGCGGTTCGTTCAACTGCTATCTGCTGATGCTGGTTGGCGGGCTGGCGGGCGTGGCGGTCTTCGAAGCCTGTTCCGGCGTGCTGATGGGCGGCGTGCTGGGGCTGAACGGCGTGGTGGTGAGCATTCTGTTTATTCTGCCTATTCCGGCGGCGTTCTTCGGCTCCTGGTACGCGGGCCGTCAGAACGGGCGGTTTTCGGCGCTGATGTGGCAGGCGGTGCTGAGCTGCCTGTTCGCGGGGATATTAATGTGGCTGCCGGGCTGGTTCGGCGTGATGAATATCTGGA
This sequence comes from Dryocola sp. LX212, assembly GCA_041504365.1. Taxonomy (NCBI): domain Bacteria; kingdom Pseudomonadati; phylum Pseudomonadota; class Gammaproteobacteria; order Enterobacterales; family Enterobacteriaceae; genus Dryocola; species Dryocola sp. LX212. The sequence continues at coordinate 21,238 of CP167917.1, read as the reverse complement.
CGCTGATCGTCCCCGCCGCGCTGTTCTTCTTCGGCGCGGGGATGCTGTTCCCGCTGGCAACCAGCGGCGCCATGGAGCCTTTCCCGTTCCTGGCCGGTACCGCGGGGGCGCTGGTTGGTGGCCTGCAAAACATTGGTTCCGGGGCGATGGCGTGGTTCTCCGCGCTGCTGCCGCAAACCGGGCAGTTCAGCCTGGGGATGCTGATGACGGCGATGGGCGTGCTGATTTTGCTGTGCTGGCTGCCGCTGTCGCATAAGTTTCAGCAGCACGGTGAGGCGGCTTAACGATTCTGGTGGATGACGCAGGCTTATCCACCCTACGAGCGATCGGGCGGATTGCGCGAGCGTCACCCACCTGTTGTCTTAAAGCACCTTACTCAAAAACTCTTTGGTACGCGGGTTGGTCGGCGTGCTGAACAGCTGCGACGGCGGCCCCTGCTCCTGAATCACGCCCTGGTCGATAAACACCACGCGATCCGCCACTTCCCGGGCGAAGCCCATTTCGTGGGTCACGATCACCATCGTCATGCCCTCCAGCGCCAGCTGTTTCATCACCGCCAGCACTTCCCCCACCAGCTCCGGGTCGAGCGCCGAGGTTGGCTCATCGAATAAGATGATCGAGGGCTCCATTGCCAGCGCGCGAGCAATCGCCACGCGCTGCTGCTGCCCGCCGGACAGGCTCGATGGCCAGGCGTCGATTTTGTCTATCAGGCCCACCTTTTGCAGCAGTTTTTCCGCGCGCGAGACGGCGTCCGCCTTCGAAAGACCTTTAAGGGACATCGGCGCCATAATCAGGTTTTCCAGCACCGTCATGTGCGGGAACAGGTTAAAGCGCTGGAAGACCATGCCGATGGATTCACGCAGCGTATTAAGGTTAGTTTTCGGGTCGTGGACCGCAAAACCGTTCACCATAACTTCGCCGCCGTCCGGTTTTTCCAGCGCGTTCAGGCAGCGCAGGAAGGTACTTTTACCGGAGCCGGACGGGCCGATGACGCAGACCACTTCCTGCGGCGCGACGTCGCAGGAGATGCCGCGCAGCACGTGGGTATTGCCAAATTGTTTCTGCAGGTCGTTAACGTGAATCACTTTTGCCAAACCTCTTTTCCATGTGTTGCACCATTAGCGACAGCATAAACGTCAGCACCCAGTAGACCAGCGAGATGGTCAGGTACGGTTCCCAGTAGGTCGCATAAGCGCCGGAAACGGTACGCGCAGCGTAGGCCAGGTCGGCAAGGCCGATAGCCGAAGCCAGCGAAGAGTCCTTCACGATGGCAATGGCATTGTTGCCCAGCGGCGGCAGAATGCGGCGGAACGCCTGCGGCAGGATCACCTTGCGCATCGTTTTGCCCCAACCCATGCCCAGCGCGCGGGAAGCTTCCATCTGGCCCTTATCGATAGACTGGATGCCAGCACGGAAGATCTCAGAAACATAAGCCCCGGCGTTCAGGGTTATCGCCACCACGCACGACAGGAAAGCACCGTATTCAGAGCGCAGCTCGCGGGCGAAATCTACGGACATCAGGCCGCTGGTGACCAGCATGCCGTCGCGCGGGTTGATGAACAGCGGCACCAGCGCAAAGTGAACCACCATGATCTGCACAAACAGCGGCGTGCCGCGGAAGGCGCTGACGTAAACGCGCACCGGCCACTGTACGGCATACCGCAGCACATGTTTCCACGGGCCGTCTTCGGCGTGCGCCATACGGCCCAGGCCGAGCAGTAGCCCCCAGGTGGTGCCTAATATTACGCAGATGATGGTGCATTTGATGGTCATGATCGCGCCCTGCATAAATAGCGGCGCGTATTCTGAGATTATCTCCCAGCGAAATCCGGTCATACCTGTCCTTGTTGGGGCCGAAACGGCCCCAAGTCATGCAAATTTATTCAGCGGGGAGGGTTGGTACGTTGCTGTCAAACCACGTGGTGTAGATCTTCGCATAAGTGCCGTCAGCGACGATTTTCTTCAGTCCGGCGTTGATTTTTTCGCGAAGCTCGGCGTTATCTTTCGCCACCGCGATACCGAAATACTGGCGCTCGAATTTGGTGTCCGAAACGGTTTTCAGCTGCTTTTCCGGGTGAGATTTGATGTAGTACTTGATCACGCCAACGTCGCCCACCGCGGCGTCAATGCCGTCTTCCGCCAGCTCCTGCAGCATCAGCGGCGTGTTATCAAAACGCTTGATGTCAGTGCTGTTTTTGCCCAGCGTGTCGGAAACTACGATGTCGCCCGCGCTGGAATTCACCACGCCAACTTTCTTACCTTTCAGCGAGTTAACTGAATCCACTTTCGAATCTGTTGGCACCACGATGGACTGTTCAGCCGGGAAATAAGGCGCAGAGAAATCGACCATGGCCTTACGCTTGTCGGTGATGGTGATGCCGGAAATGATGATGTCGCGGTCGCCGGAGTTCAGGGTGGCGAAGATACCTTCCCACGGGGTGTTAACCAGCTTGATATCAAACCCTTCGGCTTTGGCGATGGCCTTGATGATGTCGATGTCGAAGCCTTCCAGCTGCTTCTGGCTGTTTTCAAATTCAAACGGGCGGTAGGTGCCGCCGGAGCCGACAACGTAGGTCTGCTGGGCGGCATACGCGCCGGTGGCGAGGGTGGCAATCATGCACCCGGCGAGAAGAACTGATTTTGCTAACATCCTGATCATGTGGCGCTCCGATATAGTATGTATTTATGCATTTTATTTGCATAAAACTACATAATTTGACGGAGCGCGGCAACTTAAAATTAGCGAAACGACTCAGTTAGTGCAGTGAGGCCTGAGAATCGCATCCAGCAGCGGCTGCATTTCAGGGCGCCAGGCCCCCTCTTCACCATCATAAAATTTGCCATCGCTGTTTACCGCAAACGGCAGGTGGGCCTTTTGCAGCTCGCAGGCCGTAAAGGTGGCAAAGGCAATTTGCTGCTTTGTAGGGCCACTTTTGACCACTTCGCCCACCGACCACGCGCCAACCCAGCTGCTCTGTCCGGTTTTCAACTGCCAGTGAAGCACACTATTAATTCGCGTGCGGATCGCCGCTTTCTCAGCAGGCGTGCCCGTCGTCCAGCCGCGCTTCCCCTTCACCGCCACCGGCCCGTACGGGAAAAGGTGCCAGTTCGCCATCACGGGAGCCGTCGCGGAGTCCGGCCACTTCAGGCTATCGGGTTGGGTATAGGCCTGAGGGGCGATCAGCACCATCCGCTGCGGGCTGATTTTGTGAATTACTTTGCTGGCCTTTTCATACAGAGCATTGAGCTGGGCGTGGCTGAGCTTATCCGACGGTTCGTAGAGAATATCGAAGCCGAGCTGCGGGAAGCGCTGGGCAAAGTAGCGGGCCGTCGTCGTCCACCACGCCACAACCTGCGCGTCGCTTTCGCTGCCCGCCTGATAGCTGACGATCGGCACAACGTTGTACTTCTGGCAGGCCTCAACGATTTTTTGCAGATGCACCAGCCGCTGGTGCGTGGCTTCCCCCGTCACTCGGATGCGCACGTGCCCGAAGCCACGCTGCTGATAGTCCTTCACCGCCAGCGGATCAAATTCGCGAATGCCGCGCTCGGTGCGCGCCCAGTCGACAATTATCCCCGTTCCCAGCCGGCTGGCGTAGGTTTGCGGTGCAGTGGCGGGCGGCGTGGCGGCCATAGCGCAGGCGCTCAGGGACAGCAGAGCGGCAATCAGAATCGGCTTGTACATGGCCTGTAACTTAATGATGAGAGGGGAAAACCTAATATTTAGCACGCTTTACCCAAAGGGGGGAGCGCAGAGTGAAATAAAACGTAGCCGGTGAGAGTGAAAAAACGGTGCCCGCAGGCATTCACCACTCGTTTTTCCACTACCACCAGCGTTTCCGGCCCGCCTATGCCTCTCCGTAGGTCGGATAAGCGCAGCGTCATCCGACAATTCCTTCACATCCAAAAAATCACCGCCAGCAGCTGGAGCGTGATGATGCGCAGGAACATCACCAGCGGGTAAACGGTGGCGTAGGAGAGAGCCGCAGCGCCGCTTGTGGCATGCAGGCCGTTGGCGAAGGCCAGCGCCGGGTGTTGGTGACCGCGCCGGAGAATATCCCCAGCACCACGGGCAGCGGCACGTCAAGAGCTTGTAGATTAGAGCCGTCACCAGCGCGCCGATAACGACAATGAGGATCGCAAAGAGGTTTAACCGCAGGCCGGAGACGCGAAGAGAGGAGAAGAACCCCGGCCCGACCTGAATGCCGACGATGATGCCGCCGAACAGCACACCTCCGATGCCAAACCCGACGCCGCGAATTTTGATGCCGCCAATCCACAGGCCAACGACGGCAACCAGCGCCAGCATGCTGATGGTTAACGCTATTCCATTCATCTACGGCTCCTTGCGAATAACACCGCTGTTTACAAGGATTCTCGCAGAGCGGCTACCGCCTTAATGGGGCGTGGAGCACAAATGGCTCCTAATTTTAAGGATTTGGCTCCGCCAGTTTAAAGCGGTTACGACCCTGCTTTTTAGAAAGATAGAGCGCTTTATCGGCGCGGTTCAGCAGGCTTTCTACCGACTCGTTTTTCTCCCACTGGGCGATACCCTGACTTATAGTCACGTGGTCGGCAATGTCCGAAGCCGCATGGGGAATAGCCAGCCGGTTGATTTCATTCTGAATACGGGCGGCAACATCCTGCGCCACGGCGAGGCTGACGTCCGACAGCACCACAACAAACTCCTCGCCGCCGTAGCGAGCCACTAAATCCCCGCTAGCGTTGCGCACCGCCCGGGTCAACGCCGTGGCAACGTTGATTAGACACTCATCGCCGACAAGGTGCCCGTAGTGGTCGTTATATTTCTTAAAGTAATCGACGTCGATCAGAATAACCGTCGGCGGCGTGTTCGCCAGCGGCGCAAGGGCGATAAGCTTGTTGATGCGCTCGTCAAACTGGCGGCGGTTAGGGATATGCGTCAGCGAGTCGCTGTGGGCGATTTCGTCCAGCGCGGCGGCATAGGTCTGATTAGTGTACTCCTGGCGGATCGCCTGAATAAACCAGTGTTTGAGCATGCGGCGACCCGTTTCCACCAGGAAGAGGGTCATTACCACGCCCATCAGGATCAGCATCTGGAAAGGCTCAAAGAAGAGATTCTTTACAACCAGCGGCAGCAAAGTGATGGGAACAACAAAGCTGTAAAGACACAGCGTTGAGACATACAGACCCGCCAGAGAAGAAAAGATCAGCATTAAGAACAGCGACATGCCGAAAAGTATCTGTCCATTTCCTTCAATCATCGTCAGCATCAGTGCCCAGTAGCAGCCAAGCAGGAAAAAACCGACCGCAAGGGCCTTAATGTGCAGCGTCGCGAGTATTCGATGCGGCCAGTCGAAACGGGAGGCGAGGGCACAGACCACCAAAAAGCCGAGGAAGAGACCAGCGGTGTAGTCGATACTCGCATTAAACAGGTTTATAGGGGTTTTAGAATGCTCAAGCTTAAGCATCTGCCGCTGGGCAAGAATAAAGATGGAACAGCAGGCACCGACAAGCCATAGCCAGCGGATAGAGGAGCTCAGGGCGCTGCGGGTAGAGTCAGAGAGGAGCTTTTTGTATTCGGCGGTTTCTTTGAACCAGACGCTGGCGAGGTTAAGCACATAGTCATCAATAACGGCCGTTAAAAAGCCTCGCAATTTCCCGAAATACATATGTTTCAACCCGCCCGTCTGTTTTCTCAACCGCGCAACAAAATGTGTACGTATGTGCAAATATAATGCATCAAGGGGGGAGAACAAAAGGGCACGTCGAAAATGAAACGGGGCCGAAGCCCCGTTTGAGGTTTAATTTTAACTGTTCAGCGCCGGACGTTCGCTAATGGCGATACGCTGCGGAGCGATTTCTGCCGGGATTTCCCGGACTAAATCAATGTGCAGCAGCCCGTTCGTGAAGGTCGCCCCGGACACCTTCATGTGTTCAGCAAGCGTAAAGCTCAGGCTGAACGGCTGCATGACTAACCCTTGATGCAGCCACGTCGGTTCTATTTCGCCCTTTTCTGGTTCGCCCTTCACGGTAAGGCGGGTGCCTTCCAGCTCAATATTTAAATCTTCCTGACGGAATCCTGCCAGCGCAAGGGTGATGCGGTAATGGTTGTCGTCGCCTTTTTCAATGTTGTAAGGCGGGAACCCCTGGGTTTCCGGTGAGGTTTGCAGGGCATTGGCCATTTTGTCAAAGCCGATCCATTGACGCAGCAGTGGGGATAAGTCGTAGTTACGCATAAGTTTTCTCCTTCTGAGAAGCGAGTGAATACCTGGCAATATGCGAATTGCCATTAGCTCCCTTACGGCGAGCCGGATTTAGCGGGCCGCGAGGCGACCCGACAGAATTAATTAATGTTGATGCGGCGTGGCTTCATTGATTCCGGGATCACGCGCTCGAGATCGATATACAGCAGGCCATTTACAAGGTTTGCACCGCGAATGTGGATATTTTCCGCCAGCTGGAATTTACGCTCGAAGTTGCGCTCGGCGATGCCCTGGTACAGATAGGTACGTTCCGGCTGTGCGTCGGCATGGGCACCTTTCACCACCAGAAGGTTATCCTGGGCGGTGATCTCCAGCTCGCTTTCGGCAAAACCAGCGACGGCAATGGCGATGCGGTAGTTATTTTCATCTGCCAGCTCAACGTTATACGGAGGGTAGCCACCGTTGCTTTGGCTTTGGTTGTTTTCCAGCAGGTTGAACAGGCGGTCGAAACCAATGGCGGAACGGTACAGCGGGGACAGGTCGAAATTACGCATAGTTAAAAGCTCCTGAAATCAGCGAGGTTCAATAGTTGCCTTCCGTCATGGACAGGTCACGGAAACCAGAGCACCCTTCCGGCGTACTCTCATACGGTCACATTCTTAAAATGGATCCGTAATCGCGCTTTTCAAGGCAATTGAAGGAAATTTTTTGCGCCTTAGCTGGTTAATACATAGACTGTCTGAAGAAGTAAACCAGACTTATCTGCGACAGCCGCCACAGAGCGGTGATTTTTGAGATATTTATTCTCCACATGAGTGCTATAACCGCCGTGTGGCCTGACCGGAACTGGTCGTTGAAATGAAATTAATAGTGATGATAAAAAGCTCTCTTCCAAAAATAATAGTCGTCAGCGGTATGGTAACGATGAGCGGCTGCTCTAGCGTCATGACCCACACCGGTGGCCAGGAAGGTTACTACCCCGGCACCAAAGCCAGCTACGAGATGCTGACAGACAAGGGTACCAGCTGGGGCTATAAGCCTTTCGTCGCGCTGGACATGCCCTTTACCGCTGTGATGGACACCCTGCTGCTGCCGTGGGACATGTTCCGAGACGATAAGTCGGTGAAAGCGAGGGTCGAGGCCAGCGAGCGCAAGAATCTGGCCACCAACTCCGTTATCCCACCCGCCTAGCCGCCAGCTCCGTCCGGGTCGTAAATAGCTGGCGATACCCGTCCATGGCCTGCATCCAGGCGATATAGGTTCCATCAGGGGAGAAAACTATCGCATCGGCAGACGGGCATTCGCCGTCCGCCGCCGTAAGCGGCGTAGTTTCTCCGCTTTGCGCATCGCAAAGTACGACGCAATCGTCCACCACAAACCCCAGCGCTTTGCCCGAAGGATGCCAGTTAAACGCCGACTGGATGTCTGACGCGCCGTGCGTGAGCTGCCACGGCTCCCCGCCCTGCGGTGAAATCAGCCACATCTGTACCACGCCATCGTCATCCTTCATCAGGAAGGCCAGCTGGCTGCCGTCCGGGCTGCTGCGCACCCAGTGACGCGGCTGTAGTACAAGGCCCGGGAAGCGGCGCTGATGAGTAAAAGTCAGGCGGCGTTGCTTAACGCTGGCCGGAGGGGCCGGGAGCGTTGTTTCGGTGCCTTCCAGCGGCTCCGCACCCGCTTGCCGCCACTCAGTTTCGCTATCCGGCAAATCAACGATAAACAGCTCAGGCACTTTCTCACCGTTATCTGCCCGCGTATCGCCGATAAACGCCAGCGCCCAGCGCTGCTGGCTGCCGTCTGCCCTGCGGTAGCCCTGCTCCCCTACCCATCCTTCTTCATATGCGCGGTTTATATCGTCAGTCCCCGGACGCGGCGCCGAGGTTGTGCGGCTGACCAGCACGCAATAATGGCTGCCATCGTACTCACGCGGATGCTGTTTAACGGGCGTAACCGGGCCAAACGGCAGCGCCACGCCAACGTTGCGTATATCTTCTGCGGGATTAAATTCGTGCATCACATGGTCGTTATAGGTGAAGCTCAGGCGAGAGCCGTCTGGACTCCAGACGTGGACATGGCTACCGCCGCGCAGCGCGCCAGGCGTGAAAGGTGCGGTGATATCCATGGCGTCCAGATTGCCCGCTCCGCCGTTATCCACCACCACGCCACGGCGATGGTGAAAATCATACTGCCAACCTGCGTCAGGGTTTTCCGGGCCGTGAATAAAGACGTATCGCTCGGGGGCCTGCGGGTTTACCGTGACCACACCAACGTGCGCACCGGCAAGAGCCTGGTAAATTACCTCGACTTCGCCAGTTGCAACATTGACGCGTTCCACAGTCTGGCTGGTAAAAGAAGCGCCGGAGGGGCGAACATCAAAGGCCAGCCACAGGCCGTCCGGCGTCCAGACGTTGGTGTTGGTGAGCTGGTGATTGCGCGGAGCGAAGGTGAGTTGTTTAGTCACGATAATACCCTGAAGCGTTAGACGCCTCAGGGTAAAACAAAGGAGTGTTTTAGAACAAACTTTATAAGATGAAGAAGTTAGCAGGCATCTTCAGAAAGATAACAAGGAAAATCAATTCATTGATTTTCGGCAGCTTGATCACAAAGAAGGAAAAACCACGCTTTTTCCTTCTTTGTTAGCCCTTTAGCCTACCCTTTCTACTTTTCCGACCAGCAGAATGTAAGAGCACGCACCCAGCAGAGCCACTATGGAGATGTAGACCAGCGCCGGGGCAAAACCGTAACCCTGCGCGAGATAACCCACCACCAGCGGTACGGTGATACCGCCCAGGCCGCCAACAAAGTTAAACACGCCGCCGGTCAGGCCAATCAGGCGCATCGGGGCCAGGGAAGAAACCAGCGACCAGGTGATAGACGCGAAGCCGTTGCCGAAAAAGGCGATCGCCATCAGCGTCATGATCCAGACCGGGTCGTCGGTATAGTTCGCACCCATGATGCAGGTGGAGATAAGCAGCCCGCAGATAATTGGCGTTTTACGCGCAATCCCCAGCGAATAGCCTTTGCGCACAAGCCGGTCGGCAACCCAGCCCGACAGCAGCACGCCGAAGAAGGCGGCGAGGAACGGCACGGTGGTCATAAAGCCCGCTTTCAGCGCGGTAATACCCTTCTCCTGAGTCAGATAGTTCGGGAACCAGGTCAGAAAGAACCAGAGCGTGGAAGTCACCGCGAACTGTCCCAGATAGACGCCAATCAGCTTACGGTGGAACACCAGTTTCCAGTCGGCGGCGGTCATCGGCACGCGGGATTTTTTTTCCGACGGCGCATCGCCATCCACCAGGCCACCGCCTTCGCGGATGTACTCCAGCTCAGCCTGGTTAATGCCCTTACTGGCGCGCGGCGCCTGGTAAACCTTGATCCAGATAAATGACCAGATGATGCCGATGCCGCCGGTGATGATAAACACCCAGTGCCAGCTCAGCATCTCCTGGATCCAGATAAGCAGCGGGGTAAGGAACGCCAGCCCCACAAACTGGCCGGAGGTATAAAAGCCCACGGCAGAAGCCCGCTCGCGCTCCGGGAACCAGCTGGTCACCATGCGGTTGTTGGTCGGGAACGCCGGGGCTTCGAAGATGCCGGTGATGGCGCGCAGGCCAATCAGCGACATCAGCCCGGTCGCAAAGCCCTGGAAGAGGGTCGCCACGGACCAGCCAAAAATCGCAATAAAATAGGTCATCCGCGATCCGACCCGGTCAAGGAACCAGCCGCCCGGGATCTGGCACAGCGTATACAGCCAGGCAAAGGCCGAGAAGATATAGCCCATCTCGGTTTTAGAAATACCAAACTCTTCCTGAATATGGGCGGACGCCACGGCCAGATTGGCGCGGTCAACATAGCAAATCACCACCGTGATAAAGATCATGACGAGCGTTAAATAGCGGCGGCGCGTAGGTTTTGCAGCAGTTACAGAAATATCCATAACATCTGACTCCTGATTTTTGGCATGGCGATACCTGTCACCATGCCCTGTTTATTACAGAGGGTGTTTTATCTTTACTATTTTTATAAAAGCTTAAGGGTGAATAATTACCACTCGGCGACGGCACCGTCAGGATAACGCCATAACGGATTGCGCCAGTCGGTGACATTTTTACTGCGGGCAATAACCTGCTCTTCGTCTATTTCCACGCCGAGGCCAGGCTTCATTAACGGCATAAAGTGGCCGCCGTCCATCTGGAAATCCTCTTTGTTTTTCACAAAGTCGAGCAGCTCCGCGCCCTTGTTATAGTGAATGCCCATGCTTTGCTCCTGGAATACGGCGTTGCGGGAGACAAAATCAATGTGCAGGCAGGCGGCCAGCGCGATGGGGCCAAGCGGGCAGTGTGGCGCAAGCGCAACGTCGTAAGCCTCTGCCATACCGGCAATTTTGTAGCACTCGGTTATGCCGCCCGCGTGGGACAGATCGGGCTGCAGAATTGCCAGGCCGCCCGCTTCCAGCACGCGTTTAAACTCAAAGCGCGAGAACATACGCTCACCGGCAGCAATGGGGATATGGGTCTGCGCTGCCAGGCGCGGATAATACTCAGCCTGTTCCGCCAGCACCGGCTCTTCAATAAACAGCGGGCGATATTGCTCAAGCTCTTTGATCAGCACCTTCGCCATCGGCGCGCTGACGCGGCCGTGGAAATCCAGACCAAATTCAATTTCGTTGCCGAAAGCCTCGCGAATTTGCGCGACGGTATTAACCGCGGCATCAACATGACGGGAGTTTTCAATGATACCCATTTCTTCGCAGCCGTTTAATTTAAAGGTATCAAAACCTATTTTGCGCAGGGAAGTAATGCCATTTATTACTTCCGCAGGGCGATCGCCGCCGACCCAGCTGTAGGCTTTTATTTTATCGCGAACCAGGCCGCCCATTAATTGCCAGACCGGCGCGTTTAATACTTTGCCTTTTATATCCCACAGCGCCTGGTCAATACCGGCAATGGCGCTCATTAGTATCGGGCCGCCGCGATAAAATCCGCCGCGGTACATCACCTGCCATAAATCATTAATGCGCGCCGGATCCTGGCCAATTAATAATTCGCCCAGTTCGTGCACCGCCGCTTCGACGCTTTTTGCACGCCCTTCTATCACCGGTTCGCCCCAGCCGACCACGCCTTCATCGGTTTCTATTTTCAGGAACATCCAGCGCGGGGGTAAACGGTAAGTCGTGAGTCTGGTAATTTTCATGATTGCACTGCCTCTTGATACGCTTTAACAAATGCTTTTGCTTTTTCGATGGTGCGTGCGACGGGCTGCCCAGCACGGTAAAGATCGCTGCCCAGCCCAGCCCCTGCGCAGCCCGCCTTCAGCCACTGGCCGAGATTTTCTGGCGTCACGCCGCCTACTGCAAAGACGGGCACGTCCGCAGGCAGCACCGCTTTCAGCGCTTTGATGTAGTCCGGGCCAAAAGAGGAAGAGGGGAAGATTTTCAGCGCCTGAGCGCCCGCGTCCAGCGCGGTAAATGCTTCTGATGCCGTCGCACAGCCCGCGCAGACGGTCATCCCGCTCGCTACGGCCCGGCGAATCACTTCGGGCTGGGTGTTAGGCGTCACCACCAGCTTCCCACCCATGGATGCCAGCTCATCGACCTGTTCAGGTTTAAGCACCGTTCCGGCACCGATCAGCGCCTGCTGACCAAAAGCCTCGACCATCGCCGGGATGCTTTTTTGCCATTCCGGTGAGTTAAGCGGGATCTCAATTGCGTCAAACCCCGCGTCCAGTAAGGCCGCAACGTGGGCGTATGCTTCGTCCGGGGTGATGCCGCGCAAAATCGCGATCAGCGGAAGGTTAGTTTGCCACTGCATTTGCAATACTCCTTATTCCTGCCTGGAATGCCTCGTCGCCGTCCAGAACCGAAGCCTGGAAGCCCAGCAGCGCAAGCGCGCTAACGTAGCGCTGGCTCAGGGACGGGTTAGCCACGAGGGTGACGGGATGCTGCTGGCTCAGCGCGTAATGGCGGGTCATCGCCGCCGCTTCGTTGCCAATAAGCAGCCCGGAAAGAAACTCGCTCACCTCTTCGCGCGGTAAATTACCCAGCACGTGGGCGGCGCGGACTTCAAACAGGCGAGGGAGTAAATCGCGGTCGTTTACGCCCCGCTCCAGCCCGGCCCTGAAGGCGCCGAGGCTTGCCTGTTGCTCCGGCAGGCCAGCGCCGACCAGAGAGTGATTCAGCAGGAGATAGTGCAGCTCGCCGGTCATCACGGTGCGGAAGTCCTGCACCGTGCGTTCATCGGCCTGCACCCATTTGCAGTGGGTTCCCGGCATGACGTAAAGCGGGGACTGGCTGAGGGTTCTGGCCCCCAGCAGCTGGGTCTCTTCGCCGCGCATGACGTTGCGGTTGTCTTCACGCTGCACGCTCATGCCGGGGATAATCCAGACGTTGTCCAGCACCGGAATAAGCTGCTGGCTGAGGTCAGAAAACTGCGCCGGGCAGGGAAGATAAGGGGCTGTTTTCCAGCCCGCATTGCTGCCAACCATGCCCGCCATCAGCACCGGCGTTTTGTCTTCACGCCAGCCGTGGGTTACTTCCTCGAACACCGCCTGTGGGGATTTGCCGTTCAGCCGGGTGATCCCGGCCGCGGTTTGCCGACTGTCAACGCAGGCACCGTCCTGATAGTACCAGGCGCGCAGGTTGGTCGAACCCCAGTCAATAGCGATGTAGCGAGATGTCATGTGATGTCCTTTAGTCGTTGGGTGGAGCTGGCGATCATGGTCATCGCCGCCTGCTCCGCAGCCTGGCTGTCCTGATGGCGTATCGCATCAAACAGCGCTTTGTGTTCCGCCAGCGTTTTCGGCATGTTGGCCTCATCGCCCATCCAGGTGCGCTCAAAGACGGCACGCTGCAGTGAGCTGATAGCAATGCTGAGCTGCTGTAAAACCGGGTTGTGCACCGATTCCAGCACCGCTTCGTGATAGCGGATATCCGCCTCGTTAAAGGCATCGCGATCCTGGTTGTGGGCCACCATGTCGTTAAGCGCGGCTTCGATTCTTGCCAGGTCGTTCGAGGTAGCCCGTTCCGCCGCCCAGCGGGCGATAGCTGGTTCCACAAGGTTACGCACCTCGCTCATCGCGCCGATCAGCCTTGGGTCATAGTCGTTTTCCAGCACCCACTGCAGCACTTCGGTATCCAGGTAGTTCCACTGATTGCGTGGCAGTACAAACGCCCCGCGATAACGCTTCATCTCCACCAGCCGCTTCGCCATCAGCGAGCGGTACACTTCACGAATAATGTTGCGCGAGGTTTCAAACTCTTCACACAGCTCCGCTTCTGCTGGTAACGCTGCACCCGGCGTGTATTTGCCGCCAACGATCTGTTTGCCCAGCGTCACGATAATGCGGTCGGTCTTGGTCATGGCTAATCCTGTTAATCAAAGTGGAAACAGCCACTACTTTACCGTGAGTGCTGAAAAACAGCGCTATTTTGAAGTACAACCTTGAAGCACTCTGCGTTTGCCGTGGACACAATGTAGTACAAACAATATATGTTGTACTACAATTTAGATCACATAATAGACAATCAGTTAAGCTTACAGACAAAAAAACCCCAGCATGTTGCCGGGGCTTTCAGAGAGGGGGATACTATTAGTTCAGCACAAACTTCTCAATCGCGTAGGCAACACCGTCTTCCAGGTTGGATTTAGTCACGAAGTTGCTGACTTCTTTGACCTTATCGATGGCGTTTTCCATCGCCACACCCATGCCCGCGTATTCAAGCATCGCAATGTCGTTTTCCTGATCGCCCAGCGTCATGACTTCTTCGCGCTTGATACCCAGCGACTCCGCCAGCGCCTTCACGCCGGTGCCTTTGTTTACGCGTTTATCGAGAATTTCCAGGAAGTAAGGGGCACTTTTCAGCAGCGTATAGCGCTCTTTGACCTCGTCCGGGATTTTTGCAATCGCTTTGTCCAGAACGACCGGATCGTCAATCATCATCACCTTCAGGAACTCGCCGTTTTTCGCCATATTTTCCGCTTCGCAGAACACCAGCGGGATATTGGCGATGAAGGATTCATGCACCGTGTAGTAGCTGATATCGCGGTTGGCGGTGTAGAGCGTATGGCGATCCAATGCGTGGAAGTGCGAACCCACCTCGCGGGAGACCTGCTCCAGGTAGCGATAGTCATCGTAGTTCAGCGCGGTTTGCGCCACGGTACTGCCGTCGTTCGCCTTCTGGACCAGCGCACCGTTATAGGTGATGCAGTAGTCGTTTGGCTGATCCATATGCAGCTCACGCAGGTAGTTCTCAACGCCCGCATAAGGACGACCGGTGCAGAGCACAACGTTTACGCCGCGTTCGCGGGCTTTGGCAATGGCATCTTTTACTGCCGGGGAGATGGTGTGATCAGGCAACAGCAGCGTGCCGTCCATATCAATCGCGATCAGTTTTATTGGCATGGTCTTTCCTGAGGTAAGGAGTTTATTTCATGCTAACGCGATTCGGCACACAAAAATAGAGCTACATTTCGCGCAGATTGGGCCCCTTTTTCCATAAAAAACGCCACCCGCAGGTGGCGTTGTCGGTTAGCTGAAGAACTTATCTCTGAGCAGGTGGAAACCCTTGGTGAGAAGGTCTTCATCGTCATGCTTGACCTCGCCGCCGGGCGAAAGCGCATCAACGATTTTCGGGAACTGCTCGGAAAGCAGCTGCGACGCGCTTGTCACGTCAATTCCCAGTTTTTCAGCCAGTCCGCTGATAGCGGGCGTACCCAGCACCTCCTGAACCTGCTCCGGGCTGACGCTCTGGTTGTGCGCGCCGCTCAGCCACGAGCTGACGACCTCGCCAAAGCCTTTTTGCCGGAACTGCTCCAGTATCGCCTGAATCCCACCCTGCTGATTTATCCACTCGAGGACGACTTTAAATTTTCCTGCTTCGCCGCCCCCCATCATGCCGGTAACCTGATCGAACAGACCCATGATTGTGTCCTCTTACGATTACGACGTTTGCTTTAAAAGTGTACGTTACGGGGGGAATTTAGCGCGAAAATTTGGGGATAAAACGAAGAATTGCCGGTGGGCAGGCGCCCACCGGCAGAGTACCGCTTAGATATCGATGTTCGCCGCTTTCAGGGCGTTTTCTTCGATGAACGCACGACGTGGTTCAACCGCATCACCCATCAGGGTGGTGAACAGCTGATCCGCAGCAATCGCGTCTTTTACGGTCACGCGCAGCATGCGGCGGCTTTCTGGATCCATGGTGGTTTCCCACAGCTGGTCCGGATTCATTTCGCCCAGCCCTTTGTAGCGCTGAATAGACAGGCCACGACGGGACTCTTTCACCAGCCACTCCAGCGCCTGTTCGAAGCTGGCAATCGGCTGACGACGTTCGCCACGTTCGATGAACGCGTCTTCTTCAATCAGACCACGCAGCTTCTCGCCCAGCGCGCACAGACGACGGTATTCACCGCCGACCACAAATTCGTGCTCCAGCGGGTAGTCGGTGTCAACGCCGTGGGTACGAACGCGAATAACCGGTTCGAAAATGCTCAGCTCGCGGTTTTCACGCACAATCGCATTCCAGGTGCTGCCGTGCTGCTCTTTTTCATTCAGCGTTTCCACCAGCACATTGACCCAGTCGACCACTTTGTCTTCGTCAGACAGGTCGGCTTCGGCAAGCGTCGGGTGATAAACCAGATTGTTCAGCAGATTGCGCGGATAGCGGCGCTCCATGCGGCCAATCATTTTCTGGGTGGCGTTGAACTCAGAAACCAGTTTTTCAAGCACTTCGCCTGAAATAGCCGGTGCGCTGGCGTTGGTATGCAGCGTTGCGCCGTCCAGAGCGATGGAGATCTGGTACTGGTCCATCGCCTCATCATCTTTGATGTACTGCTCCTGCTTGCCTTTCTTCACTTTGTAAAGCGGCGGCTGGGCGATATACACGTGGCCACGCTCAACAATTTCAGGCATCTGACGGTAGAAGAAGGTCAGCAGCAGGGTACGGATGTGTGAACCATCGACGTCCGCATCCGTCATGATGATGATGCTGTGGTAGCGCAGCTTGTCCGGGTTGTATTCGTCACGGCCAATGCCGCAGCCCAGCGCGGTAATCAGCGTTGCTACTTCCTGAGAAGCCAGCATTTTGTCGAAGCGCGCCTTCTCAACGTTGAGGATTTTACCCTTCAGCGGCAGGATCGCCTGATTCTTACGGTTACGCCCCTGTTTTGCAGAGCCGCCCGCCGAGTCCCCTTCCACCAGGTACAGTTCGGAGTGGGCCGGGTCGCGTTCCTGACAGTCTGCCAGCTTACCCGGCAGGCCTGCCAGATCCAGCGCGCCTTTGCGGCGGGTCATCTCACGTGCGCGACGAGCTGCTTCACGGGCGCGAGCCGCATCGATAATTTTGCCGACGACGATTTTCGCGTCCGACGGGTTTTCCAACAGGTATTCAGCCAGCAGTTCGTTCATCTGCTGCTCAACCGCGGATTTCACCTCTGAAGAAACCAGTTTGTCTTTGGTCTGCGAGGAGAATTTAGGATCCGGCACTTTTACAGAAACGACGGCAATCAGGCCTTCACGGGCATCGTCGCCGGTGGCGCTGACCTTCGCTTTCTTGCTGTAGCCTTCTTTATCCATGTACGCGTTCAGGGTACGCGTCATCGCCGCGCGGAAACCTGCAAGGTGGGTACCACCGTCGCGCTGCGGGATGTTGTTGGTGAAGCAGTAGATATTTTCCTGGAAACCGTCGTTCCACTGCAGCGCTACTTCCACGCCGATGCCGTCTTTTTCAGTGCTGAAATAGAATACGGTCGGATGAATGGGCGTTTTGTTCTTGTTGAGGTACTCAACGAAAGCGCGGATACCCCCTTCGTAATGGAAGTGGTCCTCACGGCCATCGCGTTTGTCGATCAGGCGGATAGACACGCCGGAGTTGAGGAACGACAGCTCGCGCAGGCGCTTGGCCAGGATATCGTATTCAAACTCAATGACATTGGTGAAGGTTTCGTGGCTCGGCCAGAAGCGCACCTGAGTACCGGTTACGTCTGTGTCGCCGGTAACGGCCAATGGTGCCTGAGGCACGCCGTGCACATAGGTTTGCTGATGCGTTTTGCCTTCGCGGCGAATCAACAGTTCCAGCTTCTGGGATAGGGCGTTTACAACCGATACGCCCACACCGTGCAAACCACCGGAGACTTTATAGGAGTTGTCATCGAATTTACCACCTGCGTGCAGGACGGTCATGATAACTTCCGCTGCGGACACGCCTTCTTCCGGGTGAATACCCGTTGGAATGCCACGGCCATCATCCGTTACGGAGACGGAGTTATCGGCGTGGATGGTGACAACAATGTCTTTACAGTGACCGGCGAGTGCTTCGTCGATTGCGTTATCCACGACCTCAAATACCATGTGGTGCAGACCGGTGCCGTCATCCGTATCGCCGATATACATGCCCGGGCGTTTACGTACCGCATCCAGCCCCTTAAGGACTTTGATACTGGAGGAGTCATAAGAATTCGACATCAACGTTTCTCGCTCAATTATTCTTGGGTTAATCCGCTATTTTACCCTGATCCACGGCGAACATCTTTGAATTTTTGTCCGTCATATCCATCACGTGTTCTGCGCTTATCGCGCTGACAAAAACCTGTGATTCCGTTGCCTTTAACCGGCTGGCTAATAGACCACGACGTGCATCATCTAGTTCAGAGGCAAAATCATCAATCAGATACAGGCATCGTTGCCCGTTCTGTCGGGTGAGAAACTCACCCTGCGCCAGTCTCAGGGCGCACATCAGTAGCTTAAGCTGACCGCGAGACAGGGTGTCCTCGACGGGCGCGCCATCGGCGCGAATTCGGAAATCAGCTTTGTGAGGGCCATGAGCGGTATAGGTCAGCTGGCGGTCGCGTTCGAAACTGCGTTCCAGTACCTCACCGTAATCACTCTCTTTTTCCCAGCCCCGCTGGAAGGAGAAGCTCAGTGAAAACTCCGGCAAAAATTGCGCGCAGGTGTCTGCCATATCTTCCGCAATGGCGGCGCTGTATTCGGCGCGCCAGCGGCTGATTTGCTCGGCCAGCGGGATAAGTTCCATGTCCCACGGGCGCAGCTGCGCATAGCGTGTCACCTGGCGAAGCGCTGCGTTGCGCTGCTTGAGCAGGCGTTTAAGGTTGCTCCAGGCGACAAAAAAACCGGGTTCGTTATGGAAACATCCCCAGTCGAGGAAGGCTCTACGGTATTTGGGGCCGCCGTTGAGTAAAGTAAACCCTTCGGGGGTGATGAGTTGCATAGGCATTAATAGCGCCAGCTCCGCCACTTTGTGACCGTCGCTGCCGTCAATGCGTACTTTACTGTCGCCCGTCCGGTCCTTCGTCAGGCCGACGGAGGTTTCCCTTTCGCCGTCCTGCAACCTTCCGTGTAATACAAATGCATCCTGTTCGTGGCGAATCACTCGCCCGGTTTGCAGACTGCGAAATGCGCGGCCGTGCCCAAGGGTATAAATCGCCTCAAGCACACTGGTTTTACCGCTGCCGTTGGCGCCAACCAGAAAGTTGAAGCCGGGGCCTAAAGCCAGATCCGCGTTTTCTATGTTGCGAAAATCTTTAATTAACAGCCTGGTGAGGGACATCTACAGTCTCATCGGCATCACAACATAGGCTGCCGCTTGTGAAGCAGCATCTTCAATCTGCACGCTGGAAACAGAGTCCGTCAGCAGGATGCGCACGTTCTCGCACTTCAGCGCGTTGAGCACATCCAGCACGTAGCTGACGTTAAAGCCAATTTCCAGATCGGTACCGTCGTAGGAGACATCCAGAATTTCTTCTGCTTCTTCCTGCTCCGGGTTGTTGGCGGTGATTTTGATCTGGTTCTGGCTGACATACAGGCGCACGCCGCGGAATTTCTCGTTAGAGAGAATGGCCGCACGGGCAAAGGCCTGCTTCAGCAGGTCGCAACCTGCGTCCAGATGTTTATCCGGGTTCTTCGGCAATACGCGGCGGTAATCCGGGAAACGGCCATCAACCAGCTTCGAAGTGAAGATAAAATCGCCGACGTGCGCGCGGATGTTATTGCTGCCAATCTGTACGCGAAGCGGCGTGTCACCACCGTCGAGCATACGCATCAGCTCAATCACGCCTTTACGAGGCACGATCACCGAATGATTAGGCAAAGACTGGCCAACCGGCATGGAGCACACCGCCAGACGGTGTCCGTCCGTGGCAACCGTACGCAGCTCTTCCCCTTCGGTTTCAAACAGCATGCCGTTGAGGTAGTAGCGAACGTCCTGATGGGCCATAGAGAACTGCGTGGCTTCAATCAGGCGCTTCATGGTCGCCTGCGGCAGCGTGAATTCGACTTCGCTTTGCCAGTCGTCCAGGTTCGGGAAATCTGCCGCCGGCAGGGTGGACAGCGAGAAGCGGCTGCGCCCGGAGCGAACCAGCATGCGGTCCCCCTCGAGCTGTACGGCTATCTCTGCGCCTTCCGGCAGGCCGCGGCAAATATCAAAGAATTTGCGGGCAGGGACGGTGGTTGCTCCCGGCTCATGTGGCTGCACCAGCGCCACGCGCGCGACCATCTCCATTTCCAGATCGGTTCCGGTTAAGGAGAGCGCACCTTCCGCAACTTGCAACAGCAGGTTGCCGAGAATCGGTAACGTAGGACGGCCACCAAGCGGGCCACTCACCTGTTGCAGCGGTTTTAATAAAGTTTCACGTTCAACGGTAAATTTCATAGCGTCACGAAGATAATGTTCTGATTAGGTTAGAGAAATCTTCTTTGATGTCGTGGCTTTCTTCACGCAGCTGCTCAATCTTACGGCAGGCGTGCAGCACGGTAGTATGGTCGCGACCGCCAAAAGCATCGCCGATTTCCGGCAGGCTGTGGTTCGTCAGCTCTTTCGCCAGCGCCATCGCCATCTGACGTGGGCGGGCAACGGAGCGGGAACGACGTTTCGACAACAGGTCAGCAATTTTAATCTTATAGTACTCGGCCACCGTTTTCTGGATATTGTCGATGGTGACGAGTTTTTCCTGCAGCGCCAGCAGATCGCGTAGGGCTTCACGCACAAAGTCGATGGTAATCGCCCGGCCGGTAAAGTTGGCGTTGGCAATGACGCGGTTCAGCGCCCCTTCCAGCTCACGTACGTTAGAGCGCAGACGCTTGGCAATAAAGAAGGCCACTTCACCCGGCAGGCGAATGTCGTTCTCGTCCGCCTTTTTCATCAGGATCGCCACGCGAGTTTCTAATTCCGGCGGTTCGATCGCAACGGTCAGGCCCCAGCCGAAGCGGGATTTCAGACGATCCTCAACACCGTTGATCTCTTTTGGGTAACGATCCGACGTCAGGATGATCTGCTGGTTGCCTTCGAGCAGCGCGTTGAACGTATGGAAGAACTCTTCCTGCGAGCGCTCTTTATTGGCAAAGAACTGAATGTCATCGATAAGCAGCGCGTCAACGGAGCGGTAGTAGCGTTTAAACTCTTCAATCGCATTGTTTTGCAGGGCTTTTACCATGTCCTGAACAAAGCGCTCGGAGTGCATATACACTACTTTGGCGTTTGGCTTACGGGCAATGATGCCGTTACCCACCGCGTGCAGCAGGTGCGTTTTACCTAAACCCGTCCCGCCATAGAGGAAGAGAGGGTTATAGGCGCCGCCTGGGTTATCCGCCACCTGTCGTGCCGCAGCACGGGCCAGCTGGTTCGATTTACCTTCCACGAAGTTATCGAAGGTGTGCTTAACGTTGACGTTCGAGCGGTAGGACTGTTCGGCGGGCGCCGGGAGGTTGTCCCAGCTTGGGCGCATAGGCGCTGCCACGCGAGCGGTCTGAGCCGGGGCGGCCGTCGCCACAGCCTGCTGATTCAGGGTCTGACTGACGGGTTTGCTGCCCACTTCAAAGCGCAGCAGTGGCGCGTCGTTGCCGCAGAAATCATTTAACAGTCCATTGATATTATTGAGGTATTTATCCCTTACCCAATCAAGCACGAAACGGTTTGGCGCATAAAGGGCCAGCGTGTTATCGCTCAGTTCCGCCTGTAGGGGGCGTATCCACATACTGAATTCTGTGGCTGGTAACTCATCCTGCAATCGGGCAAGACACTGCTGCCAAAGCGAAAGTGACAC